>JAHISJ010000006.1 GCA_018818205.1 Patescibacteria group bacterium
AACAATAGCTACAATTCCTCAAGGACACACATATGTGTACCCCAGAGGCACTAACAACTCTTGGCCCTACAAAATCCCCAGATCATGCTTATTTTCTGGTTCTATTGAGTGGATTGAGCGTTCTCAAGGTGGAGCTATACGAATTAAATGAATTAAAATATTTTTGCTTTCAACAAATAGTGAAAGCGGTACAGGTGCACCACGTACACTGTATTTTTTTGTGTTTTATTATTGTGCTATTTATGCTACAGTTGCTATACTACTTACATCATCAAAGCATCTAAATCAAACAAAATGACACGATTACTACGCACGGTTATTTCGATTTCAGTCATATCGATTTTTTTGACTGTTAGCTCATTTACTAGCTCTGCCATGAGCCTTTCTGAATCGCTCAATACCACTGACACTACTCCTACCAATACAAACACCAACACGTCAGATGAATCGGATGACAAAAATGAAACTGAAGTAACAAAAAGTGCTGATGCATTAACCACAAAGAAAAGTGTGGCGATTGTTGTTGATGCTTCCGGAAGTATGAATGAACGTGTCGATGGGGTAACTAAGATGGATGTGGTCAAAAAGGCGATTAATGAGTCAACAGCTTCAATGGGCTCTTTAGAATCTTTGTCGGTGTGGGTGTATGGCAGTCAGTACTCAAGTCAGGATCAAGATAAAAGTTGCAAGGATGCTAAAGAATATGTCAACGTACTTCCAAGCGCAAGCACGGTGTATGAAAAAAGGGTTGAGGAAGCACTATCAGGCGTAGAACCACTCGGGAATGCGCCAATTGCTTACACGCTTGAGCAAATTGGAAAGAGCTTTGAAGTGGGTAGTGACCATGCGATTGTGGTTATTAGCGATGGCGCGGATAATTGTGCCGGAGACCCTGTAGCAGAGGCAAAGAAAATTATTTCGGAAAACGAAGAAGCGACTATTGATACCGTCGGTTTGGATGTTGACACAAAAGGTGAGGCGGCGCTAGAGGCACTAGCACTTGCGGGGAATGGTACCTACACTCCTGCCAAAGATAGTACTGATATTGCAAATGTACTCATTGAAGCTTCAGGAACACAGCAGACAAAAGGCACTACAAGTGGCGAGCTGGTAACGGTTGCTGGTGGTGATTCATTTGATGATGCAAAGGTATTTTCCAAAGATTACTTTGATACAGACCTAACCCTTGATAAAAATCTTCCCGCAAATACCTACGAGTATTGGAAACTGGTGCTGACTCCCGGGCAAGGAGTAAAGATTTCTGTAACGACCGGTGACAAGGATGTACAGTTTCAAGACAATGAAGCAAAAGAGACAAACGACGCGCCTTCCGCGGGAGTATCTGTATTTGATGATGAAGAAGCAAAACTGTTTGATGTTGGTGTTCAACAAAAGAAAAATGCGACAGAGTCAGGTGAAGTATGGGAAGTCTCTGCAGACGATGAAACACATGTCTTTTACATTAGTGTGGGATACTGGCTTCCCGTGCATAAAGATATGCACTTTAGTGTAGAGCTTCTTGAAGAGTACGATGACGCCTTAGGAAAGGGCGATGCACCAAATAGCCTGCGAGAAAAGTTAGAAGCACTCAAAACAGGAGGGTACGTTGGGTATTTATCGGGGAATGATACACTTGATTATTATGCTCTAGATCTAAGCGAGGGTCAAACAGCAATCGTTACGCTTACCCCCACAGAGAATGACGGAGACTTTGCATTAGAGCTGTACGATTCCAAGCGAGCAGTGGTACTTGCCAAGCGAGTGGAGACACCCGGCAAGCCCGTTACGCTAACCTATGAGGTTCCTGTGACTGATATGTATGCACTTGGGGTGCTTTCTGGAGAAGGGAAATATGCGCTTGATGTTGATATCGCTGGAGAAGCAAAAACAGACGAGGTCGTTGGGACAGTTCAACCAGTTATTGATTCATCAGAGCAAGATCTTATTAATGTTCAAGGGACTGAAACATCTCCATTGTTTGCTCAAACGTGGTTTTTAGTAGCACTTATTGTTGGCATACCCGTGCTTATCTTTATTGTTGTTCTGGTTATTGCCATTATGGTTATCATGAAGAGGCGTAAGAAAATGGGAAAAACAACTGGCGGTGTAGGGCCTCAAGGAGATAAAAAAGAGCCTCCAAAACCAGAAGCTCCTCAAGGGGGTATCACAAGTCCAAAAGTTCCCGGGGGCGACATTTCATAGGTACGTATGAAAACACGAGCTCTATTCTCCGTGTTCCTATTTATCACCGCAGTATTTTTTGCGGGATGTACTCTTTTGAGTCCAGAAACAGAAACAGAGAGAGAAAAGAAAGAGTGGTACTTTGAAACATTTGATGTTGTAGCTATTATCCAGGACCAGACAGTTCATTTCTCCGAGCGTCAAAAAGTAACTTTCAGGGGTGACTTTGATACGTACGTCCGTGAACTTCCGCGTACGTATAATGGAGGAACAATAACAGATATTGTAGTGCGTGATTCTGACAATGAATTGCTTGATGACGTAGACTATGTAGTAGAGAAGCGAGGGGATGTGTTTGAGATTGTTATTGAACTTGATTTAGAAAGCTCTCCAAGCAAAACCCGTGAATGGGTGATCGGTTATACACTGCTTGATGGCATTTCTTGTGCAAATGGCCAGAATAGTTTTATGTGGTCAGTGATTCCGTTCCCAAGAACAGGGGGAGTGAAGTCACTGAGAGTACTAGTTGAGAATGAAGAGACGTTTGATGATCTTAAGCCTGAGGTACATATAGGTGGTGAGACTGATAATCAGTATGTCATGCCAGATATTCACACCTTTATATCTGTCGCAGAAAATATTCCTTTTACTAAAGAGTACGAGTTGCAGCTTACCTGGAACAGTGCAGAATGTGAAAAAAACTAATCTCGCGTTTGCGGGACTAACAAAAAAATATGAGATTTATCCTTAGGCTATTACTTAATGCCGCAGGTATCTTATTTGTAGCATACATCATTCCCGGCCTTGAGGTTTCAAGTTTTATTGCTGCATTGCTTTTTGCTTTGATTTTGGGCATTGTTAATGCGCTGTTAAGGCCTCTTATATTACTCCTTACACTGCCGGTGAACATTCTGACTTTGGGTCTTTTTACACTCGTGGTTAACGCGTTTACGTTTTGGCTTGCGAGCGTTGTCTCATTTGGGGTACATGTTGAGTCCTTTGCCGCAGCTATCTGGGGTGGACTTATTGTCTGGATCATCACGGCAATTACCGGATTACTGCTTAAGGATGGAAACGAGGAATAGGGTAACGTTTGATTGAATTAGAATTACTACATAAGAAAAACTGCGTATTTGTGCGTTTTTGTATCTTGACTTTTACCACCAATTCGCTACAGTTAAGGCGGATTTTTTTGTAGGAGGATACATGTCGAAAAGAAAAAGTTTAGTAGAACAATTATTAGAGCCATTGCCAGAAGGTGTTGTGGAAGAAGTTTTTCTTCGTGAAGAATGTTCTTGTCAAGACTCTAAAAAAAGAATTGTGTGCGAACGTATTGCTGAAGACTTTGGCACACATATTGTTGTATTTGTGGATGGAAATGCAGTGCTTAAAATTCCTATTACCTCAGAGCTTCACAAGAGAGTTCATGAAGTATTACTTGCTGGAGAGTATCCTCATGCTCGTCTCGTTTGCTGGCACGGTACACGCAATAATTGTGACCAGAATCGGTGGTTTATTGGCGTTAAAAGTTTTTATCCGCCCATTATTTCTTGGAGCATTTTGCGATTTTTCTCAAATACACTTTCTTGCTTGTAAAAGAAGCAAGAATCTGATTTATTTTGCGCGAGCCACATAGGTTCGCGCTTATTTTTTTTCTATTGTTATAACATTGGGCACCGGCACCAAAGAGGGGAGATATTCACTATGACCATCCATATTGGCGTAGAGGCCCGTGGATGTTCCGCCGTCTACATTGATAACCATATCCCACTCAATAGCAATCTCTTGTAGTTTTTTCATGAGTTCAAAAAGGGAGAGTGACTTTTCGAAGAGCACGCCCACGTATCTATTACCGCTTGTGTCTGTACCAATAAATGTTCGTTGTGCGCTGCGGCCGCTATCTTCTAGTATTGCCTCTTTCCCGTGTGTTAACAAAAAAGGATAGCTTTGCATGCCATACTGTACGCCGCTGGTGTTTAGCGGTTTTGTGCTGGTGTCTACAATGTCAAAAACAGGACTCAGTGAAACAAAGCCCGATTTTTTTGTATCGTACTCAGTTTTTGATACTTTTTTGCCATTTTCAATAAGGAGTCCCGTTGGATTATTATTCTCGTCAAAATAGACTCCATTTATGATGATAAGTGGTTTTTTGTCGAGCTTTTCATACCATGAGCTTAAGAAAAGTTCTTCAGTACTGTTTTGGATCTTCCAGGAATACCCCTCTTTTGGTATTTTGTAGAGAATAATTTTTGCGGTACTCTCTGAGTCAAAATAATGAACGATTTTTTCAATGCCTCCTCCAAGTGACTCTGTCTGAGTCCCTTCTTTTGCAGAAGAGATCAAAGAATTAGTGCTCCCATTTGTTTTTTTGGTAGACGAAACATCCGTCTGGGTCGCAGAGCACCCAGAAAAGATGAGTAGTGCGATGATGCTTGCTGTGACAAGAAAGCGAGCCATACGTTATTTTTCTAGTACAATTTCTTCAATAGTGATGTCTTCTATCGGGTGGTCAACACTATCGGTTTTTACTGTTTCCATAGACTCTACTACGTCCATACCGCCGGTTACTTCACCAAAATTGGTGTGTTTACCGTCAAGCCACGGCGTTGACTCTTTAGTGACAATAAAGAATTGTGAGCCGTTGGTGTCAGGTCCGGAATTTGCCATAGCAAGACCGCCTTTAACAAGCGTTTCTTCATTGAACTCGTCATCAAAGGAGTATCCAGGACCACCAGTTCCATGCAGCATCGTGTTTTCTTCTTTGCTTAATGGGTCACCTCCTTGGATCATGAAGTCGCTTATGACACGATGAAATTTTGTGCCGTCATAAAAACCCATTTTTGCCAAGTTAAGAAAATTGTTGACCGTTTTTGGGGACTTATCGCCATAAAAGGTCACTGTGATGTCACCTTCACTGGTTTTTAAGATTGCTTTTGAATATGAAGAGACAAGATCTTCAAATGCTGACTGATCAATGATGTCTTGTTTAGGCATGGTGTTTGTACTTAGCTCATTTGTAGGTAACGTTTTAGTGTTTGTTGTTTTGGCTGAGGTCTGTGTGGATGTCTCAATGTTTTCTGCCGTGCTTGAGCATCCGGTAACCACAAGTAACGCAACTGCGGCAATATAGAATCCCTTTTTCATATGCTGCTTTTAATAATAGGTGTTTGAAATACGTTTCACCCTCTTACTATATAGGAATTTCAGTTTTTTTCTAGGATTATTTCAATTGTTTCCAAATTCCTTTAAACAGTTCCCGCATATTGTGTGCCATGATCGTGTCGTGAATCTCAATGAGGTAGTGCGGATGCTGTTTAGTGATAATCATAATGATATAGTCACCATTGACCCATGTTGTTGCGGTAAATTTTTTACTTTCTTTCCAAAACCTAATGTCTCTTCTGCGATATTTCTTTTTTTCCATTCTTGTTTCGGTCTTGGGTTCATTGCTGAGCAGTTTAAGCTGTAAGTCTTTTGGCACAGATTCTTTCCAGTACCAATCGATCCAGTTCTCAAAATAGTCAACAAATGTGTGATCCTGAAAACCCCACCACGTCGTGTCATCTTTCATAATACTTTCATTCCATTTTGCACTATTTTTATAGAGATATTTTTCTATTTCTGACTCATCAATAAAGTTGATTTTTGGAATTGAGTAACGCGTGTCTTTTGCAAGTCGCTCAAGCTCAGTTATCGCTTTTGAAATAGTTTTTTTCTTTTTTTGCACCATTTTTTCTTCCTTCTCTGAGAGAATGTAAAGGTCTGATGGCGGGTTTGCGAGGTAGTAGCGTGTTTTTCCACCCAGATCTTCTGTTATCACTCCTTTACTCAGCAATTCCTTTGTGACACTATAGACGGTTGTTCTGTTGATTTTAGTTATTTGTGCGATCTCTGTTGCAGAGACTTTTCCTTGCTCCAAAATAGTGAGATAGACATCAGTTTCTTTAGAATCAAAATCGAGTTTTTGAAGTAGTTGTTGGAGCATAGTCTTTTTTAGTAGATTAATAGCTTAATTGTACTATGTTGTTGATAAATAGTCAACACTATTTCTAGGCCTAAAATAAATAGAAAGTTGTATAAAAATAGAGAATGTTGAAAAAGTATTGACAAATTATCAAAACAGTGCTAATCTTGTGTGTTCAATCAATCTTGGTTGAACTGGACGTTTAAAACTATTGGGAGGAAAGAATGAAAAGAGTTTTCTTTTTTTCAGTGCTTTTTTTGATGCCGTGTATTTCTTTTGCAGGGATTAGTTGGAAATCTGAGCAGGTAAAGTTGGTAGTAGGTGGTAAAGTTGCACTTCATAAAACTAAAAATTGTAGCATCGGTTTTAAGTCCGTAGGAGTTTTTCTTGCTGCACCTCGTGATTCGTTTTATCTTGGTGCTTTATACCTTGGGATAAGTCTGAGTTTTTCGAAATTTTCTCTTGGACTCGATTTAATGACCGGGGGAGCTTTAGGAGTTTCTAATGACGGGCACGCTACTCTTTTATTCTCGCTTAGACTATTTTGGCAACCAACCAAAAGAATTATCTACTTTGGTCTTCTAGACATGTATTTTCGAGAACAATTGTTTTCTCTTTACACAGAACATACTTTGACTATAACAATACTCGAATGGCTGGGAGTGGGTCTACAGTACGAACAGCTTGACTTAGTATATTATAGACCTGGCATTCATGTACGATTTCTCTTTGGGAAAAATGTAACTCTATCTCTAGAGTACTTGTTACAATTTGAGGGTGAGAGTGATGCTTTTGGGCATATGGTTCGCTCAGCGCTTTTCTTGTTTTTTTAGTAAGCAAGAGAGAGACTATTTTTTTGAATTCTTGCTTTAAGTGAAATGAACTTACTCTCATATGAAGGAGAAGTAAAAGATGAACCATGCTACTCGGTTTTCCGGAAAGATTGGCGAGGACTATGCACTTTTTATGCTGGCGGTCCCGCATCACGAAGAATTTCAAGATAGTGTAGCAGCAATACTCAAAAATTATTGTCAAAATGTGCACGCAGGCAAACCAGTCGTTGTTGTAGAGGTAGGTTGTGGAACTGGATATACTACAAGACGAATTTTGCAGATTTCTAGTGTACGTGTGGTAGCGGTTGATAATGAAGAGCAAATGATTTCTCAGACGCGGCGAAACTTATCTGACAATAGTGAAGGGGAAGGGAGTCTTGAAGTCCTATGTGCAGATGCACTAGAATATCTAAAAACACTTCCAGAAAACTCAATTGACGCGCTGGTTTCAGCGTATGCTATCCATAATTTTACTCCTTTGTATCGCAAAACTTTTTTTGAAGAAGTGGCAAGAGTGTTAAGGGAAGGAGCTTTTTTCATCAATGGTGACAAATATGCGCGAGATGATTGTGCCAGTCATAAACGTGATTTAGATGAGCAGATTGCCAGACTTCAGGTTTTTAGAGAACCTCATATTGACAGACCGGATTTAACTATAGAGTGGACAAAACACTATTTGGAGGATGAACTGACGCGAATTACAGAATCAGAGCAAAGGGAACTGTTAGAATCTTGTGGTTTTACAGAAGTTAAATATGTGTATAGGAAAGGCATGGATGCAATTGTAATAGCTCAAAAGAATTAAGACTGTTTCCGTAGGAAACATAAAAGATGCATTTGCCTTGGCTAGATGCATCTTTTTCTATTTCAGAAAATAGTCTATACTATCTAATATTGAGGGAGAAAAAGCAAAAATGTCATTATTAATCTACATTGACATTTTCCCAAAATAAGTGTAAAATAAAAGCACAAGGTCGCTTATATCCTAATAATGTCAGAAAAGAAAAGAACAATTTTGGTTGTAGAGGACGACAAATTTCTCTTAAAGGTGTTAGATGACAAATTGAGTCGAGAAGGATACACAGTACTGGTGGCTCATGATGGAAATGAGGCAATGATGAAGTTTAAAAAAGGGCCACTTCCAGATCTTGTCCTTCTTGATTTAGTCATGCCTTTTAAGAGTGGTTTTGAGGTACTGGAAGAAATGCAAGCGAGCAAGAAGCTCAAGAAGATTCCCGTTATTGTCGCGTCAAACTTGGGACAAGACAGTGACGTAGAAAAGGCAATGGATCTTGGTGCGGTTGATTATCTCATTAAGTCAGATTTCACTATCTCTGAAGTAATTGCTCGTATGGAAAAACAGCTCCCACCAAAGAAAAAATAATACTGATTAAGTAAAAAGCAAAAATGAATATTCCAGACAAAAAACTTGAAGAAATATTGGTAAAGCCAGGACACGTTGATGTCAAAGACTTTGAGAACGCAAAAGAGCGTGCAAAGAATGAAAAAACGTCGCTTTATAAAGCGTTGATTAATGGAGGATGTATTACTGACAATCAGCTTGGACAGCTTATTGCAATAGAGTTTGGGTTCAAATTTGCTGATCTTAAGAGAGAGGGTGTCGACAAGGATTATTCAGACATATTGCCGGAGCTTGTTGCTAAGACACAACACGTTATTGTTTTTGGGAAGGGAAAGAAGGGCCTAAAAGTCGCCATGGATGATCCTTCAAGGCTTGATCTTATTAGTATGATTGAGAAGAAAACAGGAGAGCCGGTTGTTTCTTATTATGCGACAACGAGAGATATAGAATTTGCTCTAGATGTGTATAGAAAAGAACTTAAGGAACAGTATGACGAACTGCTAAAACTAAGCATTGCAGAGGCGGAAGGCGCAGATGCGGAAGAAGCTCCCATTGTGAAAATAGTAGATGTTCTTTTTGAGTATGCATACAAGAATCAAGCATCTGATGTGCATATTGAGCCACGTAAAGAAAAAACAATAGTCAGATTTAGGATTGATGGCATGATGGTACATGTTCTTGATTTACCGAGTGAAATTCATGAATCGGTGGTGACGCGGATAAAGATTTTGGCTAATTTACGAACGGATGAACATTTTTCGCCGCAAGACGGAAAAATAGTAAGACAAATAAACGATGATGAGATTGATATACGTGTATCTATTGTTCCTATTACTACGGGTGAAAAGGTAGTGATGCGATTACTGGCTGAGCGGACACGTACGTATGCGCTTGAGTCTCTTGGTATGCAAGAGTCTGATTTTGAAAAGATTAGGCAAGCGATAAAAAAACCTTGGGGTATGATTTTAGCTTCCGGCCCAACGGGGTGCGGTAAGACAACAACACTCTATTCCATCTTAAAGGTGTTAAATAGGCCGGAAGTCAATATTGCGACGATTGAAGATCCGGTAGAGTATGATCTCGAAGATGTAAATCAAATTCAAGTAAATCCCAATACTGATCTTACGTTTGCCAAAGGACTTAAATCAATTGTAAGACAAGACCCGGATATCATCATGGTAGGGGAGATCCGGGATCAAGAGACTGCAGGAATTGCCGTTAACTCTGCTATGACCGGACATCTTGTTCTCTCAACCATACATACAAACGATGCTTCAACGGCATTTCCTCGTCTATTAGACATGGATATTGAGCCGTTTCTTATTGCATCTACAGTGAATGTGATTATCGCCCAGAGGCTGGTGAGAAAGATTTGTCAGCGGTGTAGAGCAAGCGTAGAACTTTCTGCAGTTGAAAAGGAGCAATTTAGAAAGCAGCTTTCAACTCGGGTTAAGAATCAATTTAAATCCTACTTGGGCGGAAAGAAAATAGTAGCCTATAAAGGTGCCGGGTGTTCCGCATGTAACAATACCGGGTACATTGGACGCGTGGGTATTTTTGAAGTACTTGATGTTGATGATGATTTAAAACCCTTCATCATGAAACGTGCAAATGCCAATGAAATAGAAAAAGAAGCGATAAAAAAAGGAATGACAACCATGATTGAGGATGGTATTACGAAGATTATTGAAGGCGTAACAACCATTGAAGAGGTGATACGAGTGATTCGAGAATAGGTGTTCCTTGTTTGTTAAATAAAGACTAAAAAACATGGCAGACTCAAAGAAGAGAAAAAACATATCTCTCGAGTATGTACGGATTACTGACAAGGTTTTGTTTACTAAAAATCTTGCACTTATGCTTAAGGCAGGACTTACTATCAACGAAGCGCTTAACGTTTCTGTTGACCAAGCAAATGGGTCGTTTAAAAAAGCGCTTGAAGATATTAATGATCGTGTTACGGCGGGAACTGCTTTTTCTGAAGGACTAAGAAGACATCCGCGGCTCTTCTCAACGCTCTTTGTTAGTATTGTACGTGTTGGAGAGAAGAGTGGTACGCTTGTTGAGAGTTTAAACCAACTTACAAACCAGCTTGAAAAAGAGAGAACCCTCAAGTCAAAAATTACTCAGGCTATGATGTATCCGGTGATTGTGTTGATTACTTTGGTGCTTGTTGGTGCCGGCATTTCTATCTTTGTTCTTCCAAAACTTACTTCGCTTTTTAACGTTTTTCAGGGGGAAATCCCTTTTTCAACACAGGTGCTTTTATGGATTGTTGATGTGATGTCAAAATGGGGTATTTATATTATTGGCGGAGGAATTCTTCTAGTCGTTTTCTTGATTTTAATTGTTAAAACAAAACCAATTAGACCAATCTGGCATGCGCTATTACTCCGAATTCCCGTGATTGGTAAAATCGCGCGTAACTTGAACTTAGCACGCACAACACGAAACTTAGGAACACTGCTTCAAAGTGGTCTTCCTATTGTTGAGAGTTTAGACATTGTCTCAAGGAGTATTCCTAACGAGTCGTACAAAAGAAAGATACACGCCATTAGTGAGGAAGTGCAAACAGGAACGGAGATTCATACATCAATGGAAGGTGCTGAGCATATTTTTCCAAAAATAGCCTCTCGTATGATTGCGGTTGGTGAACGCTCGGGTAGGCTTGATGAAGTGCTACTCTACTTGGCAGATTTTTATGAGAATGAAGTCGACAAGGCATCTCAAAATTTGTCAACAACTCTTGAGCCAATACTTCTGGTTATTGTTGGAATTGCCGTTGGATTTGTCGCGCTTGCCATTATTACACCAATTTATCAATTGACTGCTACAATAGCCGGGTAGTGATACTTATATGCAAAGAAAGACACAATGTGGATTTACTCTGATGGAGTTGTTGCTCGTAATAGCCATTATAGCCATAATGGCTGCTATGGCGATTCCCGTACTTGGCACATTCATTAACCGTACGCAGATTGATGCAACAACGGATGATGTTGTCAGCGCACTGCGATACGCCCAGCAGAAAGCCGCAGCTTCTCAGGAAGATTCTCGGTATGGAGTATATTTTGATGATCCAAATAACGCATTTTATATTTTTAGAGGTGACGCATTTGGTGTAAACCCTTCTGAAAATATAAAGTATACGTACCCTAATGCGATTACTATTTCTCAGTCTTTTGTAGGCAATGAAGTCAATTTTGAAAAATTGCATGGAACAACTGCTGACACCGGAACGATAACCATTACTAATACGAGTGGTGATACTAAGCAGGTCACCATTAATTCTGCGGGGACTATAGAGAAAAATTAATCGAGCACCAGAGTTTTTAACTGATGTATATGGAAAAAAAACAAAAAGGGCAAACTCTTGTAGAGATAGTACTCGCAGTTGGTATTTTTGTTACGCTTGCTGGTGGTATTACAGTGCTTGTTTTGGGATCATTGCTTTCCGAAAGACAGGGAGGCGAGTTGACTCAAGCTACGTCTTATATGCAAGAAGGGTCAGAAGCAGTACGGAGTATTGGTGAAGAGGCGTGGAATAAACTTGCGTATATGGATGATGGCGCAACGCATGGTCTTGATAACGGTTCAGGTGTGTGGGATTTCTCAGGTACGAGTAATACAGATGGAAAATATACTCGAACCATTGATGTAGACTCAGTTACGCGTGATGGCGGTGGTGACATTAACCCGGGCACAAACGATCTAGAAACGAAAGAAATTACCGTAACTACCGATTGGGATTTTGCACCGGGGAGACCAAAGCAAACGGTCTCGGTGTATAATCTTACCAATTGGAACAGGGGGCTATGGACAGAAACTACCGATGCTGATTTTAATGATGGAACATTCTCAAATACGGTAGCAAATAGTGATACTCTTATCCTGTCGGGAAGTGGAGGAACAACCGACTCAAATAGCTGGGATTTTAGCACGAGCGGTGAGTATACATTTGATCCGCTAAAAATAGAAGTGACTGGAGGTCAGGCGAGTTTGGTTGGATCGGGAGGAACAGTAAGTGGTTCAACTACAGACCCCGGGTTTGATACTGGAGCACCTTGGACAAGCGGTACGTGGGATCAAGGGGGAAGTGATTATGTGTTCAACAATAGGTACCCAACCTATGGGAATCCCACGTGGTGGGTCTACAGTTATTTGCGGGGAAGAAATAATGCTGAACTGGGAGGATACTGGCAGCAGGCATTTACAACCACAGTTGACGATCCTGATGTATCGGTTACCTTGGATTACCAACCATGGACTCGTACATTGCAAGCAAATGATCATGGATATTTCTATGCTTTTGTCGATAGTTCACCCGGTGCTCCCGCAAGTCCCGGTAACGCAGTATGGTCACATGAATTTGTTGCCGGTGATCCGGTACAAACATGGGTAACGGGTAACACTTTCACCGATAGTGGGAATGTGACTACAGCTGGTACGTATTACTTAAAGGTTGCTTTGTGGCTTGATAATAGAAATGCGGGAGGAAATCCTTATCGGTATTTACTTGGCGGATATGATAATGTTCAGCTTGATTGGACCAAAACAACAGTGCCAACGTATCCATCTGATAATCCACCGATTAACCCAACTGGCTCATGGGACCCCGACAATAAAGTGGTGACGTGGACTTCATTCACTGAAACGGCCACAAAAAATGGCGGTGAAATCTATTATCAGTTATCCTCAGACGGGGGAACGACGTGGCAGTACTGGAATGGCTCGGCATGGGTTACAGTGGTTGGTGCAACTGATTATAATACCGCTTCCCAAGTAAATAGTCAGATTACCTCTTTTGATACTTCTACCGGGATTATTATGTTTAAGGCGTTCTTGTCATCAGATGGGACATACGATGTTTTATTGGACAATATAGATATTACTGCAGAGATTGAAACGATTACTATGGAAGTTGGGGAAGTGACTACCGATGAAACGTGGGCAACAGTTAGTACGGCAAATACGTATACGTCTCCGGTGGTCACAGCGTTATATGAAGAACAAACCGGTTCCAATGCAGCGTATTCAGTTTCTACTCGGGTAAGAAATGCCGGGTCAAACAGTTTTCAAATCAGAATCGAAGATCCATCTGGAGCAGATCTGGGGGATAGTCGAGTTAGATATATTGTGATGGAAGAAGGTGCATGGGATATGGGTTCGACCAAAGTTGAGGCGCATAAAGAATCCATAGCAACTGTTGCACGTAAAAATAATTGGATTGGAGATAATAAGGGGTACGATCAAACGTATGCCAGCAACCCCCTCGTGTTGCATCAAGTTATGAGTGATAATGATACACGGTGGATAGAGTCCTGGGTTTCAAGTCAGGGGAACAAAAATGACCCTCCTAACACTTCAGGATTTCAGATTGCTATGAATGCAGCGGAAGTGGCTGCTTCGTATGCGCACAATCCTGAAATACTTGGTTGGATTGTTGTGCAGGCAGGTCAAGATGATTCTATTGATGGTAACAATTTTAGGACAAGGATAACAGGCGATACTGTCAGGGGGCATGCCAACGGTTGCTATAATCAAAATTATGGCACGACCTTTATCTCTCCGTATGTTGTTGCAGATCAGGAGACAATGGATGGAGGAGATGGAGGGTGGCTCGTTGAGTGTGCGTTATCGGGAACGGCTGTGGGCGTTCATGTCGAGGAAGATCAAGAGGGTGACCCGGACAGAAGTCATACAACAGAAATTGCAGCATATGTTGTTTTTGAAGACTCTTTTTCTGTAAGTGGTAAGGGTGGTTATTCACCATCTGGCACGTATGAGTCTTCTGACTTTGGGACGGCCTCAAATTTTAATCTCATAAAATGGACTGAGACAGTGCCACCAAGTACCGATTTACGTGTTCAAATTAAAACCGCCCCAGATGCAAGCGGTTCACCCGGTGCGTGGTCACCGACGTGGTGTGGTCCAGAAGGTGAGGATGGAGATGAAACAGATTACTTCACGAATCCTGCAGGAGAGCTTATTCACCCCGACCACATTGGTGATAATTGGATTAAGTATAAATTGTCACTTACCGGACCAGGGAGCGATACGCCAATACTTGCTGATATTACGGTGAATTATAAGCCTTGATTGTGATAATAAGGATTGATATGGCACGTAAACAAAGAAGCGATTCTGGATTCACACTTATAGAGCTTCTTGTTGTTCTAGTCATTTTAGTAGTACTTTTTGGTGTTTTCTTTGTTATTTTTTCTCCGGAAAAGAGAGTCTCTGAGGCCAGAAACGCACAGCGTTTTGAGGAAATTAGGTCAATAGCGGGTGCATTTAGTACGTACGAAGTAGATCATAGTGGTGCAACGCCGGAAGGTGTTGATACGACACTACGTATGCTTGGAACAAGCCAAGAAGGCTGCGATACGGAATGTGGAGTTTTAGAGGAGAAGACAGAAAACGCGTGCTTAAATCTTGAAGCTCCTTTTGTTGGAAACTATTTTGGACGTATTCCCTATGATCCACTTCATGGATCTCGTGAGAAAACATACTATGCAGTCAAAAAAACAGAGGCAGACCAGGTATTTGTGGTTGCATGTAGGCCGGAACTTGGTGAACATATGGCTGTTGAGAGGTGACGTGTGGATTTTTTGAAAAACTTTTCTATTGATTCTAATATTGGTACAATACGTACACAGGTGAACTAAAAATATGAAAAAACAGAAAAAAAGAGCGCAGATACAGAACGAGTCAGGGTTTACACTCATAGAACTGCTTTTGTCGATTGCAATTATCGCAGTCATTATTACCGCGATAACGTATTTCAGTATTGATACTTTTAAGGCAAAGGCAAAATCGAGCGTTGTCCTTGAGACGCAACAAAATGCCCGGCATGCATTTCAGCAAATGACATATTATATTAGGAATTCTGAAGATGGACTCAATGTAGGGGGGTCGTCGTTTGCTCCTACTGATCCGGGAACGCTTCATTTGAACATGGGTGCGGGAGCGGGGGATGATGTTGTATTTGATGTAAATTCTGGAAGACTCAGAATAACGACTGGGGGAGGTACGCCAGAATATCTTACGACTGACGCAGTGACGGTGACTAGTTTGCTTTTTGAAAATAATTCGGCTTCCGGTACACCGGGGAATATAACCATGTCCATGTCACTTGAATACGATAATCCATCCGGAGCGCAAGAGTTTAATTATTCGTATGATCTTCAAACGAGTACATCGTTTAGAGTTGAGTAAAAATATGAAGAATATACAAAAACAACGTGGTCAAATCGCATTAATATCAGTTCTCATTATTGCAGCAGCAGCGCTTATTGTTGCACTAGCTATGAGTTCTGGTGGAATCAATGAAAGCATAATAAGTTTTGACGATGAACAGTCTGAACGTGCGTTTCAAATTGCAGACGCGTGTGTTGACGAGGGGCTCCTTCGATTACAAAGAGTACATGCTGGTGAGGAGGTAAGTTATTCAGGGGGGACGTTGAATTTTGGGACTGATTCATGTACAATTACCGTGACGGTGTTAGGAAGTAATAGAGTTGTTGATGTTGAGTCAACGGTTAATGCTAAGATACATAGAAAAATACAAGCCATAGCACAGTGGACACCCACTTACGAACTTATCTCGTGGCAAGAACAAGAATAATATGTCACTTTTCAAAAAAAAATCATTTGGTCTAGAGATATCAGATAATGCAGTAAAAGTAGCTGAGCTTTCCGGAAAGCCTATGGCTGCTCGTCTTGATGCATATGGCGCTTCTCAACTTGACATAGGAGTGGTTGATAATGGAGGTATTTTTGATAAGAAAAAGTTAGCGGAAGGTATTGCTCAGGCGATAGAGAAAGCATCACCTGGGGCTATTGATACCGAGGATTTTATTTTTGCATTGCCGGAATCAAAGGTGTTTATTCAGTTTTTTGAGATTCCAAATAATGTAGATTCTGTTTCCGATGCAATCCGTGTTAAAGCATCTGAAGTTGTTCCGATAGATTTTGCAAATCTCGTAGATGATTATATGCCGGTTCTCGAAGGGGAGGAGGCAAATGAGTATTTATACGTTGCAGCGCAAAAAGATGTACTTACTTCCTTTTTTGAGGTATTTGAGCAGGTAGGCATAGAGCCTTATGCTGTTGAGTTTGAATCTGCAGCCATGGTGAGAGCACTTTTTGATACGTGCCCCGAAAATCATGCATCGTTACTTGTGGATATTGGTGCGCGGACAACCATTGTGAGCATCTATGATTACTGTAGTATTGTTTTTTCAAAGAATATTCAAATTGCTGGAAACACTTTTACTAAGCACCTTTCTGAGGGTCTTAAGGTTTCAATGAAAGACGCTGAACAGCTAAAAATAAAATCGGGACTTGACCCCAAGACAAAAAAAGGAAAAAGTGCTACACTGTTAAAGTCGCCAATTGATGAGATTATTGCAGAAATTTCTCAGGTTCTTTCATTTTATAAAGGTAAGACTGATCGTCCGATCAAAGAGATGATCCTATGTGGCGGGTCTTCAAGACTCAAGCAATTACCAGAGTATATGCATGATACACTTGGTATACCGGTCAAAGTAGGGTTACCACTCAGTAAGATAAAGACAAAAAAAGGGAGCAAAAAAGCAATTCTTTCTCCAACAGTTATTGGACTAGCCTTGCGGTCACTTGAGAAAAAACCCGATGAAGCGGGTATAAATTTGTTAGCTAATTTGTAAAAAAATAATTAACAGAAAAACACATGGGAAATCTCAAACAAAAAGGTTTTACATTGATTGAGCTTCTGATTGTTATCGCAATTCTTGCGATTATCGGAGCAGCAGTGTTTGTAGCACTTAATCCAGCAAAAAGGCTGGGTGAAGCAAACGATGCAGCACGGTGGAGTGACGTGAATCAAATTTTGAGCGCAATCCATCAGTATACAATAGATAATCAAGGTGATATTCCAAATGATGGAACTGGTGATTGGGATAATAACAACTACAATGTTCTTGGTACCGGCGCTGTAACTACGTGCGATACTTGTGCTGCTGTAACAGGAACCATAGACGGCGATTGTCTTACGTTTACTGATCTTACCGGCACCTATCTTGGGTCAATTCCAGAAGATCCACGATACGGTTCTGAAGCTGATACACAATACTATGTTCAGAGAAATACAAGCAATATTGTGACGGTTGGTGCATGTCAGACATCATCATATGCTCCGGGACCAATCAAAGTGGTCAGATAAATTCATTTTGATGTATTCGTAGAAGCGAGCCCGTACCGTATGTGCGGGCTCGCTTGTTTATTAGCATTAATGTACGTATTCATGTCAAAACACAATTTAAAAAACGCATATCGGTTTGAGAGGGAAGGATGGGTGTATTTGCATATAGAGGGGGAGCCTTTTGAGAGAGGGTATCAGCATGGTTATTATCTTTCTGATGAGCTCACACAAATATATAGGAATCTCAAATATTTAACGTATATTGATACCGGCAAGGATTGGGATTTTTTTGTCGAGTCTGCGAGAGATCTTTTTGTAAAGCACATGGATGATGAATATATTGAGGAAATGAAAGGGATAGCCAAGGGAGCTTCTGATCATGGGTGCAGTGTAACGTGGGAAGAAATACTCGCGTGGAATGGTTATGATGAGCTTACACAGTACTGGTGGCCAGGTGAGCGGAGGCGGATGTTTAATACGTATGAGCATAGAAGAAAGGAACACTGCAGTGCTTTTATTGCAACAAAACCATTTACCGTAACAGGTGAGATTATTATGGCGCATAACACCTGGGCCCGGTATGAAACGGGTCAGTTTAGTAACCTTATTATTGATATTAAACCAAAAGAGGGGCATCGCATTTTTATGCAGAGCTCTCCCGGGTATATAGATAGCTTTTCTGATTATTTTGTTACTGAAGCAGGAATAATGGGAACAGAGACGACTATTGGTGATTTTAGTATGTATGATGCAGATGAAGTGCCGGAGTTTCATCGGGCCAGGAAAGCAATGCAGTATGGGGAGTCAATTGATGATTTTGTAAAGCGTATGCTCAAACAAAACAGTGGAGGCTATGCAAATAGTTGGCTTCTAGCTGACACAAATACTGGTGAGATCGCACGGTTTGAGCTGGGCCTTAAATACTATAATGTAGAGCGAAAAAAAGATGGTTATTTTGTTGGTTATAACGCTGCCGAGGATCCACGGATTAGAAATTTAGAATGTGCAGACTCTGGATTTTTTAACGTTAAACGGGCGCAAGGGGCACGGAGAGTTCGACTTACTGAACTCATGGAACAGTATAAGGGAGAGATAGATATAGAAGTAGGGAAAAAAGTGCTTAGCGATCATTTTGACCCGTACTTACAAAAAGAAAACCCGTGCGGAAGAACAATAGAGGGACATCATGAGCTTGATGATAGTAAATACACAACATATACACCGTTTGAACCAAAGGGGAGTGTAGATGGAAAGGTGACTAGTAGCTCGCTCGCAAAAGAGCTCAGTTTTGATGCGCGGTGGGGGAGCTCGAGTGGAATGGAATTTGATGCAAATGAGTTTTTAAAACAGCATCCACAGTGGGATTACTTACGCAACTATTTATTTGATAGACCGACAAAAGAGTGGTCTCAGTTTGGAGTAGGTGAAAAGAAATGACTTGCGTGAGGTGCTTTTGATTGGTAGTTTGGATAATATGAACAAATTTTGAAAGGAGGGACTTTGCCTGTTACGAAATACCAATGTACCTGTGGTACTATTTTTGAAACAATGTCTTCAGTAAATGGAGACAATGTTTCATGTTCCAATTGTGGGAGTACGAAAGTCGAAAAAGTTCAGGCTTCATCAAACAAAAAAAAGCCTCGTCAATCTGACACAACAGAAGAGCGCGAAGAGAAATAATTGATGTTTATATTGAATACGGTCTCACTTGAGACCTTTTTTGTTACTATAAAGCCAACAGTACATTAGCAATGGCATAAAGAATAAGTATCGCTATAATGATTGCCCATGGCGCTCCACCTATGCATATGCCTAAAATAAAATACTTTTTCCGCTGCTTTTTCTTCTTTTTTTCTGCAAATCCTAAAACCAAAAAAACTATTCCAAGAATAGTTAATGGGATAATGAGGAGTACGATAACAAACCCTATAATACCTAATACAAATTGTACTAGGGTAGAAACAAATGGTGCCATAATAATGTTAAAACGTGTCGTGATATGGCGGGGACGAAGGGATTTGAACCCTCGATCTCCTGCGTGACAGGCAGGCGCTTTAAACCGCTAAGCTACGCCCCCAAATGCCATGATATTGTTGCTTGGCCCACTGCGTATGTGTCTGGTACCAGGGGTGGGAATCGAACCCACGACCTCCGCTTTATGAGGGCGGCGCTGCTAACCACTGAGCTACCCTGGCTTGTTTGTAGTTTCAGATAAAGCCTTTAGCCATCCCCATATCTTATACTGAAGTTCAGAACTTTTTGTAATAGTTATTCTCAGTGTACCAAAGTGGTTCTGATTATTTTTATAAATCTTCTGATTCTGAACTTGCTTAAAACTCGTTTTCACAAATTGACAGTAGGGGACACCAGTTAGACTTGACCAGTACTTTTTAACTTCAGATTCTCTTTGACGGTGAATTTCGTTTATGCCTATTTGAAGTGAGAATCTAGTCTTATCTACTTTTAGAAAATGGATAAGCCACTTTTCCATGAACTGTATTGCATGTGGGTCAGAGTTAGAAAACCCGACACGATTTTCTTTTTTTGATCCTTCTCCCCAGTAGAGTGCTAAACCTGAAACAAAAAAATCTCTTTTACTCAACTTTCCAATATCTTTATTTCCTAACTTTTTATAATGTTCAATCTTATTTAGCCTGTTCTGCTGTTGCTTTTTTGCTCCCTTTAATCTTCCAACGAGACTTGCGGTATTTTGCTTCTTCTGTAGTCTTTCTATCTGTTCTTTTGTAAGTTCAATATCTCTACACCAAACACTTACTGTGCTTTTAGCAATGTTTAGCTTACTTATAATTTCTTTTAAGCTATAACCTTGCTTTCTTAATCTTCTAGCTTCAATTTTTAATGCAGATTTTGCCATTACACGAATACCATTGTTTTATATATCCTTCTCCATTGTACAGTGGTTCGTAAATGTTGTCTTGTGGACATTGTGGTTGCGGGGGGCGGATTCGAACCGCCGACCTCGAGGTTATGGGCCTCGCGAGCTACCACTGCTCCACCCCGCGTTCGTCCAAACAACCTTGCAGCTTACGTGTGCTCCTTCGCAAAGCCTACGGAGCCCACTCCAGCTTCCAGGTTGTTTCTCCTCTTCCCCAAACAATCGGAATTATTTGGGGACCCCTCCATTTCCTAAACACCATTCCAGTCTGCACGTATCCCTTCGCAAAGCCTTCGGGATCCGCGCAGGCTTCCCTGTTGTTCCTTCTCTTCCCCAAAAAAGTAAGAACTTTTTTGGGGCCCCGATACTAATATCTTTAAGGGTTACTGCACTTTGTACTTTGCATTTAGCCTTCAGATTGTTTTATATAGGGCGACTGACTAAGTATGAGTATAGCAAAAAATTGGCAAGGTGCAAGAGTTTTGGTAAGATGAGCATATTAAATATAAAAAAATGTTACTGACTCTTATTTTATTTTTGCTGGCGTGTGTAGCTATGATGTTTAGTGGGGCATGGTTGGTTACACACTTGACGAGGATCGCGGCATATTTGCGTGTTTCCGGTTTTGTTGCTGCGTTTGTTATTATGGCGCTTTCTACCTCACTTCCTGAGCTATTTGTGGGTATTTCTGCAGCAACGAGTAATAATGGTGCGTTAGCGCTTGGTAATATCATTGGCTCAAACATTGTGGTGCTTACTCTTATTGTTGGTATATCGGTTCTTCTTGCGAGAGGCATAAAGGTGCCGAGCAAAACGGTTCGTCGGGAGTCACTTAGCGTGTTTGTCATTGTAGTGATCCTTTCTTTACTTATGTTTATTGGCAATGGTCTTTCTCGGTTTGATGGAGGATTACTTGTACTGCTTTTCTTGTATCATCTCTATACTATGTACAAGGGGAGCAAACGGTTTTCACAAAAATTTGCAGACAAACCCCCACGAAACGATTTTGTTATTTCAGTCGTTATTTTTATTGTCAGTTTAGTTGTTTTGTTTGGCAGTGCTGATGCTGTGGTAAAATATGGGACAAGTCTCGCGTCAGATCTTTCTTTGCCGCCGATACTTATTGGTCTCTTTATAGTTGCTCTTGGCACCTCACTTCCAGAACTTGCGTTTCAGGTACGTGCTGCCACCCAAGGCAAAGGTGAAATGAGCCTTGGTGATGCGCTGGGGAGTGTTATTACAAACTCAACACTTATTATTGGTATCGTTGCACTCATTAATCCTATTGAGGCTAATTTTTTGCTGTATTTAACGAGCGCTATTTTCATGGTTGTCATAACCTTTATCTTCTTAACGTTTGTTGAAAGTGAGGATAGACTGAGAGTTAAAGAAGGTATCTCTCTTATTTTTCTGTATGTTATCTTTTTGGTTGTAGAGTTTTATATCAAGACGATTGAAGGGAAGGAGTTGTTTTGAATTTATGATCACTTTTATTCACACCGCAGATGTTCACATTGGAGCCCCGTTTACCTCACTTGGTAAAAAGGGGAGTGAGCATCGTAAGCAAATTAAAGATACCTTTTCTCGCGTAATCGATTTGGCGATTGAAAAAGAAGTATCGCTCCTTTTGATTGCCGGCGATTTGTTTGATTCAAACACTGTTTCAAAAACCGATTTTGAATGTGTAACGTATGAGCTAAAGCGACTTATAAAGAAAGACATAATCGTAGTAGTAATTGGTGGAAACCATGACTTTTTGGGTGATAACAGCGTGTATACTGATTCTTTTTTCAAGAATACTCCAGGGGTTACGGTTCTTTCAAAGGAGAAACCGTATGAGGTGTTTGATCATTTGGACGTGACTATTTATGGTGCATCGTGCTATTCGAATAAATCGACAAAAAGCCCATTTGAAGCGTTAAGTAAAGAAGACACAGGCACGCGCCATGCCATTGCACTTATTCATGGATCTCATGCGATTCCAGACAAGCACGCACCAGATGATTATCCCTTTACTTCAGAGGAAATTGATGGCTCAGAGTTTGATTACATAGCTTCCGGTAATTGGCATTCGTACTATGAGGTCCCCACAGAAAAGATTGAAGCTATCAATCCAGGGTCACCTGAAGCTTTGGGATTTGACCAGAAAGGGGCGGGCAGTGTGGTGTACGGAGAAATAGAAGGTGATGATTTGAAAACAGAAAAGGTTCAGGTTGGTTCAAGACAGTTTGCCTCACTCGATTTGGATGTTACCGCGCACGATGATGTGTACGGGTATGTATTAGGTCAAATTCGAGACAATGCAGACGCTGATACCGTTTTGGATGTGACACTTACCGGCGTTCTTTCACCGGATACGCTTGTTTCCTCAAAGAAAATTGAGGAAGAGTTTGGCGCAGATTTTTTTATGCTGAAAGTTACCGATAAAACGCAGCTTGCACTTGATGCACTATCACTCGATGATTTTCCTGAAGAATTGATTGTCGGTCAGTTTGTAAGAATTATGATTGAAAAAATTCAAGATGAGCCAGATGATGCACAAAAGATGGTCTTAGAAAAGGCGCTTCAGGTTGGCATTCATGAGCTTCAAGGAAGGGAAGTGTAACTCTATGAATGTATCACGGATAACGCTTAATCGATTTAAGAAATTTGATACACTCGATGTTGCGTTTACGTCGGGGCTTAACGTAATAAAGGGGAAAAACGAGCAAGGCAAGTCAACACTCGTCTCTGCCATTATTGCCGGACTTTTTTATGATCCAAAGAAGAATAATAAAGATATCCGGTCACATAAATCTTGGGGAGAAGAGAAGCTGTATGATATTGCTCTTGAGTTTGATTCAGATGATGCATCGTATGTATTAAAGAAAGATTTTGAAAATAAAACGGTGCTTATAAGAAATGTAGGGTCGGGGAAAGAACACGATGCGTTTAAGGATGCAAAAAGTTGTGTGGCCGAGGCGTCAGGACTTTCTACGCCAACACTCTTTGAAAGCACAGCCTGTGTAAGACAGGATAAAATGGCTGCATTGTCTTCGGGTAAAAAAGAGCTTGAGGCGGTGCTTCAAGACATAATAACGTCCGGCACTGACAGTGTTTCAGCAGTTGATGTGCTAAAGCGCTTGCAAAAAATGGTTAAGGACCTTAAAAAAGGACTCGATAGGCCAACCAAGTATCCGGGGAAGCTCAAAGAAATCTCTGATGAACTTGCGGAGAAACAAGAGGAGCATGTGAGACTAAAAGGCTTGCTTCAAGATATTCATACCAAGAAGGATGAGCAACAAGGCTTGTCCCAAACAAAAGAAACATTAGAAAAAGAATTCGCCATAAAGCGTGAACTATTTAAAGAAAACGCTGAACTTCAAGATGTTTTAAAGGAATATGAGTCGGTTAAAAAAGAGTTAACACGAGCGCAAATCCTTATAGACAGTGCAGAAAAAGTGACAAAGGATATTCACAGCGCAAAGGAGAAGCGTACATTGTTTTCTGGATTTGATTCAAAAGATCTCCGAGCTGATGAGGCAACTCTTTTAGGGCTTGAAGCAAAAAAGAAGTCTTTAGAAGAAAAACAGAATGATCAAAAAGAGGTGAAGCCGCGGAATACGCAAATGATTCTTTATGTGATATCGGTGGTAGTGTTCCTTATGGGATTTCTTGGATTACTGATTCATCCAGCATTTTACGGATTTTTTGTACTCGGAGCCATGGGAGCTCTTTATACGTTTTACTCTCAAAAAAATACTCTTGTAGAAGATACTATTTTCGAGAAAGAAAAATCGATTCAAGATGAATCAAAAAAGATTCTCTCTCGCTACTCCTGTGCTGATTTTGAAGAATTTTCTGTCAAGAAAGGTAAGTATGAGGCATTGATTCAGGAGATAAATACACACAAGGCAAAGCTAGGCGGTGTGCTTTCCGGAGAAAGTTTAGAGGATTTAGCAAAGAAAAAAACTGACTTTGCGACCAAGCTTGCCTTGCTTGAAGCAACAAAGAAGCAGATTGGGTCAGATAAACTTTTGAGTCCCGAGGCATTTAAAAAGCTTGAGTATGAAGTAGCGGCGCTTGAAAAAGAATTAAGAGAAGTGGACACCAGCCTCACCAGGGCAAATACGCTTATAGAGGCAAGCGGCGATGAAGAAAAAAGACTGTTGGAACTTGATGAAAGTATAGCGTCGCTTAGAGATGAGCTTGCACATGAAAAAACCAGGCTTGCAGTGTACGAAGAGACATTTAGAGGAATATACGAAGCAAAAACAATAGTTTCAAAAAGTGCAAAAACTGTCTTAGAAGAGGACATGAAGCATTTTTTACCGCGACTGACCAATGGAAAATATACGGACGTATCGGTTGATGACGATTTGGTGTTTACCGTAAAAAATGAGGTATCAGATATGGTGAGGCCAGAAGAGCATCTCTCACGGGGCACAATTGATCAGTTTTATCTTGTTGCACGGTTTTCGCTTATTAAACTTATGTCAGAAGACAAAAAACCACTGATCATCTTAGATGATCCTTTAGTTACTTTTGATGAGGACCGGACTAAACAGGCGATGGAGCTTATTAAAGAGTTTTCCAAGGAGTACCAGATATTTTTGTTTACGTATGCAGATGAATATGACGCGTGGGCTGAGAATGTAGTAGAGTTATAAATATTGAGAAAAAGGCAGTAGGTATGTTCCAAGACATCTATAAAAACTTAAATTCTAAGCAAAAAAAAGCCGTTGAGCATACAAACGGGCCTCTTTTGATTGTGGCTGGTGCTGGTACGGGGAAAACATCGGTGATTACGTGTAGGCTTGTGTATTTACTCCAGAAGTTTAAGTTAAAGCCGGAAAATATTTTGGCGGTAACGTTTACAGAAAAAGCTTCCGAGGAAATGGAAGAGCGAGTAGACCAAATGCTCCCGCTTGGTTACTCAGACCTTTGGATTAATACGTTTCATGGTCTTGGGGAGCGGATTTTAAAGGACCATGCGCTTGATATTGGTCTTCCTCAGAATTTTGAACTTGCCTCAGAAGTGGAGCAGCGAATGATTTTGCGAAAGCATTTTTACGACTTTGATCTTGAGTACTTTAAGCCACTGGCAAGTCCCGACAGTATCATCTCAGCGTTTATTTCTCATTTTTCCCGTGCAAAGGATGAAGACATAGATCCGGAGGCGTATTTAGCTCATGCAAAGAAGATACAAAAATCAGCAGGAGTAGAAGATGAGGAGAAGAAAAAAATTCTCGAGATTGCGCATGCGTATAAGAAGTATCAGGAAATATTGCTTGAGGAAGATGTGCTTGACTTTGGTGATCTTATTAATTATACGGTAATGCTTTTTAGAAAGCGGCCAAATGTACTTAAAAAGTTCCAGGATCAATTTAATTTTTTGCTCATTGATGAGTTTCAAGATACCAATTTTGCACAATATCAACTCATAAAACTTCTTGCAGGGGAAAAGCACAATGTAACCGTTTGTGCTGATGATGACCAAGCAATATATAAGTGGCGGGGCGCGTCGGTATCAAACGTTCTTAATTTTAAGAAGGACTATCCAAGCACCAAGGAAGTGGTACTGACTGAGAACTATCGGTCAGCGCAGCCGATTTTAGATCTTTCGTATCATTCAATTCAACTTAATAATCCAGATAGACTTGAGGTGCAAAACAAGATTCAAAAGAAGCTTACGTCACATGTAAAAGAGTCGGTAAAGCCGGAGTATATACATTTAAAAACGCTTGAAAATGAGGTTATCTTTGTCTTAAGCAAAATCATTGAGCTTAAAAATAGTGATACATCGCTTGATTGGAATGATTTTGCAGTGCTTATTCGCTCAAATAGTGAAGCAGAACCGTTTATTGACCTCTTCTCAAAAAAGGGGATTCCGTATGATTTTGTCGCAAGCAAAGGGCTCTATGCAAAACCCGAGGTGCTTGATTTGCTCTCATATTTGCGGGTTCTTGTTAACTACCATGATAGTACTGCGCTTTACCGAGTATTAACACTCCCTGTAGTTGATCTTGCTTATACTGATCTTGCACCGATTTTAGAAAAAGCATATCGTACTTCAGATCCGCTCTTTGACATTATTCTAAACCATAACGATGTTGCGCATATTAGTGAAAAAGGAAGGGAGAGAATTGAGCGGTTAATTGGCCTTATAGAAAAGCATGCAAAAATGGCAGCGGAAAAAGACGTTGGGGAAGTGCTCTTATCATTCCTTGAAGATTCCGGGTATTTAAAGGAGGTACAAAAAACTAAGGACATAGAGACTGAAAAAAAGATTTTAAATATCAGCTTGCTCTTTAAGCGTATCCAGTCATTTATGGAAAACAAAAAGACAGGAACAAAAACCAAAGATTTTGTGGATGAGCTTGAGACGATGCAGGAGGTAGGGGAGGATCCTGCACCGGCAAAGATTGAGGAAGGTCCTGAAGCAGTAAAGATTATGACGATTCATGGCGCAAAAGGTCTTGAGTTTGACACGGTGTTTGTGGTCAATATGGTGCACGGTCGGTTTCCCGTGAGGAGGCGTAGCGAAGGTATTTCTCTTCCCGAGGAGCTTATCTCAGAGGTGCTTCCTGAAGGGGATCCACATATTCAAGAAGAACGGCGTCTTTTTTACGTTGCACTTACGCGTGCAAAGAACCGTCTGTTTTTAACAAGTGCAGAAGATTATGGCGGAAAACGAAAAAAGAAGCCGTCAATCTTTATTCAGGAAATTAATGACAAGATAAAAACGATTCAAAATATGGAAACAAAAACACAACAGGCGTTAGATCTAAAGGGAATTAAGGTATCTAAACCAAAAAAGTATACTGTTTCTTTTAAACTTCCGAGCAAGTTTAGCTACACACAGATCATTGTGTTTGAGAAGTGTCCAAAGCAGTACAAGTATCGTCATTTGCTCAAAATTCAAGGCAAAGGGTCAGTCTCTATGAGTTTTGGCAACTCTCTGCACAACACGCTTGCGCAGTTTTATCAGGAAATTATAGACAGCAGTCAAAAAAAATTGATTGAGACAACTGACCAAAAAGTAGGGAGCCTCAAGCGACTTCTTGCTCTTTATGATGAACGGTGGATTCCTGAATACTATGATAGTAAAAAACATGAACTGAAGAAGAAAGCTGAGGGTGAAGAAATGCTTAGAGAGTATTATAAAAAAAATAAAAACGATTTTGACAAGGTACTGATGATAGAGAAGGGGTTTAACGTAAAAATAGGTGAGTATACGTTTAGAGGGGTAATCGACCGCGTGGATGATCTGGGAGGTGACAGTGTTGCGATTGTTGACTACAAGACCGGTCGTGAGAAGAAAGAGCGTGAAGTGAAAAATGACAAACAGCTTACACTCTATAGTATTGCGTTAGACCAAGTGTTTAATAAAAAAGCCGAGGAGGTTAGTTTGTACTTTCTTGTCACGGGAAACAAAATTGATACGGAGCGTACCAAAAAAGACAAGGAAAAATTTGTCGCTGGTGTTTGTGAAACAATAGACAAAATAAAGTCGAGCGACTTTAAAGCAACTCCGGGGTTTAACTGCCAGTTTTGTGATTATAAAGGGATTTGTGAGGATAGGGCAAAGTAAGCTTACTTTTCTTCTTCTTCACTTTTGGTCTATCTTCCTTTATAATGAACCTGTAACATTATTTTATGACGCTCAAACGATATCTCCTTGGAATAGCAATAAGCACCCTTTTTTGTGTTGCTGCTTTTTTCCTAGTTCTTGTATACATAGATCCGGCGGATACGGGCATTGTTGGTTTTGTGTGTTTTTATCTGAGCTTGTTTTTCTCTTTTGTGGGTTTATTTACACTTATTGGGTTCTATTTACGGATCTGGTTTTCCGGGAACGAAATTATCTTTGCGCATGTTGCACCGTCGTTTAGGCAAGCCATCTTTTTTGCCATTATTATAGTTGGGTCCCTTATGCTTCAGTCGTTTAGATTACTTACATGGTGGGATGCACTTTTGTTTGTTCTATCAATCATCCTTCTTGAATTTTTCTTTATGTCTAGGTCAAGCAATAAGTCGTTTAGAAGAGCGTAAATAGCACATATGCCATTTGAAGATGATATTAAATCACTTTTAAAAGATTTTAACACCGAGCTGCAGAAGTCGGGGACTAAAGAGTCACTTGAAAATCTTAAGAATACCTACCTTGGCAGAAAAGGAAAGCTTTCTGGACTGCTTGGTACGCTTAAGGATTTTTCAAAAGATGAAAAGGCTCGCTACGGGAAGCTTGCAAATGAGGTAAAAGCAGAGATGGCAAAGGAGTTTTTAGAAAAACAACAGCATACAGCGGGTGGTGGAAGCGGTTTTTTTGATGTCACTGAGCCGGGAAAATCACAAAAACTGGGACATCTGCACCCGTATACCAAAATGCGAGAAGAGGTGAATCATATTCTGTATTCCATGGGGTTCCAGATTCTTGATGGAGAGGAAATTACGAGTGATTATTACTGTTTTGAAAGTCTCAACATTCCAAAGGGACACCCGGCACGTGATGCGTGGGACACGTTTTATATTGAGCAAAAACGGAACAAAAATGAAGAATTGGTGCTAAGAACTCACACCTCTTCTATGCAGGTTGCCATAATGGAAAATCAAAAACCGCCACTGCAAACGGTGGTTTTGGGAAAATGTTATAGAAATGAGGCAACCGATGCATCACATGAACACTCGTTTTATCAGATAGAAGGATTTGTGGTTGATGAGACTATTTCGGTAGCTAATATGGTGTCTACGCTTAAGCAATTGCTCTCTGCAGTATTTAAGGAAGACGTTAACGTGAGACTAAGGCCGGGTTTTTTCCCGTTTGTTGAACCGGGGTATGAGATGGATATGTCGTGCTTAAATTGTAAGGGCGAGGGGTGCAAAGTCTGTAAACAATCAGGATGGGTAGAACTCTTGGGGTGCGGTATGATTCATCCCAATGTGTTTAAGTGTGCGGGGTATGAGCCGGGCAAATATACCGGGTACGCGTTTGGCGTTGGGTTCGATAGGCTTACCATGATGCGGTATAAGATACCTGATATTAGACTTTTTAATTCCGGAGATTTGAGATTTATTCATCAGTTTTGATAAATGATATAAGTAATTATGAAAGTTTCACTTGATTGGTTAAGCGATTTTGTCGCAATTCCAAAGGATTCAAACAATCTTGCCAAGGAACTCACGCTTAAAACGTGTGAGGTTGAGGATGTTATCTGTGAAAAAGATCAGTTTGATGGCATTTTGGTTGGTGAAGTGTTAGAAAAAAATAAGCACCCAAACGCTGATAGACTCTCTGTAGCAACGGTTAACTATGGTGAAGGGAAAGAGACAGTTGTATGTGGTGCGCCCAATTTAAAGGAAGGGCAGCTGGTAGTTTTTGCGACATCCGGAACAGTACTTCCCAATGGACTTGAGCTAAAAGAAATTGATATACGAGGAGTTACCTCAAAGGGTATGATCTGTGCAGAAGATGAGGTAGGTCTTTCAGAAAATCATGATGAAATTATTGTGTTAGATCCTGATAAAGCAACGGTTGGCATGGCTTTTGCTGAGTATCTTGAGAAGGATGATGTTGTTTTTGAAATAGATAACAAGTCAATAACGCATAGACCTGATTTGTTCTCGCATATTGGTATTGCACGTGAAATAGCTGCAATAACTGATACTGAGTTTAATGAGCCAGACTATAACAATGTTACTTCAAAAGGGGATGATGCACTCAAAATAGTTATTGAAAATCCAGATGAGTGCTCACGGTATATGGGTCTTGTTTTAAGTAATGTACAAAACACTAAGTCACCTGGGTTCATTCAAAAACGATTGTCCGCATGTGGTATGCGCCCGATTAATAGCATCGTTGATATTGCTAACTACGTCATGCTTGAGACGGGACAGCCACTTCATACGTTTGACTATGATACTGTTGCTGATGGGAAAAAAGGCAAAGAAGTGCATGTAAGATACGCAAAAAAAGGCGAGACTCTTGAGACGATTGATGGTGAAACTCGTGAGCTAAAGGAAAGAGACCTAGTTATTGCTGACACACAAAAGCCAATAGCGCTTGCTGGAGTTATGGGTGGTGCAAACACTGAAGTTTCTGAAGACACACACAAGATTATTTTAGAATCGGCACATTTTAATGGACCAACCGTCAGACGGACTTCATGGCGACTGGGACTGCGGTCTGAGTCAGTGACGCGGTTTGAAAAAGGACTCCCTCGTGTTCTTCCTGAAAAAGGACTTAAACGAGCCGTTGAGCTACTGATGGAATATGCTGGCGCAACAATTGAAAGTGAAGTAGCAGATGAATATCCAAATCACTATAAAGAAACTACTATTTCTCTTGATCAAACATATCCTTCTCAACTTCTTGGTATTTCACTGTCAGATGAGATGGTGAAGAATTCTTTGAGTAAGCTTGGGTTTGGCACCGAGAAAGAGGGAGAAAATAGTGTAGTAACTGTTCCATGGTTTAGAGAGGGGATGACGCTTGCTGAGGAGGTGGTAGAAGAGGTTGGGAGGATGTACGGGCCAGACAAAATTCAACCAGTGGTGTTTGATATAGAATCTAAACCAACAACAAAGGATCCACTTCTCGCAATTTCTTCAGAGATTAAGCCACTGCTTGCAGGACTGGGCCTTGATGAACTTTCTACCTACTCTTTTTATGGAGACAAAGAAATCCAAAACTGTCATTTGAACGTAAAAGACCACTTAAAAATTGCAAATCCTTTTTCAAAGGATTGTCAGTATATGAGAATAAGTTTGCTTCCTAATCTTCTTTCAAAACTTTCATTAAATTTGCCGTATTTTGAAACACCTCGTTATTTTGAGATTGGTCATGTGTATAGTTTTGATTATGAGGTACACTATGTAGCAGGACTCATTTTTGGAGCAAAAAAGAGCATCTTCTTTGAGGCAAAAGGTATGCTTGAAACAGTGCTTTCGAGGCTTAACGTACCATATAACACAAAAAAAGAACTTCGTGGGCCCGACTCCGGCATGCTAGAGGATAATCAGACGCTTATGTATGAATATGATGGTGAGCCGGTAGCGAGACTGAGTGTGGTAAAGAGCGATGTAGTTAAGAGGTTCAAAGTGAAGAAAGGCTTTGTAGCCACGTTTACCGTTCATTTAGAAAATCTACTTGATGCAAGAGACGAAAAAAGTGAGTATGTGGCTTTACCTAAGTATCCGGATGCAAAGCTCGATCTTGCTTTTGTGATTAAGCAGGACGTACCTGTTCAAGAGGTTATTAATGCCATTTTTGAGGTGTCAGGTGCATTTCTTAAAAATGTCTCTATTTTTGATATTTATAGAGGAAAACCGCTTACTGAGGATGAAAAAAGTGTTGCCTTTCACTTAACCTACAGAAGTAATAAACGGACACTCACTGACAAAGAAGTAGAGGAAGTGCGCAAAAATACAGAAAAGAAGCTCATGGTAGAATTTGGAGCTCGTCTTCGGGATTTTTAGCTCTATAAAAAATAAAAACCACCTTGAAAAGATTTGAGAAATATGCTATAATGTATGCATACTTCTTCAAGTATGAAGTTTAAAACAAATAACAAATAGCAATGGTGATAGCGATATTACATTACGGGCAGACGGTACTAGTATTGTTTGCATTTGGCATTGTGTACTATCTTCTTGTCAAAACCCATATTATGAATAGATTGGCTAAGCTGTTTGGTATACGGTCGTTTAAGCGCACAGTGAGTTTTTCTGTTGTTGTACAAGTTTTTCTTTCTTTGTTCGCGTGTGCACTCATTTATCTATTTTTTGGTTTTGACTTGGTTAATGTGATTTTGTGTTTTCTTGGATTTATTATACTTGCGCTTCTTTCTGCATCTGGCGTGTCTGACATTATTTTGGAGCCGATTCGAAGAGACGTAAAAAAAATAAGTAATGCTGCGGAAGCATTGCGTCGATTCTCTGAACTATCACTTGAGGCAGCACAGCGCAATACAACAGTCACGGAACAGATGGCTGCAGGAGCGCTTCAACAATCAAAGCAGTCTGATGAGGTTTCACAAGAGATCGCAGTACTTGCATCAACTATTCAACAGATATCATCCTCTGCTCAGGAAGTCTCAAATGGTGCAACAGAGACTTCTCAGATGATTCAAAATGCTGGGGAAAGTAGCGAAAAATCTCAAAAGAGCTTAGATCAAATCAAAGGTACGGTTGATAATTCATCTGTGATGATTAAAAAGATGTCTGAGCGTTCAGAAGAAATAGGTGAGATTGTAGAAACAATCACTGATATTGCAGAACAAACTAACCTCCTTGCATTAAACGCTGCGATTGAGGCTGCTCGCGCTGGAGAAGCGGGGAGAGGATTTGCAGTTGTTGCTGATGAAGTTGGAAAGCTTGCCGAGGGTTCTGGAAAGGCCGCGCGAGAGATCAAAGATAGAATTCACGAGATGACACAGCAAATAAACGAAACGGTTGAAGCTGTAGAGACCGGTAAGATTTCTGCTGACAAGAGCTCAAAAGTTATTAGCGAGACATTGCTTACTTTACAAAGTGTAGCTGCAGCAATTCAGCAGGTTTCGGTGAAGATTCAAGATGTGTCAGCAGGTGTACAGCAACAATCTACTTCTGTACAAGAAGTAGCAAAGACAATAGACGGCATGGCTGCTGTTGCGGATCAAAATACCTCTGGAGCAGAACAGCTTTCTGCTGAGACACAAGAGCGTAGTGCTGACTATGAACAGATTAGTTCGACTGCTAGAGAGTTAAATACATTATCTGACGAGCTTTATAAAGTTGTGGACGGTAAGGAAAAACAAGAGAACATAGTAAAAAGTGAACCGCAAAAGGATACTTCTCATAAAAAATAGATGTTCGGCACTGCTTTGGTTATTTTTTAATGTGAATAATCGCAAAAAAGAATGGATTCTTTAAATGAAACATCTAAAGATGAAGATCAAGATACCAAAGCAGACGTGATTCAGCTTGTTGTTTTTGAACTTGACTCAGAGGAATATGCGGTAGAAATAACAGACATACGTGAGATTGTACGAATTCCAGAAATTACCCCAGTTCCCGATGCACCAGCGTTTATTAAAGGTATATTTAATTTACGAGGACAAATTGTAGTTGTTTTGGACTTAGAAAAAAAATTTGGTCTAAAACGTGAACATACAAAACTTTTTGAGCATGTTGTAATTTTAGAAAGTGGTAAGAGTGTATATGGTGTTTTGGTTGATACGGTCCTTGAGGTGCTTCGCGTTTCTAAAAAGTCAATAAAGAATACTCCTGACCTCGTGACAACAAAGATTCATACGGACTTCATTAAAGGTATAGTTGTTATTGATAAAAAGAAAAAGAAAGAAAGCAGAATTATTGTACTACTTGATCTACTTAAGGTTCTTAATGAAAAGGAACTTTTGAAGGTTGAAAAGAGTGTAGCAAAAGAAAATAAGAGAGAAAAATGAATGAAATAGACAACGCATATAAGGTGTATTTAGAAGAGGGAAATCTTATTGTTGTCGATTTTTTAATTGATGTTCCTGAAGAAAATGGTGAAGACGTTGCTGTTGCAGAAGCGATAGGGAGAGAGGTTAATACTATCTTGCGTAGAAATCCTACAAAGCAATTCAAAGTGCTTGCGAGTACACTAGCTCTTGGTAAAGACACCGGCAATGTTTCAAAAGAAGCCCGGGGAGTGTATGTTGCTATTATCTCAAATGATCAAATCGAAAAAACCGCATTTGTTTCTGCAAGTTCATTTTTAACTATTGTTGCTACATTTGTTTTTCAAGCTGCTGGGAGAAGTAATAAGGTCAAATTTTTTAAGGAAAAAGAAAAAGCTCTTGGATGGTTACATGAAGGAGATGATGAAGATAACTAATATAATGAAAATAGCCACATGCAAAAAGATATAAAAGTACTTCTTGCTGACGATTCAGCGTTTATGAGAAAAATACTAAGAGATATTCTTGAACATGAGGGGTATTCTCATTTTATTGAATGTGCAGATGGTGAAGAGTGTATTGAAAAAAGTAACTCAGAAAATCCTGATTTGATTTTTTTAGATATTGTTATGCCCAAGATTGATGGTATTGAAGTACTAAAAAGAGTTGGGAGAAATTATAATGTTATTGTAGTCAGTGCAATAGGTCAAGAAAAAACAAAAGAAATGGCTAAAGATTTAGGAGCAAAAGGGTACATTACTAAACCGTTTGATTGGAAGCAGGTTTCTTCCGAGATAAAGAAACTATATCCTGAATCGTGAACATAGTACTAAGAAGAGTAGATGCCCACAAATGAACAAAAAATTCGAGTACTAATTGTTGATGACTCATTTCTTATGCGTCGTCTTTTAACTGACATCTTGAATTCGGACAAAGAGATTACTGTTGTTGGTAGTGCAAAAAATGGTGAGGATGCCATAAAAAAGATACGATTGTTTAAGCCCAATGTAGTCACAATGGACTATCATTTACCTGATATGTCTGGAGCAGACATTACTCGTAAAATACTTTCAAAAAAATCACTACTGCCGGTAGTTATTATGGTTTCTGCTTATACAAAAAAGGATGCAAAGGAAACCTTAGAGTCATTAGACGCAGGTGCTGTAGATTACATTGAGAAGCCTTCCGGAGAAGTATCGCTTGATTTAGATTCAGTCAAGGAGAGTATTATTAAAAAAGTTAAGGAACTTTCCAAGGTAGGCATGAATGGTCCTGTGAGGCCTACGGTGCAAAAAAAGAAAAAGAAAAAGAGACCAAAAACAATTTATTCGATTGTGATAGGTGCATCAACAGGAGGTCCGGTAATGCTTGAAGATACCATTTCTCATTTATCAATAAATATAGATCTACCTATATTTATTGTGCAACACATGTCAAAGCATTTTACTGCTGAGCTTGCCAAGAGACTCAATTCTAAAACTGATGTACCTGTTTTAGAAATTTCGGATGGGATGCATATTCAACCTGGAACAGTGTATGTAATGCCTGGGGGGTATCATTTATTATCTTTCAGAAACACAAGAGACGGAAAAAAAAGCGAGCTGATTGCCAGAATAGAAAAAAGAACATCAAAAAATGGTAATTGTCCATCAATAGATGAGGTCATGTGTGCGGTTGCAAAACAATATGGTTCTCGAGTGCTTGCTGTAGTTTTAAGTGGTATGGGGAAGGATAGTGTTGAGGGTGTGACAGCAATTAAAAAAGAGGGAGGCTACTGTATCACACAAGATCCAAGTACCGCACTTATTGCGTCTATGCCTAATGCAATTATAGAGAAGGGACTTGCAGATGAGATACTTTCTCCAAAAGAGATAACGCAAGCAATAAAAGAAATTGCTCGGAAGTAAAAGAATATGGATTTATCAAATTATACAGACGTATTTATAACTGAGGAGAAGGAATGCTTACGTGGGATAAGTGATGGCTTGTTAGTGCTCGAGAAGAAGAAAGATGAAGAAACACTCAATGAGCTCATGCGCCTTTCTCATACCATCAAGGGCGGATCCTCAATGATGGGGTACACAAAATTGGCCTTTTTGGCGCATGTTATGGAAGATGTATTTGATTATGCTCGTCATGGGCTTCTCGAAATAACTTCTGAAACTATAGATGAACTTTTTTCTGCCGTGGATGCAATGCAAAAGTCGCTTGATTCCGTAAAGAAAAAGGGAACAGAAATGGATCTTACTTCAGTGTCTAAAACTATTAAGGAGATTACCGGTGTTCGGACAGTTGGGACGGGCAAATCAAGACGGACAAAAAAGGGTATGCCAAAACATGCAAAAAAAAGCCCAGAAAAGAAATCAAAGAAAAAGGTGTTGAAAGAAAGTAAAGAAGCAAAAGATTCACTATCTAAACTCTCGGAAGAAATAATCCAGTATTCCTATATCAAGGTACCCGTAAAGAGGCTAGATGCAATGGTGGATTTAGTAGAAGGATTGCTCATAGATAAGATGCGTTTGGAAAATTTACCTGACCAAGGGCCTGAATTAAAAAAAAATATTGCACATCTAAGTAGGCAAATTTCTGATATACAATATGAAATTATGCAAGCACGACTTGTTCCGATTTCTCAAGTGTTTGATTATTTTCCTCGAATGGTACGAGATCTTGCTCGGGAGAAAAAAAAGAAAATCAATCTTACCATTTTAGGTGGTGCTATGGAGCTTGACAGAACGGTTCTTGATAAGCTTGCTTTACCACTTATTCACTTAATCAGAAATGCAGTTGACCACGGCATTGATAAGAAAGGAACAATCAAAATAATTGCTATGCGAGAGAGGAACAATACCACCGTCGCTGTAGAAAATGATGGAAGATCGATTGATCTTGAAAAAGTGAAGGAATCTGCACTAAAGAGAGGGATTATATCTGAAAAAAAACTTTCTACATTCTCAGATGAGCAAGTGATGAACTTGATTTTTAATCCAAATTTATCGACCAAGGAAAAAGTTACAAAAACATCAGGGAGAGGAGTAGGCATGAGCGTAGTGAAAAACTTTGTAGAGCAAGTCGGGGGGAAGATAGTTATACGGTCGCCACTTAACGGAGGAGGTACTCGTGTGACACTTGAATTGCCGCTAACGCTTGCGATAATCAATGCATTGCTGGTTACGGTATCTAATGAGACTTTTGCAGTTCCTTTTACGTCAATTGAGCGTTCTGTTTTGGTATCTTCTCAGGACATTAAAAGTCTTGGTGATCAAGATGTGGCGGTTGTTGATGGTGCGGAGATTCCTCTTTTTTGGACTGAGAAGGTTTTTAATTTAGAGAGAAAACATGTTTCTTCCCGTACGGATAGAAAAAATTTGGTAATTATTGTTAATGATGGAGGTGAACGAGCAGGAATAATCGTTGATAGTCTGGTAGGTGGAAATGAAATTATTGTTAAGCCCCTTGCGGCGATACTCAGAAAAGTCGGTTATTTTTCTGGTTCAACAATTCTGGGTGATGGCAAGACGGTACTCATTATTGATGTGCCAGGTTTGCTTGAAGATAAAACAAAGCTTTTAAGAGTAACATAAGTAAAAATATGGCTTATTTAAGTGAAGAAGAAAAGGATCAACTTATTGAGGTAATTAATATCGGGGTTGGAAACGCATCAACAGCACTCTCTCAAATGGTAAATGAGCAAGTTACGCTTTCCGTTCCTGAAATGTATGCCGGTCCGGTAGAAAATGCATTGGATTTTATTGGTGAATCAGAGCAGGTTCAAACGGCGGTACTGTTTACAGTTTCTGGCGATATTGATGGTATGATGTTTCTTATTTTTTCATCTGAAGATGCGCTGAAATTGGTGCAATTGGTATCAAAGCAGTATAATCAAGAAAAGAGTATTACCAAAGGTTCAAACGAGTCTGCACTAAAAGAAATAGGTAACGTGCTTCTTGGTCCAGCACTTGGGGCACTTTCACATTTTCTTGATGCACATATTGTTCAATCTGTTCCTGAACTTGCAAGCGATATGCTTGACTCGGTTATTGATGAAGCATTATCTGAAGTGCTTAAATCTTCAAAAGCGGCAATGATTTTTAAAACAGAATTCTCAGTAAAAAGTAAGGATATTTCTGGCCATTTTTTCTTCCTTTTTGAGCCAAAGGCGACCGATGAGATTTTGAAGATGATTAAAGAAAAGTACACTACGAGCTAGAAAAAGTATATGAGCAATACAGTAAAAATTGGTATTGGAGAACTTGCGGTTGGAAAAGGGAGGGAATGTATTAAGACAAGTGGAGTTGGGTCGTGTGTAGTTATTGCTTTATATGATCCTGATGTCAAGGTTGGTGGCTTGGCACATGCAATGCTTCCGACAAACAAAATAAGTGGAGACAAAGAGACTAAAAACAAGAGTGTACATTTAGAAAAGACGGCAAAATATGTTGATGAAGCTATACGAGAGCTCATTTTGACAGTAGAAAAAAAGGGAGGCAAGAGAGAACGACTGAGCGCTAAACTTGTTGGCGGTGCTCAAATGACCCCTCTTTTTGGAGGATTAAAAGAGAGTATTGGAGTTGAAAACGTACGTGAAGCGAGAAAACAACTTAAAGCGTATGCAATTCCACTTGTTAATGAGGATACCGGAGGGTCAATTGGTAAGCTTATAGAGTTTTATTCAGACAGTGGACTTTTGAAGATAACATCAATGATATAATCATATGAAGGTACTTATAATAGACGATGATACATTTGTTCGAACCGTTTATAATTCACTTTTGACCGAAGAGGGATATGAAGTGTTGCAAGCTGCTGATGGTGAAGAAGGGTTTAAGGAGTTAAGGAAGAGTAAACCTGATATTGTGCTTCTTGATATGATTCTTCCCAAGATGACCGGTTTTGATGTATTGGAGAAAAAGAGAAAAAATGCGTCGATTAAATCTATTCCAGTGATCGTGATTTCTGATTTAGGCCAAAAGAATGATATTGATCGTGCAAAAAAACTAGGTGCACGTATGTATTTACCAAAAGGGGAGTATTCGCCCAATGAAATTGTGACAGAGATTAATAAGTTAACCAAAAAATAAGATGAAAGGTGTTATTGTCAGTTGTTTCGAAGAGCTGGTAAAAGAAAAATTTGGGCAGGACAAGTGGGATGAGATTCTTGATAAAGTAGGGATAGATAAAGGTAAGCGTGTTTTTCTAGCGACAGAAGATATTGATGATGCTGCAGTTATGAATGTTTTAGATAAGACGTGCGAAGTTCTTGACATGTCAGTAAACGATGTGACTGATGCGTTTGGTGATTACTGGGTAAACAGTTACGCGCCACGGTTTTACAAAATTTATTTTAATCAAGCTCACTCAGCAAGAGAATTTTTACTTAATATGGATAACGTGCATATAGCGACAACTAAAAGCATTGCCAACGCACATCCACCTCGTTTTGAGTATGAATGGAAAGATGATAATACACTTATTATGACGTATAAGTCGGAGCGAGGTCTCATCGATCTTTTTATCAGTCTGGTAAAAGGAGTTGGTAAACATTATCACGAGGATTTGAAGGTAACAAAATTGGACAACAAGAAGGTAGAGATAGTTTTTCCTTCGTAAACAATCATTATCTCTGTTGCTTCTGATACAAAGAAGTCACCTTGTTTGAGACAAAAAGAAATGATACAATATATAAAAGTTTCCTTTATTGATAAACAATATTTTTACGTATGACAAAAAAATCGGAAGCACAAAAAAATAAGTATACCGCAGAAGATATCACCGTTTTAGAAGGGCTAGATCCCGTTAGAAAACGTCCGGGAATGTACATTGGGGGGACGAGTATAGAGGGCCTTCATCATCTCATTTGGGAGGTAGTTGATAATGCCATTGATGAAGCTATGGCAGGGTATTGTACGGAAATAACCGTCGTTTTAGAAAAAAATAACCGAGTCGTAGTGACTGACAACGGACGAGGGATTCCTGTTGAGAAACATAAAGCAACGGGTACATCGGCGCTTCAGACAGTTCTTACCACGCTGCACGCAGGAGGTAAGTTTGATTCAAAAGCATATAAGGTATCGGGTGGTCTGCATGGCGTGGGTGTGTCTGTGGTTAATGCACTATCGAGTTGGCTTAAGGCGGAGATTTATAGGGATGGGAAGGTCTATTCCCAAGAATATGCGCGTGGAGGAGCAAAGCATAAGCTTAAGGTTGTAGGGAAAACGAGAAAAACAGGCACGAGCATTTCTTTTGAGGCTGATCCCGAGATCTTTGAGAAAATTGAATACAACTTTGAGAAAATACAAAAGCGACTTAGACAGCAAGCATATCTCACCAAGAAGGTTCGCATTTCTCTTGTGGACAAACGCGAGGAGGCATTACCGAGCATCTACTCATTCTATTTTGAAGGAGGTATCAAATCGTATATTTCTTTCTTAAATAAAGGGCAAAAAATCGTTCATGAGACCCCTTTTTATGTCATAAAAGAGGAAGAAGGAGTAGAAGTTGAGGTATCGTTCCAGTACACAAACGAAATTAACAGCATCGAGCTGTGTTTTGCAAATAACATTCATACACCTGAGGGAGGTACGCATCTTGTTGGGTTTAGGACTGCATTAACACGAACTCTCAATGATTATGCACTTAAAAATGAGATTATTAGAGATAAAAAAGAGACATTAACAGGGGATGATGTACGAGAGGGACTTACCGCTGTCATTTCTGTGCGCCTCAGAGACCCTCAGTTTGAGGGTCAGACTAAGGCTAAGCTAGGAAACACTGAGGTGAGAACAGCGGTTAACGCAGTCGTGTCAAAAGCGATAGACGAGTATCTTGATGAGCATCCACACGATGCGCGAGCCATTCTTGGTAAGTGTCTTCTTGCTGCCAAAGCAAGAAAAGCAGCAAAAGCGGCAAAGGAAACGGTTATCAGAAAAGGCGCGCTCGACGGATTTACGCTTCCGGGAAAGCTTGCCGACTGTAGCACCAAAGATTCAAGTAGATCGGAGCTTTTTATTGTTGAGGGTGACTCGGCTGGAGGTAGTGCAAAGCAGGGAAGAGATCGTAACTTTCAGGCAATTTTGCCGCTTCGAGGAAAGATTTTAAATGTTGAGAAGGCTCGCATAGATAAAATGCTTGCGTCAAAAGAGATAAAAACGCTTATTATTGCATTGGGCATTGGCATTGGTGATACGTTTGATTTAGAAAGGCTTCGCTATGACCGCGTTATTATTATGACGGATGCTGATGTTGATGGGGCTCATATCAGAACGCTCCTTTTGACGCTCTTTTTTAGGCACTTCAAAGAGCTTATTGATGAAGGGCATCTGTATATCGCCGCACCACCGCTTTACCGAATCCAACGAGGGAAAAAAGTGCAGTATGCGTATACTGAGCAGGACAAAGAAGAAATATTTGAGACGTTTAGTAAGGGTTCAAAGGGCAAATCAACAGATGAAAAAGAAGCTGTTTCTGGAGCGGTGCATCTACAGCGGTACAAGGGTCTTGGAGAAATGAATCCACGGCAGCTTTGGGATACTACTATGGACCCAGAAAACAGGGTTATGTATCAGGTTAGCGTTCAAGATGCTGAAGCAGCGGATAATATATTTGATACATTGATGGGAGATGAAGTGCTTCCCAGACGAAAGTTTATCCAAACACACGCTGTTGATGTAAAGAATCTTGACGTATAAAAACAATTTCAAAAATAATACAAAATTATGCCACACGAAGGTCAGGGGATGGACCCCTTTGAAGAAGAAGCAAAAAAGTTTAATACACAGATGAAAGAAAAAAGACAAGATGAGTATCCGCAAGAAGGAAATGACATGCAAGCAGAAGAAGCTTCATCAGGATTTTCTCAATTTGATGTAAACGTACCACTGATGGAACAGAGTTTTGAAGACTTAATCAGAGGTACTGAGGAGTTGATGGCTACAGAACAGGATCCAAAGAGGGTTGAGGAATATCAGATGTTAATTGACATGTTTAAGCAAGGGATTGTCGCAAGGGATCGTCAGATGGAAGAAGATGCGAGACGACGAGAGAATGCAAATACACAGACAGACCTACAGAGTTTTGAAGAAGTTCAACCAATGGTAGAAGAAGAGGGGGATACTCCCTATGACAGGAGTAATCGAGATCCTATGAAAGAGAGGATCCACTTTGACGCTGATCAGACACGGAGTGTATTAAAAGAAGTAATAGCTCAAATCGATGATCCTGAGATTAAGGCTCGATATGAAACACAATTGGCTCTCTTAGAGCAGGGGAACAAGGATGAGGACGCATCTCAGGAAAAATCAGGCCTACCACCTAAAGAACGTTTACGAAAGCTACAAGAATCATACACACAAAATAAAGATAACATGAGTGATAAGGAGCGTGGGGCCTTTCTTCTGGCAATTGACAAGCTTCAAGAACAGTTGGGCCCGGACAGTAGGTAAATAACACGCGTAATATAAGACGATGAAGGAAGGTATGCCAGGGGATGTCTTTCCTCAAGAAGAAACACCGAGAAATATGGATGAACGATTACCACTTCCGAGTGATGTTGATAATTTTGTGTTGCTCCAAAGTGCAACAGAGCAGTACGAACACGAGCAGGATCCTCACGAAAAAGAAAAATATAGGAAAGTTGTTGCAATGATTGAACGAAGCATAGAAGAAAAGCGTCAACATGACTTAAGAAGTGCACAAAGTGGTGAAAAAGCGTCTTCTGCCAAGCAACACTATAGATCTGCCACAGGGGAGTCAGACGTATTTGAAGAGTCTGAAGCAAAGGTACAGGGGCAGGAATCTTTCCCGGAAGCCTCTGACCTATTAAGGGGGTATACAGAAGAAGATCTTGAGGACGCCAAAAAGACTTTAGCTAAAGAAACTGATCTGGAAGAGAAGGAAAAATGGCAAGCGGTGGTTGAGATAATTGAAAGAGTACTTAAAAGTCAACGAGATACCAGTGAGCACGCCAAGAGGGAGCGGCTGGAAGCACTCCAAGAAACGTATCGTCAAAATAACGAACGTATGACTGAAAAAGAACAGAACAGTTTTCTTGAAGCAATAGTTGCTCTTGAAGAAGAGCTGGGAGTTGAAAGAGAATAAAAGTATCCGCTATATTTGCTGTTGACATTGTCTTTGAGTATGGTATTATTATTACATAAAGAGCCCGGCAGGGGCTTTTTAAAAAACTCAAAAATTTGGTATACTTACTCTATATCATTTGTAACATTTTGACCTATGACATTTAGTCTAACTGAGAACAAAGTCGTTACCTTTTTAAAAGAAGCACGTGTAGAGCTTTCTAAGGTAGTCTGGCCTACACGGCAAGAGCTTATTAGACACACTGCAATTGTTATTGGTATATCACTTGGTACTGCGTTGTATCTTGGAGTATTAGACTTAATCTTCCAAGGAATTCTTGAGAGAGTGATATAACACCACACTTTTCTTTGAATATAAAATTGATTATTAACTATTGTAATATTAATTCGTCTATATGCCTAAGCAAGTAGGAAAACAGGAGCGAGCGTGGTACGTTTTACATACTTATTCCGGGTATGAAGAAAACGTTGCAGAAAATTTGGACCAACGTATTGAGTCCATGAACATGAAGGACAGGATTTTTAATATCATTGTCCCTAAAGAAAAGAAGATCAAAATTAGAAACGGTAAACGTCATATTGTTGAAGAAAAGGTGTATCCCGGTTATGTTTTGGTTGAGATGATAGTTACCGATGATTCCTGGTACGTGGTTAGAAATACGCCAAACGTCACGGGTTTTGTTGGGTCAGGAACAACACCAACACCTATTGAGCAAGAAGAGATGGATCTTCTTAAGAAACGTATGGGTGTTGAGGAACCTAAATATACCATTGAACTTTCAAATGGCGATCCGGTCAAAGTTACTGATGGACCATTTAAGGACTTTGATGGTCGTGTCGAGTCTGTTGATGAAGAAAAAGGAAAAATAAAAGTACTGGTGAACATGTTTGGCCGCGAAACACCAGTTGAACTTGATTATCTACAAGTTAAAAAGTTGTAACACCCTATGGGGGTACTTCTGTTTTTACTACAATTGCTCTGGCTGTGCTTGCCTGGTGCGCTTGCAAATATGGCTCCGGTATTGCTTAAGAATCATTTTTCTGTTTTGGCGGTTCCTATTGACCTCGGAAAAAAGTGGCGCGGAAAACCAATTTTTGGTAGCCATAAGACGTTTCGGGGGTTTCTCTTTGGGACGCTTGCAGGAGTCATCATTGGAACGCTCCAGGGGGTGTTGTATCATAATTTTGAAGTGTTCAGGACGATTTCTGTTGTGGATTTTGATGTGTTCCCTGGATGGCTTCTTGGTTTATTGATGGGGTTTGGTGCTCTTTTTGGTGACGCGGTTAAAAGCCTTATTAAGCGGAGGCTAAGCGTTGCTCCGGGGAAGCCGTTTTTCCCGTGGGATCAGCTCGATGCGTACTTTGGCGCGATACTGTTTGTTCTTCCGTTTGTGCCGCTTCCACTCGACATCGTTATTGGAGGAGTGATTTTTGTTCCTTGTTTTCATATTATTTCAAACACTGTAGGCTATTTACTTGGCCTTAAGAAAAGTATTATTTAATCTTTACAAATACCAAGATTCTTTGGTAGAATGAACGGTATTCGACATTAGAAACTTTGTAACTCTCATGATTATGGCAAAAAAAGAGGTAAAAACGATGATCAAGCTTCAGATCCAAGCAGGGAAGGCGAATCCAGCTCCTCCTGTTGGGCCAGCGCTTGGTCAGCACGGCATTAATATTCAAGATTTTTGTACGCAGTTTAACGACAAAACTAAAGATCAGGGTGGTGATGTAATCCCTGTTGAAATTACTGTCTATGAGGACAGAAGCTTTGATTTTGTCTTAAAAACACCGCCTGCTGCAGAACTTATTAAAAAAGCTGCTGGTCTTAAAAAAGCTTCCGCGGAGCCTCATAAAGATAAAGTAGGAAAGATTACCAAAAAACAAGCTCAGGAGATTGCAGAACGTAAAATGCAAGATCTTAATGCACATGATTTAGACGCAGCAACCAAGATTATTGCGGGAACAGCACGAAGTATGGGGATTGAAGTTAAGGGTTAGGCTTTAACACAGTGACAAAACATGGTATTGTTGAAAGCGCCTGAAGGGCGCTTTGTTTGTTTGTAAAACGTTTTATATGTTTATCTCCTGGGCAAAAAAGAAGACTGACAAGCAAATTCCTCGAAAATCGTTTAGAGTGCTCTATTCATGGGGATTTACGCCAAATCGACTGACATTTTTGTCAGCAGTTTTTAAAGTACTTGCTGGGTACTTTTTTTATACTGGTATGTTTATGTGGGGAGGGTTTGCCATTATTTTTGACTATTTTTTTGATTTTCTTGACGGTGGTATTGCAAGACATTTAAATAAAACAACAAAGCGTGGGGCTATTTATGATTTTTTAGCGGATAGGGTTTTAAGAGAAGGATGGATAATTGCGCTGGCGTTTGGTGGATGGATATCATTTGAACTTGCGCTTATAGTGGTGCTTGTTGATGCGTTTTCATACTTTTTCCATGACTACGCTGAGCTTAACAAGCTTAAGCAAATCGATTGGCTTCCGGCAAATCATAAATTTGTTGTCTATGGTGCTTTTTTAGGACACATGCCCTTATTTTTAATGATTGGTATAGTGGTTAATGCAATTTTTACGGTTACAAACGTTGTTTCGCTTATTGTTTTGAATAAGGAGGAGAGAGACAAAGAATAGACTGCTGTTGGCTTCAGTATCTTGATCATCACATCATACAGTTTCCAGCCAGGAAACTGGAGCTAACAATTTTTAACTCAAAATACCTCTTGAACAGTACGTTTCTTCCTGCTACACTACGAAGGTACAAATATCGTTTGTACTCATTTAATAAGTCATGTGGGACCAAGTGCCGACCGTTAGGTCTGGTACATGGGTTTGCACCACATAACACTACATATATGTCAAAAAGAGGTAAGAAGTATACAGAGGCGCAAGAATTAATAGGTGCAGATGAGTATTCGTTAGCAGATGCCGTTGATAAAGTTATTGAGACATCCAAAACATCGTTTGACTCATCGGTTGAATTACATATGGCACTTGGGATTGATCCATCAAAAGGAGATCAACTAGTGAGAGGCACAGTTACCCTTCCGCATGGTACGGGTAAAAAGCTTAGAATAGCCGCGTTCGTGCCGCAAGACAAAGTAAAAGAGGCAGAAGATGCGGGCGCAGCACTTGTTGGCTCTGAAGAGCTTATTGACAAGATTCAAAAGTCCGGGAAGTGTGATTTTGATATTGCTGTCGCAACCCCTGATATGATGCGCTTTCTTGGTAAGGTTGCTAAGATTTTAGGACCAAAAGGACTTATGCCTAACCCAAAAAATGAGACGGTGACGCCGGATCCAGCAAATGTGATTAAAGAGCTTTCTCAAGGTAAAGTCAGTTTTAGAAACGATGACGGAGGCAATATGCACCAGGTCATTGGTAAAGTTTCGTTTGGGAAAGACGCACTGCTTGAAAATGCCGAAGCCTATCTTGCTATTATCAAAAAAAACAAACCGTCTTCATCTAAGGGAGTCTTTTTAAAGAAGGTAGTTCTTTGCTCTTCAATGGGGCCTTCTGTTCGAGTTAAGATCTAATCTCTATGCTTTCAAACGGAAAACTCAAGATTAAGCAGCTTATAGAAGATGCAATGATTCCGACATACAATCATGACACTGATGCCGGACTTGATTTGTATAGCTGCGAAGATACGTTAGTTGCGCCAGGTGAGCGTAGAGCGGTAGGTACGGGCATTTCTGTTGCATTGCCCAGAGGTCACGTAGGGCTTGTCTGGGATAGATCCGGCCTGGCATTAAAACAAGGACTCACCACATTTGGTGGAGTGATTGACGAGGGGTATCGGGGAGAAATTAAAGTGATTTTGTATAATACTACGTCTCAGTACGTAGAAATAAAAAAACACGACAGGATTGCACAATTGCTTCTGCAGCGCGTTGAAAAACCAAAAATAGAGATTGTCAATTATCTTGCAGATTCCGATCGGGGAGAGAAGGGATTTGGTTCAAGCGGCAAGTAGTTTTTTTGCGTATACTTCGTTTGATTGGTATACTAAAGAAAAGAATAACTATACTAAATAAAACAAAATGGCTCAGGAAAAAAATTCAGTGATGAATATTGTCTCGGTGCTTTTGATGATTGTGCTTATTTTTATTCTTGGTGCAGGGCTGGTTCTGTTTTTAGTTAAAGATTCTGTTAAAGTACAGCTTTCCGGCATTCCCGGTAAGGAAGAAGACAGAGGTATCACCGTTTCCGGAACCGGCACAGTAGAAGCAGTGCCTGACATTGCGTCGTTTACTGTAACGGTGAATTCCGAGGCAAGTACACTTGAAGCAGCAAGGGACGATGCAACAAATAGAATGAATCGTGTTATTTCCATGCTCAAAGATGAAGGTATAGATGATGAGGATCTGGTCACATCGTCTTATGACGTAAAGCCAAAATACAAATATGATGATAGTTATAATAGAGAGATAGATGGCTATACCGCAACACAAACGCTGACAGTGAAGGTACGAGATACAGAAAAAGCAGGAGAGCTTCTTACAAAAACCACAGAAAGTGGCGCAACTAAGGTTTCTAGTCTTTCATTTACCGTTGATGACAGAGAAAAATTGGAGGATGAAGCACGAGTAAAAGCCATTGAAGATGCAAAACAGCGAGCAGAAATGATGGCAGGAGCTGTCGATCAAAAGGTAGGTGCGATTATTTCTATCTCGGAAGGATCAACGCCAGGCGGGTTTAATTATTCAGGGGTTGCAGCAAAAGAAACAGCGGATGCAGAAGCACCGCCAGAGCCACAAATTGAACCGGGCGAGCAAGAAATTGTAAAAACTGTTTCAGTGCGGTTTGAGATTTTGTAACATATGAATAATCTTCAAGACCAAGAAGAATATCCGGGGAACCTTATTGTTCTCTACGGGGTAAACAACTGCGGAAAAACAACTCAAGCCAACATGCTTGTTGAATCTGTACAGGAGCTTGGGTATGATGCAGAGCATTTAAAGTACCCGATTTATGACATCAACCCAAGTGGTGAGTATATCAATGAGGTTTTGCGTAAAGGAAAAAAAGTTTCGCCAAAAGAATTGCAGCTCTGGTATGCGCTTAATCGGCATCAATATGAAGAACAATTGTTTAAAAAGCTACAAGAGGGCATTGTGGTCATTGCAGAAGACTATATAGGCACTGGCATTGCATGGGGGATGGCACATGGGGTTCCCAAGGAGACGTTAAGAGAAATAAATAAGGACTTATATCCCGAGGATCTAGGGATATTGCTTCGAGGTGCACGTTACACCGATGCGGTCGAGAAGGGGCATTTGCACGAGGAAGATGATGAACTCGTGGAGCGATGCACAGAGATTCATAATGAATTGGCGGCGCAGTATGGCTGGGTACCAATAAATGCCGCTCAAGAGAAAGAGAACGTGCATAAAGACATTATGCGCGTCGTTGATCCATTTTTAGATCTATAACTAACATTTCAAGAAATGAGCTCTACGTCATCTCAGATTGTCATTGGGCTTGAGGTCCATATTCAGCTTTCAACAAAAAGTAAGTTGTTTTGTAGTTGTTCAAATGACTCGTTTAATGTAGCACCAAATACACATGTATGTCCGCTTTGTATGGGACATCCGGGGACATTGCCGGTACCTAATATGAAGGCTATTGAATATGCAATAAAAGCAGGGCTTGCGTTTAACTCTGAGATTCCTCATGAAACCAAGTTTGATAGGAAAAATTATTTTTATCCCGATCTGCCAAAAGGCTACCAAATTTCTCAATATGATCAGCCTTGCTGCGTGGGAGGATTCATTGATGTTCCACTAGACGATGATAAGAAACGTGTGAGACTCAGACGTGTGCATCTTGAGGAAGATGCAGGAAAGTTGGTACATCCAGTTGGTGCTAATTATAGCCTCGTTGACTATAATCGCTCCGGAACGCCGCTTATAGAAATAGTTACTGAACCAGATATTAGCTCAAGTGAGGAAGCGTATTTACTTGCTCAGAAGGTTCAGGAGGTATGCAGATATATTTCCGTATCAGATGTTGATATGGAAAAGGGGCACATGCGGTTTGATATGAACATCAGCTTAAATGATGGTGACGGAAACCAGGTTACGGAGATTTCTGAAATAAAAAACCTCAATTCTTTTAGAAGTCTTAAAAAAGCGATTGAGTTTGAGGCAGTGAGACACAAAGAAGCGTATGAAAAAGGGGAGCGGCTGATTCATGAAACTAGAGGGTGGGATGATGACAAGGAAGCAAGTGTTTCTCAGCGGAGTAAAGAAGATGCACCTGACTACCGGTATTTTCCTGAACCGGATATTCCTAAAATCGTCTTATCCAGTGATCTTGTTTCTAAGATTAAGCGTACACTTCCGGAAATGCCAGAAGAAAGAAAAGCAAGGTTCGTGGAAGAGTATGGTATTTCTAAAAAAGAAGCCGGGACAATCATTGCCAATAAGTATGTCGCAGAGTTTTTTGAAAACACTCTCTCAGAGCTTATTGAGTGGGCAAGCACACTTGAGGGCAAAGAGTCAAAAAAAGATGATGAGAAGAAAAAACTAGCAAAGCTTGCTTCAAATTGGCTTCTTTCTGAACTCTACGGCCTAATGAGACCAGAAAGGGTCAAAATTCAAGAAATAAAGATAACTGCAGAGAACTTTGCTGAGCTTATCGCGCTGGTATATGAAAAGAAGGTAAACTCAAGTGCAGCCCAAGAGATACTAAAAGAGATGTTTATGACCGGCAATGACCCCACGCACATTATGAATGAGAAGGGTTTAAAGCAGGTTGATGATATTGATGAGCTTTCACTGGTTTGCGATACGGTTATTCAAGAAAATAATGAAGTTGTAGAGAGTATTAAAGAGGGCAAAGAGAGCGCATTGCAGTTTTTGATGGGACAGGTTATGGCAAAGACCAAAGGGAGTGCCAACCCTCAAAAGGTAATGGAAATTCTGAAGACTAAGATTATTGGTGGATAACACACAATTGACACGGGCACAAATCTATGCTACAATAAAAGCAACTCAAAAAGCGTTCTTTACAAAAAAACAAAAATAAAACTAAATACAATGAAGAAACATCGAGTTAAAGCGCTTGTCGCGCTTGTTCTTGCAGGGGTTATGTCCTTTGCAACCTATTACTATGTGGTTCCAAATCAACCACAGGATTTAGATTTGAGTGCAAAAGAGGCTGAGGCACTCACGCAAAATTGGGATCAAGTGTCCCCAGTGGGAATTAATGCAAATGCAGCAAATATTGGTAAAGCCACAGATACTTTAACGGCTTCCGGAAGCTATCTTTATGCTACTGCAAGAAGGACCGATCCGATATTGCCATCACTTTGGCGATACGAATATGTTAATAGTCAAAATTCATGGACACAGATTACTGAGGATGCCTGTGGTGCTTCTGCTGAAGCAGAATATTTTACTGCATCGGTTGATTTTGAAGGTGATTACGTTGCAGCAGTTTTTGATGAAACAAATGGTGCTTCCGTTGTTAAAATAAACAATGGGCAAGTAGGCTGTACTGCAGCAAATAAGTTGGGTACAACGGGGCTTGGGTATGGAAGTGACCTTTCAAACATTACTGACTTGTTTGTGCTCGAAGGTACTCTGTATGCCTTTGGTACTTTTGATACAGGTCATTCAGGAGCAGTCTTGCTTCAATATAACGAAGGATCAGGTACATGGTCGCATGTTGCATCTCGTGAGGATGGACAGTTTGGCGCGACAACTACTGATTCTCAGCGGTGTGATGTTTCTGAAAGTCGAGCATACTGTACTTTTATGGGTAGCTCAGGTATCCAGTTTTATACTGCAAGTGTAGGGAATATGCAAACTTGGGAGCAGCTAGGTCCACAAGGAAATAAAGATGGGTTTGGTGATCCGGGTAATGTACTTGCATGGGGGGTTGCTTTCACCTACGGGAAAGTATACGTTGGAACATCCCATCCTACAGGTGGGCAGCTTTGGCAGTATGTTGAAGGAAGTGCACATGACTCAATGAAGCAGATAAATCAGAATGGCTTTGGATCAGCAAATAACCAACATGTATGGGATATTGCAGAGCTGAATGGATACGTGTGGGCGACGGTATTTGATACCAATAGGAAGGCAAGCGTGTATCGTCTACAAGATCCGGATGCGAAAACTTGGGAATTGGCAAATATGCAAGGAGGGAGTTTTAAAGCAACAAATGAACCTGTAATTGCGCTTACAAATTACAACAACAATATGTATGCGCTTGGGTATGACTATGATGGAGCTACAGACAGTTATATACAGGCGTATCGTTTTAAAGACTATACCAAGCCTGAAGTATCAAACCGTGATCCCATGCCTTTATCTGGAGCAATCGTTGCACGTCCGGAAATGAAGTTTACCACAACTGATGATGAAACGGGAAACGATGTTGGAACTATTGCGGTAACTGTTACTGGTCAAACGAGTGGACAGCATGCTAATTTAACGATTGGCAAAACGCTTGCATCTGCTACTGAGACAAACGCGCGAGTGTACAACTGGACTGTTCAATCGGACAAGGATTTTGCTTCAAGTGAGTTTGTCACTATTGATGTAACGATTTGTGACCGGTTTGTGTTGCAAAATTGTACAACCGATTCATGGGACTTTAGAGCACTTGCTATAGTTCCTGGTGGTCCAGGTGGTATTCTCAGGTTCAAAGCCCCAAGTGGTGTATGGCAAAATGACGACAAAACATATCAAGCTAAGGGAATGGTGCAGGTTGGTGTATTAGATGTGAGTGGCATCAAACAGGTCAGGTACACAGTTGATGGCTCAAATCCAAATCAAAATTCAAAAGAACTTAAGAAGTGTGAGACGCTGTCATTTGTTAAGGATACTGTACTTAAGTATATTACGATTGATGACAGCGGAAACGTATCTGAAGTATACTCGGTAAATATTCTTCTTCCAACGTCTACGGCAAATAAAACTCCCTTCATAGCAACAGCCCCCGGTAAAACAGGTGGTCCTGATGTCAAAGTATTTGACAAGAATGGAAATATGCAAGCTGAGTGGAATGCATTTGCCAAGGACTTACGCTGTGGTGCACGAGTAACTACCGGTGACATAAACGGTGACGGTACTGATGAAGTCATTGTTGGATCCGGTGAAGGATGTACATCTCACGTGAGAGTATTCTCACCAAACGGTGTCGCAAAGCCTATTGATTACTTTCCGTTTGGCACTGACTCACGTACCGGTGCGGATGTTGCCGCAGGTGATGTTGACGGTGATGGTAAAGATGAAATTGCTATGATGCAATTTAGAAACGGTGAGACTTGGGTAAAGGTGTATCGTTACAACAATCCTAGAGACATTGTTGGTGAGTGGCGAGCATACGAGGCTGGACAAGAATTTGGTGGAACTGTAGCTATGGGTGACTTTGACTACGATGGTAAAGCAGAGGTAGTAACCGGTGCCGGACCATCAGGCGATCCTCATATACGAATGTTTGAAGCAGACGGAGCGTTTAAAGGTGATCTCTACGCATTCCCACATTATGGTCTTGGATGGGAGCGTGAGGATGTCAGACGCGGCATAGACGTTTCAGCAGGCGACACTGATTTTGATGGTAAAGATGAAATTATGGCAACCGTTGCTGAAGGCGCACAAGCATACATGAAGGTCTACAGATGGAACAAGAGACGAAACATCATCATGGAAAACAAAGCATATGACGCGCATGTTGGTACCAATGGATCACTCGGCGACGTTGACCAAGATGGATTTGCTGAGGCAGTCTCAGGTCCCGGATTTGGCGGCGGCCCTCAGGTGAGAGCGTTTGAAATGAACAAAGAACCTATAGAAAACACCGACTTCTTTGCCTACCTGAAATCATTCAGAGGTGGTACGGACATAGAGGTTGGGTATAGAAAGTAAACAGTAGGGGCGCCCCTTGTGGGCGCCCATCTAATAATTGTATCGCATTCAATACGGGCGCCCACAAGGGGCGCCCGTACGTTTTTTTTATTTTAAAAACGTTTCAATAAGAGACACAGCCTCTTCCTTATTCTTGATCTGGTGAACATTTTTGTATCGCTTAAACCAAGTAAGTTGCCTTTTTGCATATCTTCTTGTTTCCTTCTTTATGTCTTTGATTGCGTGATCTAGCTCAATTTCACCGTCTAAATAGGGGAATAATTGCTTGTATCCAAGCGAAGAAAGTGCTGGTAGATTTTTAGGATATCTTTTAAGCAGTTCTTTTGTTTCATCTATGAGACCTTCCTCAATCATCTTATCTACACGCGTGTTGATTTGTTTGTACAGATTAAACCGTGAGATCTTTGGCATAAGGTAGAGCGGTTCTAAGAAAGGTTCTCCAGGTTTGTAATAAAAGGAAAAAGGTTTATCTGATTTTTTACATACCTCGAGTGCTCTAATAACCCGTCTGGGATTTTTTGGATCGACAATATTTTTTGAATCAGGATCTAATGTAATAAGTTCTTTGTAGAGTGTTTTGAGGCCATCTTTTTTAATTCTTTGCTCAAGCGTGTGTCTTAATTTTTTGTCAGGTGGAATGTTTGGAAAATTGAGATTCTTAACTAACGCATCAATATAGAGGCCTGTTCCTCCGACCAAGAAGGGGAGACCTTGCTTGGTGTCAATAATGCTCTTTGAATCTTTTTTAAAGTGAGAAACGGTATAGTCTTCATCAGGACGTACCATATCAATAAGATAATGGGGGACTAACTTTCTCTCTTTCTCACTTGTTTTTGCGGTCCCTATATTCATACCGGTATACACTTGTCTGGAATCAGCGGAAATAATGTATCCTTGGAATTTTTTTGCGAGGAATAAAGACAAATCGGTTTTCCCTGATGCGGTTGGTCCCAATATGACGATTATTTTTTTCATGCGCGTACCACTTCTCCCTCAAACCCCCAGTCACGTGCATTTGTTATTGCTACTCTAACAAACTGGCCGGTTTCTATAGGCTTTTTGGAGTTACATTTAACTGTTTTAAACGGTGCCGTTTTGCCAATATAGAGAGTGTTTTTTTCTTCGCGTGTTTTAGTGACAATTTGTTTGTCTATGAGTACGGTGACTGTTTCTCCAATCATCTTTTTATTGTTTTGTATATTTTTGTTTTTTAAGATATCCAGTATCAAATGTTCACGTTCTTTTTTTCCCTGTGGCGAGACCGTTTCTTCCAGTAATGCTGCCTTAGTTCCCGGACGGGGAGAAAATCTGCTAATGTACGCCATGTTAAAGTCGATTCGTTTACATAAATCGAGCGTATCATCAAAATCTTTTGTAGTCTCACCGGGGAATCCAACTATGATATCAGTTGAGAGGGATACGTTTGGGATTGTAGCCTTAATATAGTCCGTGAGTTCAATGCAGTGATTATGGGTATAATGACGATTCATTGCTTTTAAAATAGTATCTGATCCTGATTGCACCGCAAAGTGAATATACGAACACAGTTTTTGTTCACGTGCTATGGTGTTGATCAATTCTTTTGACATGTCTTTAGGATGTGATGATACAAACCATATCCAAAAATCAGCATCTATTGCACAGATTCTTCTGAGCAGTTGTTCAAAATTAATATCTTCTTCAAGGTTTTTGCCGTATGAGTTAACGTTTTGTCCAATGAGTGTAAACGCTTTATATCCCTTTTTCACCAGTTCATTGATTTCTTGAATGATGTTTTCTGATTTTCGTGATACTTCTCGACCTCGAGAATAGGGGACAACGCAGTATGAGCAAAAATTATCACAGCCGCTCATGATTGGGATATACGCATGGATTTTTGATTCAAGGCTAGGAGCAATGTTTAAGTAGTCTGCAGAATCAATTGTTACTGCTTTAGTGGTTTGTTTTCCTATTATTTGTGGTAAATTCTCTAAATCTTTTATTTCAAAGCAAAACGATGCCTTCTCGCTCAGCTTTTTTTTCTGTATGTTGACCATGCAGCCGGTAACACCAATGGTAGGACCATCTGACTTTTTATTGCGCGATAAAAAGGTAAATACGCGATCTTCAGCAGACTTTCTTATTGAGCAGGTGTTTAGAATAATCACATCAGCATCTTCTGGGCAGTCAACGTGAGTCATGGAAGCGTTTTGTAGGGTGGTGACAATGCGCTCAGAATCTGATTTGTTCATCTGACAGCCAAATGTTTTGATAAAGAAATTCATACAAAATGGTTTTTAGGGTTTCTAAACGATATCGAGAAACCATGGAAAAGTCAAATACATTTGTGCTATACTACTACCTAGATAATCAAAAAATATGCCAAACTCAAATCAACCACAAAAAAAAGCACAGGCGCCGCAGGATTTGCCACTTTCCGGACAAGGAGGAGTGCCGCAGACGCCAGCGAGTCCACCTGAACCAAAGGTTCCCTCTGCAAGTGAACCTAATAAACAGCAACCTGAGCCGCAAAAACCAGTTGAGCCTACTATGAAACCACAGCCGCAGGCAGCAGCACCGGAACCCGCAGCTCAGCCTAAGCCGGCTGAAGCTCCGATGCAGGGGAATGTACCCCCAGATAAACCTCTCATGGACGATGTATTAAAGCCAAAAGAAGCACCACGTCCTAATCCTTCTTTGCAAAAAGAGCCCCCCACTCCAAGCATGGAGCCAATTGAAGGTGTACCTCAGTCGTCTAATGAGGCTTCATTGCCACCTGAGCCGTTTGCTGAAAAAACACCAGAGGTACCTGAACCAGGAGCTCCCATTGCTGATGCCCCGCTTGAGGAAGTGCCGCAAGGAGGGAGTCCAGAGGACATAATGGAATCACTTTCAGATAAGACTATTGCGTCTTCTGAACGCAAGGTTTTACTCTACAAAATCGTAACGGTTCTTATTGTGGTACTTATTTTGGGGGGATTGGTATTTGGTGGTGTTTTTGTGTACAACAGGTGGGTAAAACCGTCACTTGATAAAGATGTTGTTGAGGAGCAGGGTGGTGTTGTTCCATCTAATGAACAAGGTACTGGTACCGGGCAGGCGACTGATTTAGATAAAGATGGTCTTCCAAATGACTGGGAGACAAACCATGGGTTAAATCCCAATGATCCCGCAGATGCGTTTGATGATCCTGATTTTGATCAGCTAAACAACAGTGAAGAGTATAAATATGGTTCCGATCCAGACAATCCAGATACGGATAGAGACGGGTTTAGAGATGGGATAGAAGTACAAAAAGGCTATAATCCAAGTGGAGAAGGCAAGATCGGAGACGGAAGCACTACCGATCAGGGGGGTGGGAGTGATTTTGCAGACGTTGCTGGTTCCTGGAAGGGTATAATGACTGGAGCACAGTATACTGCAGATGATCTTGAGTTTACAATCAATAATGATGGCACCATTTTGGCCACGTATAATCTCAAACGTGCAGGTGGAGGTGACCCGGTTTTTAGTAGAGGTAAGGGTACATTTACGTATAGTAAGAGCACCCGCGTTTTTACTTCTGAGCTTTCTGTAAAAGGATTTTTTCAGCAGGATAGCGTTGATTATGCATTAAAGCTTAACGGGCAATCAAAGGGAGACGGATCGATTTCTGGAACATGGAATCTGGTTCCATCGCGTGAAGTGCCATGGCTTTTAAAGGATGGTGGAACGTTTACGTTGAATCAATAACATTTGTACGAATATCAATATAAAAACGCCCTTGCGGGCGTTTTTTCGTTTGTTATCGTAGGGGCGCGTCTATTGTACGGACGTGCCTATGTATCGTACGGGTGCGCCGCGGCGCACCCGTACGATAACAATGTTATGAAATAACGTTCAATTCTTTACCGACCTTCTCAAATGCGGCAATACCGGTGTCTAAGTCTTCTTTGGTATGCGATGCGGAAGGCATGACTCGGATTCGTGCGGTTCCTTTTGGTACCATAGGAAACTTAATGGCCGTTGCGTATATGTTGTTTTCAAAGAGTTTAGTGCTAAAATCCTTTGCGGTGTTTTCATCACCAATCATGACGGGGGTAATAGGGCTTTCGCTTTTACCGGTGTCAAACCCAAGGGCCTTAAGCTCTTTTTTGAGATACTCAGCATTTTCCCACAGTTTTTTCACTAGTTCGTCCGACTCTTCCAAAGTGTTTACTGATGCAATAAGTGCAGCTGCATCAGGAACTGAGAGGCCGTTTGAGAAAAGAAACTGTCGTCCTTTTTGGCGGTAATACTCAATTAACTCTTTTTTCCCGGTAATAAATCCACCCATAACGCCAAATGCTTTTGACATAGTGCCAACTTCAATATCTACTTCACCATCGAGGTTAAAATGGTTAACAATACCGCGACCATGATCACCTAAAACTCCCTCGCCATGAGCGTCATCTACCATCGTAAATGCATCGTACTTTTTGGCGAGCTCGACTATGTGTGGCAGGGGAGCAAGGTCACCGTCCATAGAAAAAACTCCATCAGTAATAATGAGGATTCTCTTTTGACCACCATCTGACCGTAATTCCTTTTGAGCTTCTTTTGCTTCTTCTAGCCTTTTAGAGAGATCATCCATATTTGCATGAGCATAGATGAACTTTGTTTTAACTCCTGAAAGTCGTACACCATCAATGATTGATGCATGGTTGAGCTCGTCAGAAATAACAATATCTTCTTTACCAATGATGGTTTGTATTGCACAAAGATTAGCCATGTAGCCGCCGGTAAGGGCAAGAGCTGCCTCAGCGTGTTTAAAGTGTGCAAGCTTCTCTTCCAGTTCAATATGAAGAGCGTTTGTACCGGAGAGTGCTCGTACTGAACCGGTACCAACACCGTATTTTTCTACCGCTTCTAGCACTGCCTTTTTTAAATTGTCATGTGCAGCAAGCCCGAGGTAATTATTTGAACAGAGATTAAGCTTTTTCTCTCCATCAATAGTAAGCCATGCACCCTGGCTCGACTCGATAACTTTAATGGTGTTAAAGAGTCCGTCTTCTTTCATTTGCTCTATTTCTTGAGCAAACACGTGGTATTTATCCATAATTTTTTGTGAGTTCTTAATACTATTTTTTATTCTGTCATCCCGGACAGTCTTTCCTGAGACTGATTCGGGATCTCCTTGCTTACAGACTAAACCACACGATTCCGGATAGTCACTTAAGAAAGTGGATTCCGGGATGACAATCACTATTTGAGTGTGTTTTTACGGCGTAAGAATTATTTTACCTGCTTCACCACTCTTCATAATCTCCATAGCTTTTTCAAATTCCTCGAGTTTAAGTTCATGTGTGATAATTTTACCTAGATCCACTTTTTTGGAAAGCAGAAGATCAGAGGTTCTGTGCCACGTGTCCCAAATCATGCGACCAAAAATGCTCTTTATGGTGAGCTCTTTATTAATCATATACTTACCCCAATCAATACATATTTTTTCCTTTGGGATACCAAAAGCTATGATTGTACCGCACAGCCTTGCAGCCTCAAACGCTTCTTCTGTTGCTTGCTTGTTTCCTGACATTTCAAGGACAATATCAAATGACCCCAATCTCTCCTTGGAAACAGCATCAAATGTTTCATCACACCCCATTTCTTTTCCGAGGTTTTGTCTAAATTTGCTGGGGTCAATGCCGGTTACCACATGAGCACCGTATGCTTTGGCAACTGCAGCAGCACACAGTCCTGTTGGGCCAAGCCCATATATCAAGACTCGTTTTCCGGGAACGTTAGCAGTGGTAACAACATTAACCGCATTTCCGAGTGGTTCTTGTACGCTCATTTGGTCTACGGGGATCGTGGGGTCGTTTTTCCAGGTTGTTGCAATGGGGAGTGTTGCGTATTCGGCAAATGCACCATCTCTGCTGATACCAAAGAGTTTCATATTTTCACAAATATGCGCATTGCCGACGCCACATTGATAGCATTGCCCGCAATAAATATGTGTTTCTGAAGATACGAGATCACCTATTTTAAGGTCTCTTGGGTCATCAGAATTTATTTCCAGTATTTCTCCTACAACTTCATGACCAATCACAATTGGCGGTGTAATATGTCCCTTTGCCCAGTCACCCCAGTCGTAAATACCAATATCGGTACCACAGATGGATGCCTTAATGACTTTAATAAGTACTTCGTCTTTTTTGGCCTCAGGAACGGGAACATCTGTGATAGAAACACCTGGTTCAGGTTTGTTTTTTACCACAGCTCGCATTGTGTCTTTCATATGATTTTGTTAAATAGTACACGGTAAGTGTAACGTGTTTTGTGTATCGTTGAAAGGGAAACTGTGAACTATTTGGAGTTGACTCGGTTCATAAAATATGCTATAATGAGAGTGAACATATCTGGATTTTCTAGTTCAAGACAAAATAACAATGTAATATGAATACTATACAGAGATCAGACTCTGATGTTTCTGGTCGTGAGTCTTCTAAATCTGAAGAAAATCAAACAGCTTCTAATCCTGAAAAGGTAGATTTTGTGAAAACACAAGCAGAAGATTTTCATGTTGAAACCATGCCACGTGCAAGCGGTGGTGGTGGAGGAGGCGTCAAAAACAAAAAGAAGCGAGTAGTTGTAGTAGTTATTATTCTTGCCGTTTTTATTTTAATACTGAGCGGTGTTTTTGCTTATCTCTATAGAGAACAACTCGGAATTTCTACTCTTTTGGGTACAAAAGTAACTCCCGTGGTAGAGACAGAAACGAAGGTTACCAAAGAGGTTACTGGTCCTGATGATCAAATGCATATTTATGAAGAACTTACTAAGCGCGTTGCACTTCTTGAAAAAGGAAAAGATGGTGACACCGTGGTTCTTCTTGAAGGAAAAATTACTAAAATTGAGACTTATCTCAAACAAACTGACACTGATGAGGATGGAATCTCTGACTATGAAGAAATTGTTGATCATGAAACGGACCCTGATAATAAAGACACTGACGGTGACGGTTTTAATGACGGAGATGAAATAAATAATGGGTACAATCCCAATGGTGAAGGCGAAATTGGGGACGATACTTCTGATGTACAAGATGAATCGACAGATAATGATCAAGAAATTGTCGATGAACCAGCTGACGATACAGATGGTCAAGACGTCCCTGATGATACAGACACTAATGGTTTACATGAGAAAGGCTTTAACTCAGCGGTCCCAGGTGACTACGTAGGTCGTTTTGCCTTGACAGATGTGGAAGTTTCTGGTAATGATATAAAGCTTACCATAAATGAAATTGGTGAGGTTTCAGGGAGTTTTACCTTTGAATACGATGGTTCCGCGTATCGCACCGAGTTTAATGGTGCGCTCGAGGTAGATGACTCAGGTGAACAGTACTATACGAGCTTGGAGGCAAAAACGATATCTGGATCTAATCAAGATGATCTAAAAGTAGATATGTTTTTGACCTTTAACGCAGACAAGAGTGAGTTAAATGGGGTAATGCAGTTTTTAGACAGTGACTATGCATTCCTCAACGATCAGAAGGGTGAAGTATTCTTAAATCAAGGGGAAATAGCGTTAAACGGTATTTCCATTACTACTGAGGATGCAGGTGGAAACGAGGCGACAACTGTATTGCTCCAGTAAATTTTTTGTGAAAAATAGCAAATATGATTGATATTATTCCCGCAGCAGCCTTTGACTCAGGAATGCATGCCAAGGAGATGGATGAGCAAGGCAAAAGCGCGGATCAAAAATTAGAGGTGACCCTTAAAGAAGAGAAGAATCTTACTTCTCCTCCTTTGGATACTGAAAAAAAAGGAGAAATAAAACCGCCAAAGAAGAAACGTCCTTGGGGTGCGTATGTTGGGTTTATTGCGTTGATCCTTGTTTTGATTGCAGGCGTTTTAGTCGGATATATTCAGCGAGATACCATCGCTAAACTTTTTAGTACAAGCGATGCGGGTTTTACTGACGATGAAAAAAAGTCCTTTGGCTATCTTGATGAAGATAATGACGGGTTAACGACCCTTGAAGAAATGGCGTCAGGAACGCTCGTGCTTGAGCCTGACACAGATGGCGATGAACTCCCTGATGGATATGAAGTTCAGTTTGGCTTAAACCCTCTTGATCCTGCCGATGCGCTGTATGATCAAGACAAAGACGATCTTAAGAATATAGACGAATACTATTACGAGACAAATATCAGTGACCCCGATACTGATAATGATGGGTTTAAGGACGGTAGTGAAGTAAAAGATGGATACAACCCCAAAGGGACAGGTGCACTTAAAAAGCCACAAAAGGATGGGGTTCCCGTTGAGCGGGTTTCTAGCGAAGGTATGATTAAGATTCTCACCGGAGAATTTAATCCAGAGTTTATCAGAATCAAAGAAGGGGATAGTCTTACGTTTGTTAATGAAGATACCGTGACTCACTTTGTGACAGGACCGGAAATTGAAACTGATGCTATCCAACCGGGATCATCCTTTACCATATCCTTTCAAAAAGAAGGTGTGTATGAGTTTTATGATCGTGATGATGCTCGGTATAAAGGTAAAATTATTGTTGAAAAAATGGTGCAAAACGATGAGGAGTAATCACTCTGAAGCGGGAAATTTCTTTAAAATTTCACCAACAAAATAGAGCGAGCCGGTCACAATGACCGGTTTTTTGTTATGTGTTATTTGAGCCAAACACTCATTCATGGTACACGAGAGTAGCCTAGGAAACTCTTTTTGAATGTCGTTTGATTTTAATTGATTATGTATGCCAGTGTCTACAAGAAGTATGTCTCGAGTAATGGTGAGTAAGAGGGTTATGTTTTTCTTGTACTCTTTATTTTTTTTTGAAGAAAAAAAGATAGTAGGTTCTTGTATGTCTAGATCACGTAGTGTCTTAATGAGCGTTTTTATGCCTGCGGGATTGTGCGCACCGTCAATCAAAACAAGCGGATCTTTTTTTATTATCTGACATCTGCCGGGCCAAGATGTATGTGCAAGGGCCCTTCTCACACTCTTAGTTTTTGGTTTATTGGAGAAATATTTTTTGTGTACGAGCGTTTCAAATGCATACAGGGCAAGTGCGGCATTACAGGCTTGATGTGCTCCAAGAAGTGAGAGTTTGAGATTTTTGTATGTGTTTATTTTTGAAGTGTAGTCAAACCGTGTGTATTTCTGAGTAACGTTACGCATATGTACATAAGTGCTTTTTAGGATATATAATGATGCATTTTTCTTATCACACATCTTCTGTATGACGTTTTGTATCTCTGGCTGATTATGCATGAACACGCACGAATTTTTTTTAATAATCCCTGCTTTTTCCCGAGCTATTTTTTCAAGCGTATCTCCTAAATAGTCTTGATGGTCTAAGCTTACCTGGGTAATGATTTCAGCAAAAGAGGGGATCACGTTTGTGGCGTCAAGTCTGCCTCCAAGACCGGTCTCAATAACGCTTACATCTACGTTTTTTTCTTTAAAATACAAAATCGCTGCAGTAGTAAGTGCTTCAAAGAGAGTAAGCTCTACATTGTTCTTTTGTCTTGTTTTATAAATCTCACTAAGGAGTGCGAGCAGTTTTTTTTCACTGATTTTTTTGCGGTCTATTTGAATTCGCTCAGTGTAGGAAATGAGGTGTGGTGAGGTAACAAGTCCCGTTTTAAGCCCATGTTCTATGAGCAAGCTGTGCAACACTGCTGCTGTTGATCCTTTGCCATTAGTACCTGCTATGTGGATTGTTTTAAGGTCCTTTTCCGGATTTTTGAGGTGTTTTAAAAAGCGAGTGATGTTCTTGAGTGACACATCACAAGCGCTTACGTGCTCCATGCCAAAAGCATCTTCAAAGTCTGTAAAGGATCGTAATGTAGCTGGCATGCGTTAAAAGATAGTTCTCTTGGTAATATCGTCTTTAACAAGGGTGGCAAAATCATCAACTGAGTACTCTTTGATCTCTTTTTCATCTCTTTTTCGTACGGCAATGTTGCCCGATTTTGCTTCTTTCTCACCTAACACAACAATGTAAGGCACTTTATCTTTAATCGCGTCAGCTATTTTTTTACCTACAGATTCTTCGCGCAGATCTTCTTCTATGCGAAGTCCGCGATCTTTGAGCGTTTGTACTAGAGTGTGTGTTTCTTTGAGCACTTTTTCTGATACAGAAAGTACTTTTACGTGATAGGGTGCAAGCCAGACAGGGAACTTCCCAGCGTATTCCTCTATGAGGATTGCCATGAGTCTCTCTGCCGAACCAATAATGCCACGGTGAATCATTACTGGCCTTCTCTCTGTGCCATCCTTGTCTATATAGGTGAGATCAAATCGCTCTGGCATGTTTTTGTCTATCTGTACGGTACAGATTTGCCATTCTCTCATGAGGCAGTCCTTGACGATAATATCCACTTTAGGACCGTAAAATGCCGCTTCGCCAATTTCTTCTTTAAAAGTGATGTTAGTTTCTGTAAGGAGGTCTCTTAATAATGACTCAGATTCGTCCCATATTGTATCATCACCGATGTACTTTTCTTTTTTCTCTGGATCTCTAAGTGATAGTCGTATTGAGTAGTCGGTAAGGCCATATGTTTTAAGCGCTTCTGTAATAACATCCATAACTTTGATAAACTCATCTTTGACCTGATCTTCAGAGCAAAAGCAGTGCCCATCATCGACTGCAAAATACTTAAGCCTGGTAAGCCCTGCAAGTTCTCCTGGTTTTTCATCGCGATAAACATTTGCGAAGTCTGAAAACCTAAGAGGCAGGTCCTTGTAACTTCTCTTTTTTGCAGCAAAAATTTGCGTATGCTGAGGACAATTCATTGGCTTAAGGTAGTACTTTTCTTCTGTGTAATGAGAATGTACCTCGAGCATGTCATCTTTATACTTCTCGTAATGCCCTGAGACTTTAAATAATTCTGCTTTATTTATATTGGGTGTGTGAACCTCCTCATAGCCAATCTTCGTGTTGAGTTCCCGAGAGTAGTTTATAATTTCGTTTCTAACAATGAATCCTTTTGGTGTATAGAGGGGGAGACCCGGACCAATAAGATCAGAAAAGGTGAATAGATCAAGCTCTTTACCAAGCTTTCTATGATCTCTCTTTGCAGCTTCCTTTTTTAGAGCTACAAAGGTGCGTAGTTCTTTTGGGGTATCAAATGCGAGTCCATAAATTCTTTGGAGCATGGGGTTTTTCTCATCTCCACGCCAATACGCGCCAGAAGTTTTCTCTAGTGAAAATGATTTTTGGTTTAGCTCACCAGAAGATTCTACATGAGGGCCTGAACATAAATCAACAAATGAACCGGTACGGTAAATAATGACTTCATCTTCACCTTCTTTTTTAAGTTCATTGATGAGTTCGATTTTATAGGGCTGATTTGCTTTTTCAAACGCACTAAGTGCATCAGGTATTGATATCACTTCCTTTTCAAAGGGGAGGTTTTGACTGATAAGTGATTTCATTTTCTCTTCAAGGAGTGGGAGATCCTCTGGGATAAGTGTTCTAGGCAGCTCAAAATCATAGTAAAACCCAGTATCTATTGCTGGGCCAATGCCAAGCTTTGCTTCAGGAAACATCTCTAAAACGGCGGCTGCGAGGATATGGGAGAGCGAATGTCGCTTAATCTCTAGTGTAGGTTGATTATTTTTGCTCATATGCGTGTTTTGTGATGATTATTTTTCGCTATTTCTTCAAAATCTCTCCTCCCTCTTTTTTTAGTTTTAAGGCCTCGGTTTCTTTTTAGCTTTGACGGTGTAATAGCAGAATATGAACATGGAGTGGACTTTTTAGTGTATGGAGGGAGGCACAGAGAAAAACTAAAAAAAGAGGGAGGAGAGATTTTGAAGAGGAAATGATATTTTTTGTCCTAAATAAACAAAAAAACAGCTAGTAGTTACTTCTACTGTTTACTGTACCGCTATTTGACGAGAATTTCAATATTGCTGTCGCTTGAGGGCACTTTGGTTACCCAAAAAGGAGAGTAGGCGATGTCTACTGAGTCTACTTCCGGGAACTGTTTGTAGTAGGCAACCAAGTCGCCGTAATTTCTGCCTTGCAGCGGTGCTTTCTCGAATGCTTTTGACGGGATTTTGTTTATTGTTGCGGCTGATGCAGAGATGGTGACAATGGCACTTCTTTTTTCTTCGTCAATAGAGGCAAGTGAGTAGGATAAATCATCAGTGTTGAAGGATATTATTTCTTTTGCTTCGCTTATTTGTTTTTGGATTTTTTCTTCAGCGATTGTCTTCATTTGGGCTGTGTTGAAGGATACAAGAGTCAATTTTATTTTTTCTGTTACCTCAAACGCAGGGGTAATATCATCCTCTTTTACTTTTGGTGTAGCGTTAATAATTTCATAGTGTGTAGTTTTGGGGACGATAATTTCACTTGGAGGGAGCGTTTCTTTGATTTTGGCAATCTCTTCTTGGATGATTTGCGTTGCCACGTCTTCTTTAGCCTTCTCGATCGTCTCTGCAGTAACCACAAAGTCTTCAACACGTCCTCCGGTCATGGGAGTGTTGCTTTCTGCATAGATTAACTCTTGCCAGTTTGCCCAGAGCTTAACGATGACAAAATGTGTTGGCGCCACGTTGCCTTGTGCGCCTTTTTCTGCTGCGGTAACGGGAATATCAATTTTTCCTTTTGCGGGTACTTGTGCCCATGTATCAATTTTGAAAAGAACGCCACTATCACTTAGTAGTTGTGTTTTTTGCTTGAGTGGCTGAGGTTCGCTTCTGTTGTTGTAGATAGTGACCGTTCCTTTTGCATACGAATCGACCTCCTTTTTTTCTACCGCATCAAACGTTTTGGTAGCGTCGATTGTTTTTTCAATAATTTGTCCTTTTACCGCATTGAACGCGGTGAGGTTTCCATCGGCGTCAGGGGAGATGGTGACATTGAGTGACGCATTGGTTGTATCTTCTTTTGGGTGAAGTGTTATTTCTGCTTTTGATATGGTTGTATGTATTACAAAAGCGATAAGTACCAGCGATGCAATGATAAATAGGATAAGGTAGGGCTTATAGGAGGGGCCTTGTTTTATTTTTCCAAGATCAACACTCATCTAAGATAGCGTGAAAGTTTAGATACAATTTGGGAGAGGGGATCACGGTTAACGTATACGCGTCTTCTCCTTTGAATGTGGTAACCGTTTTTTTGAAGGTAGCTTTGCCAGTTGTCTTTGATCCACTTTTTTGATTTTGTGTGGAGTTCTAGTAGACCACGAGCCTCAAACTCTCTGCGCATTATACCATGCTTGTGTGGGTACTCATAGGATTTTTTAAGTGGGGAGCTAAAGCCGTGTGCATAGTGAATAAATTCATGGACAATAGTTTCTTCAACAACATAGGAGGGGACTTTGGGATCTTTAAACAACCCCGATATGGTAATGAGGGTTGATTTGTCTGGAAGCATTTTGATTGATCCGAGCTGTCTTTTAGCTTTTTTGCCAAAGCGAATAGTAATAGCGTTTTTAATGGGGACATCACAAAAGTGATTTTCTGTATAGTGGGCGAGTGCGTTTTCTAAGTCAGCGTTGGCTCTCATATTGTTTCTCAAAAAAAAGATGGCCGCAGAAAAAAAATTTCCTTGGCCTAAGCAGCAGCAGCCTGGTCGGCGGCTGGCTTTTGTATAATATGCGCTTGAGGAGCGGGAACAAAATCAAACTTTGTGTTCAATGTGACGTTTTGGTTACTCGTAATGTACCAACTGGCGCCTTGCCCAGTTGGAAAGGCCCAAACTGGTCCGGCAGGATGTTCGCCAAATTTTTGGGTTAATTCCATCAATTGTAATCGCTTTTTAAGCCGCATAAGCTTTGCGGCAGCATGGTTTTGCATGGGTCCCTCCGTATTTGAGATGCTTGTAGACATAGTTCCTTCTATTAAAACACTAATATATATAGTTTAAACTGTCAATTGTTAATAACTCTTTATTATCTTTGATCTTCACTATAAACGACTTTTTTCATTTCTTCTTCTACATCTTTTCCTCCGATTACTACTTGATCGCGTCCGGAAACCTTAGCTTTTTTAAGTGCAACGTTTGCTCTTTCAAACATTTTTTTGGTGGTTGGTTCATTTTTTTCATCTCTGTACCCCTTGATATCTGCAAGACCCATTGAAGCAGTTACTTTTTTTGTGGTTTCTTCATCTACAGAAAACTTTGTAGCACGCAATACCTCCATAAATCTCTCTTCAATACGTTCCTTGGCACGTTTTGCATCCATACCTGGCAGGAGAATAACAAATTCCTCACCACCTTGTCTTCCGGGAGTACCGTTTACGTGGTGTCGTCTTCCGGAGCCTACCACATCTAAATCTCCGCGTTTTCTTCTTTGATCTTCGCCGTTAAATTCTCCTTCATCTGTCCTAAAAATTTCCTTAAGAATTCTTCCAAGTTGTCTTAATACTTTATCACCGACTTTATGACCATATGCGTCGTTTAAATCTTTAAAATGGTCTAGGTCAAGAATAGCTATTGTTAGATTTTCTCCGCTTTTAGCTGTCTTGTAGAAGAGCTTGTGGAATTCTTTTCCGATAATCTCACGGTTTTTAAGTCCGGTAAGTGAATCGGTGTTTGCCTTTTCACCAAATATGTACGCTTCTACCTCGGCAAATTGAGCATATTGCCACCATATTTTTTCTGTTCCAGAAATAGCCATTTCATCATTTTGCAGTCTTTCTGAAATTTCTTTTTCCAATTTAGACACTTCCGGAAACTCTCCGTAATCAAGGGGGTCTTGAACCAGTTCAGCAAAATCTAGCAAGTCAGCCCCACTTAATGCGAGCTCTGGATTGGGTTCAATGTCTTTCTTTTTTTCGATTTGTTCCTTGATTTCAGTTGATGTAACAAAGGTTCGTGGTTCTTGAAATGTTTCAAACTCTCCAGATTCTCTTGCGGTTTTTAGGACGAGGTCTTCTTTTTTTCTTTTTGTAAGCTCCACTTTACGTCTTCTTTGTACATCATCCGAGTATATTCTTGAGCCATCACCAAATTCACGTTTACCATCTTCTGCTTCAAATCCATGTTTTTTAACGTCAACGGCGGCTTGTTCTGCTTCATCTAAAAGGTGTTCAGCATTGTCTTTGGGCGTCAAGTTTTCTTGGACACGTAGTACGGTAATGCCTGCGCTTGCAGTGACCCCAACACTGTCAACTGTCTCTTCACCTTCGCTATTTAGTATTTTTTCGGTTGCAAAGATGTGTTTTGGAAGCTCTTTAACATTTTCAGTTTGTCTTTTTAGCGTGGTATCTATGGTTCTAATAGCTTCGAGTACTTGTTCCGCTCTATTTTGAAGCATACGTTCCAAATTTTCTTCAGCTTGTTTTTTTTCGTCTGGAGAAAAATCGTTTTCAGTAAAAATAAAGACGAGTTCCTCGCCTCTATCGTGCTTTCTTGCTGCCATACCGGTTCCCTCAAATGCTCTACAGATTTGTCCAACGTGTCTCAGCACATCATCACCACCGCTATAACCATATACCTCGTTAAAGAGCTTGAACTTATCAATATCAATATGAATTGCACCCATCTTTGAGCCTTTTCTAATTTCAGAAATCATGTATTCTCTAAGTGCGCCGTCTCGTTTAAGCTGGGTAAGGCCATCTACCGTAAGAGCAAACTGTTCAGCACGACCCTCCGCGCGGTTAACCGCAGCGACTGCTTTTGCAATAGTTATTCTTTTTTCTATGGATTCTGAATCTTCCCCTGGAATAGTTTTTAAAAAAGCGCTACGGATTTCTCTGGCACTGCTTCCTTGTTCTTGTAGCGCGTTAAATTGTTCTAGGTGGTCAGTATTTTGTTCTTTGTCGAGCGTACGAATTGCGTCCTCTCTGTCCTCAATTTCTGCAAGTCGTTCAAGTTGTGTAACAACATGGACTTTGTGTAGCTCAGTAGGAGTTTCTACTTTCTCCATCTCAGAAATCGATTGAAACATTCTTTCTTTTTTTGAATTTTCAGCCATAATTTTTTCTTACGTTACTTTTCCTCGTCCCACAAGCTCCTCAATCTCACTAATGACCTCTGGGCGAGGATCAATATTGATACTTGTGTGAAGGCGTTTCATTGCACCTTCAGGACTTTTTACGTTTAAAAATACTTTTTTATCGCCTGGGTAATTTGCCAGCGTAGTTTTAAGGGAGACAAAAAATTGCTTTGTTGCCTTATTTGGTACGGCGATTTCAATAAAATCCTTTATTTTCTTTTTTTGAGGAAGGTTTTGAGGTTTCTTTTTTTCCCATTTTTTGATGGTTTCATCAGAGAGGGGATACACTTTTTCTGCCAGGACTTTTATTTCACCGTCTTTATCATTGAGACGACCCTTAATAAGTACCAAGGAGTCTTCATTCCATATTTCAGGATCTTTTTTTAGGATTGAGGGAAACACTAAGACTTCTGTTGAGCCGGTATGATCTTCAAGGGTTGCAAAGAGCATCGGTTCATTGCTTTTGGTAATAATTTTTTTTGTGCTAATAATGACGCCGCCAACCAAAGCCTTAGTATCTGATGCGCTGTTTTTAAGTTCAGTGCAGAGTGTTGTATGAGCGCTTAAAAAATCTTTATACTCATCAACCGGGTGCTCGCTTACGTACACGCCTAGAAGTTCCTTTTCCCAAGAGAGCCGATCTTTTTTTGAAGCTGTTTCGACTTGATCTAGCATGAGATGGGGGAGAGCGGCTGACTTTTTAGTATTACCAAACAAATCCTTTTGGCCGGAAAGCGCATTCTTTTGTGCGTTTTTTGAAAAGGAAAGGAGCTTATCCATAGAGGCGAGTACCTGGTTTCTCTCGGCAAGGCTATCAAATGCTCCTGACTTGGCAAATGCCTCAATCGATTTTTTATTTAAATCCTTACAGAGCACGTGTGAAAGGAGTTCATCGAGTGATTTGAATCGACCCTCCTTTTTTCTAACGTTGATTATTTCTTTTATTGCTCCGTTACCGACATTCTTTATTGCTGAGAGCCCAAATCGAATAATTGGTTTGTCGTCAGTGTTTTTAACAACAGTAAAATTTGCAAAACTTTCATTGATGTCCGGGGGAAGCACTGTAATACCCATTTGTTCACATTCAGCAATCTCGATTGCAACGCGGTCAGTGTTTTGTTGGTCGGCGGTGAGCAGTGCAGCCATAAAATCAACGGGGTAATGTGCCTTAAGATATGCCGTTTGATAGCCAATAAGTGCGTAGCATGCAGCGTGACTTCTGTTAAAGCCGTAGCCGGCAAACGGCTCAATAAACTCAAATATTTTCTTTGCAATGCTTATCTTTACGCCATTTTTCTTGCATCCCTTGATAAAGTTTTGTTTCTGTTCCATGAGCAGTGACTTGATTTTTTTGCCCACTGCTTTTCTTAGCAGGTCAGCTTCACCAAGTGAGAACCCGGCAAGTTCCTGTGCAATCTTCATGACTTGTTCTTGATAGATTGCAACACCGTACGTTTTTTCTAAAATAGGTTTTAGTTTAGGGTGGATGTAGTTTGCCTCTTTTTTGCCGTGCTTTCCAGCGATGTAATCTGGAATCCACTCCATAGGTCCAGGCCGGTACAGAGAGACCATAGCAATAATATCTTCAAATTCAGTAGGCCTCAGCATTTTGAGATAGCGTTTCATTCCCGATGATTCCAACTGAAATACTCCGGTTGTTTGTCCTTTTTGGAGAAGCTCGAACGTTTTTTTGTCATCAAAGTCAGTTTTGGGAATCGCAACTTTTTTCCCGTGGATTTTCTCAATAAGCTCGAGCGTGTTTTGAATGATAGTGAGGTTTTTAAGTCCCAAAAAATCCATTTTAAGGAGGCCAAGAGACTCAAGGATTTGCCCGGGGTACTGAGTGACAATACTCTCTTTGTCTTGAGTCGACAGCTGAAGTGGGACGTAGTTTGTCAGTTTTTGTTTGGTGATTACGACGCCACAGGCATGGGTGGATGCATGGCGGGCTGCTCCCTCAAGCTTCTTTGCCGCATCTACCATGCGTTTGGCTTGTGGATCACCGTCGTACAGTTCTTTGAGTTCAGAGTTTATATCCAGTGCTTGCTCAAGCGAGCGGAACTGAGGAATCATCTTTGCAATGCGATCACAATAGTCATACGGGTAGCCAAGGACGCGACCAACATCGCGAATGGCAGCGCGTGCTGCCATGGTTCCAAACGTAATTATCTGAGCCACGTTATTATGGCCATATTTTTCTGTGACATACGAAATAACTTCATCGCGACGGGTATCAGCAAAATCTAAGTCGATATCAGGCATACTCACACGTGCCGGATTTAGAAACCTTTCAAAGAGAAGGTCATATTTGAGTGGATCTATATCGGTAATATTGGTCAGGTATGATACCAAGCTTCCTGCAGCGCTACCTCTTCCGGGACCAACAATAATCCCTTTGTTTTTAGCGAAATTTACAAAATCCTGCACAATGAGGAAGTACGTAGCATAGCCGGTTTTTTTAATGATCGAGAGTTCATAGTCGATTCTATCATTAATTTCTTTACTGTTTTCTGGATCGTTACCATATCTGTCTTCAATTCCTTTTTTGCATAGCTCTTTTAAATAATCGTTTGCATCCTTTTTCTTTGGGACTGCATAAGCGGGGAGAATAGGTTTCCCGAGTTCAAGCTCAAGGTCACACTTGTCTGCAATTTCTACGGAATGGGTAAGTACTTCCGGATTATCTTTAAAGACGTCAAGCATTGCGTCGGTCGTTTTGATAGAGTAATCATCACCAATCATAGATAGTCGGTCTTTTTCATCGATTGTTTTTTGTGTTTGTATGCAGCACAGAATATCTTGAAATTGATCATCATTTGGAGCGAGGTAGTGCGTGTCGTTTGTAGCAACGGTGTTTAGGCCATATTTTGAGGCAATACTAAACATACCTTCATTAACTTGTCCTTGCTTGTCAATGCTGGGGTGATGCTGAACTTCCAGGTAAAAGTTCTCTTCGCCAAAAAGTGACGTGTATCTCTTAATAACGTCATCAATCTCTTTTTTATTCTCTTTTAATATGGCTTGTGGCAGGTGACCTTGGATGCAAGCAGTTGAGGCAATGAGGCCGGAAGAATGTTTCTTAAGCAGCTCATAATCAATTCGAGGTTTGTAATAAAACCCCTCAGTATGTGCTCTAGTGGTAAGTTCAAGGAGATTTTTGTATCCCTCTTCGTTTTTTGCGAGCAAGATGAGATGGTAGGGGGAGACGTCTATTCGTGCGCGTTTGTTTTTTCTGCCATTTTTGGCAATATACATCTCACAGCCAATGATAGGCTTTATCCCTGCTGCTTTTGCTTTTTGATAAAATTCCACCGCACCATACATGACGCCATGATCAGTAAGGGCAATAGCCTTCATATTAAGCTCTTTTGCGCGTGCGATAATATCATCAATTTTGGGGAGCCCGTCAAGGAGACTATAGTGGCTATGGACGTGGAGATGGACAAAATCAGACATTGCTACTTGGTGTTAGAGTTGTCAGAGGAAAAAGAGCTTTCGGTGCTGGCTATTACTTTTTTCCTTCTTTTTTCAAAATAGAAAAAGGTACTTAAAATAATGGTGAGAACTCCGGCAACCAACAGAAAGGTAAAGAGTATCCACGAGAAGAGGAAGTGGGAGACAGAAACAAGACCTGACACCGCTTTTTTCCCGACTTGTGTTGAATCAAGAATGTAGACTAGGAGGAAAAAGGCAAAAAAACCGATAATAAGACGAGTCATTGTTTTTTTGAACTTTCCTTTGCTCTTTTCTACACGCGCAATAACTTTGTTTTTGAGTGATGCATGCGCATGCTTTTCTGTCTCAGTGAGTGATCTGATTGCATCCATGTAGACGCGAAGTACCTCTTCTGCTTCTTTTTCTGATATTTCTGCGTTAAGATCGTTTTTGAGTTTTGACGTTACACGTCGAGCAATGATAAGCTCTTTTACATTATCCATTACTCCCGATGCAGCACGGACTTTCTCAGTTGTTTTTTTCCCCGTATAACCGAGTTTTTCTAAAAGAGCGTCGAGTACTTTATCGGTTTCTATGACAGCCATAGCTGAACCAGCGGGCGTTTTCTCGTTTAAATACGCTTGCACTGTATCCCAATCGAGTTTTTCTGCATTGATTTTTTTCTCTTTCATGTGTGTCTCATTTCATTAGTGTCATCTTTCATTTTACCGCACTTACGTGGGGAGATGCAAGTGTGATAATCTCTGCCTTTTTGAATAAAAAAACCTACTTCTTTGGCTTTACGAAGTAGGTTTTTTAGAAAATTATTTGGGAGATCTTTTTAGTTCTTCTTAAATGCCTTCTTTGCTTTATACGCTTTATCTCGAGCTTCTTCAACACTTTCATCAATTTTTTCCTTGAAAAGACCTGCTTTTTCCATTGCTTCCTTTTTTGCAAGATGACCTTTTATTTTTGCCTCGTCAGCTTTTTGCTTGAGTTGTTTTCTTGTCTTATCACCGCTTTGTGGTGCATAGAGAAGTGCAATTCCGGCTCCAAGCAGTCCTCCTACAAGAAAACCTGCAAAGAATCCTTTTGGTGACATACAACTGTTGTTTGACATATACTCTATAATTATTTTTTCTTTTTATTAAATAAATCCATACCTTCTTTAATATTTGATGCCGTTTGCTTGATACCTTTTACTACACCTGCAAGCGATGCAATCGGCTTTAGAACATTTTCATTTATTGTCTGTACGCTTTTATTGATGTCGGTTAGTGTGGTGACTGTTTCATCTACCACCGGGTCCACACGTTTGAGCTTGCCATTAACATCCTCGAGAGTTTTTTGTGATTCTTGTACTGTTTTAGTAAGGGCATAAATAAAATAGCACAAAAAACCGGTAAACGCGAGAAGTGCTAATGAACCGCACAAATAAAGGACATCTGAACTTGTTTGTAGCATTTTCTTTTTATTTAAAATGACTTAATCGCTACGTTCATTGTATCATATTATTTCCACTTTGTCAAAGGAGAAATCCTGTGGTATATTGTAATCGATTAATAATTGACACACATGCCATTTGGAATTGGGAAGAAGCCCGAGGAGCCGCTTTCTCCGCTTGATCAGAGGAAGAAGCAGGTAGAGGCCAAGGAGCAAGATATAGACAAAGAGTATGATCGAAAGCTCTTTATTGTGAAATATAAGAGACCTTTTATCTATGGTGCTATCGCTGTTATTTTGGGTATAGTGCTTACTATTGGTATTATAAATGGTGCTAAATACATTGAATCTTTTTTCCCTGAAGAGGATACGACTCCTATTGTAGAGGAGGAGAAGCCTTCTGCTGATTTTAAGATTACGTCAAAGGATGTGACGATTATTTCAGAAACTGATGATTCCTATGATGTATTTATGCGTCTTGTCAATACCGATCCGGTGTGGGGGGTAAGTAAGCTAGCATATACGGTCGTACTTAAAGATGCTGCGGGACAGGAAGTTGGGAGAAAAAGTGGAACTACATACAGTGCGCCTCGATCTACGAGGACGCTTGCGGTGCTTGGCGTTGATGTTGCTGCAGAACCTGCTTCGATAGAGGTGCTTTTAGACCCGGTGATGGTCCAAAAGCTCAAAGATTTTGGTTCGATTCAGCTGACGCTTAAAAATGTTAGATACGAAGATTTTAGAGGGAGGGGGAGAGTAACGGGAACATTGGTAAACGATTCGCCGTTTAGTTTTAATCAGGTTGACTTAGATGTGGTACTTTTTAATAAGCAGCAAGAGATAGTTGGTATTAATCATACCAACGTGAATGCGATACGTTCTGGTGAAGAGCGCGATTTTGTGGTGACATGGCCGGATTATTTAGGCGAGTCAACTCAGGCTATTGTTGAGCCAAGTGTTGACGTATTTTCGTCTTCGGCGTTTATGAACGAATATCAAGAGGGGCAGGAACTCAGTTATTAAGAGATAACGTATGAGACGATTTTTTGAGATTATTAAAAATATGGATTGGCTGCTATTTGCAACCGTCTGTATTTTGGTAATTTTAGGTCTTGTACTGATATACTCTACAACAACAACTGAGGAAGCTCGGTGGAGCACTGAGTTTATTAAGCAGCTTGTAGCGTTTGGGATAGGCGTCATTTTAATCTTTGTTCTCGCTATTGTTGATTACAATACGTTTAAAAACTATGCATATGTGTTATATGCATTTTTAATTATTCTTTTAATTGCTGTGCTGTTCTTAGGCCAAGAAGTACGGGGGACGCGTGGTTGGTTTGATCTTGGGATTTTTCAGTTTCAGCCTTCTGAGCTTGGGAAAGTAATTTTGCTTATTATCTTGTCTCGGTATTTTGCAAGTGTTTCCGGACGGGTGAGTCGGTTTCAGTTTGTTCTTGTTTCTGGTTTGATTACTGCAATTCCTTTTACCCTGGTGATGTTTCAGCCCGATCTTGGGTCGGCCCTTGTGTATATTGCCATTTGGATTGGGCTTTTACTTTTTTCTGGAATTAAGAAAATTTATGCTTTTTTTCTCTTTGTCAGCGGTGCGGCACTCACAGTCTTTGCATGGCTCTTTTTTTTAAAAGACTATCAAAAGCAGCGCATCATCAGTTTTTTAAATCCAGCGTCTGATCCGCTTGGAGCAGGGTATAATATTATTCAGTCGAAAATTGCGGTTGGATCTGGTGGGTTTTTTGGACAGGGGCTTGGCCATGGTACGCAAAGTCAGCTCAGGTTCTTGCCGGAGCGTCACACAGATTTTATTTTTGCTGTGCTTACGGAAGAGCTTGGCTTTCTTGGGGGTATTATTATGCTTCTTGTCTTCTTTGTCATCTTTTGGCGTATTATTAGTATTGGAAGGCATTCACGCGACGAGTTTGGTATTATGCTTGTAATTGGTGCCGTCGTTATGTTTGTTTTTCAGATTTTTGTAAATATTGGTATGAACCTGGGTATTATGCCTATAACCGGTATTCCACTTGTCCTAGTGAGCTATGGAGGAAGTGCGTTGGTTATGACGCTTATTGTTATTGGGATTATTCAGAGTATTAAGGTGAGAGGCAGGAAAGACCAGGAACATATTGTTGAATAAAAAAAGGCCACGCTTTCCTAAGGGAGAGGTGGCTTTTGTAATGTTGGCGTTTTTAAACATTTGTTGAACTACTCTTCTGCAAGATAACTCGCGAGTGCAGAAGCGAGGTTTCTTAATGCTGTAAGTTCAAACGGTGAAATAGAAAATGTTCCTTTTTGATGTTGTAAGAATCCTGCCATAAGCACTTCAACAGCAATGTGGTATGCGTCTCCTGCTTGAATAGTGCTTTTCAGCACTGTCTCAGCACCTTCAATAGCGGTTTTAAGCCCAAGCTTAGATAACAATGAATGTAATGTTTCGCCCGGTTTGTTGTTTCCGAATTTAGAGAGCTCAACAAGCATGGCAATGCCTAACCAAAACGGTAAGCAGTGGAAGATTGTGATAAAAAGGATTCGTTCTTGGTCAATTGTTTTGAGTGACGCAATTTTTTCTGAGCCCAAATACTTACTAGGATACAATGCGTGTTTGCAATTTGGAAAACATTGAACAATAGAAAATGGTCTACCTTCTGGCCTGGAATGCCAGATAATACCTTCAGAATTTTCTACGCCGTAGCCCACGATATCGGGGTTGCAATTTTGAACAAAAGGGAGATGAATCGTGGCAAGAGCGCTCTCTACGAGCGCGCGAGGGTTTTTGCACATTTTGGTCCTCCTGTGTGAAAAAAATCTACTACTATTAGCGGGTTATTATATGTGAAGGGTGGCTATTTGTCAATGTCCTTCAATCTACCTCATATACCCACACCAATTCATCTTCATAAACTCTTTTTAGTCCAAACGTTTCAACTATTTCAGCATCCATCCCATTTTCCAACACAACATATTTAACGTCCATATCCCTAAGAATTTCTTGTGCAATAAAAGCATCTGGGGTAGATACAGTAATTTCTTTTTTCCCGGTGAGCTCAGCAATAACTGGAGTAGCGTTTAAAAACGCTTGTGACATGGTGGTTTTTCTTGATATGTATCCATCTACCATTTTTTTGCCATGAATCGTCTGAAAGTAGAGTGGCTTAGTGTAGTTTTCATGCAGATCAATAATGGCAAAGTCTCCTGGCTCTTTTGCAAGATCGTAGTAAAAAGACGAGACGGGATAGTGCGTTACGGTAAACGGGAATGCGGCAAGTTCAAGTACTAAAAATGTGCTTACGATTGTCATGAGAATGAGTCTTTTTCTTATATTTTTTGATCTTTTCAGCAAATAAGTAAGTCCTATGGCCGCAAGGATACTGATGCAAAAGATCACCAAAGCAGTGAATCTTGTTGGAACGCCTGTAAGGGAAAATCCGGGGATATGTTTATACAAAAGTATATATGGAAGAGGAATAATAGAAATCGCACCAGCAAAATGCACGTGTGGCCCAAGTGCTAAAATGCCAAAAATAATAGTTGCACCTGCCAGAAAACGTACGAGCATCTTTTTTCTGTATTTCCACACAGCAACTCCGGCAAAAAATAATGCTCCGTATCCTATATAGTTATTATTTTCTGATGCGTTTCCAATAAAATGCTTGGTAAGATTTTGAAAGAATGTGCCAATGGTTTGTATTTGGCTGGGCACAAAGAAGCTGAGTACGTCTGCTGACCATTCTTCTGGGTTTCTTTCTGCCACAAACTCGTGTGAAACAAGAGCACTTCCAATATAGGCAATAAGTGGAGCAAGTACTACTAGACTTATTGCTATAATCGGAACACTATCTCTTATATAGGTAACCGTTTTGTGTCGACTTTTAAGCGAAAGATATATAAAAATTAATGCTGAAAGAAAAACAAGAAATGCTGCGTAGTATATTGATGATAGGGCAGTGAGTATAAAAAAGAGTGCTGCATGCCCCGCGTTTTTAAACGAGTATGCTTTAAACGTTTTAGGAGGTAAAGCACAAAAAGTGGCATCCACCCAAGAGAAATAAGATTCATATGACCGAGTCCATGGCCAAGGTGGTAGGGAGAAAAGGCAAAAATACACCCGGCAACAAAAGCTGCAAATCGATTTTTAGTGAGATAAAAGGCAAGAAGGTACATACTAAAGCCGCTCAAGGCAAAGTTAGCAAGAAAAACCACATTGTAGGACTCAGTAAAACTTATTACGTATGAAAGCAGCGCGCCAATAACACTATTTAATGGGGAGAGGGTGTGAAGCGCCAATGTGGTCCCATGTGGGTGGTGTAAAAGGTCAGTATAGTAAGGATTTTGAGCCTTTTCTAGCACAGTCGTTTTTACCCAGTAAATATTCCAAACGTTTTGCCAGGCGTCACCTTTGTTTCCGGCAACATGTGTGTTGAAGTTCAAAATGACTGAGTAAAACTGGATGCATGTAAGTACTACAAAGAGGAGTAGGATAAAGAAGTGCTTACTTGTTATGCGGTCTGGTTTCATTTAAGACAAATTAAAATCCAAGAAAATCTTATAAACTAATAATGCTAACATATTGTTGCAAAACAAAAAATAAAGTTTTTTGATTTCAAAATAAGGGAAAAAGGTGCTTGACTTGAAGTTGAAGATATGACATTAATGCTGTAACTTAGAAGATTTCTGAGTTTTGCTGTACTTTTTAAGGAGGAAAAAGTTGAAAAATGAAGTAGAGGAAATTAAAAGTGAAATTAATAAGATTGGTGCAGATGGACATGAAGTAGATCCAGGTGTATTTGATCGGTTGCTAGAGTTAGGGAAGAAAGTTCTTGATACCCCCTGGGCCTCAAGTGTTTGGACAGAGATTTCGAGCGTTCCTGGACTAACTATGCAACAACTTGGAGAGATAGCAGGATTCTATGTCGATTATGATTTACTCAGGTCTATTATTAAAAAAATAGCACACTTGCATACTCAAACAGCACCTCATGTTGCAGAGGGAGACCAATTATTCCATGAACTTCTTTTTGGTGTTGCTCTTCAGGCGAGCAGGTTAAGTGATCCTCACGCTATTACGCAATGTCTCTTAACACATGTTGATCTTGAGCTCCTTACTCTTGAGCAATTGTGTATTCTTGCGCATGGCACATGTGAATCTAGAGAGAGTGAGTTGGGAAGAGATACCGTTTTCCAAAAAGATGTATTCTTGACGATTATCAAAGCTTTTAGCAATTTTGATGAGGAAAGGTTAGCTAGAATTGTACAAGACGATTCGAGCAGATATGTTCTGAGATTGGCGGCAGTTGCTTCTGGACGGGTAACGGTTGACGTTGCAGCGTCGGTATTTAATGCCAAAGATTTTGTTATCGTTCTTGACAATCTTCTTCTAGTTGGACCTAAGACATATGAATTTTTGGTGAGACTGGCAAAGCACTATGACGACGACGAAGTGTATGCTGAACTTGCCAAGGAACTAACCTGGGCAGAGCTTGACATTGGTGCAGGTATTGATCTTTGCGTTCTTGCAGGGGAAGAAGTGTTTTGGGAGACTTTTTGCTCTAAGCTCAATGTCGATCTGGTTATTGGTTCGCATGTTCTAAGGTTTTTTGCCGATGCTCCAGGTACTATCTTTAGTTTTTTTACTACACGTATAAAAATGGATATTCATGGTTTGTAACACATGTTTTGTTGAATTGCGAGCTTGTATGGGGGAGCTCGTTTTTTTTGTGCATTATTAGTGATTAGAAGTTATCAACTGTACATTTATTAGTGTCCAGTATAGGCTGTTTTTGGGCCAAAGATCAGGCTTGTATTTTTGGTAAAAATTTGCTATAATATAAGTACATTAACGATTTTTAAGAACATATAAATGGTAGAAGGATTCGACGATAAAAATCCAGACGGGCAAAATCCTCAAAATGGGAACGCTCGCTTTGCATCTGCATGCCCAATGTGTGGCACCGAGTATGCTCCTGAGGAAGCACGCGTTGTTTCTGAAAAAGAAGGTGCATTTCTTATTCACACTAATTGTAAGAAATGTCGCTGTTCTGTGGTAGCAACGCTTGTTGCAAATCAAATGGGTGTGAGCTCAGTTGGTCTTATTACTGATCTTACGTACGAGGATGTGATTAAATTTAAAGATGGGTCTGATATTACTGCTGATGATATTTTGCGTGTGTATACCGTTCTTTCAGAAGATAATCGAATAGAGAAGGCACTTAAAGTATAGTTTCTCAATTGTTTCATGTGTATGTGAGACGTCTTTCTGGGCGTTTTTTTGTTTGGTCCAATTATCAACAATGATTTTTACTTGCAATACTTGTGGTTACTGATATAATAGGATTCGTTTAAGGGTTAGCAAAAATTTTATGGAATCAAAAAAACTCAAAGCACTTACGAGGGATAAAAAAGTAAACGCTGTACGGAATGAAGGATACGTTCCTGCTATTGTGTATGGGCATGACGTAACATCAACGAGCATCCAAATTCCTGAAAACGTTTTTACGAAGCTTTATTTAGAGATAGGTGAAAGTACCATTATTGATCTTGATGTTGATGGCAAGGTTCATAATGTACTCATTAAAGACGTTCAAGCAGACCCGGTAACCGGTGATTATTTGCACGTTGATTTTTATGCAATCAAAATGGACGAGGAGATTACTGCAGAGGTTGAACTTGAATACGTAGGGGAATCTAAGGCAGTCAAAGATGAAGACGGCATTTTGGTTAAAAACATCGATACACTTAACGTTACCTGTCTACCAGCAAATCTTCCTAAAAATATTTCGGTTGATATTTCTGTACTTGGTACCTTTGATGATGTTATCTCTGTTAAGGATCTTGTTTTGTCACCTGGCGTTACTGTCGATCGCGATAAAGACGATACCGTTGCAACGGTAACACCTCCACGAAGTGAAGAAGAGCTCGCTGAGCTTGATGAAGCAGTTGAGGAAGATGTTGAGGGAGTTGAGGGTGTTGCTAAGGAAGGTGAGGATGAGGAAGGTGAAGCAACAGAAAAGGAAGCCGCAGCCAGCCCGGAAAAGAAGGATGAGAAAGACGAGAAAGCCGAAGGTGAGCAAGATAAGGGTAAGACGGAAGAGAAAAAGTAACCTAAAGAAAACAATAAAAGTCATTAATACAAGAACTACGTCGATGATTAAAAATCCTTTAGAACATATTAAAAAAGCAGAAGAGAAAGCTTCCAAAGATCTTGAGGAAGCACAAAGAGAGGCACAGGAGCAGGTAGCTTCCGCAAAAAATGCGCAGGAAGAAGAACTGCTCAGCATAAAGAACAAAGCCAGTGAGAGCAGAAAAAAAGCGCTTGTTGGCGTTGAAGGGAAGATTACTGACCTTAAAGAGAAGAAAGTCGTTGAGATTAAGAAGAATTTAGAGGACGTACAAAAACAGGGCGAGCAGAATATGGATAAGGCAGTTGATGCGGTGGTGTCCTCATTTATTAAACAAAATTAAGTAGTGATGTAATACGGATATGGCGGTATCTAAAATTGTTAAAATTGATTTAATTTCGCTTAAGAAGCACGAGGGTAAGATACTCGATTTTCTTCATAACACCGGTTTTGTCCAAATTATTGACAAACAGCGGATGGAAGGAGAGGAAGTGGCACGTGAAGAAAAGGAAGATTTTGAGAGAAGAGCCTTGGACGTTGATTATGTGCTTTCTGTACTTGGGCCCTATGCAAAAAAAGAAAAAGTAAGTCTGGCTGACAAAGTGGCGCTTGGCGGAAAGATTAAACTCACCACAAAAGAGTATGAGGATGTGGTGCTTAATTATGACTACAAATCGGTTGTCTCATCAGTCAAAAAAGTTGAATCACACATTCAATTTATATCCGAAACAAACAGTTCGCTTATAGAAGAGCAGGAACTTCTTAAAAAATGGATTAATATTGATTTTGATCTTTCGTCTGTGAGAGAGAGTTTGCGTGGACAGCTTATTTTTGGAAAGCTCCCTAAAAAACAAGAAAACGATTTTGTAAAAAAAGTCGGTCATGAAATCTCAGAAATTGAGGTACTTACCGTTGATTCGGATGAGAGCAGCGCGTATATGCTGGTGACATTCAATAAAGAGAAACGTGGATTATTTGATGAGCATGCTTTTGAATTTGGTTTTGAAGAAGTTGACTTGCCAAGTAAGGGTGATACACCAAGAAAGCATATCGCAAGCCTTGAAAAGACTATAAAAGAGAATACAGCCGAGATTAAGAAGCTTAAAAAAGAGCTCAAGGGTATTGCAGAAAAAGATATGCGTGCGCTTAAAGTTACGTATGACTATTTTACGTGGCAAAAAGACATGGATAATGCCCGTATTCATTTTGATTTAACCAATAAGTCGTTTCTTGTGTCGTGTTGGGTACAAAAGAGTCACTTAAGTACTCTTAGCGAAGGACTTAAAACAATTACCACAGATTTTTATATTCAAGAAGTAAAACCAAACAAGAGTGAGAAGACTCCCGTGCTCATTGAGAACAGAAATTTTATTAAGCCGTTTGAGACGGTAACCAAGATTTACGGACTTCCCAAGACAAACGAAGTCGACCCAACTCCATATCTTGCGCCGTTTTTTATTGTCTACTTTGCATTGTGTCTTACCGATGCAGGATATGGATTACTCCTTGCAGTCGGCACATTTCTTGCGATTAAACTCTTAAAGATTCCCAAAGAGAAGCAACGGCTGCTCAAACTGCTTATGTATGGAGGTATCATGACGTTTATTATTGGAGCACTATTTGGTGGATGGTTCGGTATTGAGTCTCAGTATTTGCCGCCTTTCTTACAATCAATCCAAGTTATAAATCCGCTTGATGATGTTATGCTGGTTCTTGGTCTTGCCGCATCACTCGGGTTTATTCAGATTCTGGTGGGTATTTTGATTAAACTGTACTGGAGTGCTAAAAATAAGGATTATTCAAAAGAAGTGCTTATTGATGCGCTTTGGTTTGTTATTCTTCTCTCAGGTGCGCTGTGGATTCTATGTAACAGTGTATTCCATATTGCTGTTGCAGCTCAGATACTGTTGATTCTACTGCTTGCCGCGGCGTTTGTTGTGGTGTGGATATCTGGTAATAATGTTTTCAAAAATAAGATTACTGGTATTAAAGAGAAAGAGGGGAAGTCTACACGGTATTATACCTGGCTTATTCTCGGCACTATTATTGGTTTTCCCATTAGAATCCTCACGGGTATTTTGGGGCTTTACACGGTTGTTGGGTATGTGTCAGATGTGCTTTCATATTCTCGTCTCTTGGCTCTTGGCCTTGCAACGGGCATTATTGCTATGGCAATCAATATTATTGCGTTGCTCGTTAAAGATATGGTACCGTATGCGGGATATGTACTGATGATTTTGGTACTGGTTGGTGGGCATACGTTTAATATTGCTATTAACGTACTGGGAGCGTATATCCATTCCGGTCGTTTGCAGTTTGTTGAGTTTTTCCCTAAATTTCTTGAAGGTGGTGGTGAAGTCTTTATTCCGTTTGAAAGAAAAGGAAAATATATTGAACTTACTGCAAAGTAGGACTATACTTACTAAACTTAGTTTATTTATAAGTTAATTAATTAAGCAAAACGATGGTAGGATTAGCATTAGCAATCGCAGGCGCAGCATTTGCTGCTATATTTGCTGGAATCGGTTCAGCAGTTGGAGTGGGAACTGCAGGACGAGCCGGCGCGGGCGTTGTGTCAGAAAAACCTGAGCTCTTTGGTAAAGTTCTTCTTTTGGAAGCACTTCCTGGAACGCAGGGTATTTATGGATTTCTTGTAGCATTTATTGTAATGCTTCAAACTGGTCTTTTAGGTGGTGAGCCAGTAGAGCTTTCTGTTGGCCAGGGACTTGTCATTTTTGCCGCATGTCTTCCTGTTGCTTTTGGGGGATTATTTTCTGGTATTCACCAGGGTAAGGTTTCTGCAGCAGGTCTAAACATTGTTGCAAAACAGCCTGATAAATCGGGTAATGCAGTTATTCTCTCAGCTATGGTTGAGACGTATGCACTTCTCGGTTTGGTTATCTCAATTCTTACAGTCTTATTCTTCAAATTAGATTAGGAATAACGATGGCATTAGACGACATAATCACATCAATTGACAAAGAGAACAAGAAAGAGATTGCAAAACTGCAAAAGGAAGCAGACAATCGTGCAAAGGATATTCAGGTAGAAACTGACGCTAAGAAGAAAGAGCTTCACAGCGTGATTTTGGAAGAAGTCACCAAAGAAGCAGAAACCTTTGTTGCACAGGCTGAGTATGCCCTGAGAATGAAGCAAAAGAATGCTCTCTTGCAAAAAAAGCAAGCACTTATCACCGAGGCATATGATAAGGCGCTTTTGAAGCTCAAAGATCTTGATGACGCTCAGTATGGTGATATTGTTTCACGTCTCCTTAAGGAAATGGGTACGGGTGATTTTGAGATTGTTCCTGCAAAAGGAAGGGAAGATATCACCAAAAGGGCAGTGGAAGCTGCGGGAAAGGGATATACAGTGAGCAGTGAGACAATAGAGGCAGTAGGCGGGTTTAAAGCAGTATCAAAGGACGTAGAAATAGACAACACCTTTGGATCATTGCTTGAATCCATGAAGGATGACCTTGACGTTACTGTTTCTGAAACTCTCTTTACTTAAGTTTTCTCTATAACTAGTGAAATCATCAATGAAAAGTACTGCTGACTACATTTTGGCCACTGGTCGTATTAGGGTGCTCGAGAAGGATCTTATTACTTCTGATGCGTTAACTCGTATGATTGAAGCACGAGACGAAGAAGAGGCTTTTAAGGTTTTGAGTGAGTTCGATTATTCTGACGAGCTTTTAAAGGAAAGTAATCCTGAAAAATACGAACAGGTGCTTGCACACGATATGATGCAGACGAGGCAGTTTGTTAAGGAAGTTGTGGATGACGAACGTGTTTTGAATTGGCTCTTTTCTGAGCATGATTTTCACAATGCAAAATGCATGTTTAAGCAGAAGTTTTTTGAGGAAGATCTCTCCAGTTACATATCAAAGCTTGGAAATGTGGATGTAGAAAAACTACGAGAAGCTATTGTGGATGAGTCAGATTCGCTGCCTGAGGGGGAATTTAAAACGATTATTCAAGATGCTCAAGAGTTTTTCTCTACTGATGAGACAAAACACCCTGAGCGAGTGGATGCGTATCTTGATCAGCAGTACTATGGGTATCTTCTCATGACTGCAAAAGAACTTAATGACGAATTTGTGCTTAATCTCACCAAGAAGCGCATTGATCTTGCAAATAGTAAACTCATGGTACGAGGGAAAGAGCTCGAGAAGGACTTTGCGTTTATTGAAGAGCGTTTTATTGATGGGGGAACCTTAAACGTAGATCTGTATCGTTCCAGATTTGAAGATGAGAGTAATGAAACGTTTTTGCTTGAAGTGTCACATATCTTTGTATCACCGATTGTTGAAGAGTATATCAAACAGGCACTTGAAACTGGTTCATACTACTTACTAGAGAAAGCATTTGAGGTTTTTGAGGCAAGCATTGCTAGTGAAGGAAAGAAGGAAGCGTTTGGCTTAGAGGTACTTCTTGCGTACGTTCTTGCTAAAAAGATTGCCAACATGAACATCAGGAAAGTAATGGTCGGAAAGATTAACGGCATTCCAAAAGAACAGATTCTTGATAGAATAATTGAGTTTGCTTAAAACCAATGAAGACGTATCACATTGCTATTTTAGGATCAAAAGACGCTATTTTAGGGTTTAAAGCTATTGGCGTAAAACCGGTATCTGTCACGTCCAAGACAGAGATGCTTGAGAAGCTCGAGAAGCTTTGTGATTCCGGAGAGTATGCCGTTTTGTTGATTACTGAAGACTTTTTTGCGCAGGGCAAAGATGAGGTATTTGAGTTAAGTAAGAGACCACTTCCTGCAATTATCCCCATTCCGTCACACAGGGGAAGTGAAGGTCTTGGTCAAGAAAAGATCAAGCGTATTGTTGAGCAAGCTGTTGGTAGTGATATTTTAGATAAGTAATTCGCTTAAGGTGGGCTTATCCCACGTTGCGTGAATAATTTCTAATGTTCGATTTTCAATACGGTTTAGAGGAAGGTTTTGGAAATTGAACATTAGCAATTGAAAATTAAATAATGTGTTATGTCTGAAGAAAACAATAACGTTCACGGTACTATTGTTAAAGTCTCTGGTCCACTAGTTGTTGCCAAGGGGATGAATGGTGCAAGAATGTTTGATGTGGTTAAGGTTTCTGATAAAAAACTGACCGGTGAAATCATTGAACTTGCAGGTGATACCGCTTCTATTCAGGTCTATGAGGAGACTTCAGGTATTGGTGCTGGAGAGCCAGTATACTCAACGGGTATTCCGCTGTCTGTAGAACTTGCTCCAGGTCTTATTTCATCCATTTACGATGGTATCCAAAGACCGCTTAACCTTCTTAAAGAAGTTGCAGGTGATTATATTACTCGTGGAATCGAGGTCCCAGGCATTGATCATGAAAAAAAATGGACATTTAAACCACTAGTGAGTGTTGGTGACGAGGTTTTCTCGGGTGATTTCCTTGGTGAAGTAGAAGAGACGGTAACGGTTCTGCACAAGGTCATGGTGCCGGTTGGTACTCAAGGCAAGGTGAAGGATATTAAAGAGGGTGATTTTAACGTTACTGATACAATCGCTGTTATTGAAACAGAAGATGGCGACAAGGAAGTCGCTATGCTTCAAAAGTGGCCGATTCGCGATCCGCGCCCGGTTAAAGAAAAACTGGTGCCAAAAGAGCCGCTTATTACCGGACAGCGTGTTATTGATACATTTTTCCCCATTGTAAAAGGTGGTGCGGGTTGTGTACCGGGACCGTTTGGTGCAGGAAAAACAGTTATTCAACATCAACTTGCTAAGTGGGCAGATGCAGATATTGTGGTTTTTATTGGCTGTGGTGAACGTGGAAATGAGATGACCGATGTGCTTATGGAGTTTCCGGAGCTTAAAGATCCACGGTCGGGTGAACCACTTATGAAGAGAACAGTGCTTATTGCAAATACGTCAAATATGCCGGTTGCTGCCCGTGAGGCATCTATTTATACCGGTATTACCATTGCTGAATACTACAGGGACATGGGATTTAAAGTAGCACTTATGGCTGATTCAACATCACGTTGGGCAGAGGCACTGAGAGAAGTCTCCGGACGCCTTGCCGAAATGCCGGGTGAAGAAGGGTATCCCGCATACCTTGGTTCAAGAACAGCAAGTTTTTATGAACGAGCCGGTAAAGTCGAATGTCTTTCAAGCAAGGGGAGAGAAGGCTCGCTTACGGTTGTTGGTGCGGTGTCTCCTCCTGGTGGTGACCTTTCTGAACCGGTTACGCAAAATACGCTTCGGGTTACCAAAGTATTTTGGGGGCTTGATGCAGCGCTTGCTTATAAGCGACACTTTCCCGCAATTAACTGGCTTACGAGTTACTCACTCTATTTAGATGATATTAAAGGATATCTAGCAAAAGAGGCAGGTGAGGACTTTCCGGATCTTCAATCAGAAGCTATGAAGATTTTGCAGCACGAGGCTGAACTTGAAGAAATAGTCCGATTGGTGGGTATTGATGCATTGTCACCAAAAGAACAGTTGGTACTTAACACGGCAAAGTCAATTAGGGAGGATTTTCTCCATCAAAACGCCTTTGATGATGTAGACACCTATTCATCAATCAAGAAGCAGTACCTCATGATGAAAGCCATCTTAACGTTTCACAATAAAGGTGTAGATGTGCTTGAGAAGGGCGCGGATCTTAAGGATCTGTTAAAACTTCCGGTCCTAGAAAAGATTGGTCGAAGTAAAATGACGCCAGAAGATAAACTTGATGAACTCGAAGCTATGGTTGCCAAAGCAGCATCTGAGCCAGAGAGCGTCACATTGAAATAATGTATTTTTGGGCGCGGATGACGCGTGAATGCACATAATTAGCTAATTTACGTAGTATGCTTAAAGAATATAAAACAGTCAAAGAGATCACCGGACCGCTCGTTATAGTTGAAGGCGTGTCTGACGTGAAATATGAGGAGCTCGTTGACATTGAGCTTCAAGACGGATCAAAAAGAAGAGGCCGGGTACTTGAGGTAGATGGGGACAAAGCGGTTATTCAGCTTTTTGAGGAAACCCGTGGTATTTCTGTAGAGGGTACTAAAGCAAAGTTTCTTGGTAAAACAATGGAGCTTCCCGTTTCTGAAGAGATGCTTGGCCGCGTTTTTGATGGTTCAGGAAGACCAAAAGATAAGGGACCAAAAATAATTCCTGAAAAGAAACTCGATATTAATGGTGCTCCGCTTAATCCGTATGCTCGTGATTATCCAAATGACTTTATTCAGACCGGTGTTTCAACCATTGATGGTATGAACACGTTGGTTCGTGGCCAAAAGCTTCCTATCTTTTCCGGTTCCGGACTTCCGCATGCAGAGCTTGCTGCAATGATTGCACGGCAAGCAAAGGTAACAAAACCGGGAGAAAAAGACGGTGACGGAGGAGAATTTGCAGTGGTGTTTGGTGCTATGGGAATTACCTTTGCTGAATCGGAATTCTTTATCAATGAATTTAGGAAAACAGGTGCTATTGAGCGCGCAACTCTCTTTGTAAACTTGGCAGATGATCCGGTAGTTGAGCGAATCATTCTTCCTCGTCTTGCGCTTACTGCCGCTGAGTATCTTGCGTTTGAAAAGGGAATGCACGTACTGGTTATTTTGACTGATCTCACCAATTACTGTGAGGCACTCAGAGAAGTGAGTGCGGCGCGTAAAGAGGTACCGGGAAGACGTGGATATCCTGGTTATTTGTATACTGATCTTGCTACGCTGTATGAGCGAGCTGGTCGTATTAAAGGAAAGCCGGGTTCGATTACGCAGATTCCTATTCTCTCCATGCCAGAAGATGATAAAACGCATCCAATCCCAGATCTTACCGGATATATTACTGAAGGACAGATTATGCTTTCTCGCGAACTGCACAATAAAGGCATTTTCCCTCCGATTGATGTGCTTCCATCTCTTTCTCGTCTAAAAGATAAGGGTATTGGTGAAGGAAAGACGAGAGAAGATCATTCCGGTGTGTTGAATCAGTTATTTGCTGCATATGCTCGGGGAAAAGATGCAAAAGAACTTGCCGTTATTCTTGGCGAGGCTGCACTTTCTGATGCAGACAAAAAATTTGCAAAATTTGCCGATGAATTTGAGAATCGATTTGTCAGACAGAAATCAGATGAAGATAGATCAATTATCGAGACACTGACATTGGGCTGGGAGCTTATGTCAATTCTCCCAGAATCTGAGCTTAAGCGTGTAAAAGAAGAGCAGATAAAGAAGTATCTTCCGAGTGCTAAAAAAGAGGAAAAGAAGATAGAGAAGGTTGAGGAAGAAGAGAAAGAAAAGGAGCTCGTCTAGAAGAATTTTTTACTGTCATCCCGGAATTTCACTTCTGAGTGAAACATCCGGGATCTCGTGGCTTACAGACTGTAAGCGATAAGACTCCGGTTCAGTCTTAGGAAAGACTGTCCGGAATGACACCTAACGCATTACTACCATGGCTAAACTTAACGTCAATCCGACTCGCATGGAGCTTCTTAAGCTCAAAAAGCGAGCTAAGACAGCAACAAGGGGGCATAAGCTTCTCAAAGAAAAACGTGATGGGCTCATGAAGAGCTTCATGTCGATTATTAGAGAAGCAAAAGATCTTCGCTCTACAGTTGAGCGTGATCTTGGCGAGGCGTTTAAGAATTTTATGTTTGCATCGGCATCAATGAAAACCGAGGCGCTTAACGAGTCGCTTGCTGTTCCTAGTCAAAAAATGAAACTTGAAGCGTCGACTAAGAACGTTATGAGTGTTAATATCCCTGAGTTTAAGTCGTCAGTTGAGGGTGATTTTGTGTGTTACAGTTTAGCTTCTACAAGTGTAGAGCTTGATGGTTCGCTCAAAACATTTTCTCATGTGTTAAGTGATATTATTAGACTTGCCGAAATAGAGCACTCTGCGTATCTTTTGGCGTGTGAAATCGAAAAAACAAGAAGACGGGTAAATGCGCTTGAACATGTTATGATCCCGAATATGGAAGAAACGGTGAAGTATATCACCATGAAGCTTTCTGAGCAAGAACGAGCAGCTATTACGAGCATTATGGCCATCAAAGATAGACTTGGTTAGTAGCCAGCGCTTTTTAGCTACTATCTAACTAATAACAAATGACAACATATACGTGTGAATATTGTGAACGCAAGAAAGCTGAGGCTCTTGCGATTTTTTGTATGGATTATCGGTTTCACGATGCACTCCATGATTACATAAAAAATACTCTGGGCATTAAGCATTATGATCGCGTTGCTGTTGCCGGAGCAGGGAAGAGCTTGCTCGAGACGCATCATCACCCCGATTATATCGTTCTTAAAAAGCAGATAGATCTTTCCGCAAAGTTACATGATATACAGAAGGTGATTATTGTACATCATACTGATTGTGGGGCGTACGGTGGTGTAAAGGCATTTGAGGACACGGAGCATGAAAAGACAAAGCATTTGCATGATATGAATAACATTGCAAAAGTCATACAAGAAGAAATACTTCCGGGCATTGAGATTATTCAGGTTTTTCTCAATCTAAATGTTGAAGGAAATAATAAAAAAATTCGAGCTGAAGTGATTTCAAAATAATGTCTACATTAAGATCAGTACTCAATTTTTTTGGGTTTTCTGTCTGTCATCAGATTCCCAGTAAAACATATTCGGCATTTGGTGTGCCGATTTGTTTTTGTGCTCGGTGTCTGGGCATATACACTGCGTTTTTTTTAGTCTTTACCTATTACTTCGGCATTAAAAGAGCCATTTTAGGAAAACACGCAAACAACGCACTACCGAGAGGGTACTATCTTTTTTCATTTGGGCTTGTTGTGCTTATGCCTCTTGATGTGTTGTTTCAAGCCATCGGATTGTACCATAGCAATACAATGAGACTTATAACGGGGCTTCTTTTTGGCTTTGGTATGGCCCAAATTATCCTGATGCTGTATGTGGATATTTTTAGGAGTGGTACAAAAAAAGTCAGGCAAGCTATTTTCAGTAGGTTAGAATTTTTGATTCAACTGATTAGTATCGTTTTCATTGCCTGTATCATTCTTTTCCAAAACGATTATATTCTTTTTGGAACAAGTATTTTAGCTGTTTTGGGTCTTGTAATGCTGGGGATTGTTGTTCATCTTATTGCTTTTGCTATTTTCTCTGAATTCATACTAAAAAAGAAAATAACACGGGTATCCGTGCCACTTTTTATTCTTGCAGTAGTGTTTGTGATGGGTGAATTAGCCTTTTTGTATTTCCTGCACAAAACATTAGTCTAAATACAAAACAAAAAGAGCAAAATTGTTTTACTCTTTTTGTTTTTGTTTTAGTACGTGTATGTGTTTGTAGTAACAGCATCACCAAAAAATGATAGACCGCCACCAAAAAGAACCATTACGAGCCAGCAAATACACGGGATAAGTGCAAAGATAATACCGACGGTAAGACAAATCTTACCAAACTTCTTTACCTCTTCACCTTCCTTGGTCATGTAAACGATACCTAAAATGATACCAACGAGAGGAATAACAGCTGAGAGGATATAGAACAGCCAAGTAGGATTCGGTGGTTTCGCAGGACCTTGTGGCGCTTTCTCAGTGCTTTGCGTAGGTTTTTGTTCCTCGGTTGGTTGTGTTTGTGTTGGTTGTGTTTCTTCCATTAGACTCACCCCCTTTCAAAAAGGTTTTTTGTTTTTAATATGCCTATGTACTATTATAGCACATTTTTTAAAATTTTTAAAGTGTTTTTACAAAAACATGTGCAGAAGCAAATAGTTCTTTTTGCTACATGAATAATGTGATATACTTTTTGTGTTAATATATTTTAAACTATGACAAAAAAACAATCATTTTTAACTCGTCTTAAAAGTGACCGGAAGACGCAAATAACGGTTTTTGTTGTTTGTCTTCTTGTTGTCTTTCTCATTGTTGTTGTTGCGTATTTTGTGCGAAGGGATAGTGAAGAGACAGGTAAGATTGATGTTGAAGAGAAAGATACATTAGGTCTTATCTCTAGACACCTGGATGGTGTACTAGTTGACGTAGAACATGCTAACCCATATCCTGAAGCAGTAATGATAGAAAACTTAAAAAGCGTGCGTCCTCAATCAGGTTTATCTGAGGCCGGAGTGGTGTATGAGGCATTGGCGGAAGGAGGTATCACTCGGTTTATGGCGATGTATGCAGGAGGTACATCAGATGTTATTGGCCCAGTGAGAAGTGCACGGCCGTATTTTGTGGATTTAGCATCAGAGTATAACGCACTGTATGTGCATGCTGGCGGTAGCCCCGAATCTCTTTTAAAAATTCCTGGTTCAGATATCTATAGTATCAATCAAATAGGTGGTGATCATGCGTATTATTGGAGGGATAAGAGCTTAAAGGCACCTCACAATCTGTTTACTAAATCCGAGCTTTTAGAATATGCATTGAGAGATAAAAACCTGCTTGATAAAAAGCCGGAGTATCAGACATGGACGTTTGAAGATGAAGCTAGTTTAACCGCAAGGCCAGAGGGAGAAAAGGAGATGACTATTCCATTTTCTTCTGAGGCGTATGAAGTAGTATATATGTATGATCGAGATAAAAACGTGTATAAGCGATTCAATGGTGGCAATCCGCATGTAGACGCAACAACTGGTGAACAGCTTGAGGCAAAAAATGTGATAGTGCAGTATGCAGAAAAGAAAGTGGTTGACGATGAGGGAAGGCTTGAAGTTGAAGTCATAGGAGAGGGTGATGCACTGTATGCTAAAAATGGAGAGGTTGCACAGGGAACTTGGAAAAAGGAAAATACAAATGCGAGAACAGAGTTTCTTGATGAAGATGGTAACCCTGTCGCATTTGCGCGAGGGCAACTGTGGATAGAAATTGTTCCAACGGACAAGGAAGTTATCTATAATTAGACAGTAACGTAATACAAAAATTATTATGGCAGCAGATACAATCGATTTATCACAAGGAAAAAAGTCAGGGAAGAAGCCTGTTTCCTCGTCTTCAAACCCTATGACTCAAAGAAAGTCTGATGGTCCGTCACCAAAAATGACCAATGGAAAACCTGGTGGCAAGCAGGGTTTTTTTGCACGCGCAAAAGAAACGATAAAGAATAATCGAGCGCTTCAAGTTGTTCTCATATTTGTCGGCATCTTTTTGATTGCTGGCCTTACCTACGCTGCTCAGCAACTGTTCTTTAACAATAAGCCATTAGATGTAGTAGAGATAGAGGAAGAAAAGATAGAAGCAGTAGTAGATATGGGTAATCCACTTGAGAGAAGAACTGATGGAGTTTTGGTTGATAGTGAGTTGGAGGCGAATAAGTATCCAGTTGCGATTATGATTGAGAACTTATCATCAGTCAGGCCGCAATCCGGACTCTCCGTTGCAAACATAGTGTATGAAACTCTTGCTGAAGGGGGTATTACACGATTTATGGCAATCTTTGCGGGTGATGCTGCAAAAGAAATACATCCCGTGAGAAGTGCACGGCCATACTATTTAGAATGGGTTCAGGAGTACAAAGCGCTATACGGACATGCCGGTGGGTCACCACAAGCGCTGGAAGCTATTTCTGGCTTAGGTGTCCATGATTTGAATGCATTGTCTAACGACGGGAAATATTTTTGGCGAGGACCTGGAAGTGCGCCACATAACTTGTATACTTCTACAACCCTTATAGAGCGCGCAGTGCGTGATAAAGGTCTTTTGGAAGAGGAAGCTGACTTTGAGCCTTGGCTCTTTGCTGATGCTAAATCTTCATCTGATAGGCCAGATGAAGAAAAACGCATTGAACTTGATTTCTCAAATGGCAATTACAATGTGAGGTATACGTATGATCATGAAAATAACTGCTACAAACGATATCATGTAGCAACTGAGCATATTGATAGGGAAGACGGTGAGCAGCTTTGCCCAACTAATGTTGTAGTTCAGATAGTCCCTCCGGAGATTTCTGCGGGTGAAAAAGGAAGAATTGCACTCGATGTTACTGGCGAAGGAGATGTAATTGTGTTTAACAATGGTGAAGTAGCAAAAGGAACCTGGAAGAAGGAAGACAGAGATGCACGGACAAAGTTTCTTGATGAAGAAGGAAACGAGATTCCGCTTGCACGAGGGCAGGTATGGATAGAGGTTATTCCTAATGACAAGCGTGTTGTGTATGATGAGTAAAGTTTGCTAAAGAAAACATAGACTGATTTAAACCCCAGGGCAGTACTCTGGGGTTTTTTGTGGGAAGTGAAGTCTCTTGACAAAATATCTATTTTATGTTATAGTTTTTATGCTATTTTGCATCAACTGTATGCATGTAGCACGGCTTGGGCAAGTTTTGCTAGGAGGAATCATGTATAAAAAAGTGAGTGTTTTTATTCTTGTTATTATTCTTGTTATTTTGGGTGTCTATATGTTGAAGTCTCTCGATGAATCGAAAGCGAAAGCTGATAAAAAGATTAAGCTGTGCTTGACATTGAAAGCGAAAGCTCGCGAAAGCAATGTTGTTCTCGCGAAGAGAGTAACGAAACTTGTTGAAAAATTATCTGTTGATGTTGTTACTGTACATGCGAGCGCGGTGCAAAACGCGCGCGTACAAATTAAAGAACGGAAGTTGTTATGCGAACGATATTCCACTTCTCCCTGTTCTGAGTGGGCGGCGACCGTGATTTCTGAGTACAAATTTCTTATTGAGATTTGTCAGAACCGCGGATTAAAACACTGCCCCTCAAAGAAAAGTTGGCGTAAATTGTGGCACCAGATCATTAAAGTAAACTGTAACTAAAAAAGAAGCTTTGCCCAAGCCTCTTTTTTTTATGCTAAAAAATATGAATGCTGTAGCAGAATTTAGGATAGTAGGTACAAAAAGAATTTATCTAACAATCGTTGCTGCAAGTCCAATCTTAATCTTCTTAGCATTTTTTCTTTTTGGTGAACTCAAAGCCTCAATAGGGGCTATTTTTGTTTTTGGATATTTTTTGGTAATTAGTTTTTTGAGTGCAGTATACTGATGTGGGTCGATTTCTAAAAAGAGGAGCATTTTCTTGTCTATAAAAGGCTCAAGCGACTCTATAAGCTCTTCGTAAAAATAAAGTCCGTAATTTTTTGCAACCAATGCTTCTTTTGGTTCATAATGTATTTCTGGTTGTACATCAAGATATACATCTTCAGAAAGATAGGGAAGATTGGCAATGACGGTGTTAATCTTTAAGTCCTTGGGATATTTTTTGAGCAAGTCGCTTAAAAGAATCGTGACATTGGATACAGTATGTTTATCTAGATTTGCTTTTACGACGCTGAGTACTTTTTTAGAAATGTCAGATGCAATGATAGTGGTTTTTGGGAACAGTTTTCCCAGTGTCACTGCGATAGCTCCTGACCCAGTCCCCACATCAGCAATACAGTAGTGCTTTTTATTTTTAGTATCTTTTTTTATGACGTTTTTTGCGTACTCAATAATTGTTTCTGTTTCAGGACGGGGGATGAGCACATCTTGGCTCACAATAATTTTGAGTCCATAAAATTCTTTCTCACTAGTAAGATATGCAATGGGAATATGAATTTTTCGTTTTTTAATAAGTGAATCAAATCGACTTGCTTGTTTTTTGGTTAGTTTCCTTTTTGGATGAGCAAGGAGCTTTGTTCTGGGTGCATTGAGGGTGTGCATAAGTAATACTTCTGCATCAAGGGGAGCGGTCTTAATCCCTGCATCTTCCAACGTTTGTGTTCCTTTTTTTAAGGCGTCTTTGATGATCATTTTTTTTCTTTAATAATATGTCTATCCTGTCCAATATGAGTTAACAAAGAGCATGATAATAATCACAGAGAGCATGATTGAGAGGATTAGATACAGACTTTTCCACGGCTCTTTGCGAGTAATTTTAGCAAGAAATATGAATGCGGGAAACAACACAACGGTGAACCTACCCATGCTGATGTAACTTTGTGTCATGCTGGCCATAATGAGAGAAAAGAACATAAACACTCCATACGATTTTCTGAGTTTAAAGAAAATGACGATACTCAGGATAAAGAAAATAACAAACGAAAGGAAATCAAATGCATTGGTAAAGTAGTATGCGGCAAATTCTTGTGAGTAGGTGACAAAGTCGTGTAAGTATGTGAAGAACGTTTTAATAAACCCCGTGATTGATAAATCCGTAGACCTGCCCCATGCCTCTTGTGCTTTAGCAAAAAGGAGGGGATCGCCAAATTTTGCGTAGAGAAAATACATAAAAGCACCAATGCCAAGAGGAGTGAGTCCGATCCATAGAATGTTTGGCTTAATACTTTTAACCCTAAATTCTCGTTGTTCAAAATACTCAACGAGTAATACCAAGATAAGGATTATTCCTGTGGGACGAGTGGCTGTTGCCAGTGCTGCAAACGTACCCGCAAAAAACCATTTGTCTTTTCTGGCAAAGTAGAGTGATGCAAGTACTGTAAGAAGAAAAAGGGATTCGGTGTAGACGCATACTAAGAAGAACGCGTAGGGGAATATGAGGAGGTAAAGTACGCTACGATAGGCAAGTGATGATTTTGTGAGATCCTTTTTGGCAAGGAAATACAAAATAATACAGGCAAAAAAGAGTGCAGCAGTTGAGATAAGCATGCCCGCAATAAGATGGTTGCCACCAAGGAGATTCCCAATATATCGCATAAGAAGCGGGTAGAGGGGAAAGAATACGATATTAGATGGCTCTGCGGAGCCGCTAACATAGTATCCATTTTCTGCAATAGATAAATACCATCCTGAATCCCATCTGGCAAAGAGGTTTAAAATGCCAGAAAGAGCTGGTTTCCATGGACTTTCTGGAACCCACGGATATGCGGTGTCTTTGGAAAGATTAAATCGATTTGCAGCAATGAAACCGATGATCCAGACAATGATGCGCCAACCCAAAAAAAGACCGGTAACCACAAGAAGTTCTTTTTTGTGGTGAACAAGTCTTTTGCGAAAAGAGCTCAGCGCTCGTTTAATTTTTGTTGGGATGGGCATGTTCAAGCTTTTGTTTTTGATCTTCCTCAGCAAGTTTCTCTGTTATTCTTTCTATATTGCCATCTAAGAAATCTGGGAGGTTTTTTTGTGTTTCGGTGATCCGGTGGTCAGTTACGCGATCTTGGGGAAAGTTATATGTTCTAATTTTTTCACTTCTGTCTCCAGAACCTACTTGAATTTTTCTTTCAGTTCCGCGTTTATTTGCCTCTGCTTCACGTTTTGCTGCAAGAAGTCTTGTTCTTAAAACCTTCATTGCTTTCATCTTGTTTTTAAGCTGAGATCTCTCGTCCTGACAGATAACAACGGTATCTGTGGGGATATGTACAATGCGTACGGCTGAATAGGTAGTGTTTACACTTTGTCCACCGTGACCGGAAGCGCAGAACGTGTCGATCCGTAAGTCTTTTGGCTCTATTTTTAGATCAACTTCTTCAGCTTCGGGGAGTACTGCAACTGTTATTGTTGAGGTATGAATACGTCCCGACTTTTCTGTCTCGGGGACTCGTTGTACTCTATGTACTCCGCTTTCGTATTTTAGGTGTTTATATACGTTTTTACCTTTCACTGAAAAGATAATTTCTTTATAGCCACCAATACCACTTCTGTTTGAGTTTAAAATTTCGACTTTGTATCCTTTTTTCTCTCCGTAACGCTCATACATTCTAAAAAGATCTGCGGCAAAAAGACCTGCTTCATCACCACCTGCTCCTGCACGAATTTCAATAATAATATCTTTTGAGTCGCTTGAATCTTTTGGGATGAGGGCAACCTTAATTTCTTCTTCGAGTTTTTCTTTTTCGCTTGATAGAGTAGAGAGTTCTTCCTCAGCAAGAGAGAGGAGCTCTTTGTCACTTTCTTCAGCAAGTAAGTCTTTTGCTTCCCTAATATTAGTTACTGTAGTTATGTAGCGGAGTGCGAGGTCATGCATTTCTTCAAGCTCAGAGAGTCTAATAGAAAGGTCTTTATATTTTTTTGGATCAGAAGAAACACTCGGGTCAGAGAGTTTTGTATTAAGTGAGTCGTATTCTTCTATGACTTTTTTAAGCTTTTCTTCCATAGTTTTTCTTATCTAACAACAAAATTGTACCGCGGGGAAGGTGAAATGAAAAGAGCTTCTAGACTTACGTGTACAAAAAAGAACAAGCGTGAACTTGTTCTTTGTAATACAAAATTGCGAAGCTATTTAACCTTGAGCTCGCTTAGATCTTTTTTAAGGCTTTTTTCCTGCTTCTTTGAAACTTTTTTACCTGCTGTTGGCTTTTTTAGCGATGCTTTAAGGGATTTGGTCTTCTTCATGCGTTCCTTAAACTTATCTACCATTCCTGCAGTATCAACGAGTTTTTGCTTACCTGTGTAGAAAGGATGACACATTGAGCAGATTTCAACGGGAATCTTTTCTTCTGTTGAACCTACCTCAAACGTGTTTCCGCATGCGCAGGTTACGGTTGCCTTATAGTACTTTGGGTGAATGTTTTTCTTCATACGTTTTAAAAAATGGATATAGACCTATTATATAGAAGTTCTAGCGTTTGACAAGGGAATAATTACTTATTCTTAAGACATTTTATCATGTACGTTTCACGGAGGCGATATCCAATTTTTCGATAATAATTTCTGGCTCCAATCCCAGAAATAACCGTTATTCTTGAGAGATTACATTCTTTATTTGTTATTTTTTCAGCTTCTGTGATGAGTAGTTTACCGTAGCCTACGTGTTGAGAAGCTCGTTTCTTTCTATCCGAGAATTCAAGCGTTTCTCCATAAGTATGCACTTCTCTAATAATCGATGCGTTTTTAAGTACTGGGATAAATACATCAAGGGAGGGGATCCTAAGCCTAAGGAGTGCAATAAGTTTATCTTTCTTAGTATCTTCAAAACTTAAAAATATTTCGGTACCGCCTGATGCGTTATAGTCTCTGCGGACCATTTTTATATTTTCTTTGATGATTTTTTCGTCACGTATTTCTCTACATCTAATGCACTGACATTTTGCATGCTCTGTTTCCATTTTTTGGTGTACGATTTGCCTGATATTTGACAGTTTATTTCCTCCAATAATGTCTGGAGCAGGTATGTCTCTTCCAAGTCGCATGATACGTACGTAAGGTGGGATTACTTTCTTAATATTCATAATAAGCTCAACGAGTTGAGCATTGGTGTACGGTGTGAACTTTTTCTCTCTATAGAGCTTTTCTAAGTCTGAATCGCGTGTTACAACACATGGATATATTTTGATAAGATCAGGCTTAAAGTTGGGATTATTAAAAAGTGTTTCAAACATTTCAAGATCTCGTTTTATTGTTGATCCGTACAAATTTGGCATGAGGTGGTAGTTGATCTTAAGCCCTGCATCTTTGAGGAGCTTGGTTGCACGAATAGTCTCTTTAACACTATGGCCGCGCCTGTTTTTTTTAAGCACATCATCATAAATTGACTGAACACCAATTTCTACACGCGTTGCACCGAGCTCCCTAAACCATAGAATTTCCTTTTTGGTGATGTAATCGGGACGTGTTTCTAATGTTAGACCGATGATGCGATTTTTGGCGGATTCGTTGCGTTTTTGGGCAGTCTGTAGAGACGCAAAATGTAGAGGCGCAAGATTTTGCGCCTCTACATTTTGCGCCTCTACAGACCCATTCGCCGCGTCAAAACATCGTTTAATAAACCACGTTTGATACTTTTTTGGCAGGGTTGAGAACGTACCTCCCATGACAATAAGCTCAATTTTATTGGTGAGATGACCGGTGATATTAAGTGCGTTGATTCTGGCTTGAACTTGTCTAAAGGGGTCAAATTCGGTGAGCACTGCGCGCATAACTGCAGGCTCATCAGAAAAATAGCTTTTGGGCATACCTTTTTCTGTTGGACAGTAAAGGCAGTTTCCAGGGCATGGCCATGGTTTTGTCAGTACGGCAATTGAGGCAATGCCAGAGAGTGTACGTGTTTTTTGTTTTTGAAGAACCTTAAAGAGTTTTTTATCTGGTGCTATTTCTTTTTTTTCGAGCAATTCTCTGTACGCTGCAAGCAGTTCAATATTAGAAAAGCAGGGCATACTGTGTTTTTCAGCATATTCCCTTTTGCGTTTTTCAAAAAGCTTTGTCGTGGTATGATTACCCGTGGACACGTCTCTAATAAAATGTTTGGCATGTTTTGACATGGCTGTATTTAACCATTTGTGATCAATTTTTACAAGCATGAAACAGGAATTTGCAGAAAAACTTATAGAGCAAAATCGGAAAAATTATAACTTTCTTTCCGAAGATTTTGCAAAAACACGCGCGTATCCATGGGAAGAAATGAAAGAGCTGTTAACGTACATAAAAAAGGGAGACGTTATATTAGACATTGGTTCAGGGAGCGGGAGAACATTTAAGCTGTTGCAGGGAATGGATGTTACATTTACCGGCATAGACATTTCTGAGAAAATGGTTATGCACTGCAAAAAAGAATATGGAGATCATGCGCTTAAACCCACATTTGCCTGTCAAAATGCTGTTTCTCTGTCTTTCGACGATTCAATCTTTGACCGTGTTTTTGCTGTTGCGGTACTGCATCACATCCCTTCATATGATCTTAGGCTAAAAGCTATGCAAGAGTTTTATAGAGTGCTTAAAAAGGGTGGTTTGGTTCTTATGACAAACTGGAATTTATGGCAGCCAAGGTATATTACAAAAGTGTTAAAAAATGGTGTCAAAAGTATTTTTGGTATGAGCAGGTACGATGTTGGCGATGTTATTGTACCGTGGATTACCAAGCGAGCGGTGCTTAAGCGCTATTATCATGCTTTTACTGTTAGTGAGCTTGAACGTCTTGCAAAGGAGGCCGGTTTCATGGTAGAAAGGAACTATCTTTTCCCGCAAAAAGGGAAGTCATCATATCTTAATTCAAGGAATATATGTACAGTATTAAAAAAATAGTTACTATAGTGGTTCTTTTGTGTATGCTCAGTGTGGGTTTTTCTGCGTGTGGCAACAAAGCGCCTGATGGAGAGCTTGTGCCAACAGGCGAAGATCTTGAGGCAACCAAGGGAAGTCTTATAGACAGTGCTCATCCAAGTGAGGAGTTTATGGAAGGCGTGTCTATTACACAAGTGTCTGATGATACGTTTGGATTTAATGGACCAGGAGGTGAGACAGTGATTGATGCGGAGCTTCCAGACGATTTTCCTGAGGATGTGCCGCAGGTGCTTAAAGGAGAGATCCTCTCATCTGCAAAAAGTAAGTCGGTTGATGGAGAAAAGACCGTTTTTACTGTTTTTTGGAGTTCAGGTGAGTCACTTGCTGACCTTGTTAAATATACAGAGACTATTAGAAGCCATGGATGGGAAGACAATGGTGCTGATGACTTTGAGACGTCTCAGTATTTTAGATATGCAAAAGACGGACGTGCCCTTGATTTTTCAGTTGCAGAAGCTGAAGAAGGTAAGCGAGAGGTCATGGTCATGGTGGAGAAGTAGTATAATCCAAGTAGTCTTGATCCTTTTTTTGTCCTTTGGTATAATCATCTTACTAATTTATAAGTCTATCACTCATGCTTTTCTGATTGTGAGGGTTCCTGTCCCACTTAGGTAAACCTACTTGGGTCTCTCTTACAAGATGACGAAAGCAGTGGCTAAGGAAAAATCATTATGAAGGAAGTAACATTACAAGATTTGCTTAAAGCAGGTGTTCATTTTGGGCATCAGTCAAGCAAATGGGATCCCCGCATGGAACCATATATCTATGCGAAGCGAGAGGGGATTCATATTATTGATCTGCAAAAGACGTTAGACAAGCTTAACGAAGCATTAGAATATGCTAAAAAAACCGTAAAAGATGGTGGCATTATTCTTTTTGTTGGTACAAAAAAGCAGGCAAAAGACATCACCAAAAAACAAGCAGAGGAATGTGGTATGCCGTATATTGATGAGCGTTGGCTTGGGGGAACATTCACCAATTTTTCTGAAGTTAAAAAACAGATTGATAAGCTCAATAAACTCAGTGAGCAAGAAGAGAAGGGCGAGCTCAAAAAATATACAAAAAAGGAGCAACTTCAAATTCATAAGAACATTGAGCGGTTAGAAAAGAAAGTTGGGGGTCTAAAGAAACTTAAGACTATCCCAGAGGCGCTGCTTGTAGTGGATACTATGGGTGAGAAGATTGCGGTCGAGGAAGCAGTAAAGAAGCATGTTCCTATCATTGCGCTCATGGATACCAACGCCAATCCGGATCTTGTAACGTATCCGGTTCCCGCAAATGACGATGCGATTAAAGCGATTGAGCTTATGTTGGGGACGTTTAGCGAGGCTATCAAGGAAAACTATGTTCCAAAGAAAGAACCTGATCCTAAACATCCAGAAAAGGGAAAGAAGAAATTTTTCCCAAAAAAGAAATAAATTTGGTTACATTTGAAGCATTAACAATTAAAAGTCATGGCTATACAACTTGAAGAGGTAAAAAAATTAAGAGAGATCACATCAGCGCCTATTACCGCTTGTAAGGAAGCACTTGAGGAAGCTGATGGGGATTTTGAGAAAGCACAGAAATTGTTACGAAAACGTGGTGCAGAAGTAATGGATAAAAAAGCTGGGCGTGAATCTAAAGAAGGGTGGATTGGCTCATACGTCCATTCTAATGGTAAGATAGGGGTACTCGTAAAGATCTACTGCGAGACTGATTTTGTTGCAAGAAATGATGAGTTTAAAGCATTTGTTCATGATGTTGCTATACAGATAGCGGCTACCGGTGCTAACTATCTTAACCCTGAAGATGTTCCTGATGCAGATATTGATGAAGAAAAAAAAGGCATCATGGAAGCAGCAAAAAAAGAGGGTAAGCCAGAAGAAGTAATAGAAAAGATTGTTGACGGTAAAATGAATAAAATGCGTGAGGAACGCTCATTGATGTTGCAACCGCTCGTTCGTGATTCTGAGCAAACGTTAAAAGATCTCCTTACCGACATCACTGCAAAACTTGGTGAAAAAATAGAAATTGGCGAATTTGTTCGCTTTGAACTATAAATAAAAATCATATGGAAACATCACCGTACAAAAAAGTTGTTCTCAAACTTTCCGGTGAGTTAATGATGGGAGATTTAGAATTTGGCGTCGATTTAAACTACATGAAGCAGTTTGCAGATGAGCTTATTGACGTTTCAAAATCGGGGATTAAGCTGCTTGTTGAGGTTGGCGGCGGGAATATTTATCGTTGGCGGCAAGCACCTGAAGGTATGAAGAGAAACACCGCTGACATGATGGGTATGCTTGGTTCTGTTATGACTGCGCTAAATTTGAGAGATGTAATAAACGATTCGTATCAGGCTGAGGCGCTTAGTCCTCTTTCTATGCCATATGTTATTCCACAGTATACGCCCAAGAAGGCTGCAGAGCTTTTAGATGAAGGCAAAATAGTTGTCGTAGGAGGTGGAACCGGTCAGCAATTCTTTACCACCGATTCAGGTGCAGCACTCCACGCTGCTCAAATTGATGCTGATATTGTGCTTAAAGGTACGGACGTTGATGGGGTGTATTCTGAAGATCCTCATGTAAATCCCAGTGCGACAAAATATGACCACGTTTCATATTCTGAAGTGTTAGAAAAGAATCTCTCGGTTATGGATATGTCAGCGTTTGCATTACTCAGAGATGCATCTATTCCTATTATGGTTTTTGATGTGCAAAACCATGGCAATATTTCCAAAGCTGTAATGGGTGAAAAAATTGGTACCATTGTTTCAGATAACTAGCTAAATGTATGTTCAATTTGTTGCCCCCCATTATCATAGTCGTTGCTGTAGCGATTCTTATTGTTCTTATAGTCCGTAGGTTTCCTCGCGTGGAGGATGAAAAGGAACTTGACACTTTGGTCAGTGAGAAGAAAAAAGAGGAAGAAGAGAAAAAGCAAAAGGAGCGAGTTGAGTATAAAGAGCAACCAATCGCAGACATCAAAAAAGAGGCTGAATTAGGCATTGGGAAACAAGAAGAGGATAGTACAGAAAAAGAAGCTGTCCACGGCTCTGCTCAGCCCTCCTCTCCGAGTTTTGAGCTCAGTGTCGAAGACTCTCAAAAAGAGAAGAAGGATGATAGGGAAGATGTCAGGATTGAAAAGGAGACTGAGCGGGCAGAGGCACTTAAAACAAAAAAAGAAATGCATAAAAATGTGCTCAAGGTTATTGATCGTGTTTCTTATCTTGGCAAGCGTGGAATTTCCGGAGTTAAAAGTGCTGGCTCTTCAGCGGTGAAAGCAGTTCGTGTAGGTAAAGCTAAACTTGCTAAAAAGAATAAGCCAGAATCGTTAGTGTCTGGAGAAAAAGTAGTCGATTTGCTTGAACGTGGTGCTAAGGATTTAGGCGCGGGAAATTTTGGGGAGGCGGAGAAAAAATACATTGAGGTTATTAAAATGAATCCAAGAAATACACGTGCATACAAAGGGCTTGCAGAAGTTTTTGAAAAGCAGAAGAATTATACCGATGCAATTTCTTCATTAAGACAAGTAGAAAAGTTGGATCCGCTGGATTACGAAGTGGGTAAAAAAATTACTGAACTTCAGTCAAAGTTAAAGAGTGGGATAGGTGTAAGCTCTACAAAAAGCAGTTCAGACGAGTTAAGCTAATGCCATCGTAGCTCAGTCGGTAGAGCGCATCCATGGTAAGGATGAGGTCACCGGTTCGATTCCGGTCGATGGCTCCAGTAATAGATGAGTGATTCGATATTATACTATTATTGCAGCAAAAACGAGATCCCGGATATCCACTTAAGAAAGTGAATTCCAGGATGACAGCTGGTTTTGGGGAAGAGGAAAAACATTCTAAAATCTTGCGTAGACCCCGGAGTGTAACTGAGTGGTACGTGAAAACAAGAGAATGGGCCCCCGCAAATTTCTGAATTTGTGGGGAAGAGGAGGAACACTATGGAAGTCGGAGTGGATCCCGTAGGCTTTGCGAAGGGATACACGCAGACTGGAATGATGGGCCCCCGAAAAGTTCCTACTTTTTGGGGAAGGGGAGAAACATCCTGGAAGCAGGAGTGTTGTATAAGAAAATGGAGGGGCCCCCGAGAAATTCTGATTTCTTGGGGAAGAGGAGGAACACTATGTAAGTCGGAGCGGATCCCGAAGGCTTTGCGTAGGGATACGCGCAGACTTACATAGTGTTCCGACGAGGAGAGGTGCATGAGTGGCTTAAATGGACGGTTTGCTAAACCGTTGTACCGTGTTAAAGCGGTACCGAGGGTTCGAATCCCTCCCTCTCCGAGGATATTTTAAATAGGAACACATCGATGTTCTTTTTTTGTGCTTAGAATAATGTCAGAAGTCAATTTCTTTGATAGAATGGATATGGACACTTTATCTTTTAAGCACCAAAGGGTTTGGAATATTCCTTGGACAATTTTTTGAAAATTATGAACAATGCTAAAAAGCTATATTTAAAACAGGAATACATCTCACGAATTAATCTGGCAATTAACTATATTGAACAGAATATTACTTCTGAATTGAACTTGGGGAATATTGCTGCCGCATCCGGATTTTCCGCATTTCATTTCCATAGAATATTTAAAGCTCTTGTGGGTGAGACACTTAATACTTTTATTAAGCGGGTTCGTGCTGAGAAAGCATCTATGATGCTTGTGTATAATCCAAAATATTCTATCACCCGTATAGCATATATATATGGGTATTCAAGTTCTCAAACTTTTTCTCGGGCGTTTAAGGAATGCTTTAACATGAGTCCCAGTGAGTTTCGTGAAAAGGCTCAAGGAAAAAGCAAGATTTGCAACGACAAGAGCAAGAATCGAAACGACGCTTCTTTTGACCTTCGTTATGATCATAACGAAGGTCGACATATTATTACCATAAATAGAGGAAAAAAAATCAATATGAAGGTAGAAGTAAAGGATTTACCTGATATGGATGTAGCATATGTACGACATATTGGGCCGTATAAAGGAGATAGTAAGCTTTTTGAAGGACTCATTAATAAACTAACTAGTTTTGCAGGACCAAGAAATCTGTTTGGTCCAGATACAAAGTTTATGTCTCTGTATCATGATGATCCAAAAGTTACTGAAGATGCTAAGCTCAGACTCGATGTATGTATGACTGTTCCAAAAGACACAGAAGTCGATGGGGAAATAGGCAAACAAACACTTGCTGGTGGTAAATATGCTGTTGCTCGTTTTGAGCTAAAGGACCCAAGTGAATATGAGGCTGCATGGAACTCACTGTATCGGGATTGGTTTCCCGAAAGTGGGTATCAGCCAGATATTCGCCCTCCATTTGAAATGTATCAAAATAATCCAAAAGAGCATCCTGAAGGACTTCATATAGTTGATATTTGTATCCCAGTGAAACCATTGTAAAAGCTATGTATCAAAAAACCGTTTCTATTTTGTGAAGCGGTTTTTTTAATAAAAATATCTTTTGACGCATTTACATTATGGGTATATACTCAATATATCTAACAAGTAATCACAAAAATATGCCTGCACAAGATGGAACAGGACCATGTGGACGTGGTCCATTGACAGGGTTAGGTAGAGGAGTTTGCCAAGATGTTAGGGGAGCTAGTGGATTTGGCCGTGGACGAGGGTTTGGAATGCGTTGCAATCCGATTCCTGAGAGAGGAATGCAAAGCCTTGATGAGGAAGAAGCTTTGCTTAGAAAGAGACTTCAAGAGCTTAAAGATATGAAGGAGAATTCATGAGTCCAAGACCTAGACTATGTAGAAAAATTGCGGTACATCCAAATGTTGTGTATTATAAGCCACAAGGAGTGCCGCTTAAAAACCTTGAAATCGAGATACTTACTTTGGAGGAATGGGAGTCAGTAAGACTCAAAGGTGCCTTGGAGCTAAGCCAAAGTGAAGCTGCATTGAGAATGAACACCTCTCAAAGTACTTTTCAAAGAATTTACGCATCTGCTCTAAAGAAAATTGCAGTGGCATTAACACAAGGTAAAGCTATACAAATACATACATGACTCATCTTCGTCGTACAGTATATATCGTTGCCATTGCGCTTGGATGTAGTATGGTTTTGGTAATTGGTATGTACTTTGCATCATACTTTTTAGCAGATTATCAGTACAAGCAAGTATCAGCTGCTTACTTAAGCAGCAAAGAAGAAACTCAAGAATTTACCAAAGAGCATGTAGAGGATATTATTTTTTTGAGTACCAAAAAGGAAATACAGGGACATGAATCTCCTTGGGGGTGGTATAATGCTTCTTTGGATGAAAGTCCAGAAGATAATTATTGGATACAATACTCAGTTTTAGGATTTGCACCAATTGATGTAAAATATACACAAAGAAGTACAGTTGAGCATATATTTGAGTCATATGAGTAACAGAAAAATATGAAAATCACCATTTGTGGAAGCATCGCGTTTCAAGACGAGATGAACAAGTTAAAAGAAGAGCTTGAAAAGCAAGGGCATGAAGTAAAAATTCCTCCAAACACAATGAAGGATGAACAAGGCAACCCACTGTCTGTGCAGGATTATTACACAATACGAAAGTCTGCCGATGCTTCAGAAGAGTGGGTGTGGGATAAAAAGGAAGAGGCGATGATGCGCCATTTTGAGAAAGTCGACTGGTGTGATGCAATACTAGTTTTAAACAAAGAGAAAAACGGTATCTTGGGGTATGTAGGTGCAAACACGCTTATGGAAATGGGTCTCGCATTATATCTGGATAAGCCTATTTATTTGTTACATCCGGTGCCTACCATGTCATATACTGAAGAGATTTTAGGCATGAAACCTATTGTGCTGGATGGTGATATTCGTAAATTAGCGTAAAAAGGTTTATGAATCTTGTTACTTTTGATTCAGGAGTTTTGATTATAGCTGGGGTTGCAATAGGAATATTTAGCGTAGTATTGGGCGGTGGCATGTTTTTTTCAATTCCTCTTATGCAGCTTTTATGAAAAATCAAAAAAGAATATTTCTATATGGCTTTAAGCCATATAGAAAACACACAACGAATATTACAGAAGAAATCGTTCACGCATTTTCACGTGAGTCGCATATTGATACGCATGTTTTTGACGTAACGTTCAAAAAGAATAATTTTTTGGATGCGTACATAAAATACACACCGGACGTAATAGTGGGTTTGGGGCAGTTTTCACGAGGGAATACAGTACGAGTTGAGAGAAAAGCGTATAATATATTCAGAATAAATCCACAAGATCGTCCGACAAAGATAGTTAAAGAAGGAGCATCGTTTATCTTTTCTACTCTTCAAATGACAGTTCCAGAAAGTGGAAGGCGGTCATATTATGCGGGAGAGTATGTGTGTAATTACTCAATGTATATCTTTCTCGATTATCTGAAAAAAGAGCCAGTGCAGTATGGATTTATGCATATACCACAGAGCATTAATACTCGGAAAGCAGTTTCTACGGTGCGTGCCATTTTAACTAACATACACCAGTCATGAAAATAACTAATCTCATTCGTGATAATACGTGGCTTATTATCTTCCTTGCTCTAGTATTGAGTTTTGTTTTGCCCTCAGTTGGCGTTTTTTTGCAACCATATGCACCATATCTTCTTATGCTTCTTATGTTTTTAAGTTGTCTTGATATCAGGCTTCTTTCAGTGCTCAAAAACATTAAAAAGCACACAAGAGGACTTATCATTTTAGCAATTATACATGTTTTTGCAGCGGTGATTGTGTTGTTTCTTAAACCATTTTTATCGGATGAGCTTTATCTGGGGCTTGTGATTGCTGCGGTAATGCCTTCTGGAATGAGTGTTGTGTACTTATCCAAGCTGTGCAAAGGAGATCCGTCCCAGGCACTGGTGATAACGTCGCTTTCTAATGTTTCAAGCCCGATTATTGTTCCTGCACTTGTTTTGTTGTTTGCACGGACGTCCATTAGTATTGATCCTATCTCTATGGCACTCACAATGCTTAAGTTTGTTATCGCGCCACTTGTTCTTGCAGCTATTGTGCGTAAAATCAATGTGAGCGGCCCTATAAAAAAATATGGTTCTCCTTTTTCTGTCTTTCTATTGTTTCTCGTTATTTGGGGAGTGATCTCGCCGGTAAGGGAGTTGGTTCTCTCCAATCTTTCACGTGCAGGATTATTGTTTATTATTGTTTCGGTACTTGTTGTGGCAAGCTTTTTTCTTGCTTACGTTATTGGAAGGAGCAGAAAAGAGAAAATTGCATTTGGAATCAGTGCAGGATATAAAAACTTCACCCTTTCTACCGTCACTACATTAGCGCTTTTTGGCCCGCTTGTCGCACTTCCATCGGTAATGTATACGATTGTTGACAATGTGTTTTTAGTACCACTTCAACTTGTGTTGAAAAGAAATTCACGTAAATGAAAAAATGATTTTTTTGCACTTGCTCAATAGATGGATGTACACATAGTATCCACGTCGATTCGCTCAGTTTTGATTGGCGATAGTAATTCTTACTATATTCATTTAAAGTTTTGCTCTATACTTACTATTAATAACTAGCTAACAAAAAAATATGTCAAACGGTGAATACCCACGTGTGTCTGAAGAGTTTACAGAAGGCGATGAGCATCAGGATGCTCAGCCAATTATGGAGCAAATAAATCAGGCTGCTCAAAGTGATCCTGAAGCAGCTCGACTAAAAGAGCAAATTGAAAGTGCACAGACACAGGCAGAAACATATTTACGTAAAAAACAAGATGTTTCTGTATCAGAACCTACTGAGCTTAAACCTCAGGACGAGGGAGTTGTAGAGCATAAAGATGATGTCGAGCCTCAAATGCTTAAGATTCTCGATGATCTTGCTGCCAAGATTGCAACATTGTCCGAAGATGACCCTAGACGAACAAAAATGGAACAATTTAGGGCTGAGCTTGTTAGAATTTACGAATCATAAGATAGTTAAAAAAAATAATCAATAACAAAATGGCGATCATACCATCAATAGAAGAAGACGAAGCACGCGATGAAGCACGTGACATCTACGCTCAGTATAAGGAGCAGTCAGGCGCTGTGCCTGAGTGGGTAAAAGTAATGGCACATAACCCCAAGATCTTAAAAGAGTTTAATGAGCTCTTTAAGGCAATAATGGGTGAGGGTACGGTAGATCCGCTACTCAAGTGGAAGGTGGCATATGTAGTATCTAGTACACTTGAGTGTTCGTTTTGTGTTAGCGTGACATCAAAGATGCTTAAGTCCCTTGGTGCAGATGAAGCGGTTTTAACTCAGCTTAAAAATGGTGAAGAGTTAGATGCAAAGGAAAAACGACTGTATGATATGGTAAGAGAGGTATCAAAGGAAGGTAGAATTTGTACAGAAGAGTATTTTGATATTATCAAAGATGACTATACTTCTGATGAAATTGTGGAGATTGTTTCTGTCGTAGGTCTCTTTAACTACATTAATCGCTTCAACAACATATTCTGTATTTTTCCGAAGTAATGTTATTTGATAGTACTTAATGAATCAATCATTTATACTAGACAAGTCACTAGTAAGTTTTTATACTACTACTAGTGTTTTGTGGGTCGGTACTCAAGTGGACAACGAGGCGAGACTGTAAATCTCGTGGCGCAAGCCTACGCAGGTTCGAATCCTGCCCGGCCCACGTCGGAACACTATTCCAGCTTGCGTGTGTTCCTTCGCAAAGCCTTCGGAACCCACTCCAGCTTCCATAGTGTTCCTCCTTTTCCCCACAAATTCAGAAATTTGCGGGGGCCCCGTCATTCCAGCTTGCGTGTGTTCCTT
>JAHISJ010000007.1 GCA_018818205.1 Patescibacteria group bacterium
CTTCTTGTAAATGTAAGAGTTTGCTCATACAATTGTGAGTGAAGGTGTGCATTTCATTGAGGGTTAGCTGTCAACTAGCTACATTTTACCTCAATTATGCCACCTTCTTTAGTTAGATCCCACACTGTTTAGTATAGAGCCCAACTGAAATCTCAAAAAGCAAGAAACCAAAGGCTTTCAAGGGGAATAAAAAGGTTGCTCGTGATGGTGTAAGAATCGCTGGGACAGCTAGGAAACAGATAGAGAAGAAATCGAAAAAAAGAGTGATTAGCAGGAAGAATTATAGGGCTATTTTGGAGGAAAAAAAGAAGTTGGGGAATAAGTCCGGGCAGTTTCCGGGCGGGTAAATAACAAAATGACGGGGGAATATCTTTGTCATTGTTAAAAATAAAGTATAATATTTTTACATCTATATTGACAAAAAATTTTACATCGATATAATTAACGTAGAACCACGTTTAAAAAAACCATGCTTGCAATATTCATTAAAAAACTAAGAAAACAACATAGCCTCACGCAAGAATTTTTGGCGTCAAAGCTAGATATCTCAAGGCCAACGTATGCTCAAATTGAGGCTGGGACAAGAGAAATAACGTTAACAGAAGCAAGAAAGCTAGCGGATATTTTTGGGATTGATTTTAATGATTTCTTACAAGAAAAAGACAAGAAAACAGTCGTTACCATTAAAAAAGGAAAACAAAAAGAACAATCTAAAAAAGAAGAGTTGAGAATTAGCATTCCGCAACAAAACATTGAAAAGTTTAAAGAAGTGTTGCTCTATGTCTTGTCTAGAGTTGGCGGCAAGCCAAATGTTGGTGAAGCGGTCATTTACAAGCTTTTGTATTTTATTGACTTTGATTTTTATGAAAAGTATGAAGAGCAACTAATAGGCGCTACTTACATTAAAAATCACTATGGTCCGACTCCCGTTGAGTTTAAAAAAGTTGTCGATGGAATGATAAAACAAGGCGAGATAGTAAAGATAGCAGATAAATTTTTTGATTATCCTCAAAGAAAATACTTACCTAAGAGAGAGCCGGATTTAACAAAGCTAAAGGATGCGAGGGAATTGCATCATATAGATGACGTTTTAGATAGGCTTTCAGACAAAAACGCTACAGAAATGACTGAATATTCTCATCAGGATACCCCTTGGCTTATAGCAAAAGAGAATAAACCATTAGATTATGAAGCGGTTTTCTACAGGGCACCGGAAACCTCGGTAAGAAATTACGATGAAAACGATTAATTACTATGAAACGCCAGAGTTTAAAAAGGGTTTCAAGAAGCTTTTGAAAAAGTACAAAACGTTGGAAGAAGATTTTAAGCTGGTAAAAAAGGCAACAATAGAGCTGTTTCATGTTCAGGAGATAAACAATACAAGCGTTTTTCGAGTTTCCGGGCATTACTCAGAAGATGTACAAATATTCATCATAAAAAAGTTTGCGTGCAAAGCATTAAAAGGACGTGGCGCCAAAAGCGGTATTAGGGTTATTTATGCCTTGCATGTACAGAAATATAGAGTTGATTTTATTGAGATGTATTTTAAAGGTACAAAGGAGAATGAAGATCGGGTGAGAATAAAAATGTATCTTAAAGACTTTTTTATGAAAACTACGAAATGAAAGATGATCATAAAAAAAGAATTAATCTTGATTTTGTTGCACTAAGCGCTGTTGTAGATGCATCCCATGCTAGTGAAACGAGGGGAAGTATGTCTGCGGTCAACTTATATTTTCTTGATAATTTGGGAAGAACTCACAAAGTTGATTTAGCAATTAAAGAGTTTAGTTCAGCAGACAATAATGAAGCTGAAATAAAAGCAATTTTATTTTTTCTTCGTAAATTAGGCAATAAATATAAAATAATTTGGTTATTTACCGACAGTAATAGGGCAGCAAAATTAATTAACGGTAATCATGTTAATCACAAGTATCAATTCCTAATTTCTGAAATCAAAGAACTTATTTCCAAAAAGAAAAAAATGGGATCGAATATTATGATAATCAAAAAACCCAGATCTGATGAAAAGATTATGGAAGTTAATAGTAGATTAAAACTAAAAAGAAAAGCAATATTAGTGAAGAGCACTAGCAGTAATGGAAAAATGTAATCACACAATCATGCCAGTAAAAATCACCTACTTTGTCCACGGCACAACAACCGATAACGAACAAGGCCTGGCCACCGGCTGGGCGCCTGGTGAACTTTCGGAAACAGGCATTGAGCAAGCTGAAAAACTTGGTCTTTTGGTTCAAGACAAAATTTTTGATAGTGTCTTTTGTTCTGATTTGAAGCGTGCAGTCGATACATCCCATAGTGCGTTTGAAGAAAAATATACAATAATTGAAGACGCAAGGCTTAGAGAAGCCAACTATGGTGATTTCACGCAGCAACCCTCCAAGGATTTTAAAGCAGACATGACAAAATGGATAGATACAAAGTATCCGGGTGGAGAAAGCTACAGAGATGTTGAAAATCGAATTGCGGATTTTGTGAATTTCCTAAAAGAAAGCTATGAAGGGAAGCACATCGCCATAGTTGCTCACCAGGCGCCCCAACTGGCATTTGATGTTGTGCTAAAGGGAAAAACATGGGAACAAGCAATTGCCGAGGACTGGAGGCACACAAAATCGTGGCAGCCGGGTTGGGAGTATGAAATAAGTGATTAATGCTTGTGCTGTAGTGTTTTAATCTGTAGACCCTATTCTTTACTTAGGACCACGGTATCTATGAAAACAAGAGTAATTGTCAGTGCGGTAATAGAAGATGGTGACAATCTTCTATTTGCCAAGAAAAAAGAGAATGTTGGTCCATATCCAAATACGTGGCATTTAATTGGCGGTGGTATAGAGGAAGAGGAGTTACTTGAGGAGAGTATCAAGAGAGAGGTAAGAGAAGAAGCCAATACCGATGTTGAGATTATTGAAAAAGTAGGGTTTGACGATGATTTTGAACCTGATAAAAAAGGGGAACTGACACACTATATTTTTCTTACAACAATTCAAAATAAACTGTACGAAACAGCTTTTGAGAAAGAAGGAATAATCTACGTAACACCAAATGACCTTGAACAAGCAAAAATAGGGAAGTGTATACTCAATCTAGAAACGGGGAAACAAAAAAATTCAGATAGAGAAGAACGTATTAAAATCATTAATAATTTTGAAAAGAAAAACGTAGATTGTGTAGCGCTAGCCTGCACAGACCTTCAATTATTGATTCCAAAACATCCAAGGGTACCAATATTTGACACCATAAAGCTCTTTGCTGATGCGACAGTTGAAAAAATAATGAAATAAAAAACAGCATGAAAAAACTCATCATACTATCATCTCTCTTCTTAGTGCTAACGATTCTAGGTTGCCAAAAAACAACCTCAAATGATACAGACTCGAGTACTGAAAATGAAAACTATCGATCTGAAGAAGATACAGACAGTTCAGAGATCTCTTGCACCGTGGTAGATACTGGACAAGAATCATGTTCAAACAATACAGACAAAATGAAGTGCCCAAATAAAGGTAAGGCATTCTATGGGCAAGACGCACAGTATGTTGGTAATAAACTCTCATATAGGGACAATGGTGATGGCACGGTCACTGATGTAAACACTGGCCTTATGTGGCAGCAAGATCCCGGTGCAAAGAAGAGTTATGAGGAAGCTCAAGCAGGTGCACAATCGTTTGAGTTAGCAGGGCATGATGACTGGAGACTACCGACAATAAAAGAGCTGTATTCGTTAATGGATTTTAGAGGTATTGACCCGAGCTCAATGAATAGCGCTGAAGGACTCAGACCATATATAGATGATGAATACTTTGGATTTGAGTATGGAGATCTAAGTACCGGAGACAGAATAATTGATTCTCAATGGGCTACCAGCTCTGTCTATAATGCAGATGTGATGAACAACCAGGAATGCTTTTTTGGTGTTAATTTTGCAGATGGCAGGATCAAATGTTACCCAACAAAGCGAGGCAAAGGCTACTTTACGATATATGTCAGAGGAGATAGCTACGGGGAAAACAATTTAGTTAAAAACAGTGACACCATTTCTGATAAATCGACAGGGCTGACGTGGATGAAACAAGATAGTGGCAGCGGAATGAACTGGGAGGATGCACTTGCGTATTGTGAAGACCTGGAATTAGATGGAAAAAGTGATTGGAGACTACCAAATGCAAAAGAATTACACAGTATTGTAGATTACTCTCGGTCACCCGATGCAACCAATTCTGCAGCTATAGATCCACTATTTGAAGTAAGCTCAATAACGAATGAGGCAGGAAAAAAAGACTACGCCTTTTTTTGGACAAGTACCACGCATATTAGTGAAAGAGGGTATGATAGAGCAGCGTATATTCCATTTGGCAGAGCACTTGGCTACATGAAGGAATTTGGCGGTTGGGTTGATGTTCATGGTGCAGGAGCGCAAAGGAGTGATCCAAAAGCAGGAGATCCAGATGAGTACCCAACTGGCCTTGGTCCACAAGGAGATGCAATACGGATTGATAATTATGTTAGGTGTGTGAGGAGCGAGGGCTAATGCATCTCTTGGTTTCTCATTAAGGATCACTGTAGAATAAGCCGATTATCACCCGTCTTGCACAGTATAAAAAAATCACCAGACGCGAACGCTGGTGAAGTAAATTGATGATAAAAAGATGCAACTTCATTACAAGATAATAGTCATTTTGCTTTCCAAAGTAGACCCTGATACCTTTTCCTCTTTGCAAAGAATACTGATGCGGCAGCGGCCTATGATGTTGACTGCAGCGAATACAACAAAACAATGTGCTTTATGTTTGTTGCAGATGAATTTTGCGCTTTCAAATCTATTCGGATACACATCATGCTCTGCAAAGACCCACCGCTCAATTTTGGGATCTAAATAGAGAAACCCTCTCTTATTTATAAGAACAACATGCATGATACCGGGCGCGGGATTTTTCCAAACATGCATGCCTCTTCTTTTGAAATCAAGTGCCATACGAAATTCATGTAAGCCAGCAGGTCGGGAATAAATACCTTTTTCTGTGATGATAAAGGTGGATTTTGTTGTTCCAACAATTTCATGAAATCGTTCATTGAAAGATCTAATTTTTTTACCGAATGGATCGTGTCTTACCTGGTAAAAAAGAAAGTATCTTTGTTCGGTATACGTACCTTCTGGTGTCTGATATGTAGTTAATGCCGGGTAATTTAAATAAATTATTGTTACAAGTCCCACAAGAAATAAAAGTCCATGGCTAATTTTATCGTTTACTGTTACTACTTTTTTCCCCTTAAATTCTAAAATAATTCCAACGAGTATACGGCCTATCAATCCATGTATAATAAGCCATAGTACAAAAAGTTCTGTGTTCATAGTACCTCCTTGAGTGTGAAAGTGTAATGTTCTAGTGGCAGTATAGTCGAATGCTGAATTTAATCAAGAGCGGATTAAAGAAATGTAGATCGAAGATTTGTATTGTTTGTTAATATGCCTTCACTCTTTCACGCAAATTATTGACACTTAACGCTATTTTCTGTACAGTAAAGTGCTATCGTTTTTTTTGAAATTAGATGGGAGGACAATTGTTAAGCATTTCTTTTGACGGACGGTGGATTGCATGGGCGAGAATCATTTCCGAAAGTGATCCGAGCGTTGAGATTAAATTGTGGGACGTTTCTAGAAAACAAGTCCTATCATATTTGGCAATGCCTATCCAACTTAATGCCCCTGATTGCCTCGTGAGGTCGTTTGAACTTGGCAATGCAATAGAGCAGATCTCAAATGAACTTGCGGTTAATGTACAATTTCCACATCTTGGAAGCAGTGCGTATGTGAGAGTGGCATACGGGAGAAGGCGATGGTATTTTGTTTTGAGTGTTTCAGAAAAAAGTACGTTTAGGCGTGCAAAAAAAATTCCCACTATTACTTTTTTGCCAAAGAAAATCGATTCAAACGGAGTTGTCATCGACAATGGCTACAGGATTCAGATACTGGAAAGCTTTCGATTTATTACCTCAGTTAAGAAGATTGAATAATTATGGCTACACGGAACATCCGATGTAGCTTTTTTTCTCCAAAATAATTGACTTTGCTCTTTATCTATGCTATAATTAAACTACATAAATACACTATATGGCTAAATTTACTTCACAAAGACTCACCCGTGACGTCAGTTATGACACAGGAGGGGAGCAGAAGTTCAAAAAAACATTAACAAAAAGTCCAAAAGCAAGTGGACTTCTTAAGGAATACCTTGGCCAAAGAGGAAAGCGTGGGTACTCTAAGAAGACGTGGAACAAGTTCATGCGTAAAAAGGGTCCGCGAGCTATGTCTCGAACGAGTAGAAAATCGATTGAGTCGTATCTTAACCCATACGGAAAAAGTTCAGACAGTGCAGCAAAAGCAGCTCAAGCACAGCCTTCAGCGGCTCCAAAGAAGTCATCATGGTTTAGTAAACCGTCGCTTAGCGATGCAGATAAGCAAAAAGTTGAAAAAAGATCAGACGCTGCGTTAAAACGAGAGACACGAAGTTTGCGTAATCAATTTGGTTCAGGAAAGGCAAGTTTTACCCGTAGTGGAGGCTTTGATTCAGGGTCAAAAGGTCGTACAAATTTACCGCCACCACCGCGTATGCCTCCACCACCACCGAGACCGCCAAGTCTCGGATAAAAATATCCACATAAGTACTTGACAAAAGGTTTAAGGAATAGTACGGTTACTGCATGAAAAATCTCAACCGGGGTTTTATTTGCCTTTTTAATAATTAAAAGGGCCTTTGTTAGTTAAAGACAAGGGGCTTTGTTTTATGTTAGAAAAAAATTCAATCAATGCGGCGCTTGTAGGAAAGCGCAAGTATTTTACGGACAAACATGAGGTTATAGACCTTCCTGACCTCATTGAAGTCCAGAAAAGTTCGTATGAATGGTTCATGGAAGAGGGTTTAAGAGAGCTCTTTGATGAGATATCACCCATCACCGATTTTACCGGGAAAGACCTTGAGCTCGTGGTAGGTGACTACTATCTTGATGAACCAAAGAATAGTGAGATGGTCGCAAAGTCAAGAAATGCAACGTATGAAGCGGCTGTGCGGGTTATGGTAGAGCTTAAGAATAAGCAAACGGGTGAGATTAAGGAGCAGGAAGTCTACTTGGGCGAGTTTCCTCTCATGACCGACAGAGGAACGTTCATTGTAAATGGCGTTGAGCGTGTGGTTGTTTCCCAGCTTATTAGGTCTCCGGGTGTCTTTTTTACTGAGACTGAAGTTAAGGGCGAGAAACTCTTTGGTGCAAAAGTTATTCCTAACCGTGGTGCGTGGCTTGAGTTTGAAACAGATAGTCACGGTGTTATTTACGTAAAGATCGATAGAAAAAGAAAAGTAGCAGCCACGGCGCTTTTGAGAGCGTTTGGATTTGACAGTGACCGAGACATTTTAAAGCATTTTAAAGATGTTGATACACTTTCTGACAGAAAAATTATTGAAAACACGATCAAGAAGGACCCGTCATCAGACACAGCAGAAGGTCTTAAAGAGGTGTACAAGCGTATTAGACCGGGTGACCTTGCAACGGTAGACAACGCAAAATCACTGATTGAGGCGATGTTCTTTAATTTTGATCGGTACGACTTTGGTAAGGTTGGTCGGTACAAATTAAACCAGCGTCTAAAACTCGATGTTGAAAATACAAAAGAAAATAGAGTTTTTAGAACAGATGATCTTATAGAAATATTAAGAGAGCTAGTGAGACTCAACGTTAAGCAAGGTAAAGGCGATGATATTGATCACTTGGGAAACAGACGCGTTCGTGCCGTTGGAGAATTGCTCCAAAATAAAATGCGTGTAGGGTTGATGAGAATGGAACGTATCGCTAAAGACCGTATGAGTACCATGGATATTAACTTGGTAACACCGGCACAGCTTGTTAATGCAAGACCGGTTATTGCGGCAACACGCGAGTTCTTTACTTCATCACAGCTCTCACAGTTTATGGATCAAACAAACCCACTCTCTGAATTAGCACATAAGAGACGCCTTTCTGCTATGGGTCCCGGTGGTCTTTCAAGAGAACGTGCAGGGTTTGACGTTCGCGATGTTCACAGATCTCACTATGGACGTATCTGCCCGATTGCAACGCCTGAAGGTCCAAACATTGGACTTGTTGGGCACATGGCATGTTTTGCACATATTAACGAGTACGGATTTATTGAAACACCATACAGAAAGGTGTTGCGGGAAGTCCCTATTAAACATGCAGAAAAAGCAAAAGGCGAGATTGCATATAAAAGTGGTATTAAAGATCCAAACACAGGAGAAGTGGTGATTAAAGGGGATACGGTCCTGACTGCAAATCATATAGCAACTCTTAAAAAACTTGAGAAAAAAGGTCTAAAAACAATCCCGGTTAAATCTAGGGTTACAAACGACATTATTCTCCTTGATGCGTTTGAAGAAGAGCTGTCAATTACCGCACCGGCAACGACTGACATTGATGAAAAGGGCTATTTTGAGCGCACGCGTGCAGAAGTACGCGTTAAGGGTGAACCGTCCATTGAACCAACAGGGCAGATCGAATATGTTGATGTATCACCAAAACAGATCGTTAGTGTTTCGACTTCACTCATTCCTTTTTTAGAGCACGACGATGCAAACCGAGCCCTTATGGGAACAAACATGCAACGTCAAGCTGTCCCGTGTATTCAGCCACAGGCACCGCTTGTAGGTACTGGGTCAGAAGAGCGCGCAGCGAGAGATTCCGGTGCAGTTATTCTTGCGGGAGATGACGGAGAAGTAACACACGTTTCAGGATCAAAGATCGTGGTAAAAGGAGATAAGAACAAAAAAGAGAATGAGTATGTTCTTCATAAGTTTTTGCGCTCCAATACATCAACGTGTATCAATCAACATCCTATCTGTAACGTTGGTGATACAGTAAAAAAAGGAGACGTGCTTGCCGATGGTCCTGCAACGCATCATGGTGAACTCGCTATTGGACAAAACGTGTTGGTAGCCTTTATGTCATGGCAGGGCGGTAACTTTGAAGATGCTATTTTAGTTTCGGAGCGACTGGTGAGAGAAGATCGCTATACTTCAATTCACATTGAAGACTTTTCGATTGACGTAAGAGACACAAAGCTTGGACCGGAAGTAGTCACCCGCGACATTCCAAATGTCAGTGAAGAAAAACTCAAAGATCTTGACGAAGAAGGTGTCATTCGTGTTGGTGCACAAGTGTCCTCGGGCGATATTCTCGTCGGAAAAATTACGCCAAAAGGTGAAACAGAACTTACCGCAGAAGAACGACTACTCAGAGCAATTTTTGGTGAAAAAGCGCGTGATGTTAAAGATACGTCACTCTACTTGCAGCATGGTGAACATGGTAAAGTCGTTGATATTAAGATATTCAGTAGAGAAAATGGTGATAAACTCCAAACCGGTGTTATAAAGACGATTCAGGTTTCTGTCGCACAGCTCAGAAAAATCCAAGTTGGTGATAAAATTGCCGGACGTCATGGTAATAAAGGAGTTATTTCAAAAATTGTGGCCACGGAAGATATGCCACATCTTCCTGACGGAAGAACGGTTGATATTATTCTAAATCCCCTTGGTGTTGCATCACGTATGAACATCGGACAGATTTTGGAGACACATCTTGGGTGGGCCGCTTGTGCGCTTGGGTACAAAATAGCGACGCCGGTTCTTGATGGTATTTCAGAAGACCAAATTAAGGGTGAGCTTAAAAAAGCCGGCATTGCTGAAGACGGAAAAGTTGATCTCATAGATGGTAGAACTGGTGAGCCGTTTAAAGAAAAAACAACTGTTGGGTATATGTATATTTTGAAGCTGTACCATTTGGTTGAAGATAAAATTCACCAGAGATCAATTGGACCGTACTCACTGGTAACGCAGCAGCCTCTTGGTGGTAAAGCACAGTTCGGTGGTCAGCGATTTGGAGAAATGGAAGTATGGGCGCTTGAGGGGTATGGTGCGGTACATACGCTCCAAGAAATGCTCACCATTAAGTCCGATGATGTTATTGGGCGTTCAAAAACGTACGAGAGCATTATTAAGGGCGAAGAAATCAGACAACCAAATATTCCTGAGTCCTTTAACGTGTTAGTTAAAGAGCTTAAAAGTTTGTCTCTTGAAGTAGAACTACTGGGAACCAAGGATGAATCAGAGGGAGGCGATGAAGATGAGGAGGAGCAGGAAAAATCGGAAAAGCCCGAGGTTCAAGAAGATAGTGAACCATCACAGGACCCCGTCAAAGAAGATGAAAAATAATTACTTTCTTTCTTATCTAACTTCTCATTTTAAAGTCTATCTATGTCTAATGTCCCAAATGATTTTTCTGGCATAAAGCTCAAACTTGCGTCGCCAGAAAAAGTCCTCGAATGGTCGCATGGCGAGGTAAAAAAGCCAGAGACGGTAAACTACCGTACTCAAAGACCAGAAAAAGATGGTCTCTTTTGCGAACGAATTTTTGGTCCAACCAAGGATTGGGAGTGCTATTGTGGAAAATATAAAAGAATTCGATATAAAGGCATTGTTTGTGACAAGTGTGGTGTTGAAGTAACCCGTTCTATCGTGAGACGAGAACGTATGGGACACATCAGTCTTGCAGCACCGGTCACGCATGTATGGTTTTTACGTGGCATCCCTTCAAAAATTGGACTTATGCTCGACATTTCTGCACAAAACCTAGAAAAGGTGATTTATTTTGCGAGCTATATCATTACGTCAGTAGACTTAGAGGCAAAAGAAGATATGTTGTCTCAAGCTGCGGATGAGTTTAAAAAGAAAAAGAAAGGGCTAAAGAAAATATACGAGGCAAAGATTCAGGAGATAAGGAACGAAGCACTTGAGAAAAAGGCACAGAGCAAAGCAAAAAATATTGACGTACGAGCAGAAAAACAAGCCCTAAAGTTGGAAGAAGAAAAGGAAAAGCAATCAAAGGAGTTAGGTGATAAATACAATCAGGCTAAGAAAGAAATAGAAAATATTAAAAAGCTTTCTATTATTTCTGAAATTGAGTACCGTACACTTTCAATGAAGTACGGACATGTTTTTGAAGCAGGCATTGGTGCGGAAGCGGTAAGAAGGGCACTTGAAGAGGTTGACCTTAAAGAAGGGATTGAGACACTTAAACAAAATCTTATTGACGCCCCTGCATCACAGAAGAAAAAAATCAGACGCAGGCTCAACCTGTATCAACATCTTAATAAAAATGAAATTAGACCAGAATGGACGGTACTTAACGTACTTCCAGTTATTCCTCCAGACCTGAGGCCAATGGTGCAGCTCGATGGTGGTCGTTTTGCCGCGTCTGATCTTAACGATCTGTATAGACGAGTAATCAATCGTAACAATCGGTTAAAAAGGCTTATAGAAATAAATGCCCCCGAGGTTATTTGTAGGAATGAAAAGAGAATGTTGCAAGAAGCGGTTGATGCACTTATTGACAATAGCGCGAGACACGGGAAGGCAGTCGCCTCAACATCGGGTCAAAAGAGGGTGCTTAAGTCCCTTGCTGATATGCTGAGAGGTAAACAGGGTCGGTTTAGACAAAACCTGCTCGGTAAACGTGTTGATTATTCTGGACGAAGTGTGATTGTTATTGGTCCAAATCTCACTCTTGGTGAGTGTGGAATTCCAAAAACCATGGCACTTGAACTCTTTAAACCATTTGTGATTAACGAACTTATTGAACAAGAGCATGCACATAATATTAGAAGTGCATCAAGGCTTATAGAAGAAAAGTCGCCGGAAGTATGGGATATGCTTGAAGAGGTTATTAAGGGCCACTTCATTATGATCAACCGTGCGCCGACACTGCATAGACTAGGAATTCAGGCGTTTCAACCGGTGCTTATAGAAGGTAAGGCGATTCAGATTCACCCTATGGTATGTACCGCGTTTAATGCAGACTTTGATGGTGACCAAATGGCCGTACATGTGCCGCTTACCGAGCCTGCACAAAAAGAAGCTCGTGAGATTATGAGCTCAACGACCAATTTACTTAAACCGGCAACGGGAAAACCTATCGTGATTGCAACGCAGGACATTGTTTTGGGCTGTTACTACATCTCAACAATTAAGCCTGGTGAAAAGGGAGAAGGAAAATATTTTGCTTCCGTTGACGAAGCTATGATTGCGTTTGAACACGAACTTATTACACTCAGATCAAAAATTCATGTAAGAATAGCTCCAGGTGAAATAGTTGAAACATGTGTCGGTCGTATCTTCTTTAACACGATCCTTCCTAAAGAGATGGGATTTGTTAACGTAATACTTGATAAACGGGCCATCTCTTCAGTTATTGCAAAGTGTTTAAACACGCTTGGAAATGAAGAAACTGTGGAAATTCTCGATAAACTCAAAGTACTAGGGTTTAAGTATCTCACTAAATCAGGTCTTTCATGGGGTATGGATGATTTGCAAGTTCCCGTTGAAAAGAAAGAAATTCTAGGTGAGGCTGAAAAGCAAGTCGAAGAAATCAGACAACAATACAAATCGGGATTTTTAACCGATAGTGAACGATACGTAAAAACGATTGAAACATGGGCAACGGCAAAGGATAATATTACTAAGGTATCGACAAAAACACTTGATGAATACGGTCCGGTGTATGCCATGGTTGAATCGGGCGCTCGTGGATCCTGGCCGCAGATTGTTCAGATTATGGGTATGAGAGGTCTTATGGCAGCGCCATCAGGTAAAACTATTGAACTTCCGGTGCGTGATAGCTTTAAAGAAGGGCTTGGAGTGCTTGAGTACTTCATCTCGACGCATGGTGCTCGTAAAGGTCTTTCTGATACGGCGCTTAGGACTGCCAACGCTGGTTATTTGACGCGTCGTCTTATTGATGTTGCGCAAGATATGGTTGTTTTTGAAAAGAATTGCGGTGCAAAAGAGAGTATTGAGGTTAATAAAAAGGACAGTGATAGAATAAATGAAACAGTTGGTTCACGGTCTCTTGGTAGAACGGCAGCACAAGATATTGTTGATCCAAAAACAGGTGAAGTCATCATCAAATCAGGAAAAATTGTGGGAGATGAAGAGGCAAAAAAGATCGATGATGCAGACATTGAGGCAGTAAACATAAGATCAGTGATTACGTGCAAAGCATTAAGAGGTTTATGTAGCAAGTGCTATGGATGGGATTTGGGAAACAGAAAACAGGTCGAGATTGGCCAAGCGGTAGGTATTGTCGCTGCACAGTCAATTGGTGAACCGGGCACACAGCTGACGATGCGTACCTTCCATACGGGTGGTGTTGCCGGTGATGGTGATATTACGCAGGGTCTTCCTCGGGTAGAAGAACTTTTTGAGGCTAGAAACATTAAAAAGCCGGCGGTAGTTGCTGAGCTTGATGGTGTGTGCCATGTTAAAGAAGAAGGTGAAAAGAAAATCATTAATATTGTTTCAAAAGACGTCAAAAAAGCTGATATTGAAAAGGACTTTAAGAAGGGATCAGCAAAAGTAAAAAATGATTCTGTGATAACCAAAGGAACACTTCTTGGCCTTTCAACAGAAGGAAAGCAGATTAAAGCACCGTTTGATGGTATTGTTCGTATAGAAAAGGACACATTTGCTCTCTTTAAAGAAGGCACGATTGAAAAGCAGTATACGCTTCCTAGTGATTCAATCCTTTGGGTGCAAGATGGTGATTTGGTTGTAAAAGGACAACAACTCACTGAAGGACATGTAGATGTTCAGCATCTCTTTAAAGTCGCCGGAAGAAAAGTGGTGCAGAAGTATATACTTGGCGACGTGCAGTATATTTATGCAAGCCAAGGGCAAGAAGTGAATGACAAACACGTAGAAATCATTATTCGGCAGATGCTTTCAAAAGTGGTGATCAGAGAAGAAGGCGAAAGCGAGTTTTTGGTAGGAGACGTTATTAGCAGAGCACAATTCTTTAATGCGATAAGCGTGTTAAAGAAGGATAATAAGAAACCGCCGGTAGCGGAGGATTTGCTCCTTGGGATTACAAAGGCATCGCTTTCAACTGAGAGTTTCCTTGCCGGAGCATCGTTCCAAGAAACTGCCAAAGTATTGATTGACGCAGCAATCGCAGGGAAGGTTGATCACCTTAGAGGGCTAAAAGAAAACGTGATCATTGGTAAATTGATCCCGGTTGGTACAGCATTCAGAAAACCTGCGTAAAAGAACCGTTGTATCGATTTCGTAGGGGTGGCACGTATGCCACCCTTTTTTTGAATGATTCCTCCTCTTTTCTAAGGGAGAGGAAAGAACCTCCACCCCTTATTAAAGGGGAGGGAATAATAATATCTCTTTTTGACCATAAAACCAAAGTAGTATACACTGTAACTACACTTTACGTGACGAGGAGTCACATGCTTTCTAATCCACGCATTTCATGGGAAGAAAAAGAAAAAGAGGAAGACCTCGGAAAAAAAGAAAGGTTGAGACACCAAAAGAAACACCACTCGGATTTATTTTCCAAAAGAAAATGAGTCCAGAGACGTTTTGGGGTATTATTACAGTTGTCTTTTTTGTGCTAGGGCTTATAATCTTTTTAAGTCTTATTGGTGTTGCAGGGAGATTGGGTGATGTATTGGAAAAAGGACTTAAAGTGTCCTTTGGCTACGGAGCATATTTAATACCATTTGCGCTTATATGGGGCGCATATCTGCTTTTAAAAACGCAAAGAAATAAAGAGTATCAAATTAAGAACACGGAGATTGTTGGTGTGGTACTTCTGTTTATTTGTCTTGGTGGATTTTTCCATTCTTTGTCAAAACCTACTGAGTATTTACACAATGCTCAAGCGGGACTTGGCGGTGGTTATGTAGGATATATAGTACTTTTCCCGCTTGAGAAAGTGATTGGTATTTGGGCGTCGTTTGTGGTGCTTATTGCGTGCGGCATAGTAGGCGTTGTTTTAGTGCTTAATAAAACACCGGGAGAGCTTGTTGATCTACTCATACAGTTTAAAAAGTTTAGTGTTTCATTTTTTGATAAATTTAGAAAGAGAAAAGCAATCCAAAGTGCAGGGCTTAGGGTAAAAGGGCTTGATAATAATTATGATGGTGACATAGACGGGGAAGGACAAAAAAAGGAGGCAGGAACATCACTTTTTAAGACAAAGTCGTTTCCTGCCCTTTCATTCAAAAAGAAAAAGGAAAAGCAGGATTCGCCTGTTCAGACATCTAGAGCAGAAAGCAACTACAAGCCGTATCCGTTGTCTCTTCTTGATACTAAAGGAGGCCGGCCGGAAAGTGGTGATATACGGGCAAATGCACAAATTATTGAGCAAACGCTTAAAAGCTTTGACATTGGGGTTTCTATGGAGGAAGTTAATATTGGTCCAACGGTGACGCAGTATACTTTTAGGCCGCGGAAGGGTGTTAAACTTCATCAAATTACGACTCTTCAAAATGATCTCTCACTTGCTCTTGCCGCACATCCTTTAAGAATAGAAGCACCTATTCCCGGAAGATCACTCGTAGGTATAGAAATTCCAAACAAGAAAGTAGCGCTCGTAAGACTCAGAGAGATATTAGAAAGTCCTGAATATCAAAAGGCGCCGGGAATGTTAAATGTTTCGCTTGGGCGTGATGTCTCAGGAAACCCAAACGTATCAGATATCAGTAAAATGCCTCATCTCTTGATTGCCGGTGCAACGGGAAGCGGTAAATCGGTTGCTATTCATGTCATTGTCTTGTCTCTTCTTGCACAAAACAGTCCTGAGGATTTGCGTCTTATTCTGGTTGACCCAAAGAAGGTTGAGCTGACTTGTTACAATGATGTCCCGCATCTTCTTACTCCCGTTATTACTGATGTTGACAAGACGATTAATTCGCTCAGATGGACGGTTGCAGAGATGGAGCGGCGCTTTATACTTCTTTCCGAAAGCGGTAAGCGTGATATTCAGTCCTACAACAAAGCGTATCCGGACAATAAGCTTCCTTACATTGTTGCGGTTATTGATGAACTTGCTGATCTTATGTCTGTTGCCGCAAATGAGGTGGAGGCAGCGGTCGTGCGGCTTGCTCAAATGTCTCGAGCGGTGGGAATTCACTTAATACTGGCGACCCAGAGACCATCGGTAAATATTATCACGGGTCTTATTAAAGCAAACATTACCGCACGAATTGCGTTTACCGTTGCGTCTCAAGTAGATTCACGAACCATTATTGACTCTGCCGGCGCAGAGAAGCTGCTTGGAAAGGGTGATATGCTGTATGTGGCAAGTGAACTAGGAAAACCTCGACGAATTCAAGGCGCGTATATTACTGAAAATGAAATCGGTAAAGTTGTTTCGTATATAAAAGAGCAAGGGGAGCCTGAGTATAATGAAGAGGTGGTTGAAAAAAATAAGACGTCGCGCGTTGTTGGCGCTACTCAGTCTATGGATGATGAAGACGATTATTTTGATGAGGCACGAACCATTGTAATACAAGCGGGTAAGGCATCTGCATCGCTGCTCCAGCGGCGTCTTAAAGTAGGATACGCGCGCGCGGCAAGATTACTTGATTCTTTGGAGGAGCAAGGTATAGTAGGACCTGCGGATGGTGCAAAGCCACGTGAAGTGTTTGTGCAAACAAATGATGATATGGGTGATGATATGCCCCCGGCTGATTTAGCGTAATTTCTCACAACATGGCAAATAGGGATTTTTCAAGCAAAGGAGAAGCGGTTCCCCATACTATTGGGGAAATTTTTTACTATGAAAGAAACAGAAGACGCTACACTCTTAGTCAAATAGCAAAAGAATTAAATATTCGCAAAACGTACTTGGAACTTTTGGAGGATGATGCACTCGACAAGCTTCCTGCAGACGTGTATACCAAAAACTACGTAAAGCGCTATGCTGATTTTCTTCACGTAGATAGTGATGCGATGATTGAGCTCTATGAAAAGGAAAAAAACGTGGTTAAGAAGGTACGTGATGAAGACGACCCGGGTAAAGTATTTTCTGAAAAGAAACGAAAGTTCTCTTTTATACTAACACCAAAAATAGCGAGGCGCTTTGGCATTCTTCTCCTTGTTGTCGTTTTTCTTTTTTATATTTGGTATCAAGTGAGTGATCTCTCTGCTCCACCGGAACTGACCATTATTGAGCCATCACAAAACGAAACAACAATCACAGAAACATCTGTATTAGTAATTGGTGAGACAAGTCAAGACGCAGCTTTGACGATTAATGGCGAGCCTATTCATTTAACCAGTGATGGTACGTTTCAGGAGACTATTGCACTTCAAAAAGGAATTAATGAGCTCAAGTTTGAGGTGGTAAATAAGCTCGGGAAGAAACGAGAGGTTGAAAAGAAAGTCTATGTAGAATAAAATAAGAGTAAGGGTAATAAATAATAAATAACGTTTATCAAAGGCGGATAGATAAACAGAAAGGGAAGAATCTCATGCCCAAAAAAAAGGCGACAGTAAAAGTGGAGAAAAAGAATCCAAAAGAGGAGGCAGTCCAAAACGCCATTGATCAAATCAAAGAACGATATGGCGATGGCGCTATCATGAAGTTAGGTGACGTGCGTACTATTGATGTTGATGCAATCCCAACAGGGTCAATCTCACTTGATATTGCACTCGGTGTTGGCGGCATACCTAAGGGACGTGTCATTGAGATATTTGGACCAGAGAGTTCCGGTAAAACAACACTTGCTGAGCACATTGTAGCGAGCGTTCAAAAGCGCGGTGGTGTTGCTGCATATGTAGATGCAGAGCATGCGCTTGATCCGGACTATGCAAAAAAGATTGGCGTGGACATAGAAAAACTGCTTATCTCACAGCCAGAGACGGGGGAGCAAGCGCTCGAGATCGTTGAGACACTTGTTCGCTCAAATGCAGTGGATATTGTGGTGATTGACTCAGTTGCAGCGCTCACTCCTCGCGCTGAGATTGAGGGCGAAATGGGAGACTCGCATATGGGTCTTCAGGCAAGGCTTATGTCACAAGCGTTAAGAAAACTTACCGGCGTTGTGTCAAAATCACGAACCACCGTTATCTTCATTAATCAAATCAGAATGAAGATTGGGATTATGTTTGGAAATCCTGAAGAAACTCCCGGTGGTAAAGCACTTAAGTTTTATTCGTCAGTCAGAATTGACTTGAGACGATCTGCACAGATTAAGCTTGGTGAGAAGATTATTGGAAACAGAGTAAAAGTAAAAGTGGTAAAGAATAAAGTAGCGCCACCGTTCCAAACAGCAGAATTTGACATTATGTATAATGAAGGAATTTCACGAATGGGAGATCTCCTTGATACTGGTGTTAGAATGAAGATCGTTGATAAGAGCGGTGCATGGTTTACGTATAATGGTGAACAGCTTGGTCAAGGGAGAGAAGCATCAAAAATCTATCTCAAAGAACACAAAAAAGTTGCCAAAGAAATAGAAAAGAAAGTATGGGAGTACATTAAGGCTGAGGCAAAAGAAGAAGAATAAGTATAACGTGCCAAATCATGGCGCAAACACAAAACTCAAAGTACAGAGGTCCGCTTAAGGCTGCGCCTTTAGATATGGTGAGACCACAAAGAAAAAGCATATCTAGCCAAAGCAGGCAGACTTCTTATGAAATGCGAAGAAGACGCGTGCAAAAACCGGTAAGTGAGACTCCACAGGAGCCTCACTTACCCAGGCGGGATCAAGCAAAGCCTGCAAATCGCTCTGAAGAGGCTCCTCGTGTACTAAGCGATCCAGCACCTCGAGTGGCAAAACAACCAGAGCAAAAAACGCAGTCACCGCATACATTCAAAAAGAACCATGATCGTGAAACCAAACGGCCAAAACGAGGACGACGTTTTTTTGGCACGTGCTCTGTGCTCCTTGCACTCAATATAATTGTGCTTGGCGTGTTAATTTATTATGTGAGCAAAGTAGCACGAACGGTTGAAGCGTGGGACACGGAAGACATAAAAAATCACATTACTGAGACGTTGAATTTTCAGGAAGAAGCGCCGTCACAAAACGATGAGTTTTTTAACAAGATCATGGAGTCATCCGATCTTGAAAATGCAGTAAATACCAACACAAAAGCAGAATAAAACATTGACGCATTCCTCTTTTTCTGGTTCAATTAAAGGTCTGAACGTCTTTTTTTAGGAGGAATAGTGGAAAAAGTTATTATAGGCGCCTCGATTTTTTACTATTGGACGCATTTTAGTAATGATTTATTGAGAGAAGTACTCATTTCTTGCGGAGGGGATAAAGCACTTATTTTTTTGGGAGAAGTAACCGATGTTCGATTAGTCCATCTGCTGCAGTGGGGTTATTTATCCCGCAAAGGAAAAACGTGGGAAGTTGTAGTTAAAGGCGAAACGACGTGGAATGAAAGAGATCAGTTTGCATCGTTTTTACAGATTTGGACTTCGGGTTATGAAGTTAATTTCTGTGGAATGCCGTATGAATCTTTGGGGACTATCTCTAAAGAAGTTCATGAGGAAGTTCATGGAGCAGACATTGCATGTGAGCAAGCAATTTTTTTAATCCCGCCAGAGACATATTATGCATCAGGCGAAACAACCATTCAGTTTGAGTAAGGCACAAGCTTTACTCTTTTTTGATGGAAAAAAAGAGCATTTCTTGTGCAAGCGGTGTTTTAGGGTCTTTTATGAGAACGCAGGATGCAGTACAATAAAGATATACGTTACAAATAACAACATGTATGAAGTATACTTGCCTTTTTTCTGAAATAGGTAAAAAAGATGTGGCACGTGCCGGCGGTAAGGGTGCGTCGCTTGGAGAAATGACTAAAAAGGGATTCCCCGTACCTCCCGGTTTTGTTGTTGTAAGTTTTGCGTTTGAGAGTTTTTTGAAAGTAACAGATTTACATGTAGAAATCAGCGCATTACTTGACACGGTCAATATACATGAAATACATACTGTTGAGAACGCTGCGTCAAAAATACAGAATTTGATTCTTCAAGCATATATGCCACATGAAATAGAAGAACACATTTTATGTTCTTTCAAAAAACTTAATACACCTTATGTCGCGGTGAGATCAAGTGCTACCGCGGAAGATTCTTTAGAAGCTGCGTGGGCGGGCCAGCTTGAAAGTTATTTAAACACAACAGAAAAAACACTACTTTTGCATGTTCAGAAATGTTGGGCGTCACTTTTTACACCACGAGCCATTTTTTATCGCTTAGAAAAAAATCTTATAAAAAATCCAATTTCCGTTGCAGTTGTTGTGCAAAAGATGATTCAAAGTGACGCGTCAGGTGTTGCGTTTTCTGTTCATCCTGTGACAGAAGATAAAAATCAGATGATTGTAGAAGCGTCGTATGGTTTGGGTGAGGCGGTTGTGTCAGGGAGTGTAACCCCGGATAGCTATGTGGTTCAAAAAAAGCCTCTTGCTCTATATGATATAAACGTGTGCGTTCAAACAAAGGGATTGTATCGTGGAAAAGAGGGTAATGAATGGAAAAAAATCCCCCAAAAAAAAGGAGAGAGACAAGTACTTTTAGATAAAGAAATTCTTGAGCTTGCAAGAATTATTATGACCCAAGAAGAACATTGTGGCTTTCCGGTGGATGTTGAATGGGCGCTGGAAAAAGGAAAATTTTACGTCTTACAAAGTCGCCCCATCACTACACTAAAAAACAAAAAGCTCGCTTCATAAAGAAACGAGCATCATACAATAAAGTGGTTAGCTTACCAGTTGCCCCTGACGATAAATGCGGGCAATGCCATGTTCTAAGTCTTCAACTTTGGCAGTGAGCTTTTTTGAGTCGGAAGCCAACGTTGCAAACTCTTCTTTGGTTCCTCCATGGGCGAGGAGTGTGCCGAACGTTTCTTTGTTAATGACTACAATATCTGCGGGCGCGCCTTCTATGAGTTTTCCCCGCATGCCATGGCCTGCCTCGTGCTCATAATCTGCTGCCATCAAGGAATACGCACTCAAGGCTTGCTCAAAAGAAATACGTTCTTTGGGGTTAGGGTGGTGGGTTGCTGCCCAGATGCCAAAGAGCGCTGACGGCGGCATGCCATCAGAGCCAAACATCATTTGTACTCCTTCTTGAAGCATTTCTGCGTGTGGACACAGTTGTGTAACGCGTCCATCAAGCCTGTCTTGATAGACCACATCGGTTAAGAAGTTAGGTTGAGATGATACCCATGCTCCAACAGAAGCTATCTCAGGAGAAAGTCCTTGGCTGAGCTCACAATGTTCTATTCTAAACTTTCCTGGATCAAGCTTGGCTTCTTTAGCAAGGTTTCTCCATGATTTGGCTGTCTCAATCGCTCGTGCAACAGCTTTGTCACCAATTGCATGCATGGCAATTTTATTGAGCCCCATCGTGCGTGCATCTCCAATGGCTTGATTTATTTCTTGCAAGGTATGATACTCCACTCCAACATTGTCTGATTTTTCGTACGGTTTTTTCATTAGAGCAGTGTGTGAACCAAAGCTTCCATCAGCAAGGAGCTTGAGACCGACAAGCGGTAAATCTTGAGCTCTATCAAATAATCCTTGTTTTTGAAGTGTGTCCAGATTTGAATAAAATTCCTTCATAATTTCTGGCGCCAAAAATACTTGTCTTACCGGAAATTCAGTGCCTCGTTCCTTTTGCCAGCTTTTTCGGGCCATAAGTAGTGCAACAACATCTCCATAGGAATAAGAGTACATATCGTGAATATTGGTGATTCCCTGTGAAATCCACGAGTCAAGTGTTGTTTCCATACCTTCAGCGATTCGTTCAACGCCATAATGACTTTCGGCAATTTGAATGGCAAGAATAGCATGTCCTTCTGTTGCAAGTCCCTTTTTTGCATCAATATGTCCGGTAGTTCTCTTACCCAGACCCTTTTCCTCATGGACTTTTTTTGAAAGGAGGTCAATCATTGGTGTGTTGAGCCTGGCTCCATGAAAGCTGGAATCAATCATGCAATAGGGACGTTTGGTATCTACTCGGTCAAGATCTTCAAGAGAAATCTCTGCATTAGGGACGCTTTGTGTGTTATGTCCTAATATGACTTTTGGAAGAGCAAGATCTCCTGACCCCGTTTGTTCACGAAGCATTCTCATAATCTGATCTTTTGTTTTTCCTTCGCTGACATTGCCTGCATCAATAACTTCCATTGTTCCATAAGCAAGGTGATTGTGAGTATCGGTAAATGCAGGAAGTGCAACGCCACCTTCGTAGCGATCAAACAAAAGACTTGGCCTTCTTTCCTTTTCTGCATCTATCCATTGTCTAACGTCTCGTGGATCACCAATTTTAACAATAGTTCCAGATTTCGGATCTAAAACCATTTGAATCTCGGTTTTTTTTTGAAGCTCTCTGCTTTCCGGTGAAGTTGGCACAAACGCCGCTTCCGGATGCAGATGGGAGAGTTTTTCAGGCATATTGAATTCCTCCGTAAATGTTTTTTACATTAGTGTGCTTTTTTACCGTAGTGTAAAAAAGTACTAATGTCAATGTATTTGGCTTAAATACGGTCTGTAACAGGAATGTCCAGAAGATACGTAACAAGCGCCATATTTGTATAGATTGCCGCTTCCAGCATTTCGTTTACAACCATGCGGGGGTCATCATCCGTTTCTTTAAGTGCTGTAAGACGGCTGTCTGCGGTAGCCCTAGGTTCAAAGACACATACTGGCACGTTTTCTCGCATTTTTTCTAACTGTGTATTAGAGAAAGGAACAAAGTTTTTATTAAACTCAGCAACCAACGATTCATCTTCACCTGATTGTGGTAGTCCTTCTACAATAAACAAGAAATCAACGTGATCGAGCATATCATCAAGTTTTGCTTGCTCATAGGTGCTACCATGTTCTTGAACGAGAGTTTGATTTTTTTCTGGAAGTGCCATCTCAGGAATAATTGAATCCTCAATGAAGCTAACATCAAAATGACTTAGTACGTTTGAAACAGCTTTCATTGGCCGGGATGATTTGCTCATGCCATACACTCCAATTTTTTTACCCTTAAGATCTTCTAGGTGCTTCATGACTGTATACACGCAAAATAGTGCGCCAATAGCGTGTTCTTTGTCACCACACATAGCGTTTATTAGTGGAATCGGATATCCTTTTTTGGCAAATGCAGATAAATCAAATGTTTTATGTCGAATTGCTAGAATATCACACAAAGGTGCAATAGAAGTAAGCGTATCGTCTATATCTTCTTCACCTGTTTCAAGATAGGTGCCTTTGATCCCAGAGATACCAAACCATCCACCACCGAGTTTGATCATGGCGCTTTGCAAGCTTGCTGAGGTCCTGGTGCTTTCTTGAAAAAAATATGTAGCAATGACTTTTCCCGGGCATAGATTCGTGAAGTTTCTTTTTTCTTTAAGTCCGGTTTCAAAAATTTCTGCACGACGAAACAGTTCAAGGTATTCTTCTTTAGTAAGATCTTGTGTTCTAGTAAAATGTTTCATATTTTTACTGGTACTCTTTTAAGATTTTAACTTCACCTTTTGTTGCATTTACTTTGACGAGGTCCCCATCAGAAAGAACGTACGTTGCTTTTTTTGTGCCTACAACACAAGGAATTTCTAGTTCACGCGATATTATTGCTGCGTGACACGTGAGCCCACCTTCATCCGTAATAATGGCAGCTGCTTTTTCCATGGCGGGAACATAGTCGGGCAGTGTCATGCCACAGACTAGTATATCTCCTTTTTTTACTTTTTTTAGTGCGTCTTTGGCACCACAGCAAACTTTAACTCTTGCACGAGCTTGTCCTTTTGAAGCAGCTATTCCTGTAAGTAGCAATTCATGACTACATTCTACATCTAATTCTTGTTGTGCGGCTGTTTGAGCTTCTCTACCGCTTAACGTTTTAATGCTATTTTTTTGCAATAGCACAAAGGTAGCTTTTTTTCTTTTTTCAATTTCCTTTTTATTTGCTGTGCCTCCACGTAAAATCTGCTTGATTTCATCATACCAGAGCCACTCAAAATCGTCTGTATTCATTTTATAGCGTTTTGACACTTCCTTTCCCAATAGGTGGGCGGCATACACAGTCTTAACTTGCATTTCTTTTCGGAGATCAAGGTAGTGACAAAATTTGTCCATTATCCAGAGCGTATGCTTAATCTTGTCTGAAAGAAAGTAATCTCTACAAAGTGTATCTCTTCTTTGCTTTATCTCCTTTGTTTTTTCTTGTAAGGCTAGCAATTCTTTTTTAGTCGAATTTTTGTTCTTTTTAACCTGATTTGAAAAATAAGCAATAGTATGTGGTGTCATGTTTTCCCAACCAAGCTTTGTCCACCAAAACTTTTTATGGATATTTTGAACATCTAACAGATCAGTTTTCTTCTTCTGAGCAACAGTCATTATTGCTTCTTTTTCTAGATTGATGTAAGAACGATACTGTGGCGTGGTTATTTCTTGATACAGATTCATGAACTCTTCATTATCTAGATCACTCTTTTTGTTTGCCAACTCTTCTTTTATTATTATTTTCAGATAATTGTCAAAAACGACATCAAAAGCATCAATGGCTAAGGTTAGCAAAGCGTGCGCAGAAGAAGATTCCTTGGATAAATAGTCGTAATAATATATTAATTCTTGGTTTGTACAATTACTAAGATTTTGTTTTTTTATTTTTCTTGCTGCTGCAAGCGCTCTCTTGGTGCAGTCATCAAATTGAGCAAATAGAGTAAGCGCTTTTGTTTTATTTGTGCAATCGCGTACGATTTGTTTGCCAATATCTTTAATCTCTGTGCCCCAAGCGCACCAGAGTTTGGGATCTTCGTTGTAATACAAGACTGAACAGAAGGAATTATCAAAGAACGTGCGCGCATGTTTATAAATACTAGTAAACATTATTGCCATACGATTAAGTTCAATGGTCCCGCGTGTGTAGATAATCCATTGTGTTTTATCTTTCATAGCTCGATCTTTTAGTAATCTTAATGACACCGTGATTAGCATTAACTTCAACGGAATCTCCGTCGCGTAGAATCTTTGTGGCCGATTTAGTTCCTACAACGCACGGGATAGAAAGTTCTCTACAAATAATTGCCGCATGACACGTAAGCCCACCTTCGTCGGTTACAACGGCGGCGGCCTTTTTCATAGCTGGAACAAACTCCGGCATGGTCATACCGGTTACTAAAATATCTCCCTCAGCTATCCGATCGTTTGCATCTTTTGAGCTTAAACAAATGCGTGCCGTACCGGTGACGCGCCCTGTTGATGCTGTAACCCCGCAAAACTCTTTGTCGCGTACTATTTTTTCAAAATCGGTTAAGGCGTTTCTTTTTTGTTGTGCTTCTTCTCCGTACCATTCCTTGAATGTACCATCATTTGAATATTCATAAAACCACTTTGCGTGTCTTTTTTGAGCAAGCTCAACATCGATCTTATTTTTTTTATATGCTATTGAGGCTGCTTCTTGGGGCCAAAAGTAGTATAAAATAGAGGCATCAGTTCCTATTTTCTTGCTTAGTTCTTTGTACAGTTTTCTAAGCAGCGCAACGGCTTTTACCTGGCCTTCTTTGCGTAAATCATGAAAAACGGCATAAGCGTCAAAAATTTCTAAATACGTGGTAACGATAGGATTTCTTTGCCCAATAATATGAACAATTTGTTTTTTTTGGCGTAGAGAGTTAGAAATAGAGGCTTTAATTTTTTGAATTTCTGGAATAATACTTTTTTTGTTTGATTTTTTATAATCAGAAAGAAGATTCTTTTTTGTATATACCCTTGCTTGTTCCCAACTGAAGTTAATCCAAAAATATTTTTTAATAAAAGTGTCGATACGTTTTTCTGATTTCTTTATACCGTTTTTGGTAATGAAATCAAACAGTTTGAGTTTTTCCAAATAAAACCTGTTTACATAACTTAAAACATTAGGATATGTTAACGTATTTTTTATTTTTGCCTTTTTTGATTCTTTTGCATTTGGATATGTCGTGTCTATAAGGGGGTCAAAAAGAGGGTTGAGCATGACGTCGATTGCGTCAACGTTATACGTAATGCCGTGCCATAGGAGGGTCTTTTTGTATACCTGCAAAATGAGATCAGCAAGTTCTATTTTTGTTAGGGTAGAGAAATCTGTTTTGTTTGTTTTGGTAAAAAAAGAATCCAATAACGCAAATTCTTTATGCCAAAAGGCACAATAGTTTTTAAATGTTTTGTGACTTTTTAAGAATGTTTTTAAACAATATGTTCCAACACGAGCATGGTCGGAGAAATTTTCGTAATAATAGGCGACGGTATTCTCAAGGTACAGACAAATTTTTTGATATTTTGGACCGTTTAAAAACCGATTAGAATACTGAATGGAGTGTATAGGTATAGAAACGTTAAACGGATATAGCCCTGTTCTAATAAGCTCTTCCCACTCTGATGTCTTTTTTTTGGCCATGTATAAAGGTTATTTCTTTTTCTTCTTTTGAATTATCGTTACTATTCCAAGGTTAGCATCAACTTTAATTATATCACCATGCGCAATTGTTTTGGTAGCAGTTTGGGTTCCAATAATGCAAGGAATCTGCAATTCTCGCGCGATAATTGCTGCATGGCAGGTAAGACCGCCTTCATCGGTAACAATAGCCGAAGCTTTTTTCATAATGGGAACATATTCTGGTCGTGTCATGGGAGCAATAAGTATATCTCCAGTGTTCATTTTTGAAAAATCCTCTTGATTGAGAATGATTTTTGCTTTGCCAGAAGCTTTGCCAAAGCTCGCACACGTGCCGGCAACTGTTTTGTTTTTGGCGATACTGTTTTCAATAAGTGTATGGTATTCTTTTACCACTGAACCTGAATAAATGGTGGGTCTGTTTTTTTGTGGGGGAGTGGCACTAAGAGAGATCATAACTCCTCCTTTTGTTCTTTTTTGTAGTGTGGATAGGATGTGTGCAGTGTCGGAAAGAAGCAGTGTGACCTCGTCGGGTAATGTATATTTTAAGAGTTCGAGATCAAGATTTTTCTCATTTGCTATTTTTTCCATGACGGAGATAATGTAATAATTGCTGATTTGGTTATATTTTTTTCGTTCATCTCTAAACTCAGAAATCCAGGAAAAGAATCGCAACCGGTCCTTTTCTTCTAAGGTCAGATCGTATTTTTGTATTTTTTGTTGTTTCAACGCTCTATTTTTTGTAAAGGTATCCAGAGTCTTTTGAATCAAAGTGATTTTTTCTTTATGGTAAGTAACGTCAACCAGTTTCTTGGTGTAGTAATCAGAGTCAAGAAAGTACACTTTCTCGTAATCATTTTTTAACCAAAAGTAACGTTTAGCGTGTTCTTTTAAAGCCTTTTTAACGTTACTTGATGTTATTTTGTATTTTTGTGCGAGCGAAACAATCGTAAGAAAATCTTTTTGTTCTTGCATGTACAGTGGTAGATTATCCGGGCCGAGAAGTATGTGAAGATCGTTTTGTGTGAGTTTGTTTTTTTTAGATCCGAAGATAAAAGAAATAATTTCTTTGTCAAATGGATCAAGTAAGTCTATAAAAATAGAATGTTGCCAAAAGGTGAACGACTGTTCCAAAAAATCTTGATAGGTATATAGAAATGTTTCAGAAGATACTGGCAGTTGAATTAGGTTCAGGCCACTTTTTTCCATTTTTTTGCCGGCAGTAATAAAATGTTCGTAATGTGATTCAAAAAAATGGTCGTGCGCTTTTACATGGGAGAGTATTTTTTTAACTTCAGGTAATGCACGAGTTTGATCGAAGTAATGATACAAACTAAAGCCTGAGGAAGTTTTTAAACACATTGACACGTCGTAAGGAAAGAACAATCCGGTCGTTACAACCATTCTTCTTGATGACAAGGTTAAGAACGGTAAAAAAGCACAAAGTGGTATAGCTGCACCTGCCTGTTTGTACCAGTTGGTTGAACGAATTTTTTCTTTTTTAAGCATATTCATTACTCCTCTGTTTTTAGAATAGCAAATGATTGTAATAAGAACAAACAAAAGTGCTATGTACTTTTTTTATATTATATGCTATAATTTAAACAAGAATTTAACGAAAAAAAATATGGGTATTGAAGGCGTGCGTGGACCAGGAGGGTATGCTGACTGGAAAGCTCCTGAAACGGAAGGTATTCAGGAAGCAAAAAAGCCATCTGGTGATACAAAGAAAGAACAACATGGCGATAAGCAAGCTGCCGATGCTGACAGAAAAGCACGCCAAGTGAGCTGGAATGAGGCCATGAAACGTGCGGAAGATACCGGTGGGCACCATCCACAAGAAGAAGCGGATAGACAGGCAGAACAGCAGGCCCAAGGAGTTCCCGGAGGAGTGGATAGTGGAGTAGTGGCAGAACGGTATGGCAGCGGTGTTTCACGGCAGGAACTTGAGTCACAGTTACCTCCTCAAGCTCAAAGTCAATCACGAGCTGATAGATGGGCACAGTATGGGACAGAGCAAGAACCAGCGCAAGGAGAAACTACGGAGGGAGTGGATCAAGCAAAGGCACTGATTGGCCAAATGCAAAGTACAGATGTGCCAGCATACTTTAAAAGACAAGTAGATGCTGCTTCAAATGTGAGTACGGCAGAAGAGGCTGCACAGGCGCTTAAAAAGCTTTCAGCTACTATTGAAAATTATCCTGATAGACGTATTAATCAGTTTAAGGATCAAATCGATACGGCTCTATCAACTCTTGAGCAGTAAAAAAAGAAACAAAAAAGTCCCTTAGAAAGGGGCTTTTTTTATATAAAGATTATCCTGCAAGAAAATGCATGACATCACCATCGCGGACAGTGTAGTCTTTTCCCTCAACACGCATAACCCCTGCTTCTTTGGCACCCTTTTCGCCACCTAGTGCTACATAATCATCAAAAGAAATAACTTCAGCGCGGATAAAGTTCTTCTCAAAATCACTATGAATGACGCCCGCAGCTTCAGGTGCTTTTGCTCCTCTTTTTACGGTCCATGCACGACTCTCTTCTGGACCAGAGGTAAGAAAGGTTATAAGATCCAAAAGCTCGTATGATTTTTTTATTAAGCGCACCAAGCCTGATTCGGTTAAATTATACTCTTTGAGATACTCTGTAGCTTCTTCATCAGTAAAGCTGGCAAGATCTGCTTCAACCTTTGCTGAAATGGGTATAAAAGGCTTAAGAGGAAAATCGACTCCACTTGCTAGTTGCTTTTCTGAAACGTTTAAGACATACAAAATAGGCTTGAGTGTTAAAAAGGTATAGTCATTAAGGAGCTCCGATTCCTCTTCTTCAAAGGTAACGGTTCTTAAGGGAACATTTTTTTCAAGATTTTCAGTAATTTTGGTGAGTAACTCTCTTTTTTGGATCCATTCTTTATCACCTGAACGTGCTTGTTTAGTTGCTTTAGAAAGAGATGATTCAGCAACTGAAAGATCTCTAAGAAGCAGTTCTGTTTCTATCGTTTCTGCGTCGCGAACAGGGTCAATGGAGCCATCAACATGCGTAACGTTGCCATCATCAAAGAGACGAACAACGTGTAAAATCGCTTTTACTTCTGCGATGTGGCTTAAAAAAGCATTTCCGAGCCCCTCACCTTTGTGTGCACCTTTTACCAGTCCTGCAATGTCACAAAACTCAATAGCCGTTGGAATGATTTTTTTTGGGGAGTCAATCGCAGCAAGTTTATTGAGACGCTCGTCTGGTACATCAACGATGCCCACATTTGGATCAATAGTACAAAACGGGTAGTTGGATGCTTCTGCTTGCGTATTTTTAAGGAGTGCATTAAAAAGCGTTGATTTACCAACGTTGGGGAGCCCTACGATGCCGAGTGAAAATGACATGAATGTGTTGTTATGGTAATGCCCATTATACTACCGTAAGTAAGCACAGATTTCAATAAAAAAAGCCTCCGAGCCGTAAAAAGCTGGAGGCAAAATTGAAGTAATTGAAAACATCAGGAAATCGACCTGAAGTAGACGCCAATACCTATGATCTGAACCATGAGGTATGACCATTTGAATGTAGTGAGTCCAGAGCGAGTATAATAAATACCAGGAACATATCTAATCCCCGTTTCAACTTTTATTCCAATAGTTGTTCCTGCAAAGAGAGGGTTAATACTCAGATTAATTCCCAAAGGAAACCCAACTAGCACACGCTTGGGTGAATCTTGAATGTCATGAAAATAAGTGATAAAGCCAGCAGTGAGATTGACATGAAGGTTAAGTAGAGGGGGTATATACCATACCGTATACTTGGCATCACCACCAAGAATAGTGTGAAACCCTCGTTTGGATGATCCGCCAAATCCAACGTACCCTTCCATGCTAAAATCAGTTTTGGTGAAAACAAAGCCACCAACCATACGGGCAAACCACCCGTCACGGTACTTTTGAGCTATGTCACCAATCCATACAAAGTCAACTTCAGGATACGCAAGATACGTAAATTGTGGAACTTGTGTGCTTCCCCCATAACCAACTTGGTTGTAAATCGGACTTTTTGTCCATGTGAATAGCTTGTCTGCGTGCGCAAATGAGGGTAGTAATGTGAGTAAAAAAATTAAAAGGATGATATAGGTTCTTTTCACGATTCCTCCTCATATTTTAGCCATAGTACAAAGCGTACTATTATAGTATAGATCTATAGTATTGTCAACTTTTTTTTGTTTTTTTGTATTGGAAAAAGCCATCAACCAACTAAATGGGTCAATGGCCTGCTAGTGTTTTAGGGTGTTATACTAATACGGTTTAAGCGAGAAGAGCAAAGTTTGCTTTGAGCTCTTCCATGTCAATGTCAACGCAGATGATAAGGCCTGCAACATTAGTAAGGACGAATTCACCACCCGAAGTGCTCATAACATACCACTTTTCAGGATCAAACATATCTTCAATGACTGTATCAACGAGTGTACAAAGGCTATTCACAGGATTGTGCAGTAATTTCTGGCAAAATTCCTTTGAAAGTTTAGAGAGCGAGGGATGTTTAATATCGGGAAAGAAAATTTCAGCTTCCTGTTGAACTTCAAATACCACTTCAATGATAGGTAGATCGCTTTGCGGGATCTCAATAACAAGGGTGAAGTGCAAAACAATAAATTTTCCGAATTTGTAGGTAATAATATTGTCCACGAGGGACAGGTTTACTTTAGTCAAAATTCCTCCTAAAAAATAAAAAAACAACTAGCAAAGCAGTATATATGTTTGTTGTCTTTTTGTCAAGCCCCCATTTGCGCAATACTACATCTTCCACTCAGGAAGAGTTTTGTCTTTTTCTCCAGAAGCAAGAAGCAAGCCCCTGTTTACATTATACTCTCTTTTATTTCTTTCTGCTTCTATATCTAGCTTAGCAATTTCTTTTTGGAACTGACTTTTGAGATTTTCAAGAATCTCTGTTACTTCTCGTGGAGTTCTTGTTTCACCATATACTTCTTTAGGAAGGCTTTCATCTTCGAGTGTTGTTTTTTGTTTTCCGTGAAGCAGTACGTCAACTTCTAGACTGTCTAGGTGGCCAGATCTAAAGAGAGTGTTAATTGCGTTTGTGTAGCGCTCGTATTGCTCTTTCCATACGGGGTCTGCTTCTCTTTCTGCATGAGCCTCAACATCCTTTCTTCCAAATCCTCCAAAGCCTTTTTCAACATTTTTTCTAAAAAGCCTATCGTATGTTCTTCTCATGACACCAGAAACGGATGACGAATTAAAATAGTCATTGCCTTGTATCTCAAAGATGGTGAGAACATTGTTAAGATCAGTATTTATAGTCTCGATTTCTTTGTCTGCCTCTCTAGCCTCTTTTTTTGCACGTTCCATTTTTTCTCGGAGCGTAATGTTTTGTTCTTGCGTTAACGTGGGTATGGTCTCAATTGCTTGCAGTGCATCTTCTTCAGAAAAGCCAACGTCTAGCAGTCTTACTGCCATTTCTCCAGGAGTGATTTTTTCTGCCCGTTCCAGTTCTTGTAGTTGCAGCGAAGCTTCAATAAAGCGTTTTTTGTCATAGAGATCAATCATAAGCCCTTCAAAGAGTGCTTTTTCTACCTCCTCACATTTTTCATGGACTAAAAGGTCAAAAGGATAATCAGAAAGTTCTATAACATCGACGCGGTCGTGTACTAGCTTTTCAATTTCTGTATCAATGATGCGAAGTTGATTTTTTGGAGCGAGATCTTCAATGATAAACAATGCTCGTTCAACTCTGTCATTTGCATCATAGAGAATTGAATCAAGTTCTTCAGTAATGTCTTCCTTAATTTTGACTATTTCTGAATCTGCATAATCTATTTCCTTGCTTTCTTCTCTGTATCTTTTTCTTATTGCTAAATATTCCTTTGCTTTTTCTGCAGTAAAGGTGCTGTAATAATTATGTTTAAACTCTCGTGAAAGGTGGAGTGCTTGTTCTAATTTTATTTTATACTGTTCTTTAAGGGGGTCATCACTTGCTACGCGTTCGTATTGACTTAAGAAGTTGACATACTGATTATAATAATGGTCGGAAAGGGTAAGGTCGTCTTCTGGAGCAGATTGTTCTGAATCTTGCTCTGTTTCTTGGGTTTCTGTATCTTCTCCAGTCTCTGGTGTTTCTTGCTCTTGTTGCTCTGCTAAATCAGGTACATCTTCTGGTGTGTCGATTTGCTCTTTGCGGGATAGTATCGGATCATCAATAGAAAGGGGAATAGCTGGTGCAATGAAATTCTCATCCAAAATCTGCGCTTCTGCCATGGCGGGGAAATCATCTCGGTAAATACGCATAGCTTCTTTTGCTCTCATAATAAGATCGGCCGTATCGTACCATTCGGGTGATCCCTTTTCAAACTCATCTAACTTTGTGCGTGCCTCTTTTGCAATTTCCAAAATATCGAGCCACGCTGAATATGATGCCTCAACTTTTCTAAGAGGTTCAACGAGTGCGCCGGAACTGGCTTTTTCTTCAAAATCACCAATAATTGTGTTGAGCTTTTGAGCAATTTCTTGTCCGTATTCTGTGTGTTCGATAGTGCTTTCTTGGGTAGATTCTGGAACTTCAGGAGCAGTCACTTCGAGTTCAGGTGATGCAGGCTTAGCAGGTTCGGTCACTAGTGTTTCAGGAGGAGACTCGGCTAGTGGAGCATTCTCGGGTGCCGTAGGCGATGTTACTTTTTTTTGGCTTAAGGTGTGTTTTTTCGATTTCTTACTTTGTTTTGGTGTTGGCTCAGCTTCGTCAACACTGTATTTTTCACGTATTCGAGCTCTCTTCACTTCTCTTCCTGTTGCTCCTTTTCTTTCAGGCCGGGCAGTGGAATTTTCCTTTTGCTCCTGCCTTTTTCTCTTTTTTGCATCTCGTTGTTCTTTTATTCGTTGCTTATAGCTTTTCTCCTGAGGTTCAGCTTCTGGTTCGTGAGACGGTTCAAATCCTTGTTGTTCATCTACACCAGACATACGCTTGAAGTTATGATATTATTTATTATCATTATATCACAGTGTCTCAGTTTCTAAAAAAAATATGTTTTTGACTTGCACCGTTTCAAATTAAGTGGTACATTAATCCTACCCATAGAGTACTGATATGGGTAGGATTTTAGGTTGAATAATATAAAACACTCGGATGAAATACGAATTAGTTTACATTTTAACTCCTAAACTGTCAGAAGAAGATGCAAAAGCAGAAGCGGACGCACTTCTAAAGAAAATGGAAGAAAAGGGCGTAAATAGTGAGCGTCAAGATTTTTGGGGTAGGAGAAAACTTGCATATGAGATAAATCATCTTGATCATGGCTATTATGTGTTATCTGTATTTGAGTCTGCTCCAAGCGTGCCCGGCGAGATTGAGCATATGCTTCAAATTGAAAAAAATGTGCTGAGAAGTCTCATTGTTCAGTATGAAAAAGAAGCACAAGGAACACCAACTGATGAAGTAAAAGAAGAGCAAAAAGAGGGTGAAGAGAAAGAGGAGTCTAAGGAAGAAAAGACTGATAAAGAGAAAAAGGAAACTGCAAAAGAACCTCAAAAGAAAGAAGAGCCAAAGCAAGAGGAACTAGAGAAAGAAGAAGAAACTACTGAAGAAAAAGGTGAATCATCGGAAGAGGAACCAAAAGAAGAGAAGGAAGAGAAAGAAAAATCAGTTGTGAAGCCAGTAAAAGAAGAGGAAGTAGAGGAAAAAAGCGAAGAAAAGAAAGAGTCGGAAGAGAAGACAGAAAAAACTGAAGAACCGGAAAAGAAGAAGAAAAATGAGGAAAAGAAGTCAAAAGACGAATTAGAAATAGATATTGATAAGCGTCTTGATGACATTTTGGATAAGATTTAGGGAAGAGCGGGGAATAGTAATTTAATGTTCCTGCAGGGAAACGCAGGATAATCAGAAAACTATGGATCTAAATAAAGCGATGGTTATAGGGAGACTCACCAGAGATCCCGAATCACGCACAACCCCGTCCGGTCAAACAGTGACCAACTTTTCAGTCGCAACGAACTTCAAATGGACTGATCAAAGTGGGCAAAAGCAAGAGCGAGTTGAGTATCATGACGTAGTAGCCTGGCGAAAGCTTGCTGAGATCTGCGCTCAGTATCTTGAAAAGGGACGACGCGTGTATGTTGAGGGAAGACTCCAGACACGTGATTGGGAAGGACAAGATGGCGTAAAACGATACAGAACAGAGATCGTTACTGATAATATGATTATGCTTGATGGCGGAGGCGGTCAAGGGTCAGGTCAAAGTAAAGGTGAGCCTGCTCCTGCAATAGAAAACAAGCCGCAAGAGACACCAAAGAAAGATGATGCGCCAAAACCTGCATCAAATACCTCTGAAGAAGAGGTAAGTATTGAAGATATACCTTTTTAACCTAAAGATACGTATGGCAAACGGATTTAAAAAAAGACAATGCTATTTCTGTGCCGAGAATATTAAGTGTATTGACTACAAAGATGTTAATTTACTTGAGCGATATCTCTCACAGTACGGTAAGATTGTCTGCAAAAGAAGAACAGGTACGTGTGCACGGCATCAACGAATGCTTGCCAAAGCAATGAAACGAGCGCGGCACATTGCACTTTTGCCTTTTGTGGTAAGATAGTATCGTTTAAAGCACTATTAAAAACGCCCATGCAAGTTGCATGGGCGTTTGTTGTGCGTAAGGGTGGATTGAACATGAAAGCTATAAATGGTACAGTAGTAACGATCAAAGAATCAAAATTAACAGTATAACAATGACCGATATAAACAAATCGATTTTTAGAGAGTATGATATTAGAGGTATCGTAGGAAGTGATCTTACTGAGGAAAATGTTGAGGTACTCGGGAAAGCGCTTGGTACGTACTTTAAGGGAAAAGAGGAAGGTACGGTTGTAGTTGGTAGAGATAATAGACTCTCATCAGAAAGCTACGCAACGGCGTTAAATAAAGGCCTTAAAAGCACCGGAATGACGGTGATTGATATCGGGCTTGTTGTGACACCCATGTGCTACTATGCAGCAAAGATGAAGGAAGCTGCTGGCGTTATGATCACTGCGTCACATAATCCAAAAGAGTACAACGGGTTTAAAATTCAAACGAGCACTGATTCAGTATGTGGTGATGAACTGCAAAAAGTGTATGAGATTATGGTATCTGGCGAATATGCTGAAGGTGAGGGTATGATTGAACTGTGGGACGTGGTGCCAGAATATTATGCCATGCTCAAAGACAAGATTACGCTTGAAAGGCCGCTAAAAGTGGTCATTGATTGTGGCAATGGAACGGCATCTCTCTTTGCCCAAGATATTTTAGAAGCATGGGGGTGCGAGGTTGTCTCGCAGTACTGTGAATCGGATGGTAATTTCCCACACCACACTCCAGACCCCGTAAAAGTAGAGAATGCAAAGATCTTAGCTGAGAAGGTGCGTGAAGAAAATGCAGACCTTGGGATTGGGTTTGATGGGGACGGAGACCGGCTTGGCGTTGTTGATGAAAAAGGAACTATGATTTATGGTGATGTGTTAATGGTCCTGTTTTATGATGAAATCCTTAAAGATAATGAAGGCATGACGTGTTTAATTGAGGTAAAATGTTCTGAAGCGCTCTACAAGGAGTGTGAAAAAAGAGGCGGTGTGCCAGAATTTTCACGCACGGGGCACTCACTTATTAAGGCGCGCATGAAGGAAACGGGGTCTCGCTTTGCTGGTGAGATGTCGGGCCATATGTTTTTTGCTGATGAATACTATGGATTTGACGATGCATTCTATGCAGCGGGAAGACTCCTGAGGATTCTTGCCGGGAGTGGCGGGACATTTTCTGAGTTACTCTCGGACGTCCCTGCATATGTATCTACTCCTGAAGTACGGGTGAAAACAACGGATGATGACAAGTTTACTATAGTGTCTGACGTGCAGGACTATTTTAAGAATGACTACGATGTGGTTGATGTTGATGGTGCACGTATTAATTTCCCCTTTGGTGGATGGGGTCTGGTGCGGGCTTCAAATACCCAGCCGGTACTTGTGGTAAGGGCGGAAGCCAAAAATGAGGAAGACCTTGAGAAAATAAAATCGATACTTGAAGAAAAGTTAACTACCTATGAATCTATAGACCATATTGATTGGACGGGTAGCGAGGAGTAACTATATGAACCTTCATGAACAACTTGTTGTTGCAAAGGATGCAGCAACAAAAGCAGGAGATATTCAGATTCAGCATTTTGGAAAGAAGCATGATATAACGTACAAAGGGAGCAATGACTTTGTTACCAATGTAGATTTATTGTGCGAAGAGGCTATTATTGATCGAATTCATGAGACAAATCCTGACCATGTAGTACTTTCAGAAGAAAAGGGGAAAGGGAATGGATCGTCACGGTATTTGTGGGTCGTGGATCCACTGGATGGAACAGTGAATTATGAACACGGGTTCCCCTATTTTTGTACAATAGTATCTCTTTTTGACAAAGAAACAGAAGATATTTTGGTTGGGGTAGTGTATAATCCTCTCGAAGATGTTATGTATTGGGCGATAAAAGGAGAAGGCGCATATAAAGGGGATAAAAAGGTTCGAGTAAGCACTAGAAAGGATCTTGCGCAGAGCTTCTTAACGTTTGGATCCTTTTACGTAACGAGAGGGCCTATAGAGAGTCCGTATAAGAGTCAAAACGAGTCAGCCGATTTTAGAGATGCTTTTTTACGCACGCGTGTTATTGGTTCTGCGGGGCTTGATTTAGCGCATATTGCAGAAGGTGTTGCGGATGTACATATTAGTTTTGGAGCAAAGCCATGGGATATATTTGGTTCGTCTCTTCTTGTAACTGAAGCGGGAGGAAGTGTAGTGGATGAGCAAGGGGGAAAGATAACCCTTGCTAGTAAAGGAATCATTGCAACGGGAGAAGACTTGATTGACGATGTGTTATCGCTTCTAAAAAAGTAAGCATATGAAAAAACCGGTAGTACTTGCCATTCTTGATGGATGGGGTATTGGTGATGACTGGGAACACAATCCCATTTTTTTAGCTAAAACGCCTGTTATTGACGATTTGTTTTCACATTTCAAAAGCACTCAAATTGGTGCGTCGGGAACAAAGGTAGGACTGACCATAGGACACCAGGGTTCTTCTGAAATTGGTCATTTAATTATGGGAGCGGGAAGAAACGTATTACTTCCTCAGACTATGGTTAAGACGGCGGTTGAGTCAGGCAATTTATTCAAAAATCCCGCGTATAAAAAGGCATTTGAGAATGCAAAGATGAACAAATCTAGTGTTCATATGATTGGACTTCTTTCTGACAAGGGCGTGCATGCGTACGACACCTTTTGCCACGCGCTTCTAAAAATGGCAGTAAAGGAAGGTCTTGCAGATTCGGTATATGTACACGTGTTTGCCGATGGTCGTGACGTTGCACCAAAATCAGTTGAAGAATTTTTGAGAAGACTTGATCAAAAGAAAGAAGAGTTGGGAATAAAAAGACCAATCGTTGCATCAGTGATGGGGCGGTACTTTGCGATGGATAGAGATCATAGATGGGAGCGGACAGAAAAAGCGTTTAAGACGCTCGTGCATGGCAGAGCCGATTTTGAAGCACATGACGCGTTTGATGCAGTAAAAAAAGCATACAAACGAGGTGAAACCGATGAATTTATTAGGCCGACGATTGTTCTAAATGAAAAACAAAAACCTCTCGCAGAAATAAAAAAGCACGATTCGGTAATTCATTTTAACTACCGTGTTGATAGAGCGATTCAATTGAGCCAGGCATTTGTTGAAAAGAACTTTGAAGGGTTCCCAAGGGAAGAAGGGATCTCGGAAGTAACATTTGTTGCAACGACAAAATACTATGAAGGAATGGACGCTCCTGTGGCGTTTAATCGGCCAGTAGTCAAAAATACACTTGGTGAGGTGTTAAGTAATCACCAAAAAACACAACTCAGAATTTCTGAGACGGAAAAGTGGGTGTACTTAACGACAATCTTTAATGGCATACACGAGGTAACATTTGAAGGAGAAGAGCGGGTATTGATTCCCTCTGATAAAGTTGCAACGTATGATCTGGCACCTCAGATGCAAGCACAAAAAATTGCTAATACGGTAATAAAAAAACTTGATGAGGATCGTTTTGATGCAGTGTTTATGAACCTTGCAAATCCAGACATGCTTGGCCATACGGGTAAAAAAGAAGCGATTATTAAAGGTATTGAAGCGGTAGATGAAGCATTGGGCAGGGTAGTGCATGAGACTTTGCAAAGAGAAGGAACCGTATTTATTACTGCTGACCATGGTGATGCAGAGCTTTGCTTTGATGAAGAGTCGGGTCAGCCCCATACGTCACACACCACTGCTGATGTCCCCTTTATTTTTGCAACAAAGGACGTACGGTTTAGCAATGCGTCACTCAGACCAAATGGCATTTTGGCGGACATTGCACCGACGTTTTTGGATGTAATGGATCTTCCTGTTCCAAAAGAGATGACGGGAAAGACACTGATAACACGGAAAAATGAATGAGCTTTTTCTAGAGATAGGGGAAAGAGCGGTACGAGAGGCGGGGAGTATTCTTATTAAGCGCTATGGAAAGGAAGTTTCAGTCAAAACAAAAAAAGATGGTACACAAGTATCCAAACTAGATATTCTTTCTGAGCAGAGTATTATTCGGACACTTACAGAAAGCGATATGGGTTTTTCTATTAGAGGAGAGGAGACTAATGCAATCCATAGCGGCAGTGATTATACCTGGATTATTGATCCACTTTCAAACACCAAAGGATATTTACAAAAAAATGGTGACTTTGCAATTAGCCTAGCACTTCTTGATAAAACAGGAGTGTTTTTAGGGTTTGTGTTTGATCCGATGCATGATGATTTGTATATCGCTCAACGAAATTCCGGATCATTTTTAAATAAGGAGAAAATTCAGACAGTAAAAAAACGGCAAAAAAATCCATCAGTTTTCATTAACCGTTGGTGTAAAGAGTCATTTCCTGATATGATGAAATTAACAAGCGACGTGACTGTTTTAAGCGATTCGATAGCACTTGCAATGTGTAGAAATAGTACTTCCAATAAGCCGCACACTCTTGTGCTTTATAGCGATGTATTTAGTACAGCAGCAGCTTCACTTTTCTTAAAAGAGACAGGGTGCGTTTGCACTGATATGCAGGGCAACGAACTCGATTTTAATGGTATGTCTTCAAAAAAGGAGTATGGCATTATCTGTTCTGCTGACAAAATGTTTCATGCGCATATTATGAAAACAATAACCAACTTTTTATGATCACAAATCAAAAGAACATTATATTTGATCTCGATGGCGTGGTTATTGATAGCAATCCGTCGTGGACAAGAGGGGTTGAGCAATTTACTCAGGAGCTTGGCGTACCAAAGGGGATACCTTTTGAACTCAGAAAAAAAATGCATGGTATGCGCGTGTTTGAGGCAGTAACATTGTTAAAAGCGAAATTTGGTTTTAAGCCTAAAGTTGATGATCTTATGGATAGAATAGATGCGATTATGCGAAACCTGCACGCAGAAAAGACTACACTGTTTCCCGGTACCAGAGATCTTCTCTCTGAACTTGAAGCAAACCATTTTACCACGGCTCTAGCAACAAGTTCGACTCGGTCACTTACAGAATACGTACTTTCAAGGTTCAATCTAAAGCCGTATTTTGATTATGTAACAACGGGAGAAGATGTACTCAAAAGCAAACCAGACCCAGAAATCTTTTTGCTAACTGCTGCGCATATGCAAAAAGACCCAAAAGACTGTATTGTTGTTGAAGATTCGCTTTTAGGCTTGCAGGCCGCAAAAGATGCTGGTATGGACGTTATTGCGGTTTCGAATAATGGAGATTTTGATCCTGAGGAAATTACACAGATTAAGCCGACTCATGTGGTTAAGGATCTTAGTGATATTGATTTGGGGATGCTTGGGTAGGACGGTAAAAAACATTTTATTCAAAAAAACTGCTGAGATGAGCAGTTTTTTGATTTGTGACTTGTTTGGTCAAAATGAATACTCGAGCAACTTCTTTTCAAACAGTACACTTCGTTCTGATTTTTAAGAAAAAATAGCCTGTTTGAAAAGAAGTTGCTCGAGTATTCATTTCTAGGTTTGAAAGTGATGCTGCTATTTCTATCACTTTGTGGGAAATGGCTACCGCAGTCCGCACGCTTTTCTTATCTCTCGCATATTCTTTTCGGCAATACGTCTAGCTTCTGTTGTACCCTTTTCTAAAATGTCATCAACCTTTTTTGGGTTTTCTAGAAGTTCCGCGCGTTTTTCTCTAAATGGCGCAAAGTAGTCTGCGATGTCTTTTGCGAGCGTTTCTTTCAGATCGGAGTATTTGAGATCACCTTTATTATGTGCATCTTGGAACTCAGCAAACGTAGATGGTTTTGAAAATTCGGCAAGAAGGGTAAAAAGGTTTGCGACGCCGGGACTTTTTGTCTGAGTATTATCTCCAGTGTCAGTCACTGCCCGTTTAATTTTATGTTTAATTTCTTCTGGTGTATCTGAGAGTGCAATGCCATCATCGCCTGTTTTGCTCATTTTTTGGTCAGGATGTTTAAGTGACATAATACGTTTACCTTGTGAGAGAATCGGTTTTGGGTAGGGGAATAAATCGGCAAACGTTGTATTAAACTTTTTTGCAATCTGACGGGTGAGCTCAATATGAGGAACCTGGTCTTCACCAACCGGGACTTCTTCAGCTTTGTAAAGAAGGATGTCTGCAGCCATGAGGACGGGGTAAGAAAAGAGACCAAGATTTACAAAGTCCGGGTGCTTTTCCACTTTTTCTTTGAACGTGGGGACCCGCTCGAGCCATGAAACCGGCGTTATGGAGCCCAAAATCCATGCAAGCTCAACGTGCTCTGGAACATGTGATTGTACAAAAATAATACACTTGTCTGGGTCGAGTCCTGCGGCAAGGTAGTCTATAACGACTTCTCTAATTTCTTCTTGGCGTTTGGATGGGTCGTAAGGAGTGGTCATGCCATGAAGATCCACAACGGAGTAAATGGCATGATGCGTCTCTTGCATCAAAACCCAGTTTTTAATGGCACCAAGGTAGTTGCCAAGATGAATTCTTCCTGAAGGTCTGAGGCCTGAAAAGAGTGTTTTTTCCATGATATGTGTGATTATTATTGTGCATGTATTGTAACATTTTGTGTTGATTTACGACAATAAAACGTTCCCGTAGGGGTGGCCTTTATGGCCACCCTGAAATTGCATTTCCATATCAACCCGTTTTTTATAATAAAAAAAATCCTCCAACACGTGCAAGAGACAGTCGTGATCTCTCGTGTGGGAGGAATATAATATAGTTTTTCGAATAATTATTTCTCGTGGAACCAGGTGGAAGCACCTGCTCTGCGAGGAATTTTTTCCATTTTCAGACTCACTTTGTAGTGAGCAATGGTTGGAATCCAACCTGACGAATTTTGCTTCACCATGTAGATGAACAATTTGTCACGTTCAATTGTGGTGTCAACTTTGACCCAAGTTTTCTCTTTGAACTGGACGTGTGTTACGGCGAACCGTTTGGTTCCGCCATCACTCTCAATCCGCGCCCATGAGAATGTGGGGTCAACGCCTTCAACATAGATATAGCGATCGTTTCCAGCAACTTTGAGTACGACGATGTACTTATCTGTCGGTAGGAACTCCTTGTAACAAACAGTATCAATCATCTTGCCGGTGCAGGTTTGCACGGTGCAACGTCCAGACTTACAAGTCTCGCTTGTCTTGCAATCGGCGTTGGTTTTGCAACCGGCCACGCATTTGGTTGCTGTGCAAATGTAATGAACTCCAAGTGGTTTGCAAATGGTATCGTTTGAGCACGCAAAGGCCGTGCAACGACCTGACATGCACATTTGTCCGGAGCACGCAGCGTTTGTGGTGCAGCCGGCCACGCACTTGCTTGAAGTGCAAATGTAATGAGCGCCAAGTTGTTTGCAAATGGTATCGTTTGAGCACACTTGGGCTGTGCAACGACCAGAAACACAAATTTGTCCGGAGCACGCAGCGTTTGTTATGCACCCAGCAATACACTTGGCACTTGTACAGATGTACTGCGCACCAAAGATTTTACAATCGGTGTCTTTTGAGCAGATCTTTGCTTTGCAGCGGCCGCTTTGACACGTTTCGCCAGCTTTGCAAGAAGCATTGCTGATGCATCCCAGCACACATTTACCGCTTACACAGATGTAATTTGGTCCCTTTGCTTTGCAACTGGTGTCAAAAGTGCAGGGTTTTGATTCGGGAAGAAGCTCTGGCTGTGGTTCTGGACCGAGACCACCGTCATCGACAACTGGTTCCGGTTGTGGCTCAGGCCCAGGTTCCGGCCTGGGAGGTTCTGTGTAGATCGATTTGCAGTGCTTAGTAGCACTGTCACACAAGTAGCCGCCGACCAAACAGTCAGCGTGCGTTTTGCAATTATTGACACACGCATTGAAATGCGGGTGGCAATATTCCGCTGCATAACAATCGGTGTGCATAGCACACATCAAAGCACAATTCTGTTTGGCGCAAGTGTATCCTGACGGACAGTCCGTCACAGTTTTACAAGATGGAATTTTAAGGCATTTGCCTTTTTTAATGTCGCAGTAGTATCCTTCAACACAATCAAATGGATTAACGCATTCCGGTTTCTCGGAACACATACTGTTAAGGCAAACTAATTTTGAATCGTTGCACTCTGCATCATTGTTGCACAGACGCAGACATTTTGAATCACGACAACCATAAGCACTCGGGCAGTCAGACAATGATTTACAGGTTGGTAGCGAAACACATTTTTCTTTAACACAATGAAATCCTGTTTTACACTCGAATGAGTTAAAACATTCAATTTTGAAGCCGCACATCATATCCGCGCGGCAGATAAAGGGTTTTGTGCAATCACTGTTTAAAGCGCAAAGTTTCCAGCAATGCCCGTCACGGCAGCTGTAGCCCGGATCGCAATCCGTGGCATTGGTGCATGATTTCATTTCCGGCAAAACAATTTCAGGAACAACTTCGCCAACTTGTTCGGTCAGTTCAGTGGGCTCCACGTTTTCCGGCGGAGACTCCTCTGGATTTTCCGGCAAGTTTTCACCAGCGTCGCCTTCGGTGACTTCTGCTGGCTCGATGTTTTCAATGAGAGTTCGATCACCACCACCATCTTCTGGCGTGGTTTCTTTGATGATAACATCCTGGCACTTGCCATTCACACAAACCTGACCGCCAGTGCAGTCAGTGTTTGCGTTACAAGTATTGCTGTTGCCGGGAGGCAAGCACAAATTCTTTTGGCACGTGAAGTCTTTATCAATTTTTGCGCACTCGGTGTGCTGCTCACAATTTTGTGCGATGTCGCAAAAGCCTTTGTAGCAAAATCCTTCCTTGGCACCCAAATGGGCGCAGTCAGAGGATTTTGTACATTTTTTGGTGCAATATTTCTTATTCGCCTTGTGGGCGACTTGGATACAAACATTCGGCGCATCACAATCTTCTTTCGATTCGCATTCCTGCAAGTTTTTTCCGCAGCTGGGCAGAATAATGATAGCAAAAAATAAGGACAACAATAATGATAGAATTGTTTGGGTCTTGTGGTGTTTATACCACATAGTTTCCTCCTGCATGGTGAAAAAGTACGAGATCCCCACGAGGAGCGCGAGGATTGTACACGTTACCCTAGAAAAAAGTAACGTTTAAGCAAAAAAATGTTTTTTTAAGCCTGAAACAATACTTTTTTACAAAGGTACGAAAAACGGATAGCCTGTTATAATAAAACGGGAAGTGTAATTTGTCAACATAGTTTTTGAAAAAACCTTATTTTAAGCGATTCATCGAAGTATCCATTGAATTCCACCATTGCATACTCTAGAATTCTTCCCATATAACCGCTATACTATAGCATATGAAAAACCATTCAAAAACAATGTATTTAACCATTTTTTCTTTTGTAGTAGGAATCGTGAGTGTATTGTTTTTTCCGCTTAAAGCTCAAGCGGCAGAGTATCCAAAACCTGAGGGGTATGTAAATGATTATGCACACATGCTCTCTCCTGAAGCAAAAACAGGTCTTGAAGAAAAGCTCGACACGCTTGAAAAAGATACCGGAGCTGAACTTACAGTTGTTACCATTGATACATTAAACGGTGAGCCTATAGAAAACTACGCTGAAGGGTTGTTCCAGGAATGGGGCATTGGTAAAGAGGGCGAGGATAATGGCGTACTCTTTATTATGGCGATTGATGAAAAGAAAATGCGTATTGAGGTAGGGTATGGCTTTGAGGGAGCGCTAACCGATGCAGAAACTAAACTTATTTTAGAAAAGGACGTAAAGCCTTACTTTAAGGAAGGCGACTATCAAAAGGGAATTGAGGAGGGAGTAAACAGAATAGGGGGACGAATAAAAGATGAAGTGCCAGCATATTCTGAAGAAGAAGTTACCAATTCACCTATAGCATTTTTTGATATAGTGTGGTGGCTATGGCGGACATTTGGGTCAATAGTTGTGGTGATAATCATTGTGATACTAATAAGTAGAAAAAAAGGGGGAGGAGTAGGAGGCGCTGCAGCAGGAATGTTTCTTGGTGGTCTTGGAGGAGGTAGAGGTAGATTTGGGGGAGGTAGCGGCGGCGGAAGTAGTTTTGGTGGTTTTGGGGGAGGATCGTCGGGAGGCGGTGGGTCGAGTTCGGATTGGTAAATATGCAAAAAGTAGAGGCGTAAAATCTTACGCCTCTACTTTATTTTGCACAAAAAAGGTGGCATGTATGCCACCTTTTTTTACTTACACATCAATAATCACCGGAAGCACCATTGGCCGTTTCTCTGTCTTTTGAAACAGAAACTGACCAATGCCATCACGAATCTTTTTCTTGAGATACGTTTCATTTGCAGCCATTTTGGGGTCTTTGTCGATTAAGATCTTTTTGACCTTGCTTCTAGTCTCCTCAATGAGTTTCTTGTTCTCTTTGAGGTAGACAAACCCACGTGAAATGATGTCAGGATTGCCAATCAGCTTACCGGTTTTTACTTCAATGGACGCAATAACCACGAGCATGCCGTCATTTGCCATGTGTTGCCTGTCTCTCAGAACGATGTTTGTAGCATCAGCCTCACCAAGTCCATCTACAAAAACATATGACGCAGGAACGTGTTTTTTTAGTAGTTGTCCCTCACCGTTTTTGTACTCCATGATCTGTCCGTTGTTTGCAACAAAACAGTTCTTTTTAGGAATACCCACACTTTCTGCAATATTTGCGTGAAGCTGCAAGAAATAGCGGTTACCGTGGATCGGGATGAAGTACTTAGGTTTAGTCAACTGAAGCATCATTTTTAAATCTTCAATGTGCCCATGACCACCGGTATGCACGTCCATCAATTTATAATGGACAATGTGCGCTCCCTCACGTGAGAGTGAGTCCTTAAGTCGTTGGACGGTAGCCTCGTTTCCTGGGATAACGGAGGAGGAAAAGATAACCGTATCATTTTTCTCAATTGCTAAGAACCGGTGTTCCTTGTTTGCAATACGCATCAATACAGCGTTGTCTTCACCTTGCGCACCCGTGCACATAATAATCACTTTCTTTGGATCCATAGAGAGCGATTCTTTGACATCAATAATGAGTCCCTTTGGCACCTTTAAGTATCCCAGTTCTTGGGCAATTGCCGCGGTTGTTTTCATGCTATAGCCCTCAATAACGATCTTTCGCTTATACTTTGAGGCGATATTGATTGTCTGCTGAATACGTGAGATAAGTGTGGAGAATGTTCCTATAATCACTCTTCCCGGTGCTTGCGCGATAATTCTGTCTAACGTCTCAGCAATCGTTTTTTCTGAAATAGAGTAGCCAGGCACTTCTGCGTTTGTACTGTCAGAAAAAAGGGCAAGTATGCCTTGCGCACCAAGTCTCGCTATTTTTCCGACTTCGACCGGTTTTTCGTTAACCGGGGAGTGGTCAAACTTAAAGTCACCAGTGTGAAGGAGTGTTCCTTCTGGGGTGTGAATAGCGACACCAACACCATCAGGGATGTTGTGGTTTACTCTAAAAAATTCAATTTTAAAGATACCAAGCTTAATTTTATCGTCAGGGTCGATTGTGTAGCAGTTAAGTTTTTCCTTAACATTCTTGTAATCAAGCTGACGCTTTTCAATAATCGCACGGGTAAGCTTTGTCGCAAACAGTGTGGGGTTCCCGAGCTTAGGAATAAGATGAGGGATTCCACCGACATGATCAAGGTGACCGTGGGTTATAATAACACCGCGGATGTTTTGTTCACGTCCTTTTAAATAGCCAATGTTAGGAATTATATAGTCGATTCCATGCATTTCTTCTTCGGGGAACTGAAGCCCCATGTCAATTATGATAATATCATGATCATATTCAATGACCATCATATTACGTCCGACTTCTTCGAAACCTGAAATAGGAATCACACGAAGTCGCGATTCATTCTTTTTTATCATTCTTTTTTAATTTGTTCTCTTTACTAGTTAGAGTTATATTAATTAGTTAGATGGTTTACAAGGAGAAAATCTCCTAGTTACATTTAAAGTTATTACTCCTTTACAATAACCGGTTTTGTCTTAATATACCATGACTGTATCTCTGCAAACCGGTCAGGTGGGAGTGTAATGTATTCTAATTCCGCACCATGTACTTTTTTAGACATACTATAAAGGTAAGTTGGGCTGTAAAGAAATATCGCTGGAAGCTCTTCACCCATGATATTTTGAAAGTGGAGATACTTTCTCACCCGTTCGTTTTCATCAGTTTCTTTTCTGGCTGTTTCAAGCAAATCGTCAATGGTTGGATTATTGTATGAGGTTAAGTTTAGACCCGGTTCTTTTCTAGCACTTGAGTGCCAAAAAGGATAGGGGTCAGGATCATGCAAGAGTAGTTGACCGTATAGTAGCGCGTCGTAGCTTCGAGGCATGATATATTCTGTTTGCAGCGTTTGCGCGTCGAGTGACTCGATGTTCATAGTTATACCAACTGCGGCTAAATCCTCACTCATAATCTCGGCTATATCTATGAAGTGTTGCTTATCAGTAACCGCAAGGGTGAATTCGAGCTTCTGATTATCTTTATAGCGCATGCCGTCTTCTTCATGTACCTTCCAGCCAGCCTTCTCAAGCTCTTCTTTTGCCTTATCATGGTTATATTCATATGCACCAATTTCAGGGTTATGACCCATGAAATTTGGTAAAATAGCAGTATTTACCGGGTATGCCTCGCCGTCAAGGGCCTCATTTATAATCCGTTCTTGGTCAATAGTATGCGCAATGGCGCGACGTACGTTTCTTTCTTTGAGGACAGGGTTTTCACTCCAGTTAAAAAATAATGCATAGTAGCGAGGAAGCTTTAAATGATAGTAGTTTATGTCCTTTTCAAAATCGTCTGTAATGAGATCTTTTGACTCCTCTGGAATAAAGCTAATACCGAGCACATCACCTTTCCTATAGGCCTCAAGCGCCATATCCCAGTCGTTAAAGAACGTAAAGGTTATGTATTCAATACGAGGCTTTTCGCCAAAATAATCGGGGTTTCTCTCGAGGGTATAGCTTAAAAGGGCACCGTTTTTCTTGTCTTTCTTGTATTCTTTAAACTTGTATGGACCAGTACCAATGGGTTTTAAATTGAGTTCAGAGAGCGGGAGAGCATCTGGTGTAATCTCACTCCAGATGTGTTTAGCAAGAATACCGAACGTTGCGTTTTCATATAAAAAGGGAGAGTAGACGTCTTTTGTGAGCGTAAATTTGACAGTATAATCGTCTAATTTCTCTACGGCAACACTGTTAAAGCTCGAGAACAATGGACTTTTTACCTCAGGATTTTTAATCATTTGAATGGTAAAAACAACATCGTCCGCGGTAAGCGGTGTACCATCAGACCATTTCACATCTTTTCTCAGGAAAAAGGTATAGTTTTTCTTGTCTTCACTTATTTCGTATCGCTCCGCAATACTAGGGGTAAGTTCATGGTTTTTGTTGTACGTAAGCAGCCCGGCAAAGATAAGTGAACTGATATCTTGGTCAACGTCCTTGATTTGAGACAAAATGGGGTTTATGTATTCCGGTTCACCAACTGCTGCTTCCGTATAGTGGCCGCCATCAACAGGGATGGTGTTAACTTTGTAACCAGCTTCATTAACCCAAAAGAAAACGCTGGCAAGAGCAATCATGACTATAAGCAAAAGAGCCAGTTTTTTTTCGTTTCGCGTGAGAAGCTTAGGAATATATAAAAGCTTCTTAAACGTAAACGATTTTTTTGAGGAGTTCGTTTTTAAAGAGAGGTTCTGGTTTTTTTGTTCGCTTGTGTTCATGGTTCTTTTGTTACACGTAAGTAGCCACAGGGCACTACTGAATGAACAAATGCGCTATAGATAAACCGACGAACAAAGCGGCACACACTATAGTTGCCATGAATACTGATTTTTCAGCACCTCTTTTGGTACTGTACACATTTCCTTCTCCACCAAATGAAGAGGAAAGCCCAGTGCCTTTATTTTGGACAAGAATAAGTCCGATTAATACTACGGAGATTACCACTTGAATAATGGTTAAGATTGTCGTTGTTTCCATTCGTGTTGTTTACTAGTACAGCAAGAGTATCATTATTATCAGAAAATGTCAATGCCTGAACACCATTTTTACTCACTTTTTCTTTTTGTAGGAATTTTCTTTAATTTTTTCTTCAAGTGCGTGTGCCTGTTTTTTAGGCAAGATTTTCTCAAGTTCTATAAGCGGTGCCTTCTCAATCTTCCGAATATCGCCAAAATGTTTAATGAGCTGTTTTTTTCTGGCAGGGCCAATGCCGGGGACCGTATCTAAAATGGAGACGTGCGAGTTAGTACTTCTTAAGTTTCTGTGATACGCGACCGCGAACCTATGTGCTTCATCTCGGAGTTGCTGGAGGAGTCTAAGTCCCTCTGATTTTTTTGAAAAAATAAGAGGTAGTTTCCTTCCCGGCATAAAGATTTCCTCTTCTCTCTTTGCAAGCGAAATAATCGGCAGATCAACGTCATACTTCTTTAGTGCTCTAAGAGCTGCGTTTAGTTGTCCTTTCCCACCATCAATAACAATAAGATCCGGCTCTGGCCATTTCTTTTCTTTGTATGTTTTTGCAAAGCGCCTGGAAAGTGTTTCATAGAGCATTCCGGTATCATCGGGGCCAATGACACTTTTTATTCTAAATCGTCTGTATTCGCTTTTTTTTGCGTGGCCATCTATAAAGACGACCATTGATGCGGTCGGATTGGTCCCTTGAATATTTGAAATATCAAAGCATTCCATACGTATAGGTACAGTGGGAAGAGCTAAGGCGCTTTTTAGATCATGCAAAGTGAGAGTCAAATCTTTTTTTGCATGGGAAATTTTGGAAAGAAACAGTCTTGCATTCTTCTCTCCGAGGGCAAGCATTTTTTTCTTTTTCCCACGTTTAGCAACAAAAAAAGTAAGCTTATGTATGGTTTTTGGGGAGATATTTCTTTTCTCGAGAAGCGTTTTGATATAGGAAAAGGGAAACGTAAGGGTATCTTCAGCAATGATTGTTTTAGGAAAGGTATGTGTTTTTGAGTAGTAACTGACTACAAAAGATGAAAGGATCTCCGGAAGTGTGCTGTCTATGGGAGCGTTTACAATAAAGTTTTCTTGACCGATCAACTTGCCGCAACGAACCAGCATAAGGGACACCACAAGCTCTTTGCCCCGATACACTGAAATATAGTCTTCATTACTATTTTTAGAAGAAACAACTTTTTGCTCGGCAAGAATCTTTTTAATCGACCGTATCTGATCACGTCTGATAGCCGCTTTTTCATAGTCTTTAAGCAGTGAAGCTTCAGTCATCTCTTTGTTGAGCAATGCCATAACATCAGTGCTTTTGCCACTTAAAAAGAGCATGCATTTCTCAATTATTGCGTTGTATTCTTGGGTAGAGACTGCGCCAATGCATGGTCCCAAACAGAGGCTTATGTGATATTTTAGACACGCTCTGTTTTTTGGCCCTTTGCTCACTTTTCCATCCACAATCTTTACCGGACAATCACGGTACGGAAACATTTTTCTGAGCAAGCCAAGCGTTTGTTTTACCGCTTTGCCATCAGTAAAAGGGCCAAAATACTGACTTTTTGAGTCGGTTATTTTTCGTGTGGTGGATATTTTGGGATAATCGTCAGCATACTCTATTTTGATGAAAAGGTGACTTTTATCGTCCTTAAAAATAACATTGTACTGTGGCCTGTATTTTTTTATGAGGTTTGCCTCAAGGAGGAGCGCTTCAAACTCTGAATCGGTAACAATCGTTTTAATATCAGAAATCTGAGTAACCATCTGTTTTTTGCTGTTTTCAAGCGAGGCACTCTTTTGGAAGTATGAGGATACTCTGCTTTTGAGTTGTTTTGCCTTTCCCACATACAAAACAGTGCCACTTGGATCTTTAAAGAGATAGACACCAGGAAGCTTGGGGAGGGTAGAAAGAATTTTTTTGATTTGTGAAGTCATGGAATTCTCCGCTTATCTGTATTATACATAGAGCGTGTTATTCCGGACAGTCTTTCCGAATTTAGGTCCCTCCCCCTAGTAAAGGGGAGGGAATACGATATGTAATTTTTGACATTGTTTTTTGCATTATCTTTTGCTACAATTACTATAGGCACATTGATAGAATCAGTAACAGTATGTATGAAGGAGTCTGACACAAAAGCTTGTTTTAATGCTTTCTTTTTAACAAAGAGAGGAGACCTTACTCAATGTTTATAAATAAAACTAAGCTTACCCTCAGACTTTTTTTGTGCGGAAAAGCTGACCCGCCTGCACTTTTACCACATCAAAAAAAGCAAGGTTTTTGCTAGAATGTTTGTATACACATAACAAACATAAAAAAACCTTGCTATGAACATTGTAAAACAAAAATGGGACTATTTAAATGCTACTTTAGATCA
>JAHISJ010000001.1 GCA_018818205.1 Patescibacteria group bacterium
TGATTGTCTCTGCCATGCTTTTTTACATTAGATTATCAGTGAGTACCTCACCTATTAATCTAACGTATGTACCGGCAGAAGCTACCCGGGTAGGACATTTCTACTTTGGTATACTAGGACAGTATCATTTTGGCGTTACAAAGAAAAAAAATGGGTAGACTAATTGAATATCTTAGTATATACTCATAAAGTAAGTTCTTGAGACTTTTAAGGCATTTGAGAATCTAAGTGTGCGCCTCGAATGGTTTATAAAAAGTCTTGATATAAGAAGGTCACCTTACACTTTACAAAGAAATTTTCGAAGAAATCAAGAAATCAATGGGTAAAAAGTTATATATTGGTGGTATTAACTACGACACAACTGAAGAAGCAATGAAAGACTTTTTTTCAGAAGCTGGAACAGTTGAGTCAGCTGATATCATCATGGACAAAATGACCGGAAGATCACGCGGATTTGGATTTGTTGAATATGCAACTCCAGAGGAAGCTCAAAAAGCTATCGAGATGTTTGATGGCAAAGAGCTAGATGGCAGAACTCTCAAGGTCAGTGAAGCACGTCCACCAAGACAAGATAGACCGTAAGTAGAAATCTTTTCTAGAAAAAAAAGGGGCTGCGCGCAACCCCTTTTTTTAGTGGAGAAAATAGTGGCAGTTTCTAAAAAGACGGATTATCAACTTCTTGCTCGAGCTCTTTTATACGTTTTTTTAGCTCAGACATTTTAAGTTCTCTTCCAACCATAAACGTGTTTATTTTCTTGAGGTCATTATTTTTTTTCGCAAGTTCTTTGTTAGCCTGTTCAATTTCTTTCCTCGCCTTTGCGCGTTCAGTGATATCGTCAACAATGCCATCAAAGTACACCGTACCATTACTATCCTTTTTCATAACCGCGGTTACCGATCCAATAAACTTTCTGTTTTTTAACGTTTTGAGTTCGAGTTCTTCATTTTTAAGAAAACCACGTTTGAGCATTTTTTCACTAAACTCTTCTCTCTTTTTTGGATCGACATACAGGTCACTGACAGTATGTTTGAGAAATTCTTCTTTGGATTTTGCCTCAAACATGGAGATAATTGCAGGATTTGCTTCAAGAAAGTGTCCTTTTGGTCCCGCAGTGTTTCTGTAGACGCCAATGGTAAGATTGTTGACAAGCTCACCGTATTGTTCTTGAGCTAGCGCAAGTGATTTCTCTGCTTCAAATCGACTAATAAGACTGCCAATGAGTGAGGTGATAGATTCAAGATAATGCCTTGTCTCGCTTGACAGTGTTTTATATTGGTGGGAAGCCAGGTTTAATCCTGCTGTAATATGTCCATCTTCTTTAATCGGTAAAATTGCAATGGACAGGAGTTTTTCGCCTTCCTTCACTTTTTTTATCTGCATTGGAATGGTGGCATATTCCGTGTATATCGGTTTTCCCTCCATTATTAGCTTTGTATTTGGTGAATCTGCGGCGTAGCGTTTAGACAGATCTACAAATTGTTTTGAAAGTCCTTTATGGCAAAGTAAATCAAGACCACCATCTTTATTTACCAGGTAAAAACCACCGGAATCAATTTCTTTGAGTGTCAAAATAATGTGCAGTATTTTTGTTAGTGCTTCATGTAATGTTTTTGCTGATCCTGACGCAATACTAATGTCTCGTTGTGTTTTTAAGAGACTTTCAGCCCTTTTCCTTTCAGTAATGTCATGTGCAATTCCCCACATACCGATTGCTTTTCCACTTTCATCTTTTATCAAATATGATCTTAGTTCTACTGGGAACACTGAACCGTCTTTTTTAATATATTCTTTTTCGTATACGTCTGAGTATCCTTTTTTGTTAATTTGATTCTCAACGATACTTTCTTGCTCCCATTCAAGCCACTTTTTTGGTGTAAATGATTGATAATTTTTCTCTAGAAGTTCACGTTCACTGTATCCGAGCATCTTTCTAAACTGCTCGTTAAACTCTGTGATATTTCCTTCAAGATCAGTTTGAACAACACCGTCTATGCTTCCTTCAAAAAGTTCTTTATACTGTTGTTCGGATTTCCTTAATTCACTCTCGGTTTCCAGGCGTTTACCAATGTCTCGAGCAATACCAAGGATAACTTTTTCCCCTTGAATAGTAACGGGATGCGTTGAGATTTCAATGGTTGTTTGTAAACCATTCTTTTTTATTAACGTAAGTTTATGTGGACCTGAAGGTTTTCCTTTTGCATTTTTAGCTATTATTCCTAGAAGAATTGGTATTTCCTTTGAGGGAATGATATTAGCATTAGAGAACTTTTTTCCTATAAGTTCTTCTGTTTTATACCCGGTTAGTTTTTCTGATGCTTTATTTCCGTCGATGAATTTTCCTTTAAGATCAGTAATGAAGTAGGTGTCAGGTGCGTATTCAAAGAGAATTCTTAACCGTTCCTCTGAAGATACAATTTTGTCTCGGTTTTGCTTTTTTTCAGTAATATCTCTAATTACTGTAAGACTTGCTGACTTATTGTTGTAAAGCGTTTTTCTGCCAAGTGACTCTATCCAAAATTTCTTTCCTTTATTGTTTTTCACTTCATATTCTGCGATATATCCTTCTTTCCCTTGGCTTACATAGAAAAAATCTCTCATGACATTTTTTCTATGTCTACGTGTAATATATCTGAGAACATTTTTACCAATAACATCATCAACTGAATCAAAATCAAACATGTCAATGACCGTTTTGTTGCAATAAAGAACTTTTCCGGTAAAACTTGTAATAAGAATACCATCAAGAATACTGTCGGACAGTGTTCTATATTTTTCTTCTGATTCCTTGAGTTGCTTTTCAGACTCTTTTCTCTCTGTAATGTCCCTGGCAGAAGAAAGGATTACTTTAACACCTTTATAATCAATAGTTTTAGCATTGATTTCAACGGGGATGCTTTTACCAGATTTTGTAATATGTTCAGTCTCAAAAACAATGTGACCAGACTGTTTGAGATCGCTAATCCTTTTACGATTCACTGTAATATCTTCGGAAGATTCAATTGTTTGAGGAGTCGTCTGAAGCAGTTCTTCACGAGTGTAGCCGAGACGAGTACACATAACTTCATTCACCTCAATAAAGGACCCCTTCAGAGAGTAAATGGCTATAGCATCATTTGCGCTATTGAAAATGGTACGGAACTTCTCTTCGTTCTTTATAAGTTCATTTTCTGTTTTTCTTTGACTGGTAATATCTTGTCCGGAGCTTAAGGTTCCAATAATAGCCCCTTTTGAGTCTTTTACTAATGAGTTATTCCAACTGATTGTTTTTCTTCCCCCACCCTTTTCAAGCACTTCATTTTCATGTTTTTTAAACAGCGTTGCTTTTTTTGCAATGATAGTTTTGTGAACGTGTTTAATGGTTTTTCTGTTCTCTTTTGGTATACAGGTGTCAAACCAGTTTTTTCCTAGAAGCTGTTTTTGAGTATACCCAAGCATGTGAGCACCACTGTTATTAATTAAGGTGATGGTGCCGTTTCCATCGAGAGCTACAACAATGCCTCTGATAATATTAAGGTATTGTTCTGCCCCTTCTTTTGATTGTTTTAATTCTTCCTCAGCTTTTTTTCGCTTCGTTATATCTTTAAAAACAACCTGAGATGCTTTTTTACCTTCAAACTCTATTAGTCGGCCGGATACTTCAACATCAATTATTTTACCATCAAGTCGAATGAATTTTTCTTCTATTGTTTTAACTTCTTTTGCCGAGAAGAGCGTTTTTAAACGTTCGAGCACTATTTTTTTATAGTCGGGGTGTAAAAAATCAAGAGGGGATTTACCAAGAACTTGTTTTTGCGACTGTGCCCCGATTATTTTAAGTGCGGTATTATTGGTAAAAACTATTTTATTATTGCTGTGAATAATGATGCCGTTTGGAGAAGCGTTTGTTAATATTTGATATTTGTTTTTACTCTCCTGCAGTTTTTTCTTTGCAGTGTATTCATCAGTGATGTCTCTGACAATTGCTATAATGCCACTAAGGTTTTTTTTCTGAAATTTAGCACCCTTTGCATCAAGGATAAGAGGTGTCCCATCCTTTTTTTTGGCATGAATCTCAGAAAAAGCAACCACTTTTTTATGAGTGAGTTGCTTGAAGGTTTTAAGTGCTTCTGTAAAGCTTTCTTTAGAAAAGGCTTTACGCATTTTTCTGATGTGCTTACCTTCTATTTCATCTCGCGAGTAACCGAGCGTTTTGATAAACCACTTGTTAACTCTAAGGACATAGCCCCTATCATCTAAAAAGATAATACCTTCAGCTGCTTTATCGTAAATGATACTGAGTTCATCTTTTGGGTCGAGCACATTTTCTATCTTGTTCTTTTTTGTTTTCATACAAAAATTCTACTATTTTATGTAAGTATAGCAAAATGATATAAGAAAATATATGTGTTTACACATTTTTCTACTGTTGATAGATTTTGTAATATTGTGTACGCAAAATGTGATGTATGCTACAGTAGGTATAAAGTAAATTATCAAAAACGAAATGAAAACAAAAATAAGCATAGCGTTGTTAGTTTTAGGATTTATTGTCTCAGGCTGCGCGACACCTAAGGTCACTGCAGATGACATAGAACTTGCTGTGAGAGTACGTGATGTTATGATCGAGTTTACAGAAACGCTCCATGCGGAGACCTCTATTGAATTTGCGCTTATAAATAAGAGCAAGAAAGAAGGGGGCGAGAAAGAATATTATCTTAACATTATGCAAAAGAAGGTTGGGTCTAGTGACCAGCCTGTGCTTATACATCAAGAGGTCGTTACCATAAACCCTGAAGATAAAGAAAATTATCAGTATAATTGGAAGATAGATAATGTGCCAGTAGGGGTGCAAGATGGCGATAAATATGAGATATATGCAGAACTTGTAGAAAAGACAGATGAAAATGCGTATTTGCCAGTTACGTCATCCGATTCAGAGATTATTACGTACAAGATTCCGAAAAAGCCCTTGTAAAAGCTAAGACAAGTAGGATACAATAAGCTCCTGTAAGTTTAGGGGGCTTTTCTTTTTGAAAAGGAGGAAAAATGATAACCCAAGTCCAGTCCGGCGTGGGAGTAATTGGAGGCTCAGGCCTTGATGATCTCCCCGGTATTGAGCTGGTAGCAACTATTTATCCTGAGACCATTGGCAATCAATTGCAGATTGTGGCTCCCGATGAACCGATTAAGATTTTTAAACTTAACGATGGCACAGATTTTGCCTTTATTGGAAGGCACAAAAAAGGGCATATTAGGAATCCTTCAAGGGTCAAGTATCGAGAAAATATTCTTGGACTTAAAGCGGTAGGTGTTACCAAATTCTTGCACGTGAGTGCCTGCGGTATCCTTGCAGCTCAGGTTGAAGAAGGAACACTTGCTGTCCCTGATGACTTGTTTGATAGTACCAAAGGGGTACGGCCACGGACATTCTTTGCAGAGGCAGCGGTGCACATTGGAATGGAGCAACCGTTTTGCCCCCATTTAATGCCTATAGTGCATAATACGATTGGTACTGCCGATATACCTACTTCATTGGGTGGAACGTACAACATTATTGAAGGTCCACAATTTTCTACTCCCGCTGAGTCACGCGATTTCATCAGTCGAGGCTTTTGCTATAATGGCATGACGCTTATGCCAGAAGTCCCACTGGCACACGAAGCGTGTGGATGCTCTGTTGCTGTCCTTATTTGTACTGACTATGATGTTGGCCATAAGAAGCACAAACCAGTGAGTGTTGAGGTGGTTAAGGCAGCACTCAAAAGATATATCGGCAGATTGCAGCTGGTGCTTCCAAATATTGTTGTTGCAATGGCTGCGTACGATCGTACCAAATGCAATTGTGCAAGCGCGTTGGATAATGCAGTTCAAACAGAAGAAGAATTCCTTGGTGAAAGTACCATGCGGCTTCTTGCTCTGTGCAAGAAATAATAAAATTACTTGGCCCATACGGTTAAACCCGCGGGCTTTTTTTGTTTTTTAAGGCAAAATACAGTACAATTATACACAGTAAAGTATATAAAAAAGAAATATGAAAAAAGTATATATGGTGGGGAGTTTAGTGCTTGGTGTTTTTGTTTTTGCTGGTTGCTGCCAGATTTATGACAAATGCAATGAATCAGGTAATACTCAGCTTGCAAATGAGGTTGAGACTAAAACCAAAGAGGGCAATCTTACGCCGCTTACTGCAGAATATGACGTCTATGTCTACCAATACTTTGGTAATTTACTCAATGTAGATAATGGTGATTCTCTGGGGCAGGTAAGAACGGCATTTGATGGGTCGTATAAATTATATGCAACATTTGAACGTCTTCCTGACCCAGGAGATGGGGATTTTTACGAAGGGTGGATAGTCAAAAAGAATCCTACAAGTGTTTTGAGTACGGGTAAAGCAGAAAAGGTAAGTGGTCAGTATTACAACTATTACACCAACGAGAAGGACTTAAATGACCATGATTTCTACGTATTAACCCTTGAGCCGGATGACGGTGACCCGGCACCGGCAAAGCATATTTTGGAAGGAACAATAAAAGGCGCACGTCCTTCTAACTAAACACAAACTATGGCTACAGTAAAAAAATGTATCATTGTGAGTTTATTATGTGTTGTATGTATAGGAGTTACCGCATGTACAACCAAAAAAACAGAGTCCATTCCAAAGCTTGAGACATCAAATCAAGAAGGTGACGATTATTCAGATGATATGTCAGCATCAATAAAGAATGATGCATTGCCGAGTCAAAAATCAATCATCTTTCTTCATCATTCAACGGGAGAAGTTATTTGGGATGCGGGAGTTGTTGACTGGTTTCAAGAGTACAATAGTAAAAACAATAGCGACCTTGATGTTGCAGAGCAGGTGTTTCCTGAGGATTCGCCGTATGGGTGGGAAAACTATCCGTACGATTATTGGAATATCTGGGTTAATCATGCAGGAGATAAGCCGTATAAAGATGAACCGACATTAGAGAGTTTAACAGAAAGATACGATGTGATAGCGTTTAAGCATTGTTTTCCCGTAAGTAATGTTCAGGAAGATACGGCACCGCCACGAGTTGATTCGCCAGAAAAAACAGTAGAAAATTATATGCTCCAGTACAATGCGCTTAAAGATAAGATGCATGAGTTTAATGATACTGATTTTATTGTATGGACTGGTGCTGCTCAAGTAAAAGGTGCAACTGATAGTTCTGAAGCAAAACGAGCCCAGACATTTTTTAACTGGGTTAAAGATGAGTGGGACGAGGAAGGTGATAACATCTATATTTTTGACTTCTATGAATTGGAAACAGAAGGAGACCTCTATATGAAAAACAGCTTTGCAGAAAGCAGTGATGATGCGCATCCAAATGAAAGGTTTGCGAGGACAGTTGCACCACTATTTGCTCAGCGTATTGTTGATGTGGCTGATGGTTATGGTGATGAAAAAACAGTAACAGGTAAGTAATCATATGAACAAAATAATTGCTCAACTAAAAAAAGAGTTAAAGAAGAATGTTGATCTTAAGTACAAGAAAAGTGCAGAGAACTATTTTAAAGAAGGCATAACGCTGTATGGAGTCAGAACACCCATCGTTAAAGCTATAGCAAAGCAGTTTTTCCCTCAAATTAAAGAAATGGAAAAGAACGAGGTGCTAAACCTCTCTGAGGAACTCATGAAGTCCGGATACATGGAGGACGCAGTTGTTGCATTTAGTTTTACACTGAAGATTAAAAGTAGACTAAAGTGCTCCGATTTTGTACGATTTGAACAATGGGTAAAAAAGTATATAGACAATTGGGCTAAGTGTGATGGTATGTGTACTGAAGTTGTGCGGTATCAAATTATGGATTGTCCGGATTTGGTTAAGAAAATTAAAAAGTGGACGACGTCAAAAAATAGATGGGTAAGGCGAGCGAGCGCTGTAAGCTTCATTGGTGGTAAAAAACAAGGGTATGTTTCTTCAGGAAATCTAAGTGATGTTTTTTGGATAGCAAAAAAGCTTTTAACCGATGATGATGATTTAGTACAAAAGGGGTATGGATGGATGCTTAAAGAAGCGTCTAAGGTACATCAAAAGGAGGTATTTGACTTTGTTGTGAAGCACAAAAAGAACATGCCTCGGACTGCACTTAGATATGCGATTGAAAAGATGCCAAAGAGTCTCAAAAAAGAAGCCATGAAGAAAGATTGGTAAGGTTAACATGATCATCAAAGAACTATCAAGAGATCAAAGAAAGCTGATTGAGGAATATACAAATCAAGAGATGACTGTAGAGATTGGTCATGATACTATGCATGCTTTACGAGCATGCAACTGGGCTCTCAAGATTGCAAAAGGAGAGAAGTTTAATAGACTCGATATGGTTGAGGTAGCGGCACTGCTTCATGATGTTGGGTTAAAAGAGGTTATTGATAGAAGGGAACATGGGAGAGCTGGTGCCAAAAAGGCAATTCAGTTTTTAAAAGAGCAACGCATGTTTACTGGCAAAGAGAGAGAGGAAATTGGCTACGCCATACAGCTACACAATAGTAATAAAAAAGGAAAATCGCTTCTTGCGGACATTTTGAGGGATGCAGATATTATGGAGCTTATGGGGGCGGTTGGCATTATGCGTGGTATCGCAGCACATCACGCAAAACCGTTTTATAATCCAAATAACGTAAAAGGTGAACTTTGGGAGGCATCAGCTAAAGTTTTTGATGAGAGAATTAGAACAGGCAAGGGAAAAGGAAATACAATAGTCGATAGTTTAAATTTTCATATAAGTTGTTTTGAGAACATTGGTACCAAGACAGGGGAAAAGCTTGCAAAACCATTAACGGATTATGTAAGAGGGTTTATTCTTGAATTGGAAAAAGAAGTTAAAAAGTAGTTTCTTAATATGTATGTAAGGGTGTAGATGTTTGATCAGCACTCTTTTTTGTTTACACCAAAAATTATGCTATAGTAGTTACGCAAAAAAAGCGGAGAATATGATATGACAAAGATAAGTCAGTTTCAAAAAAAGCATGACGTGTTGATTGCGTCTTTTGAAAGTGCATTAAAAAAGAAAGAGAAAAAACAGCAAGGTGAGTTGTTTCAGCAGATAATATATCAGTACTATGATGTACAGGGAAGAGATTTGCCCTGGCGCAAAGCAGAAACACCCTACCACGTCTTTATCTCTGAAGTCATGTTACAGCAAACCCAGGTTGATAGAGTAATAGAAAAATATCTCTCTTGGATTAAGAAGTTTCCTGATTTTAATACGCTTTCAAACGCACCATTTTCTGAAGTATTAAGCGAGTGGCATGGGCTTGGCTACAATAGACGCGCACGCTTTCTACACGAAAGTGCTAAAAAGGCGGTGGCAGAATATAACGGTACTATTCCAAGCGACCCAAAAAAATTAGAGGAATTCCCAGGCATCGGCCCGGCAACTGCCGCATCAATCTGCGCGTTTGGCTTTAACAAACCAACCGTGTTTATTGAGACTAACGTTAGGAGTGTCTACATTCATTTCTTTTTTCCGGGTGAGGACAGTGTGAAAGATGACGATATTATGACGCTCGTTGAGGAAACACTTGATACTAAAAATCCGTGTAGGTGGTACAATGCACTCATGGATTATGGAACGTATTTAAAGGCAAGGACTCCTAATCCTAGCAGAAAGAGTAGGCATCACACCAAACAAAAATCGTTTAAAGGATCCAACAGAGAGATTAGAGGACTTATCATAAAAAATGTATTAAGTCGCAAAAAAGTAACCGAAGAAGACCTCATAATACTGGTTGGAAAGGAAAAGAATCGTGTGGAAGAGAACATTAATGTATTGCTTAAAGAAGGGTTTTTATCGAAGGAAAAAACTATTATTTCAGTTACCACATAATAAGTCATGACAAAACATCTTACCGTAAAAAACATATGGGCGCTTGAAGGAAAAAATAACACATCACTGCCACTTTTTGCAGCAACAGTTAGAGCGGGGTTTCCTTCCCCAGCTGATGATTTTGTAGAAAAGAAACTCGATCTCACCGGCTACATGATAAAAAATCCTGCAGCCACATTTTTGGTGCGTGTTGAAGGTGACTCTATGACGGATGCTAATATTGCATCGGGTGATATTTTAGTGGTTGATAGATCAAAAGAAGCGGTGGATGATACCATTGTGGTTGCCTGTATTGATGGAGAATTTACGGTAAAGCGCATAAAAATAAAAGGAGAGAAGGTGCTTTTAATACCAGAAAACAGTGAGTATAATCCAATAGAAATCACTGAGGAAAACGATGCTGAAGTGTGGGGAGTAGTGACGTATATCATTCATAAAACCTAAATGAACAAAATATTTGTTCTAATAGATTGCAACAACTTTTTTGTCTCCTGTGAACGTTTTTTTAATCCAAAGTTACGAGAAAAACCGGTTTGTGTGCTCTCCAACAATGATGGATGCGTAGTGTCTAGGTCTCAGGAGGTTAAAGATATAGGGGTTCCCATGGGGGCACCATATTTTAAGTACGAAAAGATTTTAAAGTACCACAAGGTACATGTGTTTTCATCAAACTTTTCTCTGTATGGTGATATGTCAAATAGAGTAATGAAAACGCTTGCGCACTTTACTCCGGAGATTGAGTTTTATTCTATTGATGAGGCTTTCTTGCCATTTGATGGCTTTGAAAAGAGAGACCTGACCGAGTACGGGAGAGAAATAAAAAGAACTGTATATAAATGGACGGGGATTCCTGTTTCTGTAGGGATTGGCTCAACCAAGACGCTTGCTAAAGTGGGGACGGAGCGTGCAAAAAAGGAGCTAGCATTTGATGGAGTATGTAATTTGCTTGCTGAAAGTGACATTGATAAAGAGCTTGAGAAGTTACCCGTCTCTGATGTCTGGGGTGTGGGGAGAAGATATACCGCTATGCTCAAAGGGTTTGGTATCAACACAGCAAGAGATTTAAAATACCAAAAGGACGAATGGATAAAAAGAAAGATGACTATAGCGGGGCTTAATATGGTACATGAACTGAGGGGGAAGCCACGTTTTGAGCTCAGTGAAACACCTGAGCCGAAAAAGCAGATTCTGTGTTCACGGTCATTTGGTAAAAAAGTAGCTGAGTTAAAAAAGCTCAAAGAGGCTGCGGCAACACATGCCACGCATGCGGCCGAGAAGTTAAGAGAACAGCACTCTGTAGCGGAAATGGTGAGTGTGTTTGTAGCAACGGGGAAGCATGAGAAAAATTTTAGATATAGTAATGTAGCAACAGTCCCTCTTTCTGAGCCCACGGCAGACAGCAGAGAGATTATTAAAGCAGCGGTAACGGGGCTAGAACAGATTTATAAAAAAGGGTACTGGTATAAAAAAGTAGGGGTATTTTTAACGAGACTCTCGTTTGACACGCCAATGCAGCAAACGCTTTTTGCAAAGGACCATTATGGCAAAAAGAAGAGAAACCTTATGAAGGCAATAGACTCAATCAATAATGAGTTTGGAAGCGACACTATGCAGTTTGCTGCTTCAGGTACGCATAAATCCTGGAAGGGGAAAAGCGAGAAAAAATCAAAGCGGTATACAACAAGATGGGATGAGCTTTTGGTAGCAAAGGGATGAGAGGAAGGTTTTTTCTTTTGTATAATAAAAACATGTGGTACAGTAAATGGAGGTTTTGACACTAATATATGGGGCAGAGGAATAACAAAAAAAGAGAAGAGAAAGCACCGGAAAAAAAATCGGGGAAGTTTTGGTATGTTGCCGTTGTGGCAATACTGGTTCTTGCGATTTTTGGTATTTATAAGCTAGTTGCAGGTTCATCCGGTGAGGCAAACGACCCGCTCACGTTAACGGAGGATGAAAGAATGAGCGGTCCTGATACGGCAAAGGTTACTATCATCGAATATTCTGATTTTCAGTGTCCGGCATGTGCGGTGTTTTCCGCAGAAGTTAAAAAGCTGCGCGAGGAATTTCCAAATGATGTTCGTGTGGTGTTTAGACATTATCCGTTAAAGCAGCTCCATCCACAAGCTGAACGGCCTTCAAAGGCAGCGGAGGCAGCACACAGACAGGGGAAGTTTTGGGAGATGCACTACAAAATCTATGAAAACCAACAGACGTGGTCTCAGATGAATAACATGGAGGTTGAGTTTGAAAAATATGCAAAAGAGCTTGAACTCAATATAGATGACTACCGTGCAGCGTATGAGGACAAAAGCATTCAAGATAAACTCGATGCAGACAGAAAATCGGGATACAAGCTAACAATAGATGCTACCCCAACGTTTTATATAAATGGAAAAAAATTAGAAAACAACCCCAGAAGCTACGCAGAATTTAAAGAGTTGATTGAGCAAACAATTCAAGACAAATCGTAAAAAAATAACACTAATAACCCTTTTTGTATGGGCAAAATTCCCTTTTACAAAAAGATAGATTTCCACTCGAGCATTGTGGTACTGGTGATTCTCGGTACGGTTGTCGGGGCGTATTTTGGGTATATGGCACTCAGCAAACCAAACGATGCATTTTCTACCGATAATGGCACAAGCACTATCCCTACAGGTGAAGTGTACGTTCCTGAGGGTGACTATTACGGTGAACCGGGAGGTATGGAAAGTTCAGAAGAAACGTATACCAATACAGAAGGAATAATCGAACCAACAGAAACAAATCCAGTGAGTGAAGAATAAATTCACGGTTGATACTGTGCGGTTTTTTGTGTATAATAAAATATCATAATTAAAAATAATAGAAAACACTATGTATGATGAAGAATACTTAGATGAGTTTGATGCGCCATTGAGCTTAATCGGGTCACAACTACCTGACTTTGAGCTTGAGGTGTATCATGAAGGTGAGATCAAAAAGGTTAATCTTAAAAACTATGAAGGCAAGTGGTTGATCTTGTTCTTTTACCCCGCGGACTTTACGTTTGTATGTCCAACAGAGCTTAAAGAAATGGCAAAGCTGTATCCTGAGTTTCAAAAAGCAGGCGCTGAGGTAGTGAGCGTGAGCACCGATACGGTATACGTGCATAAAGCATGGCATGATCATTCTGAGGCAGTCAAAGGCATTACGTTCCCTATGGCCGCGGATCCAACGGGACTGCTCTGCTCTTCACTCGACACCTATATTGATGAAGAAGGCGTGTCACTCAGAGCATCGTTTGTGGTTGACCCGGACGGCATCATTAAGGCGTATGAGGTTCATGACAACAGTATTGGAAGAAACGCAAATGAACTTCTTAGAAAGTTGCAGGCCGCGCAGTTTGTACGGGAGCATGGTTCCGAGGTATGTCCGGCAAACTGGAAGCCGGGGAAAGATACATTAAAGCCTGATGTTGATTTGGTCGGGAAGATTTAAAGACGTAGGGGCGACCTTCATGGTCACCCGACTCTGGCCACCCGATTCATGGTCACCCGACTCTATACCGCCCGAACAGGAAATACAAAAAAGTCGCTCACGTTTTGAGCGACTTTTTGATGCTACGTTTAAATCACTTTGATGTGCTATTTTTTACCCCCGTATGACCAAAAACACAACATACGCGACATACGACCCCACAAAAAGCGCCCCTTGCCATCGTTCTATCATGCGCTTTTTTCCAAAGAACAGCGTGACAAAGAGGATGACGATAGCAAGAATGGCAACAATCATATCAAGGTTAATGCTTGGATTAAACGGAAGCGGTTTAATGACGGCGCTCACTCCCAAAATCCAGAAGACATTAAAGATATTTGATCCGACTATGTTTCCAACGGCAATATCAGCGTTTTTACGGAGTGCCGCCATAACGGATGTTGCAAGTTCGGGAAGCGACGTACCAATAGCCACAACGGTAAGACCAACGAGGGACTCAGAAAGACCAAAGTTTTGAGCAATAGCAACGGCACTATCTACCACCCATTTACCGCCAAGGAATAGCCCAAACATACCAATCAGAATGAATATAATGGAGCTAGGCATGCTCCTCTTTTTTACCTTCTTGTCTTCCTCGACTTTACCGGCTACTTTAGCGATGCCAAATGTGTAGTAAATGAAGACGACAAAGAAGAAGAGAAAAAGAATGCCGTCGATTCGGCTCAGGGCAGAAAACGGACCGCCGTCAATGAGCTGGTCATTTGCCGCAAAGAGGAGTGCAAGAGATCCCAGAAGGCTTAATGGAATTTCTTTCCACGTGGTACCCTTTGACACTTTAAGCGGATACACGAGTGCCGTAATACCCAAAATCAAAAGGACATTTGAAATATTACTACCAAGAATGTTGCCAATAGCGATCTCTGAGTTTCCGTTTAAGCTCGAGAGAATATTAACCACAAGCTCCGGTGCGGAGGTGCCAAACGCGACAATGGTGAGTCCAATCATAAGGCTCGATATGCCAAATTTTTTGGCAATGGAGGATGAGCCATCCACCAGCATGTCAGCTGCTTTAATCAAAATGACAAAGCCAACTATAAGGAGAACGTAATTAAGCCACATGTGTTTTTATGCTATTTGTGAATCGTTCTATATCTTTTTTCCCTTCAGTAAGAACAGAGTAGAGAATGTCGTAGTTTATATCTTCATAGTCATGGGCTATTATATTCCTAAAGCCGGTCATCTTTACCATTGTATTAGTAAGCTTTGAACCAATAATGTTTTGTTCGTTAAGAATGTGGAATGCTTCGCTCATAGTTGATGGTTTTCTGAAGTTTTGCGTGGAGATATACGCTTCCGCAAGATCAATAGTAGCTTGTACGGTTAAATATAAGTATCGTTCTACCGTACCACGTAAATCAATATCCGATTCAATTTCTTCTTTTGATTTATCTTGATACCTTTCAAGGATAGAAAGGTATTTAAAAACGGTGCTGATTTTGTTTTCTACAACGTCGTATTTTGTCATCATACTAGTGGACTTTATTTTTCTCAAGACACATCTTAAAATCAAAATACTCGTTTAGTATTTGCGGTTCAACAAGTACTCTATACGGTTCAACTTCTTTTAAGAGGACGCCTTTAGTTATTATTGCATATTTGAGTTCCGGTTTTTTCGCGGAGTCAAGAAGAACGATATCAATATTGTCTGACTTGAGTAAAAGACTGAGCTTATCAAGAAGATGAGCTTTGACCTCAAACAACTTTTTTGGGTCTTTTGAGTCCAGATAGATGGCAAAGTCATAATCACTTGTTGGACCGGCGTTTCCTACAGCCTGTGAGCCAAAAAGATAGGCAAGTTTAACACTCGGTTCATGTATAAAAAACGGTGAAATTTTTTCTTGTAATGCACTATTCATGATTTTATTTAATACATACAGTATACACGGTCAAAGAAAAGTAAACAAGCTCGGCAAAGTTTGCTATTATAGGGTAAAGAATTAATAGAAAGCATATGGGACAGCGTAAGCATGGAGCAGAACACGCGGAGCCGTTTTTTGGTGAAACGGGTGCTCGGTCAGAGAGAATTTTTTTTGGCGCGCTAGATACGCAAAGTGACCGGTACAAAGAACTGCTTGTTGAGGCGGTAAAAAAGCAAAAAGAACGTGAAGCGGAAGAGGGGAGAACCGTACCTAAGCACTGGGAAAACGTACCTCCCTATCTTGATGACGACCTAGCTTTTGACCTAGCAAGAGGGTATCAGGTTATTGTTGGCGGTGAAAATAAAGTTGCTATTGATCCTTCTGAGCCGGATGGCAACTTGCAGCCGTTTTTAAGTGAAGTAAGGATCGCACTGTTAGATGAACTGGCATTTAATGATTCGCGTCATGAAGATGAAGTTAACGTGTATACAGCTGCGTCATACAGCACAAGAGAGGTAGACAAAACACCGGCTGATTATCACGCGGGTGTTGATGGTTTTATTGATATACCTGTTGCTGGGCTGCGAGATACGTACGTCACGGTTACTTTTGACATAACGTTAAAAGAGAAAGACGTAGTCAAGGCAGACATAGTAATAGGGAAGCTGCCGGATCCGCGAACTGAAATCGATGCTTTTTTAGAGGAAGTGGATACCATAGCAGCACGAGTTGCTGCACTGTATCGTAAAAGAAAAGGTGAAGCGCTTCCACGGTACAGAAAATACACTTGATTTTTAAGGGTTTTTTGCTATACTTGCCGCGAGAACGTTAGCATAAGGAGGAAGTGTGAGTATATGTATTTGTGCAGCCGGAGACTTTTCAGAAAGCATTACATTGTGTCAAGAATGTAATTTTCCAAAGCAGGTATTGTTTTATTGTAAGAATTGCAGGAGTCGCACCGTATTTGATGTTGATATTGCTCAGGGATTACTCACAACCATTGGTAAAAAGGTTGTTGTCCATGCGGGGATGATTGTTGTTCAGTCGAGCTGTCATGAATGTCATGGAGGCGAGGCCACAATTCTAGAGATATACGGTATGCCCGGTGACCAATTAAGCGCTATGAGAGAAAAATTACAGCAGACCACTTGAGTCTGTTTTTTTGTGCTTATTGCCTCTCTTTTTTTACCTGTTCTAAGGCAATCTCCTTTACCTCTTTAAGCGTTTTATCTCCGGCGCGGCTGTCTATGGTTTTTAGTGCTATTTCTTGAACTTGGGAGTATGCCTCGTTTAGTTTTTGGGTTAAAACAACAATTTCTGCAGTTTGTTTTTTGACTGTTTCTTCCAAATTAGCGACTTGCAACTCAAAAACCGCTTTGGTGCTTTCATTCTCTTTGGCGAATAATTTGGCTTCAATGTGAGCTTGCTTTTGGGCTTCACTAAATCCTTTTTGTTTTGCTTCCAAAGCTGTCTCTTCAAGCCGCTTTGGAAAAGCCTCAGTAGTCGATTTTAACTCGGTAAATTCTTTTTCTTTGTTTGTCAAAAGGTGTTCTCTTTCTGTTAGTTCCTTTTCTTGCGCCGCTCGTTCTTCGTTAAGCTCCTTTTTAAAGAGTCTCTGCTTTTCTTCATTCTCTTGTTCTTGCCTGCGACGCTCAAGGGAAAGGGTATATTCGTATTCCTCTCTTTCCCGTTCCCGTGATTTTTTTAGTTGGTCGCTTCTTTCTTGTTCTATGGCTTCTTGCTTCTCTTTTTCTTTCTCCCAAATCGTTTTAGTTGTTGCCATTTCTTCTTCAAGTCTTTTTTGTTCTTCCGCCTTCATTCTAATGAGCGCGGCAAATGTTTCCGCTGTAGCATCTATTTCGTGCAGTTCTTTAAGTTTTTGCTGTTCCAGCGTTGTTGCTTGTCTCACTTCAGTTAATTTTCCCGCTTCACCGGTTAAGGTATTTGCCAAAAAATCCATAGATTTTCCAAGCTCAATTTTGAGGTCGGCAATAGTTTTTATGACATTTTCTACCGTATAATGTGAAGCCTTATTCACTGTTTCACGAGTATTTTCCTCTTTCTTTTCTTCTTGAGTGCTTTTCCCTTCTTTGATTTCCCTCTCGTGTTGTTTTAGCAGTTCCTTGTATGCCGCAAGAATTTGAGGCTTGGTGTTTTTCAGAGTAGGTGCGGAAGGAGAATGTTGAGAAGACATAGTTTTAGATTAGTATGATTATAAAGGATTCTCCATTATAGCGAGATTGTTATTGGAGGGTCAAGAGGGAAAGAGAAACCCGGTTTTATGTAAAGACACAAGATTTTATGTCTTTACATTTATGATAGCGCCGTAACGTGACAAAAAACTCAAACTCCACTATACTAAAAGCATGAATAAAGAGACAATCCAAAAATTAAAAACTGCCGCGGATGAGATGCATGCTGTATATCTCTATCTTTTTGGATCACAGGCAAGAGGTGATGAAAACAACCGAAGTGATACGGATTTTGCGGTAAAGTTTGACCAAAAAAAAGTGCAAAATACCTTTAAAGCAAAGCTTGAACTTATGAGTAGACTGACTGAAATTCTGGGGAGCGATGCTATTGACGTTGTTGATATTTCCACGGCGCCGCCTTTGCTTCATTATAATATCATTAAAGACGGAACGGTCATCTGCAGCAGCAATGAAAAAGAGCGCATTATGGATAAAGCGCGAGCGATGTCGGTTTATTTTGATAGGCAGTATTATTATAAGAGGCACGCAAAGCGTGCGTTGGAGAAACTGGCAAAATGAGTAGCACAGAAGAAATAACAATCAGGCTTAAGAAACTGAAAGAATATTTAAGCATAGTTAAAAAAATACGAGACACCGGCACGCGCGGCGATATTAAAAAAGATCCGGTGCTCCGGGGAGCTCTTGAGCGATACTTGCAGCTTATAGCGGAAGCATCTATCGATATTGGTGAGATTATTATTGCGGATCTGGAACTAAGGACGCCACAGTTTAACCGTGATGTATTTGTAATTTTGAGCGAAAAGAAAATAGTAAAAAAAGACTTGGCAAATCGGCTTGGTGCCATGGCACAATTTAGAAATATTTTAGTGCACGATTATGTAGAAGTTGATCTAGATAAAGTGTTTGCGTATCTTAATACCGATCTTCGTGACGTGGATGAATTTATTACGGTCATTGCTCGGTTTATAAAAAAACACGAGTAGAATAAGTACTACTATTTACTGAGAATAGAGCAGATCTCCTAAATCTGTTTTTTTGTTCCCCAAAAAACTGACCCGCCTGCACTTTTACCACATCAAAAAAAGCAAGGTTTTTGCTAGAATGTTTGTATACACATAACAAACATAAAAAAACCTTGCTATGAACATTGTAAAACAAAAATGGGACTGTTTAAATGCTACTTTAGATCACGTACCTTTGAGAGTAAGAAAGTTGTATCATTTTGGTCTAAAGGTATTAGCCTTTAGGAAGATAGAAA
>JAHISJ010000008.1 GCA_018818205.1 Patescibacteria group bacterium
AAAGAAACACCACATTCAGAGAAAGCACATGCAACTCAGTATTGTCAGATACTACCTAGAAAAGATACACTCTGAGATTATCCTTACAGTGGAAGGGAGGTATATGGTATGAGGGTTATTGGAAGTGCAGGCGGGTCAGGCGGAAAAGGTATTGACAAAAAGCACAAAATGTATTAATATTGAATGCTTATTTTTAGATAAATAAGATATTCATGGAGCCTAAGTATCAGACTATTTATGTGAATAAAAGACTAACGCCCGACCTTGTGGTCGCCCTTTTTGTGTTGAAACAAATGGGAGAAGAGAAGTATCCTGGTGTTTCGCGTGCACGTATTGAATCAGTAGAAAGTCTTCCCGATGATAAAAATGCATGGCTTTTAGAAGAAGAGGGTGCGCTCTCGTTTTATTTTAAAGATGCAACATTTCCGAGAGGAAGCGGCTATTCCTTTTCCAGACTTGTTGCAGGGAAACTCGGTATTGAAGATGATTATGTACTTGAGCAGTGTATTGCCATTGCGGAAGGACGTGAAATAGCGTCAGCGGGCATGGTGTATAATTTAATGCAAAACATTATTAAAGAATTTGAAGCAAGACCAGAAAAGGCTATTCGTGCGTGCCAGCCCATTATTACCTCCCACTTTCATTCGCTTTCGAGAAAAGTAAGTGGTTTAGCCCATGAGTATACAGAGAAATTTAATAGTGGTGAAATTAACGCATGGATTTTAAAAAAGGCAAAACGAGATGTTAGAGTACTTATGATCGAGTCAAAGATGGACGGTATGACCTATTTTTTACATAATCATGAAAACGTGCAAGCGGACATTGTTTGTCAGGTGTTTGGTCCAAACAAAGTGGTAATAAGCGCTTCAAGGCGTGGGAATATAGATCTCTCCGATGTTGCTGCGATAGTACGTATAGAAACGGCAAAAAAGAAAAAAGAATCACTGCAAGGACTCTCGGTAAATGATTTGCGGGTTAAAGGTCCGGTAGCGGGGATAGAAGAATGGACATATGATCCACTCGCACCAGCAATTGTCTATAAAAAGCAAGAAGAAAGTGACGAGAGTGCCCTTTCTATGAAAGAAATAACGACTGCACTGCAGTTAGGGCTGGAAGCACAGAATGTTGATATTGGTGATGAAAATATTAAAAACAAGCAACTGTATTTTGCGTACCATCTTTCATCTAAAAGCGGCGTAGATATAGAAAAAGAGCTTAAGGAGCGCGAATCTAAACTCAGACAATTAAAGGAAAACATCGCCATCTTGAACGAAGACGATATGGTGCATGTATCCGAGGAATAATATGATTTCTGACGAATCTCAAAAAATTCAACAGGAAGCGTTTGCCCGGCATGAAGAGGAACATCCGGAGCTTTTGGAGCGCGTAAAAGAACCAAACGAAAAGACAATACTCCCGGGTATTGGCATTGGTGCACTTTCTGAAGGACGGATGAAGGGGTATATACGACTGTATCCTCATGATTATATTGTTGAGGAAGTTACACCAAAAGAAGAGGTCATTACTATAGATAGAGCATTGTCTTCTAAAACGCCGTTACCTAAAGAAGGTGAAAATACGATCTATTGTGATTTAGTGAAATATGGAAAAGGTCATTTTGACGCGCTTCGTGATGTGGCAAAGTCCCTGGGTACTGATACAAAAAAGATTGGTCATGCAGACATGAAAGAAAAAAATGCGATAACCGCACAGAAAATAGCACTGCGACACATACCCCTTGAAACAATAGAAAAAAGCACCATCCCCGGTGTAAGCATCAGAAATTGTGTTCAGGGAAAAGGGACGATTCAGCAGGGAGAGCTTAAGGGAAATCGATTTACTATCTTTGTTCGTACAGAAGGCGAGGTAGATGAGGATTGGCTTTATGAGCGGCTTGCTGAACTACAACTTGACGGCTATTTAAACTACTTTTCTCTTGAGAGATTTGGGGGCCTAAGACTTATAAATCACAAGCTTGGAGTGTATATTTTACGTGGAGAATTTGAAAAGGCAGTTAAAGAAGCGCTCTGCTATTCATCAGACTATGACACGGAGCTCGTGCGAATGAAGCGTGAAGAAGCACGTGATGAATACCCGGATTTTGAAAAGATCGAGGAAATTTTTTCTGAATTTCCTGTTCTTTTTCATATGGAGCTTGAGCTTATAGCTGAACTGAAAAAGCATCCTGATGACTATAAAAAAGCGCTTCTTGGTGTGCCACATCATGTAACTAAATGGGGACGTGCATATTCAAACTATCTTTTTAATGCATATTTAAGTGGCCAAAAGAAGCAAGGAAACGCTATTCCTGATTGTATTCCACTTCTTTTCTCTGAAAAGCGAGAGGATGTTGTACTCTACAAACCATGGCTTCATCAACACAAAGTAGAGCATTTTCAAAAGAATCTAAAGGCACTTCCTTATGTTTTTAGATTTAAACGGACGATGCAAAAAACTAAAATTTACCCGGAAGTGTTTGGTGCAGTGGTTGTGCCTGGTGGTGTCATACTTTCTTTTGAATTACCAAAAGGAGCATCAGCGACAACGTTTTTAATGAATCTTTTTGAGTTGTATGAAGGTGAGCCGGTGCCATCGTGGGTGCATACTGAAAAATACGATATTAAGGATAGTATTGGGACTGGGTCTGTGAAAGAGGGCATAGCAACTATTCCAAAAATAGAAGACAAAAATACCGCATAAACACTCTATGCGGCTAAGTAGGTAATTTATTTCTCAATTTGTAAGGTAATTTTTTTTGAGTATTCTTGGTCAAAAGGAAACAAGTTTGAATAAAAAACACAGAGAATAAGGAAGATAAGTCGATGGCTATACGTGTCAATGGAGATAAGCGTGGTATAAAACAATGCTGCCACTTCAGGAAGAGTTGACTTGTTTTCATTAAGATCATAAAAAAAAGTTTGAACAAGAGGAAGCATTTCTGTGGTTGCTGCTTTTTTTTCGCGCCCGTTTCTAAAAAACGTTCTGTGCTCAAACGATGCAAGCGGGTCAATGTGCTCCGGTGATGACGAGTGAAGATGCGCGCGTCTTTTTTCAAAGGTCCTAAAGATGAGCTCAAAAAACGGTATATGATAGGCTGGGTCAAGATCAGAAAGGGCGTCCAATATACCAACTACAGCTTCTTGAATACCTCGCTCAATCCCTGCGGCAATCATCGGTTGAGCCTGACTATACCAGGCTTCATCTAAGATTTCTCTTATTTTTTCTTCCACGGGTCCTCCTAAATAATGTGCAAGCGTAAATATACGGAAATTAGTTTTTATTCTGTGCGTAGGTAGCATACTGGGGAAGAAGGGATTGGTCAACTAGTTGCAAGCTTGGGACCTATTTTTAGACAAAAAAACGCCCACACTACGAAGTAGCATGGGCAACAATTTATTTTTTATTCTGTTTCAGACAAAATCCTCTCTGGATCAGAATATTCTCCAAGAACGTCAGTGAGCAATTTTGGCTGTTTGCCATTCAAGGGAATTGGTTTAACAAACCTCAGAACGTTTGGGTTTTGAGTTTTTCCGGGCATCGGAAAGCACTCGGAATTGTTATACAATTCGACTCGATCAATGCATTTAATATGCTTGGTCAAAATTTCCATAATCAATTGAAGCGTCACTCTTGAAATTTTATCAAGACGGGTGAATTCTTTTTCTTCACCAGCAACATCTTCTTCGGAGGTCACGTATGAATTTTCACTACCACGTTTTGCACAATGATCGGGGTTCTTTGAAATCGTGATATTGAGATCCCAAGAGCCATCTTGAGCATTCTCACCAATATGAATTTCTTCGATTCCCCATTCAAATGCTTTGCGATTTCCCAGGTAAGAAAACAAAAATTCAAACCAGCTTCCCGGTGACACTTTGCGTGCATTAATAACTTGTGTTCCTCTTGCGGAGACTAATGTGAATTTTTCGCTTGGAAAGTCAGGTGAATCATGTCCAATAACGCCCGCATTTTCTAATGCATGAGAGACTAGATTTTTCCCAATTGTTTGTTTCGAAAGTTGTTCTTCTCTAAGTCTTTTTCTCTCGTCAGGATTAAACGAAACGATCCGAAGACCGCTTTTCTCAAGTATTTTTGCAATGGAGGAAGGAATGTTTACTATCGATAATAAAAAACATTCTAACATGGTTGTTGACATAATTCCTCCTATGTCACGAAAAGTGCTAAAAAGCAGACTCTTAAGAGTCGCCTGCCAGTCTACCACATTTCAAGTCCTATGTCAAGACTTTTTCTTTTCATTAAGCCATTTGTGTGGTAGAGTACACAGTGACAAAACGAGGGGATTTTTTAGGATTTAACACAAAAAAGATATGCCGAGAAGGAAGAAATGGCACCGTAGAAAAAATGTACAAAAGGGTATTGGCGGAAGCATGATTATCGTGCTTTTTATTGCGTTTGCACTATTTGCGATCTATCAAAGTATGCAGATTAATGACAAAAAAGAAGAGACTCAGGCAGTGGCACTAAAAGAGCTCAAACAGCAAAAAGTTGAGCAAAGCGTTCCGGAAGAGGAAAAAAAGATAGCGGAAGAGATAGCAAAAGAAAAGCCAGAAGAAGGAAAGAAGAATGCAGAAAAAGGCCCGGAACAGGTAGTTGAGGTAAAAGAAGAAGATATAGGGGGAGCCACCACAAAAGAAAGTGCGGTTATTCAAGACGAGGCACTTACCGCTGCGCTTAACACAACGTACACAAATGCTACCTATGCATACTCACTCAATTATCCCGACTCTTGGGGGTTCACTGAGGCTGCTCCTGAGCAGGTGGGCTTTGCACCAAAAGGCAAAGCGGTTGATTCACAGTATCAGGGCGATATTGTGCTTACGGTTAAATCAAATCCGGAAGGACTTACCGTTCAAGAGTTCTATAACGGTGCAAACGACGTCAATCTCTTCACCGACGCAACTGGTGGGTCAGCACCACGGTCTATTGGCGGGAGAGAGGCGTGGCAGTTTACCGGTGTAGAAGGGTACGTTCCATCAACTGTTGTGGTGGTACCACTTGGTGATGCCTTTTTAGAAATCACCGATGTTGGTGCACAGCATGTGGATGACGGGTTGTTTGATCGGGTTACGGCGTCGGTTGTGGTGGAATAATATTGTTTTGTAATAATATGTTTTTCAAAAACAAAACCACTGATTACTCAGTGGTTTTGGTGGATTTACGGGTACGCTGCAGGCATACCCCCACGTATGCTACGGGTCCAACAAAAGAGATATGGGCATTGGAATGGCACCAGGGATGGCGTCATCATTTGCCTTCTCTTTATCATCTAAGTACACGAGGGGGACTTCATTTGACTTCTTCTCTTGCTGCTCTTCATGTTTTGTAAGAAGTCTGGCAATCTCACGGACTTGATGCTGGCTAAACCCCAGTTTTTTTAGTTGGGCTGCCGCTTTAAGTCCATGTTCTTGTTTAAAATTGAGGATATCCTCGATAGTAGTAAGTCCCACGTGGCTTCTTAAGAGAACCCGTGTTCTCCAAGAGAGTCGATTGAATATGTCTACTGTCATTGTGACCTCTCTTTCAGTGTGTGCAAAGGTACGAATGGTGCGAACAATTCACTATATACTCGGAAAACATATGACTATAACATAATTTGACTAATGGGTCAAGTCATGGTCTGTGTATAACTTTTTGGAAATTGGTTACTTCGGTGGGGTAAAAGGTTGATCAATTGTAAAAAGTACGCTACAATGCTTCATCAGTAGGTCCCTGCATATGTGGGGTTAAAAATAATTAAAGAACACGCATGGGAGACATTGTTATTCGCGGTGCCAAGGTGCACAATCTTAAAAACGTAGATGTAACAATTCCTCGTGATAAGCTTATTGTTATCACTGGTCTTTCTGGCTCTGGCAAGTCATCTCTTGCCTTTGACACGATTTATGCCGAAGGACAAAGACGGTATGTAGAAAGTCTTTCTGCGTATGCCAGGCAGTTTTTAGGCATAATGGATAAGCCGGATGTTGAGCGAATTGATGGGCTTTCTCCTGCTATCTCTATTGATCAAAAAAGCGCTTCCAGAAACCCACGCTCAACAGTAGGGACCATTACCGAGGTGTATGATCACTTGCGCCTGCTCTTTGCACGAATCGGAGTTCCTCATTGTCCAAAATGTGGAAGACGAGTCAAAAAGCAAAGTCAGGCAGAAATTTTAGAACAAATCTTAAAACTCCCCAAAGAGACAAAAATCAATTTGCTTAGCCCTTTAATTAGAGATAAAAAGGGGGAGCATAAAAATGTTATTGGAGAGGCTTTGCGTGCAGGCTATGTTCGGCTTCGTATCGATAACGTTATTTACCCGATTGAAGAAGCATTGGAATTGGATCTTGATAAAAAGAAAAAACACTCCATTGATGTAGTTGTGGATCGGTTGGAGGTCTCAAAAAATATAAAAAGCAGGCTTGCCGACTCGCTTGAAACGGCGCTTGATCTTGGAAACGGCCTTGTTGTGGTATTTGACGTTATGTCAGAAAGCGATCATCTCTTCTCTGAACATTTTGCGTGTCCCGATTGTTCAATGAACTTAACTGATCTAGAGCCGCGAAATTTCTCATTTAACAGTCCGCACGGTGCATGCCCTGCGTGTACAGGCCTTGGCACTAAGCTTGAGGTAGCAACGGATTTAGTCATCCCAAACAAAAATTTAACGATTGCTGAAGGTGCCATTAGACCCTGGGCAAGCTCAGCATCCGGGAGGCAGACATGGTATTTGAGAATTTTGGAAGTGGTGGGAGAAAAGCATGGGTTTAACCTTCATACGCCAATCAAGAAACTAACAGAAGAACAGATTGATAAGATTCTAAATGGCACGGGTAAGGAGCTTTATCACGTGAAAAATACAGACATGGATAGCAGGCTTTCAGAATTGACCACTAAATATGAAGGAATTGTCTCAAATCTAGAAAGACGTTTTAAAGAAACCGATTCTGAATACATTCGTACAGAAATAGAAAAGTTTATGCGGGTAAAGAAGTGTCCTGCATGTGGTGGAAAGAGATTAAAGCCCGAGGCGCTTGCGGTAACGCTCTTTGAAAAGTCGATTGATGAAATGGCATCGATGACCATTTTTGATTGCTACACTTTCTTTAAGAAGGTTGCAAGGGGCAAAGGTCCGGTAATCCTTACCAAAAAAGAAGAAAAAATCTCCGAACAGGTACTTAAAGAAATTATCCATAGGCTTACGTTTTTACATAATGTCGGGCTTGATTACTTGTCGCTCAATAGACCGGCAAACACGCTCTCCGGTGGAGAAGCGCAACGCATTAGGCTCGCTACGCAGATTAGTTCGGGTCTTGTTGGCGTACTCTATATTTTGGATGAGCCGTCAATTGGACTTCATTCACGGGATAACGACAAACTCATTAAAACACTTAAAGAGTTAAAAGAACTTGGCAATACAGTCATTGTGGTTGAGCATGATGAAGCGACCATACGTGCGGCTGATCATGTGGTTGATGTTGGCCCCGGTGCAGGAAAACACGGCGGTGAAATCATTGCTGAAGGGTCACCCGAGGAAATTATGAAGGACAAAAACTCACTGACCGGTCAGTACATCAGTGGAAAAAAATCTATACCTGAGCCAAAAAAATACAGAAAAGGCAGTGGAAAGGCAATCTCAATTGTAGGTGCAAAAGCATACAATCTTAAAGATATCACGGTTACTATTCCTCTTGGAAAATTTGTCTGTGTGACGGGGGTATCCGGTTCAGGAAAAAGCACGCTTGTTGATGAAATTTTAGGTAAAGTGATTGCAAAGAAGTTTTATAGAGCAAAGGCAGAGCCGGGGGAGCACAAAGAAATTAAAGGGCTTAATAACATCAATAAGGTTATTAGAATAGACCAATCACCGATTGGAAGAACGCCGCGTTCAAATCCAGCAACATATACGGGTGTATTTACGTACATTAGAGACTTATTCGCGGCAACACCTGAGGCACGCATGAGAGGATACAAGGCAGGTCGGTTTAGTTTTAACGTTAAGGGTGGTAGATGTGAGGCATGCCAGGGTGACGGACTGGTTAAAATTGAGATGCATTTTTTACCCGATGTCTATATTGAGTGCGATGAGTGTCATGGCACACGGTACAACAAACAAGCGTTAGAGATTCACTATAAAAATAAGGATATTTCTGAAGTGTTGCATATGACTGTTGATGAGGCACTGCAGTTTTTCTTGCATGTGCCTGCGCTTAAACAAAAGCTCAAGATTCTCTCTGACGTTGGGCTTGACTATATTACCCTTGGTCAATCGGCAACGACCCTTTCTGGTGGTGAGGCACAGCGGGTGAAGCTTGCAACGGAACTCTCAAGAAGAGCAACCGGGAAAACCCTCTACATTCTTGATGAGCCAACAACAGGACTCCATTTTGATGATGTAAAAAGGCTTCTTGATGTGTTGCATCGACTTGTTGACAAAGGCAACTCGGTGTTAGTTATTGAACATAATCTGGATGTGATAAAATCGGCAGATTGGATTTTAGACTTAGGTCCTGAGGGTGGTGACAAAGGGGGCTTCCTTGTTGCGGAGGGGACACCAAAAGAGGTAAAAAAGGTAAAGAAAAGCTACACCGGTGAATATTTGGCGGAGATTATGAAGTAAGTAAAGCGGCTCTATAAAAAACAACATAAAAACAAAAACAAACGCGAGTAACTTCTAAGTGCTCGCGTTTATGGTGTAAGCATTATTTAAGAAGTAAGAATCAAGAATGATGTCATCCGGAGATACTGATACCAAAAAGGCAATACTTAAAACGCTAGCATTTTTTGATATTTTTTCGTATCCACTGACGGAGATGGAGGTGCATAAGTGGCTCTGGGAGAAGAAAGCCTCGTTTTCTGAGGTGCAGGTTGCGCTAGAGGTATTGGTTAATGCAGAGATTGTTGGATATAGAGATGGATTATACTTTATGCCGGGGAAAGAACAATACATTGCTGACAGGAGACGTAATTATGTGAGAGCAGAAACAAAGTACAAAAAAATACGTCGTGCAGTTAAACTTCTTGAAATTGTTCCGTTTATTAGGTTTATTGGCGCATGCAACACACTTTCAATACTCGATTTTTCTGAAGAGAGTGATTTAGACGTGTTTATCATAGTCAAAAAGGGGAGGTTATGGATGGCACGCCTTGCAGCGACGTGCATTATGTTTACTACGGGAAACTGGCGGCATGGGAAAAAGGTAAAAGACAGGATTTGTTTGAGTTTTTATATCACCACAGATACGTTGAGCTTAAAGCATATAGCTCTTGCGGGGAAGGATCCCTACTTAACGTATTGGGTAACGTTTATTGTTCCTATGCTTGACAGGGGAGTATACACGGATTTTGTCAGGGCAAACAAGTGGATTTTAACCGTTATTCCAAATATGATTCCCTATGTCTCACTTGCAAAAAGACGCAAGGTGAAAGAATCTGTAGTACTTAGATCAATACGAAAAGACGTGGAATGGATGCTTTCTACATGGTTTGGAGATGCGATAGAAAAGATATGTCGAAGTATTCAACGAAAGAAAATGGAAAAACGAGAAGAAGAACAAGGGAATAGAAATCGTGCGATTATTATTTCTGACTCAATGCTTAAGTTCCATGAAATTGATAGGCGGGAGCGGTACAGGGAGCAGTGGTATTTGAGACAGAAAGAGTTTGTTAATAAGTAGATAAAAGACACATTCAACCCCGTAGCGCCGCGCCCCTACGCTGACCCGCCTGCACTTTTACCACATCAAAAAAAGCAAGGTTTTTGCTAGAATGTTTGTATACACATAACAAACATAAAAAAACCTTGCTATGAACATTGTAAAACAAAAATGGGACTATTTAAATGCTACTTTAGATCA
>JAHISJ010000009.1 GCA_018818205.1 Patescibacteria group bacterium
ATTTATGTAGCTTGGAATATGAACATTCGCATTTTCCATAACTACATCACCTTCAGTCACAATACCAATAACTTCATCACCGGACACAACTGGCATACCAGTTAGCGCGTTATCAAATAATTTTCCCGCTACTTCTTTAACAGGCGTATCTGCATTCACTGTTTTTACGTCTGCTGTCATTATATCTTTGACCTTCATGTTTTTTTGTTAATTTGAAATTAAAAAGTTCACATGTTTCTTGTCAAAACGATTTCATTGCTGAACCAAACTATTTTTGGTCATTTGACATTTTCTACTTAACCACCTTTTCTTTCAGGAATCCAACAACCTTCTTATTCATAAGCATATTCCTCAAATACGCCGTATAGTCGTCGCTCTCAACTCGTTCTTTTAGTTCAGGGTTTTGTTGATACTGCATTTTATGAATCTCACGTTCCTTTTCTACTTCTTCTTCTGTAATGGTAAGCTTCTCTTTCTTTGCAACTTCTCGAAGCATTAGTGCAGTTTTTACTCTTTCTTCCGCTGATTTTGTAAATTCCTTTAAAAGCTGCTCTTTTGTCTTCTTTATCGATTCAAGGTATTCATCAAACGCACCCCCCTGCCTCTCAACCATCTGTTGAAATTCCCTTAGAAGCTGCTCTTGCTCCCCAGCCACTAGTTTTTTTGGAAGATCAACCGTTATTTTTTCATTAACCTTTTCCAATATTTCCTTTTCTTGGCGCTCGTTTTCCTTCTTTTCTGCTTCTACTGTGAGGTTTTCTTCAATCTTCTTCTCTAAGTCCTTTAGATCTTTCAAGCCACCAAGGGACTGTGCAAATGCATCATCTATAGTCGGTAATTCCTTCTCCTTCACGTCCTTAACGGTAACCTTAAAAGTGGCTTTTTTGCCCGCTAGGATTTTTTCATAATAATCTTTAGGAAAGGTCAAATCAAATTCTTTCTTATCCCCTTTCTTTAGTCCCACTACTTTGTCTTCAAACCCAGGAATGAATTTGCTATCACCAATAGTGGCCGGGAAGTCTTTATAGTCCCCGTTTTCTATCTGCACCTTGTCTCTATATATCTTAAAATCGATAACAATTTCATCACCTTTTTTTGAAGCTCTATCTACCGCTGTAGTCTTTGCCCTCTGCTCAGCAAGAGTGTGCAGCGTTTTTTCTACGTCCTTTTTCGAAACGGTCACCTTCTCCTTTTTTTTGACAGAAATTTTGGATAAGTCAGGGAGTGTAAATGAAGGAAGAATCGTAACCGTAGCCACATATATAAACGGGTTACCAACTGCTGCTTTTTTTGGACTAATCTCAGGGTCACCAACAGGCTCAAGATTATTATCTATTACTGCCTGCGTGTAGGTTTTAGGGAGCGCAATGTTTACGGCCTCGTCAAAAAGCGCTGCCTTACCTACCTTCATTTCAAGAATATTTCTCGGAACTTTTCCTGCTCTGAATCCTTCTATTTTTACTTTGTTTGAAAGTGTTTTTGCCGCCATGTCCAGATATTTCTCCATCTCTTCTGGAGAAACTTCAATCTCGAGCTCTACTTCTGTTGGACTTTTTTCCGTCTTCTTAACGTTCATAAATCAGTTTTTAGCTAATAAATTACGTTTAGTGTAGCATTGGAATAGGCAAGAATCAAGTGACAACAAAAAAAAGACTGCTTCTCATAAAGAGAGGCAGTCATAAAGAATAAAATGTATTCAGCAAAAATATGATGGGTCACTATAGGGATCATAGCATGGTGCATCCTCTGAGCCTTCATCATCACCGAATTGACGTACAGCAAGAAATGCATAATACAGAATCGCGCCAGCAATAGCCAGCACAGCTTCATACCACTCCAAACTGTTCCAATGTTTCCAAATAAGAAACGGCGGCATGGTAATAGCCATAGTAACAATCCATGCCATAAAAACTGAAAAGGCAATGGTACCCGGCGACTTTCTGCTTAGAACTCCCCAAATCAACAATCCACTTGCCACAAGTGCATGAATTGCAAGCGCGACGAAAGAAACAACCTCAAACACACCACTCGGCCATTTTGCAAAGTATACCACTCCCGTAAACGGAGCTACTGTCACTGAATACAGCAATAGCGCCAGAAAGTAGTGAGCACTTTTTTTGAGCACCCAAAGAATCTTTTTCAAATTTTTTCCTCCTTCATAAAACATCCAGCATAACCATATCACGTACTAAAATAAGAGCAATATATAAAAAGAGACTCTATGTAGAGCCTCTTTTCCATTTAATCTGTACTGAATTTTTACCCCCACAAATGATTAGACGCAATAAACACGCCAATAATAAGTGCGATGGTATTAATAACTTTAATGAGAGAATTCAGTGCAGGGCCTGCAGTGTCTTTGTACGGATCGCCAACAGTATCACCTACTACAGCAGCCTTATGCGCATCACTTCCTTTGCCACCAAAGTTTCCTTCTTCAATGTACTTCTTTGCATTATCCCATGCACCACCACCGGACGTCATAGAAACGGCAAGGAAGAATCCTGAGAGAATCACGCCCATTAGAAGCCCGCCAAGTGCAAGTGGGCCAAAGAGGTATCCCACTAATATTGGGGAACCTACTGCGAGAACAGCAGGAAGAATCATTTCTTTTTGTGCAGCTCTTGTTACGATATCAACACACTGACCATAATCAGGCTTATCAATGCCTTCCATTATTCTTTTTTCCTTAAACTGCTTTCTGACGTTTTCTACAACCTTAAATGCTGCTCTTCCAACCGCCTGCATAGCATATGCAGAGAATAAGAAAGGAAGTACACCACCAAGGAAAAGACCAACAAGCACGTATACATTATCAATAGAAAGAACAAACTCGGTTCCATGCCCTAGTGCCTTCATCACTTCTTCTTTGTACGCAGCAAACAGTGCAAGTGCCGCCAGTGCCGCAGAACCGATCGCATACCCTTTAGTAGTCGCTTTAGTCGTGTTACCAACAGAATCCAATAGATCAGTATTTTTTCTCGTTTCTTCAGGAAGTTTAGCCATTTCTGCGATTCCTCCAGCATTATCAGTGATTGGTCCGTAAGAGTCAATTGCGACAACCATACCTGCTGTTGAAAGCATAGCTACTGCAGCAATACCAATGCCATACACGCCACCAAGCCAATACGCAAGTAAAATGCCAACAACAATCGTGATCGTCATTGGAAGCGTACTCTTAAGACTTACCGCAAGACCAGCAATAACATTGGTACCAGGCCCTGTCTGAGAAGCTGCAGCAATATCTTGTACCGGCTTAAATTTAGTTGAGGTGAAGTACTCAGTAATAACGGTTACCACAATCGTGACGCCAAGACCAACCAAAGCCGCCCAAAAAAGCTTCACATCTCCCATGAGTCTGTCAGTAACAAAGTAAAAGGCAATAGCAGAGATAACGGCAGTAACAAGCGTACCTTTATACATAGCTGCCATTATCTTGTCACCCTTAAGTCGTACAAAAAAGGTGCCGATGATTGATGCCATAATGGCAATCGCACCAAGAACAAGTGGATAGATAATTGCATTCCCACCCACGGCCATACCAAGAAGCATTGCCGCAATAATGGTTACCGCATATGTTTCAAAAAGATCGGCGCCCATTCCCGCACAATCACCCACGTTATCACCAACATTATCTGCAATCACAGCCGGATTTCTGGGATCATCTTCAGGAATTCCTGCTTCTACCTTTCCTACCAAATCAGCGCCAACATCAGCGGCTTTAGTATAAATGCCACCACCAACACGAGCAAACAAGCTAATAAGTGACGCACCAAAAGCAAAACCAATAAGAAGTGTTGGATCTTTGAAAATAATATAAAATCCGGTTACTCCAAGAAGGCCAAGCCCCACAACGGTCATACCCGTTACCGCACCGCCTTTAAACGCAACGTCTAATGCCTTTGCAAGACCATCTTTTGCGGCTTCAGCTGTTTTAACATTAGCTTTGACAGAAATGCGCATACCAATATACCCAGCCAGTGCAGAAAAGAATGCTCCAACAAGAAATCCAATTGCCATTTGAAATCCTGTCAAAATCCACAAAATAACAAAAATAACGACTGCAAACCCTGCAATAACACGATACTGTCTCTTAATATAGGCCATTGCCCCCTCTTTGATTGCGGATGCAATTTCCTTCATTTTATCATTGCCGTCACTCATTTTCTTTATCTGCCATGCAAGATAAACGGCAAACAAAAGTGCGAGCACACTTGCGATTATCGAGTAGTACTCAATAGCCATATGTTTTATTACTTAATTAAATCTTCTCTTATAGATTTTACTTTTCTTCTGAGCTCTTACTCATCCTTCTCTTCATCTTTCTTTTCCTTCTTATCCTTCTCTGGCGATTTCTTCTTTTCTTTCTTTCCTGATGTTTTCTTTTTCGCAGACGATTTCTTCTTTTTCTTCTTTTCTTTTGTTACCTCTTCTTCATCCTTCTTCTCACCGTCTTTTTCTTTCATTACATCTTTAAACTCATCTTCCTTCTTCTCTACTTCTTTACTGCTCTTTTTCTCTTTCCCCTTTTTTTTGGTCTTATCGTCTTCATTATCCTGGCCCAGCCCTGCCTTTAATACATCTATTGTCCAGCCGGAAAGCTTTACCGCGAGACGAACATTTTGTCCGTTCTTACCAATAGCAAGGGAGAGTTGATCTTCCATCACCTCAACAATGGCATGTTTTTTTTCATGGTCAATTTGAACACTAATCACTTTTGCAGGAGAAAGTGCATTTGAAATAAATTTAACCGGGTCTTCATCCCATTCAATAATATCGATTTTCTCTCCATTGAGTTCAGCAATGATGGTCTGTACACGTGATCCGCGCTGACCAACACACGCACCAACAGGATCAATGTCTTCTTCTGTGGAAAATACCGCTATTTTTGACCGAGATCCCGCCTCACGCGCGATTGCTTTAAGTTCGACTTCTCCTGAAGCAACTTCAGGAACCTCGAGTTCAAAGAGCTTTCTGACTATTTCTTCATGAGCACGTGAAAGAATAATCTCCGGCCCCTTCTTCCCATGTTCAACCGACATTACATACACTTTGATTCGCTGACCAATGCCATATTCTTCCCCTTTAATCTGTTCTGAAGGAAACAAAAGACCGGTTGTTTGGCCAAGGTCAACAAATACCGTACCTTTTTCATCGCGCTGCACTACTCCGCCAACAACAGTGTTCTCTTTGTCTTTAAAGGTATCATAGATTATTGATCTCTCTGCTTCCCTCAATCTTTGTGTAATAACCTGTTTTGCGGTTTGTGCTGCAATACGACCAAAAATGATCTCATCTGGCGTTACCTCTGTTTTGATGGTATCACCAACTTCTAGCTTTTTATCCTTTTTCTTGGCATCCTCAAGGCTAATTTCTCGTGCAGGTTTTTCTACTTCTTCTTCACCCTCTTCTATCTCTACTACTTCGACTACTTCAAAAATACGTGATTTTCCAGTTTCTGGATCAAACTCAGCTTCAATAAGCTGACCCTTTGCTCCGTAATCTTTTCTATACGCTGCAGCAATGGCTGCGGAAATAGAATCAATGACGTCCTCAGGAGTTAACCCCTTCTCTTCACAAATTTGTTTAATAACACGTTCAAATTCACTCGGCATACTATTCTCCTTAAATCTAAATAACTTTCTACACTACTACTATACCATACGTCTAACAAAAAACCGAAAACCAACGTTTCCGGTAAATGTACGATTTCTACTTGATGAAAAATACCATAAAAAAAGAATGCATGCAAGAGAATTTGTCGTAAAAAAAACAAAAACCTTTGCGAGCAAGCTGCAAAGGTCATTCAATACTAGTCATAACCGAGGGAAATTTTTTGGAATGTGCAATAATAATCCGTACTATTGCTACTTCAAATTTCAAAAAGTCTACCAACTTAAGTTCAAGCACCGGCTTGAGCGGAGAAGTAAATTGAGCTGCAAGATCAATAAGCACTGATGATAGTTCAGTAAGAGATTTCACAGAAAACGTATATTCGTTACCAAAATAAGTATCCTCCTCATCTGATATAGCTTTATATAAATATCGACATACTTTAGATATGCAAAGCACTGCGCGAACCGCAGAATTAGTGCAAACCTTTGGGCCATCTAACTTTACTAATACAACACTCATTCGACAAAACAACCCTGTCTTGAATGATTTTTCATCATGGTCCTCCTCGTCAAAATGTACCTTATTATAGCGTAACAAGTCTAAAAAGTCAATGATGCTCCCTGAAAAAACCTGCATACCTTCGTGTCAGTTTTTTACTTAGAAAAAAGAGACTCACACGTTTCTAAGATGTCTCAGCGAAGCACTTTTAGTATTTTTTCGCTCAATAACTATAACATCAAATCGCGCAAATGCTCGCTCAAGCTTATATTTGCAAATATACCACTGAGCGGCTCTTTTCATTTTTGTTAGCTTATACCAATTTACCGCATCCTCTCCGTGGATTGCATGCGCTGTTAATCTCGTCTTGACCTCACAAAAGACAACTTCATTCGTTTTTGTGTCCCGTGCAATAATATCAATCTCACCGGTACGACAAGAAAAGTTTTTACCTAAAAGAGTAAATCCATTCTTACATAAATAAGTGGAGGCAACCTGTTCTCCCCACCTACCGATAGAATCCTTTTTTTGCATTTTTACTAATTAAAAAACAGCATTCCGCTTGTTACCCATGCTGCTTTTCAAAAAATACAGCTCTCTATTTATGTGCCCAAACTCAGCAAAACACCATAATGATACGGCTCGGCATCAATGTCCTTTTCAATAACGAACCCAACATTCCTTACTATTTTCTTAATATCAGCATACGATACTCGTTTTTCTTCCGGTGGTCCAAATGGTTGTTTTTCCTTCTTCCACTCAATCACAAGTACCTTTCCTTCTGGCTTTAATATTCGTCTTGCTTCATCAAAAAGCATATCTGTGTTGCTTACCTGATAAATAATTTTAGCGAGAAGCACCAAATCCACACTTTTTTCTGGAATTTCCGTACTTCCCTGAACACTCAAATCCGCAAGAACGGTTTTGAGGTTCCTGATGCCAAAATCTTGCTTTTGATCCTCAATATGTCCAAGAACATCTCGACGCACATCAACTGCATACACGAGACCATTATCCCCAACTATTCGAGCCGCTTTGAATGACAGAAACCCTGATCCACAGCCTAAATCAGCAACAATCATCCCCGGTGTAAGCCCCGCCTCCTTGTAGACCGCTCCCATATCAAGAAACTGTCTTTTTTTAGGTAACGTTGAGAGAAGATGTAGTTTTTCTTCGAGTGGTGTTTGAGGCATAGTGCTTTGTACTATTTTTGTATAAGTCGTGCTATCGGTGCATAGCTTTTTCTATGAAATGGAGTAGGTCCATAGGCAGTAAGCGCTTTTTGATGCTCTTTACTTCCATACCCTTTATTGCTCTTAAAATTATACTGGGGATAGTGATTGTGCTTTTCTCTAAGCAACCTATCACGGGTCACCTTTGCGACAATCGATGCAAGGGCAATCGACATTGAATACCTATCTCCCTTTGGTACAAACTGCGTTTGGACCTTAAACGGTGCGAGATATTTTCCATCAACAAGTATATAATCGGGAGGAGGTGAAAAGCAATCTATGAGCCTTTCTACCGCATTAATTAATGCGGTTCGTATACCAAACGAATCAATCTCTTCAACAGGCGCATGCATAGTAGCATATTCTATAGATGATAACGTTGATACTTTTTCATAAACTTCTTCTCGTTGTTTCTCTGAAAGCGTCTTCGAGTCACGCACATTTTTTATCGACATTTCTCGATTATAAATCACGCCTCCACACGTAAGCGGGCCAGCAAATGACCCCATACCCACTTCATCTATACCCAAAATCCGCTTAAATCCCATTTCAGTAAGATCTCGTTCTAACGCAAATGTCGGCAATATCACAGCAACCATAACGTGTTCACTATTATAGTGTTATTGTATCACTTTTTTTCTTTTTCTACTAAACAAAAAAACACCATTTAATGATGTTTAGCACTGATGGGATCCCCGAATAATTCTGATTATTGGGGAAAAGGAGAAACATTATGGAGGCTGAAGTGGACTCCGAAGGCTTTGCGAAGGGATACGCGCAGACTGGAATGTACTGGGGCCCCCAAGCAATTCCTATTGTTTGGGGAAAAGGAGGAACATTCTGGAGGCTGAAGTGGACTCCGAAGGCTTTGCGAAGGAGTACACGTAAGCCGGAAGGATGTTCCGACGTGCACCCGGCAGGACTCGAACCTGCAACCCCGTGGTCCGAAGCCACGTACTCTATCCAGTTGAGCTACGGGTGCACAAAGTTCATCTACCCCATAAATATATCAAAGACTCGTTTGTAAAACAATACCTCTTCTTACTCTAAATCCATTGACAAAACGCCCTTTTCTAGTACAATGGGTGTGCATTCTATTGTCCACTAATTATCACTACCAATTTGTGCTAGAATGTATAAAGTATACTCCACTAATGTTAATTATATAGTATGAACAAACGAGTCGAATGGAGACCAAAAAAACGAAAATCGATCTCCTCGGTCATAAAAAAAGACTCAAGTAAAAACGATTTTGAAGAAGAAAAACACAGTATTGATCCACTTTCAGAACCAAAAAATACTGAAACTACAGACGCTACTCACCATGATGAACCTAAAGATACTACAAGTGATCCCGAAATTGAGAAAGCGTTAGAAGAACAAGCATTAAAAGAAGACAGTACTTCAGAAGACACAAAAAATGATGTCATCCCCCCTAACAAAGAAACCCCTATGAAAAAAGGTAAAAAGAAAAAGAAGAAATTAGACAAAAAAAAGCTTAAAAAATGGCTTAAGATTATTGTTATAGCGCTTGCAGCACTGACTCTTTTAGGTATTTTAGCTCTTGCCGGACTGTTTATTTACTTTGCAAAGGATCTTCCTTCTCCCGATAAAATCAACAAACGAGATGTTGCCGAGTCAAGTAAAATTTATGACCGTGATGGAGAGGTTGTCTTGTATGAGATTCATGGCGAAGAAAAAAGGACAGTCATTGATCTTGATGATATCTCACCACATCTCATAAACGCGACTCTTGCTGCAGAGGATAGAAACTTCTATGATCACTTTGGTTTTGACCCTAAAGGCATTGCCAGATCACTCTTCAAAAATGTTACTGATGATACCAGAGTCGGTGGCTCAACCATTACACAACAATTTGTCAAAAACTCGCTGCTCGGTCCGGAAAAAACCTACTCAAGAAAGGTAAAAGAGCTCATTTTGTCACTCACAATTGAGTTTAAATTTAGTAAGGATGAGATTTTGCAGATGTATTTAAACGAGATTTCCTACGGTTCAAACGCCTATGGTATTGAGGCTGCATCGCAAACATTCCTTGGCAAAAATGCAAAGGATCTCACCATTGAAGAGAGCGCAATGCTCGCAGCGCTCCCGAACGCTCCCTCATATTACTCACCCTACGGCACACACACTGACAAACTCGAAATCAGAAAAGACTGGATCTTGAGCGAGATGCTGGATCTTGACCACATTACTCAAGAGGAATATGACAAAGCAGTTGAGGAAAAAGTAGTCTACAAGGAACCCGACGCTGGCATTATTGCCGCTCACTTTGTCATGTACATCAGAGAATTACTCGAAGAAAAATACTCAGAAAAATTTATTAAAGAGGGCGGATTTAAGGTCATAAGCACCTTAGACATGGACCTTCAAAAAATTGCCGAGCGCGTAGTACCAGAGGGTGTTGCAAACAACGCCAAATATAACGCCTCGAATGCTGCGCTCGTATCTGTGGATCCAACAAATGGACAAATTCTTGCTATGCAAGGGTCAAAGGATTACTTTGACCGAGAAAATGACGGAAACGTTAACGTCGCCCTATCTGACCGTCAGCCTGGTTCATCGTTTAAGCCATTTGCATATGCTAAAGCGTTCCAAAAGGGATATACCACGGAGACTATCCTTTTTGATGTCTACACCGATTTTGGCAACGACTATAAACCACAAAATTACGACCTTCAAACGCACGGTCCTGTTTCTATGCGCAAAGCCCTAGCCGGTTCGCTCAATATTCCTGCCGTTAAAACTATGTATCTTGCCGGTATTGAAGATACTATCAGGCTTGCAGAAGAAATGGGGATCACCACACTTAAAGATAGATCTCGCTTTGGTCTCTCTCTTGTTTTAGGTGGCGGCGAGGTTAAACTCCTTGAGGAAACAGCAGCATATGGGAGCTTTGCCACAAATGGAACCAAGTTCCCCACAACCCCCATTTTAAAAATAGTCGACAAAGATGGCAATACTCTTGAAGACAACACCAAACCTGAAGGTAAACAAGTGCTGGATCCAAAGGCTGCGAAAATGATAAACAGCGTCCTTTCAGACAGTGGCGCAAGACGCTCAATGCTTGGCAACACCGGAAACATACTCGATATTTCAGGCGTACAAACTGCAGCAAAAACCGGAACTACACAGGAGTTTAGGGACGCGTGGACCGTCGGTTACACAACAAACCTCGTTACCGGCGTATGGGCTGGCAATAACAATGGATCACCTATGAAAGACGGCGCCGCGGGTGTCTATGTTGCCGCGCCCATCTGGCAAAACTTCATGAAAGAAGCAACCCAAAACAGAGAAAAGAAGGATTTTGCAGCTATGGAACCGGATACCGTTGACAAGCCCGTACTGCGAGGCGAAGTCATGCCGGAAACTCGAGTAAAGGTACACAAAGTAACCGGTAAACGCGCAACACCGCAAACACCTCCGGAATTGGTCGAGGAGCGCACGTATCGTACCGTTCATAACATTCTCTTCTACTGTGAAAAAGATAATCCACGCGGACCCGCGCCAAAAAAACCGCAAGATGATCCTCAATACAATAGCTGGGAAGGCGCCGTACAAGGATGGGCGGCAAAGCAAGGGTATCACTTTGAGAGACCTCCCTCCGAGTCCGATGATTCAAACGCAGAGGGGAACCAACCATCTATTGGCATAACAAGCCCCGGGAGCGGCGCAACCATAAGTGAAAGTTCGTTTGTCGTCAAAACCGACGTTAACGCGCCGCATGGCATTAAAGATGTGAAGTTCTTTGTCGACGGAAATGCAATCAGTACCGATACCGGTTATCCATATGAGGCGAGCATAACCACCGCGGGCCTCTCTAGCGGATTCCACAACATCACTGCGCAAGTGCATGATCTTATGGGAAATACTAAAGACGCAACGGTATCAATCAATATTAAGGCTGAAGAAAAAGCAGCACCTACCACCGTTTCTCTTGTTTCCCCAAACAAAAGCATGACCGTTACCAAAGCAAATTTCCCCTTACGAGTCTCTACCAAGGTCTCAGGTGAAACAGATATCACTAAAGTAGAGTTTTTTGCGGCGGGCAGCGTATTTGACAGACAGCAAGGCGCCGGCAACAACAAGACATATTCATCGACATGGCAGTATCCGGGTAAAGCGGGATCATATCAAATCTATACGGCCGCCGTCGATGAAACGGGCAGAGGGGTGTTCTCAAACAAGATTACCATAACCGTTAAGGATTAATGTCAGATAACCCCCATCTTTATATAAACGTACGCGAAGTCGCTGTGGGTACTACTGATGAGAAAACGGTTTCACTATCCATAAATCCTGAGGATATTGAAAAAGCCACGCTTACACGGCCGCTTACAGGCACGATTACGCTCTTTAAAGACGATGATGGCGTCTATGCGGAATTTGATATAACCGCGCATGTTGAAGAAATCTGCGAACGGTGTCTTACGCCAAAAACGTTCAAAAGAGAGCTCTCGTTTGAACGACTCTACACCGGAGAGCCGGATAAAAAGAACTTTGCTGAGCATGAGCTGCCCGGCACGTTTCAGATTGATATTTTTGACGACATAAAAAACGAGCTACTTCTGACTACACCTTTAAAAATTGTCTGTGAAGAAGAGTGTAAAGGTCTGTGCGAAAAATGCGGCGAGAACTTAAATAAGCATCCAAACCATAAGTGTAAAATCAAATGAAACTACTCATCGTTATTACTCATGAAGAAAACGCGGAGGATTTAGAGTCCACATTTGTAGAAAAAAAGATTCACTTTACCAAGCTCGAGAGCAAAGGTGGTTTTTTAAAGCAAAAAAATAGCACGTTTCTTCTGGCGTGCAAAAAAGAACAGGTAGACCCTATTATAGAGCTCATTAAAAATAAGGCTAAACAAAAGGAAGAAACGGTAAGCGCGCCCCTCTTTACCGGCACCGACGTTGAGAGTATTATGTCGTCGAGTTCAACAGTGACAGTTACGGTTGGCGGCGCGACTATTTTGGTAGTGCCACTTGAGAAGTTGATTAAAATATAAGGAATGTGTTTATTGTGAAATCTTATGCCACATCAACCACGTGGAGAACGTTTTTCTCCTCCCGAAGCGGAAAAAGAAAAAAAACCGGATTACACCAAACAAAAAAAATATTTGCATGAAGCCATCGCTTCTACCGGGTTTTCGGCTGAGCTCCTGCAAACCCCGGAAGGCGAACAAAGAAAATTCAACAAAATCGTTCTTGGACATTTTGATTTGGATACGGTCGGAGCGTACATTGTTGCCCTAAAAGAAGGGCTAATTGATTTAAAAACGCCAATTGACATCCAAAAATCTCCAAAAAAAGCTGAGATTGCAGATCCGACAGTGTTGATGATTGAAGCGGCCAGAAAAGAAGACTATCCCGATGCGTCAATGCTCGAATCCCAAGCGACAACGCTCGAAGCACAAGGCCTTACTGACATTGCCGCAGAAATCAGAAAGAGAATTCCCGAGTTTGACCTAACTAAAGAGCAATACAACGCAACACTGGGAAACATTACACACACCGGATCTGAGGAGGCGTCTGCCACCGCTCAACTTTTTGCGCTTACCGGCCAAAATCCGGAGATGCTCGACTTTGCAAGCTATGTTCATGTTACGGACACAAGCGGCAAACCACAAAGAACGAAAAAAGATGGGAATACCTTTGCTGAGCTTATACACGCTATAAAAGACAAATACGCTCCGGGCGGCAGGTTTAAAAAAGAAAATCTATCCGCCGCGATGCAAGAGATTGTTGCTTTGTATGACTTTGTGACCAGTTCAAACCAAGACTTTTTTCAACGTATTTCAATCAATGAACCAGGTGGTGAACAATTCCAAAAGTATCCTACACAAATCGAGCAAAAAAAAATCGCGCTTAGAGAAACTCTTAAAACCACAGAGGTAGTCGATATAAAAGAAACGGCAACCGGCGCTCAGATTATGCTTGCGACAACAGAAGCACCACGCGCGGTTTTTGCGCAACTGAGGAGATTGCATGACTTTGACGGCTACATTGTTTTAAACTCACAGGCAGAGGCGGCTGCTCTTTCAAAGGAAGGTAAACCAAACAGATACGTCGTTAAAATATCCGGTCCCACCAAAGGTTCAGCTGATCTTGCTCCTCTCGCGGACGCACTAAACGCCATGCAGCTCGTTAGAGGAGGTATAAATTTGCGAGATGTAAGATTAGTAGAAGAAGACAGTGACCATGTATCTGAAGTCGCTTTTGGCGGTCACGCAAACTTCATTGGCACCCCGCTAAACGAAGGGACAACGATTAAACCGGAGCATATTTTTGCACTTATTGAGGAATATTTTAGTCAAGAGCGACCAAATGAGAAAGAATTGGCAGGAGTCCTTAGCGCAAATGGTATTAATCCAAAAAACACTGCCATTGATTACATTGCGGGGATCGGCGAGTTTCATCTTCCTGAGCTTGCCGCGACCTACGTTAAAACAAGCTCGGGAGAGAATCCACCGGTAAAACAAAGTTTTATTCGATCGGGCTACTATGAAAATCAGGGGCTTGAGGTTATTACGGTGAGATCGGAACAAATCGACACCACGGAAAACAGAATCATTCCGGATGACGAAATGGTAAGACGATTTCTAGAGACAAACCAGCCGGAAAAGGCGCTCACGTTTTTGTTCACAAAACCTCTCACCAAAGAAAGAAAAGCGTTACTTGAAAACAAAGAAATTCAAAGAAATGTGTGGCAAGCGGCACTTACATCGCCCGAATTTGCAAAAAAAATCTATTGTCCGCTTGAAAGTAATTATTTTGCCTTAGATCCCCGTGATCTTCCCCCTCTTGCCGTTTCAGATAAAGATAAAGCAAAGCAACGATTCTTTGCGGCAAACGACGAAAAATCACCCTCCTATTATGTTGACACCACCGTCCTTGCATCAATGAGAGAAAGCCTCACCCCGGAAGAGTACTTTGCCGGCATACAAAATATCCTGCAAAGCAAAGAGGTACGGGACGCGAATACACACGGTCAAATATTTGGCAGGTTGCACAAAGAACTGATTGCCCTCGTTTCTAACCTCGATAGCGCGACTCTTGATAATCCCAAAGCTCCTCAAAGAAGCAAAACAGAAACCTCGCAGGAATTACAAAAAGACATTATCGATTTTATTACTCACGACCTTTCTCATAAAGAGATGCAGTACCTCTTAGAAACTATAAACACACTCATTCTAAAAGCCTCTAAAGTCCCCTCCGGTACAGATACCTTGCAAAGTGATATCATCTCCACTAATCTTAATCAACTCCAAAATGCACTTGCTCAACAACTGGGCATTTTGAGAAGCGCAGAGACTGAATCATCCTTCCCAAATATCACAATTGAAACAAATAAAGACACCCATCCTAGGAAAGTGGTTACAGTAGAGATCGGCAGACGAGATGAAAAATATGGCAGAATGGCGACAAGGATTGCTAAACAACTGCAAGAAGAAACTGGCACTGAAGAAAACCCCAAGCACCTTTGCAATGTATCAATAGAACGACCCGGCTTTGCGACAGATCAGGAAATTCTAGACATTACCACACGTGCGATTGAAGGAATAACCGCACTTGCCAAGGAAAACCCAACCACAGAAATAGAAGTTTATCTGCAAGCTCCGCAAGAAGCAGTAGCAAACATCTTTTCTGAAATCGCCAAAAGAGGCATTAACGCACGCCTTGGTAAATGGGATACCAAAACGGGAAGATACGTACTGACGCCAAAATTTGGGGAATAAAAAAAATGTAACGGCGGGTTTCAAACCAGTCGCTTTATAAGTCCTCGGGGCACTTACAAATGAGATGTCATCCCGGACACATCCATGGACTCCAGTCTCTGACTGGAACCAATGGAGATACAAAATGAGATGTCATCCCGGAATTCTGCTTTCCTAAGCAGAATATCCGGGATCTCGTTTCATACCCTCTACCAATCAAAAAAGCCCCAAACAGGGCTCATATTTTTAAGAGAAACGTAAGCTCCGGGGGTTCATTCTTTTTAAAAATGAATCCGGAGCTGATTTTTGCCGTCACGACTTCGCACAAGCGACGAACGTGCCGGCAGATGCCCACTGGAACTTCTTCATCGGACAATCGTGTCCGGTGCAGTCGATTCCTGATGGGCAGATTGACGCCTTTGGGCAATTTGCCCGTAGACGTTTTCTTTGTTGTTTTCTACGAGGATCACGAACTTTCTTCCGCGACATCTTGAGCCTCCATTTCCTCAAAATCTCACTATCACTATAATAATGAGATTTCCTCTGATGACTACCGGTTTGGCGGTAGTGACCACAGGAATGTGAAGCGGTAGGCGGCGCTTCTAGAGATTGGCATATTCCGGGAGGGAATAATGCGTTTTTTTGCCTACACTAACACGAACGTGTTAGCCCCTTGGTGAGAGTGTTTTTGGCTTTGTGACGGCGTCACCTTTTCTTCAACCATCCTTTGTTGCTAAACCTTCCACCGGGCATTTTTTTGCGCAGTGGACAGTTTGAAAGGATAGTTTCAGATTAGGTTCAGCCACCGACGAGTTTTAGTTTTTTTGCTCGTCGTCTTCTTCTTTTTTGAGCTCGTGGATAAGACTACCGACTTTGTAGTTTGGGTCATGCGACACCGAAACTACATACGCCTGCATCTTTGGATCCCACGCACCCACCACGCCAAACTTATGAGAGACTTCGTGCGCCAACGCGATGCCAACAGGTAAAGATGCCGGACCATTAAGAAGGATAACTTTGCCCCCTTCAAGGTTCAGCTCTTTTACTGCCTCCACTGCATCAGGTACGATAACGTCATTAGAAGCACTCTCACCGAAACCGAGTTTTAACACGATACCAATCTTGGTTTCTTCTTTGGCGACTTTGTAGAATTGACCCATTTTCTCTTCTCCAAAAAAAGTTGCACCCCGTCTTGCCAAAGACAGGTCTCGAGCCCACGATGTTGCCCGAGATTTTTTTCCGATTTTTCGGGATTATCCTTGGAAGGTCACTGACCTTACTCACCCAAGGTTTTCTTCATGCCTTTCTCGATTTTCTGTGATGTCCGGTGTCGATTTATTATTTACGACGTTAGAACATAGAAATTCGAGGCAAGAAGTGGAGATATGTCAAATACGTACCCTACGATTCATTAATAGAATCGATTTCTCCGTGGTACGTACCGTCCATTGTTTGGCAAAACAACGGATCCCTTTGTTTCTGTGAGCGTCTATAAAACAAGCAATTCTTCCTTCATAAACGCTCACAAAAACAGTAATCGGTGTCTTTTGGAGACTAAAACACTCTCTAAACTACTGTCATCCCGGACAGGCTTTCTGAAGACTGATCCGGGATCTCGTTGTTTGTAAAAGTTCTATCCAAAACGAGATACAAATCTCGTACGCTTCACTACCAAACGGTACTGAAGCGTCCTCTGACTACCATTTTTTCAAATGACAGCCACAGGAAATTGAAGCGGTAGGCGGCGCTTCGGGCGAGGAATGTTTTGAGGATTCTTCGCCATAGAATGTGCAATTTGCCTACCCCTAAAACCAGAACGGTTTAGGGCCATATTTTAGATAGGAAGGAAATTTTTTGTCCCCTCTTCAAGCTTTTTTCTCTTTACCTCTCACCCGGCCGGTTGTGGCGGAGTGATTGACGAGGCTTAAAGTTAAGCTTTCGGAGAGGACGGCCTTTTAGTTTTTTTAGGCCTTGTTGCTGTCGGCTTCTTCTTTTTGCGCTTTGAGCTTCTTCGTGAGTTTCGCAACGAACTCGAGAGCGTTCATCTGCTCAAGAGTCTCATCCTCAGCGAGATACAGCTCAGAAATCGCAGCGACAACAACTTCTTCGGTACTAGGTTTCCAGGGGGGTGCGGGTTTTGTGGGGTTGTCAGCAGTGTCGATACGCCATTCACGACTTTTTTCATCGTATTTGGCGATCGTAAGAACATCAACATTCAACCACACGATCGGGCTCATGAACCCCTTCAACACCACACTCCGGCTATCCTCATCTACCGCGATCTCTCTCGCTTTTTTGCCAGAGATCTTACGACGGCTGACTTCTTCACCATTCTTCAAAGCCACCAAGGTAACTCCTCGATATTTCGAAAAAATGACAAAGTAGCCAACGACAACACCAAAAACACCCACAAACCATGCCCCACTTTCGAGCCCCTTTCCCCACCAATCGTTATAGATTTTTTGAAGGGTATAGAGTTCTTGGTGAAAAACAACAACAAGGATGCAAAGAAGGATAGCGATAAGACTTGCCCGAATTTTACTCATAACCAGAATCTCCCATTTCAGCTCCGGTCCGCAAAAGGAGCTTTTTGTTTTGATTTAAATATTACGCGGACCATTTTAAGGAGCATGCCTCAAAAGTGACATGTCCCTCAAAACGGTCCGCACAAAACGACACAAATTCTGTGTCGACTCCGGCACACCGTGTGTGCACCAAAGCATATACATCAAAACAAACAGAGCGTCCATACGTGGACCTGAGTAATTCCTTCCAATCCAATTGAAATGTGCGGTCTGTTATCGTGACAAAGGACAGTATAACATATCCAAACAAAAATGTCAACCCCTTTTTGGCTCTATACTAAACAGTGTGGGATCTAACTAAAGAAGGTGGCATAATTGAGGTAAAATGTAGCTAGTTGACAGCTAACCCTCAATGAAATGCACACCTTCACTCACAATTGTATGAGCAAACTCTTACATTTACAAGAA
>JAHISJ010000002.1 GCA_018818205.1 Patescibacteria group bacterium
ACGAGATTCTACAAATATTAAGTGTCTCCCCATTTGATAAGATTCCCTTAGCTAAGCTAATATCTGAGTTTGAATTACAGAGTTTAGAGGACCATCCCGAGAAACAGGCTTGTTTGTGGGATTCTTAACCGGACACTAGTGATGGAAACGTTTTCACTAATCCTCAAAAAAGGTATGCTATAATTCAATTAGGTACTATCAGTTAATAACACACACTTATGACCACCAAAAAACTCAGCAAAGGCATGCGAAAGTATATCAGACATAAAAAAGCCGAAATCAGAAAAATGACTCCTGAACTAGAAAAACAAAAACAAGAAATTGATTCTTTTCTAGAAAGTGTAAACCAAGAGTAGTGCAGATCATTCTAGCCAAATTTCCACATAATTCAGAACTTGGTGGTGGTGAACTCCATACAATAACACTCGTCAAAAACCTCATTTCTCGCGGAGCGGATTGTATGTTGCTCAGTTCAGATGAAATATTGCTTACAGAGTTTAATAAGAGAAAGTTTCCCGCAAAAAAACTTTGGGCACCGCTCGAGCCGGTATCAGCAAAGGGACTGTTGGTTTTTCCTTTTTTAGCCCCATTCTTTTTTTTCTATCTTCTCTACTTTTTAATACGATTCAAAAAAGAAAAGAACCCCTCTTTGTATTGCTTGACCTATACAGAAAAAGTATTGATGACGCCTGTGGCGAGGCTTCTTGGATTCAAAGTAATCTGGATGGAGCATTTGCGCGTAGAAAAGTCCTATACGCACAATCCTCTCAAGTTTTTGTATAATTGGTTTTCCAAGTATGTAGTAGTGGTAACGGTTTCTCAGGCAGTGGGTGATCAACTTGTGGCTCTCGGCGTAAAAAGAGAAAACGTTACTGTTATTTATAACGGCATTGATACAGACTTTTTTAAACCGAGTGGTGAAGGCAAAGAAGATGACACAGTGACGATTGGCGTTGCGGCACGGCTCAGCAAAGAAAAGGCAATTGATGATTTGATCAAAGCATTTGCCAAGGCACAAAAGCAGTATCCAAGCCTTGAACTAAAAATTGCAGGGAAAGGAGATCAACGAGAGATGCTAGAAGCGCTTGCATTCTCTCTTGGTGTCAAAGAGTCCGTAACGTTTGTCGGTTTCCAGAAAGATTCAACAAGAGACTTTCTGGAAACGCTTGATATTTTTGCGCTTACCTCCAAGGCAAAAGAATCCTTTGGCATTGCGGCAGCTGAAGCTGAGGCAATGGGACTTCCCGTTGTTGCAAGTAACATCTCGGGGCTCACAGAGGTGGTCAAAGATAAAGAAACGGGCATTGTGGTACCTATTGGTGATATTGACGCTATTTCGGATGCATTGCTTACACTTGCAAAGGATCCAGGTCTGAGAAGAAAATATGGTGAAGCTGCAAGGGAGCGAGTCGTTAAAAAGTTTGGTGAAAAAACAATGATTGATGCGTATGAAGCGTTATTTAGCGGAAAAGTGAATGAGTGAATCGGTAAAAAAAATAGGTATTGATGTAAGAGTGCTTGCAGGCAAACGCACGGGAAAGGCAAATCACCTGCACTATTTACTTACCGCACTTTTTTCTTTTGATACAAAAACGCAGTACGTGCTGTATACAAAAGATGATCTACAAGGATATACGTTTCCGTCGAACGTGACGGTAAAGAAGATTAAGATACCAATGCCCTTCTGGCATGTATTTTGTTGGTTTGATTTTACCTTCAGGGAAAAAGTAGACATTTTTTTAGCAACAACGAGCTATATCATTCCCAGTTTCTCAAAACAATGCGTTATTGTGGTGCATGATCTAGTGAGCTTTTTAAATATTACAACCCATGACAAAAAGGCTGAGTGGATAGAAAAAATGACACTCAAAAGCGCGCTAAAGAAATCCAGACACATCATTTCTGTATCAAAAAACACTAAAGAAGATCTTATTAAACTGTTTTCTGTACCAGATAAAAAGATAACCGTCATTCATGAAGGCATTGATCCAGTATTTTATGAACCGGTGTTCGTAGGTGAGATAGAAAAAGTACGAACACAGTATGAGTTGCCAAAAGAGTATCTTCTCTTTGTCTCAACACTTGAACCTAGAAAAAATATTCTGAACATTTTAAAAAGTTACGAGCAGTTAAAGCAAGAAAACCCAAATGCTCCTGATTTAGTTATGGCAGGCAAAAAAGGATGGGGCACTGATGATTTCTATTTGTATCTCAAAACCATGAAGAGTACAGACGCCGTTCATCTCCCCGGACACATTGATGCTAACGATTTACCCGCGCTGTATCAAGGCGCGTGCCTCTATTTGTTTCCGGTACTTTACGAAGGGTTTGGACTAACCGTTCTTGAAGCGCTTGCATCGGGTCTCCCGGTTGTCACCTCTCATGTGAGCTCGATTCCAGAAATTGCCGGAAGTGCTGCAAGATATGTCGATCCTAAAAAGCCTGAAGACATAGCAGATACCGTTGAACAAATCCTTAAAGATGGTATGGTATCATCTGAACTGAGCGCTAAAGCAACTAAACAAGCGAGTCAGTTTGATGTAAATGTAATGGCACAGAAGACTCGAGAGGTGCTTGAAGAGTATGCGTTTTAAACCAGATGAATCGGAAAAATATGCTAGCAAAGCTTTGTAGTAAAAAAACGCTCTTTTGGGGGATGGCTTTTTTTCTGCTGTGTATTGTTGGGGCTATCACAGCGTATACAACGTCGTTTTCTGTTTTGATTGTTTTGGGGCTCGTCTTTGCAGGGTGGGTTTGCATAAAAACACTAAATGATCCAACATTTGGTATTGTTCTTATTGCTTTCTTACTCCCATTTGAGCGAATCGGTTCGTTTGAGCTTGGGGGCATTACAGTTCGGCCAAGTCAGCTCGTAGGTCTTTTAGTGCTCGTCTCTTGGATATTGCTTAGACTGACAAGAAAACAAAAAACCGATGTTAAGAACCCAACGATCCCTTTCTTGGCGCTTTTTTTAGGTATATCGCTTATAAGCCTTATTAGTGCAGTTAATTTGGGGAGAGGGCTTACCGTTTTTCTTTTTGAATTTTTTGTGATTATTCTCAGCATTATTATTCCGACACTGATTACAGACAAAAAGGCGCTTAAACGAGTAATCACTGCGCTGCTTATATCCTGCGCACTCGTTTCATTTTTTGGCATGTATCAATTCTTAGGAGATATGGCAGGAGTGCCGAGCGAGCTTACGGGGCTCAGAGAACACTATACAAAAGCAGTCTTTGGCTTCCCAAGAGTCCAGTCAACGGCGCTTGAGCCGCTGTATTTTGGCAATTATTTACTTTTGCCCATTGCACTGCTCATAGCCTTTTTTGTCAGAAGAAAAGATCTTGTTTCTAAAAAAATGCGCGGGGTATTATCGTCACCGATTTTTGTTATTGTTGTTTTGACGATTGCGTGTATAAATGTGCTCCTTACCGTTTCTAGAGGAGCCTATATTGGACTTGCGGTGGTGCTGCTTTTGTCGTTTATAGTCTTTTTTAGGTACTTTATTTCTCCAAAAAAAATCATTCCGATCGTTGTGGTTGCACTTATTGCTGGCTTTGCACTGGTTCAGTTTATTGGCATAAATGAGCGTGATGGACTAGAAACGTTTGTAGAGCACACCACAAATGTCTCTAGCGGTGCAGGAATAGAAGAACGGTTTACCACGTACTACGATGCCCTTGATATGGCAAATCGTCATCCGCTTATTGGTGTTGGTGTGGGGAATTTTGGGCCAAGCATCGCTCAAAATCCGTATCAAACACCGGACGATGGCTGGCTTATTGTAAATAACATCTACTTAGAAATCATGGCAGAGCGAGGCATCTTTGCCTTAGGTGTTTTTGCATGTCTTATTATCTTGCTTATTGTGAGAAGTATTAAGGCTCTAAAAGAAGAAGGCGACCTTTTTACCAAGACCGTTTTGCTTGGGTTTCTCATTGCCTTTATCGCGATTTTAGTGCAGTACCTTACGTTTTCTATTTTGTATATCATGCATGTCTGGTTTGTGATTGGTATGCTTGTTGCACTGCAAAATATGCTTCTTGCTGACAAAAAATAAGCAAAAAAATCCTCCGTGAATCCCGGGTGGGTTCCACGAAGGGGTGTGTGCAAAGAAATGCACTACAACGCTTTCCTTGGATTATGAATAAATCCCAAGGAAAAGCATACAATAATAGCGATGAACGTGAACGTGAAGAAGAGCTTTTGATGCAATAAATCAGACCAGAGAGTAACGATACTTCTTGAACCTTCTGCTCCAGCAAGTAATAAGCAACTCGTTAACATCAACACAAGAACCGCACCAATCACAACAACCACGCCATTCAGAACTCTTTGCTTCAGCATGTGACAATCCTCCTTAAAAAAGAAAAATACAATTACTCAACACTTTTGTTAAGCATCGCATTTTAACATAAAATAGTGAAATTGTCAACCCATTTTTCGCAAGCTAAAGCTTATGTCATAGATAATAAATGGCTCTTTGCTATTTTGGTTATTGCTGCTTTTTTAAGGCTTTTTAGCCTTGAAAACTGGCTTCATTTCTCGGGAGATGAAGCACGTGATTTGTTTACAGTACGTTCGATTCTTGAAGATGGCATACAGCTAGTAGGTCCACCAACATCGCTTGGAAACATTTTTTTAGGTCCTTTTTTTTATTATTTTTCGCTCCCTTTTTATTTTCTTGCCTCAGGGAGCCCCGTTGGGCCTGCGATTGGCGTTGCGCTTCTTGATGTAGTGACAGTAGTACTTATGTACGTGTTCTCTAAGCGACATTTTTCTAAAAATGCGGCAATAATAGCGTCTTTGCTATACGCTACGGCGTTTACCGTTTTAGTACATGCACGATGGGCATGGAATCCCAACATCATGCCATTTCTTGTCGTAGCTCTCTTTTTAACGCTCTCCTCCATCTTTTTTTCTAAAACAAGGCAAGGATGGCGCTATTCTACTCGATTTGTGCTTCTTGGCATTATAGTTGGACTGTCGCTTCAATCGCACGCGCAAGGTATATGGCTGGTAATTCTTGTAAGTCTTGTCCTGCTTTGGAATAGAACAAAAATTCTTGGCTGGATACTTACCGTTGCTGCGCTTTTAAGTACGCATATCCCGCTTATTGTGTATGAGGCAAAAACGGGAGGGAACAAAGAAGCATTACGTACATGGATTGCGGAAACACGAACAAGAATACCATTGTTTGAGCGTGTAAAAACCGGAGTAGTCGATTTTGTTGAAATAATCAAAGAAATAGTGCTTGGCAATGCATCTTGGACTGTTTTTTTGCTGCTCATTGTCTTACCACTTATCGTTTTACTTATAGTATATAGAGAGAGAATCAAAACGATTTTCATAGAGAAAAGAATGAGCGAAAAAACTCTTTTTGCACTTGTTTTGATCTCTATAACCGGACTACTGACGCTCATTTCATTTTTTCTCTTTGCAGAAAAGAAGTATGTCCATTACACGATAATACTCTTTGTTCCTGTGTTTATTGGGCTTGGATATGGATTCTCTCTTTTCTTTCGTAGTAGAAAGAAAATCGGCAGCGTATGCGGTGTAGTAGTTATTGCTGCACTTATTGGTATTAATATAGCAACTTTTTATACAAGTGAAGGATTTTCTGGAAAACAGGTACCTTTTGAGGAGCTTAGATGTGTTGCGCATACTGTTTTAGAGAAAGATGAAGAGGTTTCTGTGGCTATCCAAAGCGAGCTGCTTGGCATGCAAGAACTTTCGTATGTTGTTGTGTGGCAGGGAGGAACAATACATTCAAAAGAGCCGTATCAATTTGGAGTAGCGGATGCTGCTAGGGATAGTGAAGGAGTGCAGTGTGGGTCTCTAATAGTTGTTGAGAAAAAATAATAACGTGGTACTATACATAAAGGTAATTTGATTTAAGGTAAACCAATGACTGCACAAAAAAAAGGTAATAAGAAAAGTTTGCTTCTCACTGTTTTAGTCATTATTTTTGTGATCGGCGTGGGAGTGGTTGTCGGTGTTTTGATTTTTAGATCAGAAAAGACAGATACTGCTTCAGTAAGCGAACTTTTTAAAAGTGATGAAAATGGCGAGATTCAAGAAATCGAAGAACCATCCGTAGAAGATGATCTGACAGAAGAAGAGGTGGCAGAGCTAGAAAAGAAACTTGAGGACGAGATGGAATCTGAACCAGGAACGTACGAGGGATCAGAAGCTGAACAGAGTGTAGATAAGCAGGTAAGTGAAGAGGATGAGGACGTGTTAAAGAAGGCTGTTGGAGACAAGGGGTTCGTAAACAGAGCATACGGTTACGCGTTTATTCCGCCTGAGGGATGGTATCCAGATCAAATAAATAGCGATATCTCTCCATTTATTTACTACACAACCTTTGATCCTTCTGAAGTGAAAACTGCGTCGGAAGTGCCTGGAGCTAAGATTGAAGTTATTGTCCAAGGAAATGTAAAGGATCAAACACTCGATGAGTGGATAGAAGAAGGACACGGATATATGGATGCAAAGAATACTGAGAAGATAAAAATTGGTGAGCATGATGCAGTGAAGGAAGAAGTCGATTACGAAGGGTCAATGACCGCTGTTACACTTATAAAGGAGGGCGATGTGTACACATTTGCGCTCTATGGGGACGAGGATACGTACGCAAAAAACAAAGATACCTTTGAAGAAGTAATAAAAAGCATTGTTGTTCTCTAACGTGTTGTGTTACAAAAGACCTAAGGTAAAAGAGGTCTTTTGTTTTTACTTTTTAAGAAATGCGGTACAATACTGATATGAAGACAGTAAACCCAAACATGAAAAAATGGATTGTAAACGGCTTCTTTGTTGCGGTCTTTTTAGGTATTTTTATTCTCTTTGCCAAGATAATTCTTCCTTTTATTACGCCCATAGTGCTTGCGATTTTATTAGGAGCTGTGTTTTTCCCTCTCTACAAGAAGGTGCTCAAGTCTACCAAGGGCAGAGCACGAGTCGCGTCAGCGATAATGTGTGTGCTTATTGTGCTTATCGTGGTGCTCCCTTTCATTGGGTTTTTGGGAATTTTATCAAAAGAGGCGTTTGATTTTTATATTAGTACCCGGGAGCGTATAGATACCGGCTATTATGGACAGTTGATCGATCAAAATATTTGGATTTATGAACGTGCCGCAGGGTTTTTGGAAGGGGTAAATATTCAAACCGATTTTGATTCCCAACGAGATACGCTTTTAAACGCAGGGAAGAACGTTGCATTCTATGTGTACGATCAGGCGGGCAATTTTTTAGGAAACATTGTGCAAGCGGTATTCTTCTTTATCGCTATTATTTTCATTCTGTACTATCTTTTTAAAGATCATAAGGTGATTGCAAAAACGCTTATGGATCTCTCACCGCTTCCGGATCACTTGGAGCTAAAGCTGGTAAAACGGGTAGCAGTGGTAGGAAAGGCCGTAGTCTTTGGTAATATGATTACTGCGTTTGTGCAAGGAGTGCTCGGCGGTATTGGATTTTTAGCATTTGGACTTGGAAACAGTATTTTTTGGGGGACGGTTATTGGTATTGCATCACTCATCCCATCGGTTGGTGTGTTTGTTGTGGCAATCCCCGCATCCCTTATCTTTTTTGTGCAGGGCAAAGTGTGGATTGGTATAGGTTTCTTAGCGTATAATTTGCTTATTGTGGGGTCTGTTGACAATATTATGAAGCCAAAGCTCATTGAATCTAAAATTAATCTCCATCCATTGTTGGTGTTTCTTGGCGTGCTTGGCGGTATGATTGCATTTGGACCACTCGGTATTATTTATGGACCGCTTATTGTTACCCTTTTTGTGTCTTTCTTGAGTATTTACAAAGACTACTTCCGTGATGGTGAGTTTCATGAAGAGCCAAACAGGAAGCAGTCGCAGTTAGTAAAAACAAAAGCCTAAACGTAGACCATGAAGAAATTTTTTGCGTACGTTGATAAGCATTCAGGGTTCTTTGCAGGGATTTTGCTTACCATTATGGTTCTCCTGTCATTTTTCAGTATGTATTACGATTCGGCGATAATGGATGAGGTTGCTCATGTCCCTGCAGGATATAGTTATGATAAATACCATGACTATAGGTTAAACCCCGAACATCCGCCGCTTGCAAAGGCACTTTCCGGTGTACCGCTACTCTTCCAGAAAATGGTGTTTCCGGTAGATCTCCCTGATTGGAGTGAGAAGATCAATGGGCAATGGGAAGTTGGCTGGAAGTTTTTGTATGAGCGGGGGAATGACCCCGACACTATTTTGCTTTCTTCTCGTATTCCAATGCTCCTGATTATGGTGGTGCTGGGGATATACTTGTATCTTTGGACCAAGAAACTCTTTGGGAGAAAAGCCGCGGTACTGGCCATGATACTTTTTGCCTTTTCACCAAATCTTATTGCACATTCTAGGTTTGTCACCACTGACATTGCGGCAACACTGGGTGTAATGATGGGGCTCTACCACTTTGTAAACTACTTAAAAAAACCCACATGGTCCAACATTCTTATTGCAATGGTTGCGCTTTCTGTGGCTCAATTACTTAAATTTTCTTGTTTTGTGCTCTATCCTATGATGGGGCTCATTTTACTGTTTGTACTCTTTTACAAAAAGAAGCCGGCATCATGGCTCCATTATGTAAGCTCGTTTGTACTTATGTGTTTAGGGAGTTTGGTCATTATCAACCTTGTCTATTTACCGTTTATTTATAAAATGCCCGTTGAACTGCAGCATGAGACAATCTCATACTATTTTCCTGTGATGGAAACCACAGATGCAAAAGAGTTGGTTGGTCAGTATGGGCAGCAGATTATGCATACACTTACCAATAGTCCTATTACACGACCGTTTGCATACTATCTCCTGGGTCTCTTCATGGTGTTTGTTCGGGTAACTAGCGGGAACACAACGTACTTTCTTGGCGAGACATCAAATCAATCGTGGTGGTATTTTTATCCGGTGGCAATTGCTATAAAAACACCAATCGTTACACTCCTTTTGACGCTTGGCGCACTCATTTTTTCTGTAGGACTTGGTGTGCGGTTTGGCAAGAAATTGTTTACGGATCTGCCAAAAGGAATATGGAGAAAAACAAAAACCATTTGGAATAGAAAATTTCAAGCCGTATGGAACACGCTTGATCAGTGGGTGGCCATCTTTGTTATTGTATTGTTTGTGGGAACGGGGATTGTAGGCAATCTCAATATTGGGCTCAGGCACATGTTTCCTATGTATCCGTTTTGGTTTATGCTTATTGCCGGTGCGTTTGTGCTGATGCATACTATGCTTAAGGGTAAGGTACGTTTTGCAAGCAATGTTGTTATCTCAATTTTGGTCGTCTTATATGTCGCAACAAACCTCATGGTGTTCCCCCACTATTTGGCTTACTTCAATGAACTAATTGGTGGTCCACAGAATGGCTACAAATATATGGTCGATTCTAACCTTGATTGGGGGCAGGATTTACGAAGGCTTACACAGTTTGTAGATGAAAACAATATTGATGAGATTAAAGTGGATTATTTTGGCGGAGGAGATCCACACTATTATCTCAAAGATAGATACGTGGAATGGCACGCAAACGATGGTAAAACGACCGGATGGATTGCAGTGTCTGCTACCTATTTTCAAAACAGCAAATACTATTCACGCGTGCGTGGAGAAGAGGATTACTCGTGGCTTGAGGCGTATGAACCAGAGGCTATAATCGGGCACTCTATCTTGGTTTACAACATCAATAAGTAACATGGATCTTATACTCATCGGCTGTGGCTTACTGCTCTATGTATTTTTTTCGTACTTAAAACCAAAAATAGCTTTTGCCGTTTTAGGAGCCTCGCTTCCGTTGTATCTCATACGGTTTTCAGTTGCAGGAATTCCTTTTACGGTGCTTGAAGGAATGATTTTGGTGTTGCTTATAGTGTGCATTGCTCGTTCAATGGTAAAAAAAACGTTAATCAGTCAAGCAAGAGATCTTATTGCTTCGTACAAAACGTTGATAGTGCTCTGTGCGTTACTGCTCCTCTTTTCAGGAATTGCCGCAGTGTATGCGGTTAACGTAAGTGCGGCACTTGGCATATATAAGGCGTACTTTGTTGAGCCGATCATTGTGTTGTTCTTGTTTTTAACACTTATACAAAGAAAAAAAGATGTTTTGAATGTTCTTTATGGCATTTCCCTGTCCGTTGGCATAGTCTCGATTACTGCAATTATTCAATATTTTTTTGTTATTGGTATTCCAGAAGGGTATATTGAACCAGTCAAGCGTGCAACGTCTTTTTTTCCGTATCCAGCGGCACTCGCATTGTTTTTGACACCGTTTTTAGTGTTGCTTGTAGTACTTCTATGTAAGAATTTTTTTGAAAGTGTGTGGGCAAAGTATAGTATTGCATGCATGACGCTTCTTGGTATTGTTGCTTTGGTTCTCTCGCGGGCAGAAGGAGGCATTGGCGCGCTATTTGTCGTGCTATTTATCTTCGGACTTTTTACTAAGGTGAGATGGTACGTTCTTACTGCAGGAGTCGTTGGTGTGTTGCTAACTCTATTTGTGCCGACACTAAGAATGCAAGCAATAGAGATACTTACTTTTCAGGATGTTTCGGGCGAGGTGCGGTTAGCACTCTGGGAGGGGACAGCAAATCTCATAAAAGCACAGCCTATTAAAGGCGCAGGCCTTGCCTCATTCCCTGAAGTCTATGAGCAATACAAGCTTGCGCGGCATACAGAGCTTCTAGTATATCCGCACAACATTGTGCTCAATTTTTGGGTAGAAATAGGGCTTTTGGGGTTACTTTCGATTATAGGATTGCTTGTCTATTTCTTTAATAAAGCAGGAAAAATAATCAAAAGGTGTGCAAAAAAACAGTGGTGTGCAACTCTCAGTAGCGCCTCATTGTTTGCTATGGTTGCACTTATTATTTACGGACTGGTTGAAGTACCTTTTTTTAAAAATGATCTCTCTGTGCAGTTTTTTCTTGTTATTGGGCTTGGCGTAATGTGTTTAGTAAAACAAAAAGAGTGTCAATCCTCTTGACTTTAGCAGGTTTTTTGTTAGGATAGGGGCATCTTTTGACCCCATATTCCAAGGAGGAATTATGAATGAAAAAGGATTCGCAGTAGTAATTAGCGATCAAAAACTAAGCACAACGTTTAGCGAAAAACTTAGGCAATTAGGCTTTAAAATTGTTTCGATTGAGTCTATTTTTGCAACGCAGTGTGAAAGTGCTTATATCGCTAAAAAAATGCATGAGGTGATAGGCGTATTTGCAGGTAGCATTCATATCTTTTTTTTGAATGCCGCTGGCATGGACTCAGAATATGCTTTTGAGCGTATCACTACTAGTATTGCGATCTTTCGAAAAAAACTTACCCCGCAGCAGCGTAAAAAAGTTACCTTTACTCTTTGCGACGATGATCCCTTAGCAATGGTTGGGTCTTTTAGTCAGATGGGTGTGTTATTGTTAGCCCCTCCTCAAGGTGCGGGTCGCAGCGGTTGCTGTGGAGGAGAACGCTCAGAAGAAGAGAAAGATCATGAGTGCCAATGTCCTGGAGGGGGCGGGACAAAATAATGTTTAAAAAATACGAAGAACAGTTTGTGGCAAGAGAGACCTCTCTTGCCTTTTTTTGTAGCGTGCTCTTGAAAAAAGTACAGTGCTATGGTACGTTTATAAGCTTACATTTTTTGAAGGAGGATTCATGAAAAAGAAGGTAAAAATGTTTATTTTTACACTAGATTCTGTTGAGGCTGAGCTTATCAATCGTGCTGCAGGCAAGCTGTCCATTTCTGTTGGTGGCGTTTTCAATTTAACAGATATCCATAGCAAGTATGAAGTTCTTGCACATAAATGTTTTGAAACGTTGCTCTCTGACCCCGACGCATTCTGGATCATTACTATGGAGATGGGATGGACATCTAATGGCCTTCTAGCAACGCTGCAAGCGCATAAAAATCAATATGATTGTGTGCGACTTATGTATTATCTTAGCGGTATGCTTTCTGCTGAGATGCGATCAAGAGTGCATATTATTCTTATGGATGCAGATGTTGAAGGTATTGATGATGCATTTCTTCCTGATCTTAAACGCACACAAATAGATGAGAAAGGAATTGAACCAGTTCTAGGGCAGTTAATTACAGACTTTCTTGAGAATTCTTCTTAAGGAACTTCAGAAACACGTATTTTCTTAGAGGCCACACGCTTCATTTGTGGTAAAGAGCCCAAAATGTTCTCTCTAACCTCTTCTGGCACTTTTAAATAACTCTAGCATCTCATTAGGTGTTTTACCATCCAGACCGCAATGCTCCAGATCATTGTACTCGTTGTTCCATCTTCGTATTCTTCTCTTGAGAGATAAAACAGAGTTAAATGTATACCTAGAATAGACCTTCTCCTGATCTTCCCGGTGACTTCTCTCAACCGTACCATTTTGAGCAGGCTTCCCCGGATCAATGAGATAGTGCACTATGTGGTGCTTTGCACAGAAGCGATCTAGTGCATGAATTCTTTTTACCGTCATGTCTGATCTCTTGTTCGTCCCCGTGTAGTAGTTGGTGAATGTAGAGTGATTATCGGTCTTAATGGCATCTATTTTAGAAGGAAACCGATTCATTACTTCTTTGAGAAACAGAATGGAGTGATAACTTGATTGTTCATCATAGATCTTTAAGTATCTCCACCTGCTTGCAGTGTCAATGGCTGTATATTGGTAGTACTTATGGCCTGCTATTGGTCCTGGAACGTGTTTAACGTCAATCTCGAGCAATTCTCCCGGTTTCCTCTGAGCTTTGATGTACGTGCACCTCACCTTCTTCTTCCGGTACGTTCTTACCAGTCCTTCCTTCTTGATGATCTTCCCAATGGTTCTGACCGGAACCTTAACGCCTTCTTTATTCAATCTCCAGTTCAGTTTCTGAGCACAGAGACTCGTTTTCTTACGAAGCGCAATCACCTGTTCTTTAACCGCAATAGATGTTTCATTATGATAGCGTTTTGGTTCAGTTGACTTGGGTTCTAAACCACTCTCGCCAACCTTTCGGTACACCGAGACCCATCGCTCAAGACTTCTTTTACTGTACGGGCACACCTTAGCGGCATCTACGAGCTTAATCTCCTTATTCACAATGGGCAAAACCCATCGCAGTCGTTCTTCTCTAATTGTTGTAGACATAGTAATACACATAGTATTCTCAGGAAAGCATATCCTGAGAATACCGCCATATGTGTGTGCACATTACCGAAATGTCTTGACAAAAACAATATCATGTGCTAAAATCCCATTTGTTATTGTACTTTCCAGATGCGGTAGTGTCCATTGTGGGTGCTGCTGTGAATGGAAAATAGGAGGAATCATGTTAGAAATGATTTTAGGAATTCTAAAAGATTTTTTGTCGATTTTTTACCCCGTTAGACAGATGTCGATTGTGACCGTATTTAGTTTGATTATGGGACTCGTTTCATTGTGGAAAATCATTCAACAAAAACGTTGGAAGTACCGTGAGAACGGTATTTTAAAGTCGATTCCAGAAGATTCTCCCGAAGCGTGGGCTACGAAGTCCACTTTGGGAAAAATTGGACGTGAACATGGTGGCCATGTTCAGGGTTTAAAACATGTTATTAAATCAGAAGGCTTGTTTGGATGGAAAAAAGTTATCGAAGTTACTTATCCTATTCAAGAGAAGGCCGAGCAAAAATAAAGCTCATAGGCCAAAACCTCTTTTGTCTTAACCTAACATAAACCTCCTCTCACAAGCTGGGACGAGGTGAAGGGTTAAAGACAAAGACAGGAAGGGGTTTCTCTACACTATTATACATTACAAATGAAGCGACCTGTCCGCTTCTCTCCTGTGCCGGTCACGAAGAGGCGTGATCCGTAGAGGAGATATATGATGCTTTGCGCATCGTGCTTTAAAAAACAAAAAAAGAGCCGTTACCCGGTGTTTCTTATACCGATATTTCGGGATTTTCGGTTAAATAAAATAATCCTTGTATCCACTGGCCAAACCTAATAGGAATGTTTTTTTGACCTAACTTTAATCCTAAATTGGCAATTAAACTTTGTGGAGCCTGGATGTAGAGATCAAATTGAGCTTCGGGAGTTGCTCTGTACGTACGCATGATCTCCTCAAGAATCTGTTCCTCAATATACGTTTGTTCGTGTACGTTCATTAAGAGGCCGTTTCTTGAAAGTGAAAAATTAATTTCCGCTTCTCCTCCGCGTGCAGCTAGTTGTGTTCTAAGCGTTTCTGCCATATTGCTTCGACGACCAAGCTCAATAATGTATGTTTGGTGAGGATTTTTTGTTTCTTCCTTCTCTACAGTTACTTTTTCATAAAAACTTCTTTCCTCAATGGCATTAAAATCCGGCCTTTCTTTAATGAGGTTAAGGAGATCATTAACATTTTTCTCGAATTCCTCTCGTTTCTCACCCTGAAGATCAGTTTTTTTCTCATGTATCAGTACCCAAATCGTTTTAATTTCTTCCGTAGAAAGTTCGCGAGCAATAAACTCAGCCATGGCGTGTTGTGTTTCTTTGTCTATATCAAACTTTTGGTATGGCGGGTCTATTTTTTCTCGATCAAAAAAGAGAGGATTTGTTTTTGATGCATACGCAAGCGCGCAGGTTAAGAGATTGCCGTATTGTTCTCCCTGCGAAAAAGCTTCTCTAATGGGTTTTTGTTGCAGGATTTTCTGGAGTTTGTCTGAAAATTCAGCACCCTCATGTATAACTTTTTCAACTATGAGGTGATCAATAAATGATGACGCGGAGTTTTTCTCCAAAAACTGAAACATCGCTTTGTCTTCAGGCGTTGTTAACCAAGCAAAAAGTTTTTCAGAAGGAAGGTTAAAATAGGTGTTGCGTTCGGGACAATAGATCTTTTCACCAAAAGATGGATTTTGAAGGAGTTCTAAAATGACTTTCTCTTGGAACTCTGGGTTGGCAAGAAGCGTGTCTCTTTCTTCTTTCTCTAAAGAATAAATCAATTTAAGCGCTCGAGCTCTTTGACCGTTTTCATTATATCTATCGATTAATTCTAAGTCAGTGTAAAGCGTTCCTTCTGTAACGTTTATTTGTGATTCTCTGACTGTTTTTAATGTATCTCCATACATTCCGGCACTGTAGAGTTCAGGCGAAAGGGACGTGCTTTCTCCGTCAACAAATTGAAGTGCCTTTTCGGGAAAACCATTGTCACCGGTTCCGGGAACAAAAACAATGCGTGTGCCTTTAAAGCCTTGAGAAGTAGCAAAGTCGAGTAATTCTTTCTCGCTGAGGTGTTTTTCAGAAAGATACTCGGTTACCAATTCAAAAATTTCGTTTGGATGAATAGTGGTACCCTCTCTTTTGGGTGTGCCGATAAATTTGTTATGCCCACCGAACTCTTCACTACCTTCTTCTAAAACGATTTTTCCCTTTAATACTTCTTTTATATTCAAAACCTTTGCAAGTAAAGAAAGATCGATTTTCCCTTGCAGCGATTTGTGCAGTGCAATTTTAACCTGGTAACGTTCTTTTTGAGGACTCTTGCCAATAAGGACCGTTACGTCGGAAAGACGTCTACCTTCCTCGTCTTGGAGTTGGTTAATATTGCCAAAAACACCTTTTGTTTCAACGTGCGTAGCATCAAAGAGCGCAACACGTAGTCCCGTTGCTGTTTCATTCATCCTAACGAGTTCCAAGCCTTTTAATTCCTCGTTTCTTGTTTCAGTTTCAGCTTGCATGGCTTCAAGATAGGCAGAGAAACGGTCTTGTTTTTCTGCAAAAAGCAGTTGTGCTTCCTTAGAGTCTGATGCCGGCATATCGAGAGGAATATTGTCAGTAAACTCCAGTCCTGTCTCTTGAATATACGTAAAAAGATCATAGACTTCATTTAAAAGGGGTTCAAGGTTCTCCGGTGATATCGTTTTTCCTTTTGGCGTGTATTTTTTGATGATTTGATCAACAATTTGAATAAATCCACGACCGCTACGTTTCATTTTATGCTTAAATGTACGTGTTTCTTCACTTTGCTGGATAAGTAAGGCTATATTTTGATATTCGGGTTTTGATCCGGTAAGAGCAAAGAGTTGAGCTGTCGCGGTAAATTTCTGCGTGCCGGTATGGGTAATAGTGCCCTGTTTAGCGTTGTATTGTTCGGGGGTAACCCCTTCTTCTTCTAAAAACTGGATTCTTGTATCAATGGATCCAGTTTCAAGGCCAACGCCGGCTAGTTGTTTTTTAAGCGTCTCAAGCTCCATTAGAGTGGGAACTTTCTCTCCCTGAACTTCAATTGCAAGAACGTCAGGGGAAGTAAGGTCATCTTTCTTGGTTCTTTGTTTAACCTCAATGGGTGTTTGCGCGGAAATATACCCTAAGTCGCGAGCAAGACAATAGCTTGCCAGCGTATCCATATCTATGTGGCCTAAAATAGCCCTGGAGAATGATTCACCTTCTTTCTTTGCAAAGTGTTCTGGAGAAAGAGTAATACCTTTTAGCTCAGGAGGAACTTCTCTATCCTTTTTTGTTTCCTTGAAAGCAGGTTCTTGTCTATGTAAAAATTCAGACATAGTATTAAACAATTAGAATTCTTTACTCAATTATAGCATGTAAAAAAATCTTTAGAGAATAAAAACTAACAATGCAAGATACATACTAGCCTAGTATGCTTTTATTGACTTCTTTCTGTTTTATGTTATGCTCAAAGGCACGTTTTTTGTGCTTTCTTGGAGGAAAAAAAGATGAAAACCGCCGTTTTTCTTGTTATTTTTTTGAACTTTTTTGCCGCTGAGGCTTCCTATGCCAAAGTTTCTATAAGAGTAGAGAAAAAACCCTCTCGAGTTTCTTTGGGATATAAAAAACTTTTAACCAAACAAGAACAAGAGTTCCTTATTACTGACGTAATAGCATGTATAAGAAGAGGCATGAAAATTTTTGGAGTAAAGGAAAGTAAACATCCAAGATATGGATTTAGTATTAGATATGCTCTTGAAGTTAAAAATGACAAAAAAGGACTATATTTAAGCGTAGATTTTTCTACGTATAGCTCAAAAAAAGCATTAAGAGCAAATATGTGGAGCTTCTTTATTATCGAGTCAAAACGATATTTTCCACAACATCGTGTTGATTTTAGACAAGTAATGACATATAAGCTTTTTATGCTGTTCAATTTTATCGCATTGCGCTCAAAGAAGTTTAAAACACGCTGTTCAGATTTGTGCAAATGTCCAAAAGGATATTCTTGCAAGATGACGGAGTGTGTTAAATAGTATTTTATGAAAATAGTTACTAGTAAAGAGACCTGCACGCTTGCACGTCTCTTTTTTTATTGCTATACTTAATTCAGACAAAACTAGTCAGGATATATATGATACGTATTTCAACAAAATCACTCTACGGGCTTAGAGCCATGATCTATTTGGCAAAAAAAGATCAGGTATCATCAACAGCCGCTATTTCACAAAGCGAGAAGATATCGTACGAGTATTTAGAAAAGATTTTACAAGAACTTAAAGGGGCCGGGCTTATCATGTCTAAGCGAGGTGTTGAAGGTGGATACTATCTTGCAGGCAAGCCAAAAAGCATTACCGTTGGTGCTATAGTGCGGGCACTTGATGGTTCTCTGTCTCCAGTAAAATGTATTGATGAAGCCACTCACAAAAAGTGTCCTGAAGAAAGCGCGTGCGATTCTAAAATGGTTTGGCAAAAATTGTACGATGCTATGAATGACATGCTTGACGCACTTTCTTTAGCTGACCTTGCAAAGGGGGGCGTGCAGTCAAAGAGAAAAAAGACACCGTGTACTAAGAAATAACATCTATTGCCATGCTAGAATTACAAAACGTTACGGTAAAAGCAAAGAAAAAAACACTACTTCATGATATTTCGGAAACGTTTGATGTTGGTAAAGTATATGCGATTATGGGACCAAACGGTTCAGGAAAATCAACACTCGCGCAGAGTATTTTGGGACACCCAGGGCTCACACTCACAAAAAAGTCCAAAATACTACTTCACGGAAAAGATATTACTGGTCTTGCAACAGATAAGCGAGCAGCAAAAGGCCTTTTTATGACGTTTCAAAATCCGCTTGCGATTGATGGTGTTACCGTATTCAATGTATTGCAATACGCTCTAGAGAAGAGTATGACCTCGGAAGAGATTAGAGAAAAGGCATACGTGTTATCTGAAAAACTGGGCATCTCTAAAGAATTACTTGAGCGGCCGCTCAACGTGGCATTCTCGGGTGGCGAAAAGAAAAAGCTCGAGGTTCTTCAGGCTGCGGTAATTGATCCTGATCTTATAATCTTTGATGAAGTTGATACAGGAGTTGATGTTGATGCACTTAGGCGTATGACTTTGGTCATTTCTGAGATGAAGGCGCGTGATCCTAAAAAAACAATGGTAGTTATTACGCATTACACACGGATACTTGACTATATAACGCCAGATGAAGTGTTGGTTATGAAAGAGGGCAGTATTGTAGATAGGGGCCCGTATGCACTCGCTCAAAAAATAGATGCTGAAGGATATACGCAATATGAAGGCTAAAAAAAACAAAGACTCATTTGTATATAAGACAAAAAAAGGGCTTTCTCCAAGTACTGTCTCTGAGATTTCTAAACTAAAAAATGAGCCCTCATGGATGCGTGAAAAAAGGCTTCATGCCTATTCTTTGTTTAAAAAAAAACCGATTCCCTCGTGGGGCCCTGATCTTTCGAACTTAGATTTTAATTCAATCACTTACTTTTTACGTGCAACAGAAAAAACTGAGTCAACGTGGGACAAGGTGCCGGACGATATTAAGAAGACATATGACAAGCTAGGGATCCCCGAGGCTGAGAAGCAATTTTTGGCGGGTGTTTCTGCCCAATACGAGTCGGAGGTGGTCTATGAAAATGTAAAGGAAGAACTAAAAAAACAAGGGGTGCTTTTTTGTGATATGGACACAGCGCTTAAAAAACATCCGCAGTATCTCTATGAGTATTTTGGCACACTTGTACCACCTAACGACAACATGTTTGCGTCACTCAACTCAGCGGTGTGGTCTGGAGGATCGTTTATCTATGTGCCCAAAGGAGTGCATGTTGACTTGCCGCTCCAGGCGTATTTTAGAATAAACGCTGAGCTTTTTGGACAATTTGAGAGAACCCTTATTATCGCTGACGAGGGAAGTTTTGTACATTACATAGAAGGATGCACAGCACCGCAATATAGAACCGATTCGTTGCATGCGGCCGTTGTTGAGATTTTTGTCAAAAAGAATGCGCGCGTGCGGTACACGACTGTTCAAAATTGGAGCAAGAATATTTACAATCTGGTAACCAAACGTGCTAGGGCGGAGGAAAATGCTATTATGGAATGGGTAGATGCGAACATTGGAAGCGGAATAACCATGAAATATCCAGGCGTGTTTCTTGCAGGAAAAGGGGCAAAGGGCGAGGTACTCTCGCTCTCTACTGCCGCAAAAGGGCAGGAGCAAGATACTGGCGCAAAAATGATACATGCTGCACCCAACACGTCATCTCGCATTATTTCAAAGTCTATAGTTAAGGATGGAGGTGTGGGTACGTTTAGGAGCCTTGTTGATATGCAAGAAGGTGCCACTAATGCATCCTCATATGTGTCGTGTGATTCGCTTATCTTAGACGCACAGTCGCACGCACGCACGTATCCTTACATGAGGGTCAAAGAGGGTGATTCAACTGTTGAGCATGAGGCGACGGTAGAAAAGATAGGGGAAGAAAAAATCTGGTATTTAGAAAACAGAGGAGTGTCAAAAGAAAACGCAGAAAGCATGATTGTAAACGGGTTTGTTGACCCTATTGCAAAAGAAATTCCTCTTGAATATGCTATTGAGTTAAACCGATTAATCCAACTCGAAATGGAAGGATCGGTCGGCTGATTTTGATTCATTGACCAAGAGATATCACATGCAATTTCACGATATAACAACTGACAAAAAAAAGACCCACGTTGTCCAAACTCCCGGGACACATGTCTTTTTCTTTTTTAATAAAACAGGTGATCTCTCATTTGACATTGAGTCAAAAAAAGCGCGCGTGTATATTTTTGGCATGTATTTAGGAAAGAAAAAAGCGCGGTTTTTTGTTAAGACTAGTCAAAAGCATAGTGTAGGAGACAGCACATCCTCATTGCTTATCAATGGTGTGTTTTTTGACGAGGCGGTATTTGCACACGAAGGCCTTATTACTATTCCAAAAGAGGCAAAGAACGTTGCAGCCGAGCAGTATGGGCACAACGTTCTTATGTCTAAAAAATGTTCGGTTGAATCAAAACCTTTTTTAGAAATCGATACACATGATGTAACATGTACGCACGCAGTAACAACTGGTACACTAAATAAAGAGCAAGTACGCTATCTCATGACCCGCGGAATATCTAAGAAGAAGGCTCAGATCCTCATGCTCAGTGGTTTTTTTGAAGAGGTTTTTGCAAAAATGCATGACGTGGGAATAACAAAAGAAATAGATGCGTACAAAGAGAAGTTAAGAGAATATCAAACGTCATGATCAATCCTCACGAGATAAAAAAAGATTTTCCTATTTTTAAAAACAATCCCGACCTCATTTATCTGGATTCGACGGCAACGACTCTAAAACCCCAAGGAGTTGTAGACGCATTAACAGAGTACTACGAGGACTATTCGGCTAGTGTGCACAGAGGACTCTATCCTCTTGCTGCGAGAGCTACAAAAGGCTACGAAGACTCGCGTGAAAAAATAGCAGCGTTTATTGGGGCGGCAAGTGCAAAAGAAGTGGTATTCACGCGAAACACCACTGAGTCGTTAAATGTGCTGGCGTATACGTTTGAATCTCTTCTTCAGGAAGGAGACGAGATTGTTACCACCGCAATGGAGCACCATTCAAACTTTCTTCCATGGCAGGCGCTTGCAGAGCGAAAAGGTCTTACTCTGACGGTGCTTGACGTTACAAAAAAGGGCGAACTCAAAAATATAGATGAGGTACTCAAACAAGCAATTTCAAAAAGAACAAAAGTAGTGACACTCGCTCATGTGTCAAACGTAACGGGAGTAGTAAATCCCATTAAAAAAATTGTTTCTCGTATTAAAGCCGTAAATCCGGAGTGCATGGTCATAGTTGATGGCGCTCAGTCTGTGCCACACATGCCAATTAACGTGATAGATTTGGGGTGCGATTTTTTTGCGTTTTCTCTTCATAAAATGCTTGGACCAACAGGTGTTGGTGTACTTTGGGGGAAAAAGAAAATGCTTGAGATACTGCCGCCGTTTCTGTATGGAGGAGAGATGGTTGAGTCGGTGACCTGGAAAAAAAGTACGTATAAAGAGGTGCCGCATAGATTTGAGGCAGGAACACCACACATTGCTGGTGTCATTGCTGCATCCAAGGCTACCGAGTATCTTGCAGGTATTGGGATGGAAGAAGCTCTCATGCACGAAAAAAAGCTTTTAAGCTATGGACTTTCTGAACTTGAAAATGCATTTGGAAGCGATATAGTTATTATCGGTCCAAAAGACACTTCTTCTCGCATCGGGAGTCTTGCTTTTTTATTCAAAGAGCATCACCCACACGACATTGCTGAGCTTTTAGGTGAGCAAGGAATCTGTGTGCGTGCAGGAAGACACTGCGCCGCACCGCTCCATATCGCCTTAGCAATTCAAGCAAGCGTACGTGCAAGTTTCTATGTATATTCAGATAGAAAGGATATTGATACACTTATTGAAGGGCTTAAAAAAGTAGATGCCATGCTTTCTAAATAAATGACCATTTATCAGGATATTATTGTTGATCATTACAGAAACCCCAGAAACAAAGGGGTGCTTGAAGATGCAACAATCAGTGAATCGCTTAAGAATTATTCGTGTGGTGATACTATTACCGTGTATTTGAATGTGCAGGATGATACAATAACTGATGTGCGGTTTAAGGGATCTGGCTGTGCTATTTCTCAAGCAGCTGCATCGATACTATTAGAAAACATTAAAGGGAAATCAATTAATGAAGTAAAAAAACTGACGTATAGTGATATTCAAGAGCTTCTAGGCGTTAAGCTGAGTCCAGCTCGTGTAAAATGTGCCGAACTTGCGCTTAAAGCAGTGCAAAAAGGCGTAACAAAATAATGTTTAAAAAGATGACTACTACAGACAAAAAATATATCTGTACTGAGTGTGAATATATCTATGATCCCTATGTTGGAGAACCGGACAGTGCCATTATTCCAGGAACCCCATTTAATCATATTCCGGAAAACTGGCTGTGTCCGGTGTGCGGCGCAAGAAAATCACAGTTTCGTGTGTTAAAAAAGTAAGTGAACCTATGAAGTACACAGTTATCCTTCTTGGCAAAAAAACAGTTGCAAAGAATACTGTTGCATTTGAGTTTGAAAGACCAAAAGACTTCACTTTTTGTGCAGGCCAGTATGCCACATTTAAACTTATTGACCCGGTTTTCACGGATGAGAAAGGGCCAATGCGGGCAATGTCGTTTGCGTCACCTCCTTCAGCTGACACGCTTCTTATTGCAATGCGTATGTCGGACTCAGCGTTTAAAAAATCGATATGCGAGCTATCTTGTGGCGATGTAGTAGAGTTGGAAGGTCCTTTTGGCAAGCTCGTGCTGGATAAAGACGATACGTTGCCTATTGTTTGTATTGCAGGAGGCATTGGCATCACTCCGTTTATGAGCATGATTTCAGATGAGCAAGAAAAAGGATTCCCGAGAGAAATAACGCTACTCTATTCAAATTGTAATCCTGAGGAAGCGACATTTTTTGATGAACTCAATGCTATAATACATAAAAACCTAACCGTTGTTTCTACCATGACCGATATAGAAAAAAATACTGATTGGCGGGGTGAATGTAAAAAAATTGATCAAGATATAATAGAGAGATACGTATCTAATGATTCTCGTTCACTTTTTTATCTCTGTGGGTCAACAGGGATGGTGGTAGCTATGAAAACTATACTTGAGAGCATGGGTGTGCCAAAAGATCACATCAAAATGGAACTGTTTGGTGTGTGAAGAAGAGTTATCTGTAGGAAAATAAAAAAATGCAGATTTTTTTCAAAAAACAAAAAAGACTATACGGAGCTGTATAGTCAAAATATATGTTAATAAATCAGAAATTACGATAGCCAAAGGAGAGGATTCTCCTCTCTTTTTAGTGCGCCGTTTGCAAAAAATTGAGTAAGAATGAGCGCTTGAATTTTCAAAAGACCAAGTTGGAATTTCCCAGAAAAGCTATTTGCGGGGATAGCAAATACATGGGTCGCAAACCTAATTAAAGCTGATTCGTCAGTTTCATTCTCTTTTGGAATTCGCTCTTCAATCAGCAGCCGTTCAATTTCCGTTAGTTCAGGAGCTGAAAATCCATCAGGAATATTTGTCATACTTGACTCCACTGAACTAAAAATATTTGGAGTCAACATACGTCTTTGAGTTTCAGCCTCAATCTCAGTTAAATATTCTTTATTGTGTCCAAATAATAATGAGGCTGCATTGTGTGTCATAAATAAATCGTCTGTCAATTCTCTCAATTTAGCAGTGACTTTCTCAAAAAAGTCTTTATCATTGGGAGAACAAACAATAGGTTTTTGCGCGCCAGGTTGCACAAGTCCGCCTGTACTGTCACATACTAATTGCGCCAACCAGGTTTTTGCTTCTTCAAATGACATATCTGGTTTAAAGTCAAGAAAATGTGAAATCGTGCCAAAGAATATTCTTCGGAAATCAACCATCCAAATAATTGCTCTTTGAGGATGCAGGCCTAGATCTATTGAAGCAGTCTCTTGTTCTTCAATGCTGTTTTCTTCAAAAATAATCATCAAAATTTTGTAAATAACACTCATTACTTTTTTTTCCATGGTTCCTCCTAAAGCCAGTGTGCATACTAGCTTCGCATTTTAGCACAAGATACATAAAATGCAAGTGTTCCTAAGCAGGTATCACTCGGGTGAAAGTGATCCGCTGGGATACGACAGAGGTTGGTTTACTGAACGTGTTATTGATTTCTTTGACACACAGCACGGTTTGTCAAAGAAATTTACTTACACAAAGTGTTTTATTGATTCACAAATCGTTCATGAATTCCTTCGATTATTTCGTGATACAGAATTTAGTGAAGCTTATTCTCCAGACGGTAGGGTTTACTTGGGAAGCGCTGGCTTGTACGTATAATACTATAACAGCAAGGAAGCTGAAGAACCATTGTTTGAAGAGTAACATAGTTAGAGCTACACACTTTTGAGAAATACAGTTATAATGATATGCACAGTGCGTATCATTTTTTTATAAAAAAAGTGAAATCTTTTTCCATGAAAATCATACGTATACAGTGTACCTTCAACGAGAAATGACATTGACAGAAAAACAAATTAACGATACGATACGCAATACATAACGTATAAGTCGAGTTAGATAAAAACATTATGGCAATTCCAAAACGGCGCAAATCAAGTTCAGCGCGTGACAAAAGACGCAGTCACTTGCATCTTGAGGAGCAAACAATTATTACCTGTTCTAACTGCGGTAAACATGTTCTTCCCCATCATGCGTGTTTAGAATGTGGATATTATAAAGGGAAAAAGCAGGTAACCGTAGCCAGTGACAAAAAGGAAGATAAGGGAAAAGGAAAAAAGGAAGATAAGAAGAAAGACGTAAAAAAACGTGACAATAAAAAAGAGAACGAGCGCATAACTGACAAGAAACAACCTGAAGGCAAAAAACGACGTCTCTTTGCACGAAAAGCAACATAAATATAACGCAAAAGAATGGCAAATAGGCACCTTCTTCGTACAATTGTTATGCAAACACTGTACGAATGGGACTTTTATGAAAAGGATTCTACACGGCTTAAGGATTTTGCAGAAAAAAATATTAAAGAATTTTCAGGCGAAACAGAAGACGTCGATTTTGTGTATGACACATTGGAAGGTATTGCATCTCACTGTAAAGAGATAGATGACACCATAATCCAAGCTGCACCAGATTGGCCTATTGATCAAATCACCATGGTTGATAGAAACATCTTACGCATCGGCGTGTATGAGCTTACGTATGCAGAAGATATTCCCGCAAAAGTAGCTATAAACGAGGCGATTGAACTAGCAAAGACGTTTGGCGGACGTTCTTCAGGGAAGTTTGTAAATGGCGTACTTGGAACCATATATCGTGAAATTGAGGCAAAAAGGAGCGAAGAAAAAAGAGAAGAACCTAAGGAGCAAGAAACTAAGGCTAAAGAGGAATAAGGCAAACAATGGAAAAGGACTTTGACCAATTTGAAAAGCGTTTAGGGGTAATGTTTGAAAACAAAGACTTGTTAAAGCAAGCTGTTGTCCACCGGTCATATTTAAACGAGCACGAGGAATTTAAGCTCTCACACAATGAACGACTCGAGTTTCTTGGTGATGCCGTGTTAGAATTAGTGACTACCGAGTATCTTTTTAAAACCTATCCAAAAAGCCCTGAAGGCACTATGACCAACTGGCGTGCAGCGGTAGTAAACACTAATATGCTTGCCCAAGTATCAGAGTCTTTGGGAGTAAATGATTATCTGTATCTCTCAAAAGGTGAGGCGAAGGGAAGTCAAAAAGCGAGAGAGCTTATCTTGGCAAATGCGCTGGAAGCTATTATTGGTGCATGTTACTTGGATCAAGGATATGATGTCACCAAAAAGTTTATTGTTACCGAGATTCTTATTAAGCTAAAAGACATTATTAAAGAAAATACGTACATAGATCCAAAATCAAAACTCCAGGAAAAAACCCAGGAAGTGCTCAATGTGACACCAAGTTATAAAGTGCTTAAAGAAACCGGACCAGATCATAAGAAGCACTTTATTATAGGTGCATATGTAGATGATGAGAAAGTTGGAGAAGGAGAGGGATATTCTAAGCAGCAAGCGCAGGTTGCTGCTGCGAAAGATGCGATCAAAAAGAAGAAATTTCTAGAGGTTAAAGGGAAGGAATGATTGAGGTTGTAGCAATACTAGCAACCATTATTTTGATACTTGCCGGCTTTGCCGGTCTTTTTGTGCCCTACCTTCCTGATGCGCCGCTTGTTTTTGGCGGCATTTTGCTGTTTGCTATTGCTGATGGGTTTGGACATGTTCATCCTGTTACTATCGTAGTGCTAGGGCTTATAACCCTTTTTGTAACTGTGATTGATCTTGTTGCAGCTGAACTGGGAGTAAAGAAACTTGGTGGTTCAACACTGGCGATGGTGCTTTCAATTGCAGGAGGCATTGTAGGGGTAATTGGATGGAATATAGCGGGGCTTATAGCAGGGACGTTTCTGGGCGCACTGTTAGGGGAGCTTATTAAAACAGGAGATATTAAGCAGTCGATTAAAGTAAGCGTTGGTTCACTTCTTGGATTCCTTGCTGGGACACTTTTTAAGGTTATTGTGATGGTTATTATGGTAGGGGTTTTTGTGGGAGCGTTGATTGTGTAATTGAAAATGGTACTCAATTTTGCTATACTATATTCTAGAAAAACTTGAACCTCTCAAGCAGTGTTAATAGTTACCAAAAATCTTTTTTATGTATCTCGAAAAAATAGAAATTTCAGGATTTAAATCATTCGCAAAAAAGACAACGCTTGATTTTGCCTCAGGAATAAGTGCCATTGTTGGCCCTAACGGAAGCGGCAAGAGCAATATCGCCGATGCTATTAGGTGGGTCTTGGGCGAGCAAAGCATGAAGACGCTTCGCGGCAAAAAGTCAGACGATGTTATTTTTGCGGGGACGGATGCTGCCGGCAGACTTGGCGTGGCGGAAGTTTCTTTGCATTTGAATAATCAAGACAAATCATTCCCTGTCGATTTTGAAAAAGCAGTCGTGACAAGACGAATTTTTAGAGATGGCGAAGGGGAGTACCTAATCAACAAGAGTAAGGTACGTCTTTTAGACGTACATCAATTACTGGCGCAAGCGGGGTTTGGACAAAAAACGTACGGAGTTATTGGTCAGGGCATGATAGACAATCTTATCAAGGCAACACCGGCAGAACTTAAGGAAATATTTTACGATGCATGTGGGGTGAGAGCACTCCAGATTAAAAAAACTATTTCACAAAATAAGCTAGGTGCAACTAAACAAAACCTTGAACGCGGCGGGGATTTAATCAAAGAAATCGAGCCGAGACTTAAAACATTAAAAAGACAAGCAAAAAAAGCAGAGCAAAAAAAGGAGCTCACATCAGAAAAAGAAGAGATTTTCTTTATGTATTATGGACATGTATTTAATACGGTGATGGCAGGAGAATCAGCACTAGATTCAAAAATCGATTCTGCACGGAAAAATGAAAATGAGATGGCACGGACGATCCAAGACATCGATAAAAAAATTGATGCTGGGGAAAAAACACACGATACATCTAAACGTGATGCACTGGTGGTGGAAATCGAGTCGATCAAAAGAAAACGAGATGAGAGCAACCAAAAACTCTATGTCATCAAAGGGAAAATAGAGCTTGAAAAAGAGCGTAGGACGGACAGCAATGTAGTGAGACTCAAAGAAGAGCAGGAAAAAACAAAAAGTCTGATAAAAGAAGCGCAGGGAGAATATAAAAAATCTGAAAAAGAAACAGCTCGTCTTGACGGGGAACTTTCTAAGATTATTGGTGAACAAGAAAAGATTACGATGCTTATTCAAAAAACAAAAAACACCATTCAAGAAACAGAAAAAAAGATACAAGAAGCCGAGACGGGTGTTTCATTTGAGGACGTAGAAAAAGAACTGACTACGCTAGTAGCAAATAGTACAAAAATATCAGAAGCGCTGGGTAGTACAAAAGATGTTCATTTGATTAAGAAAAACATCACTTTGTTTAATACGTCTCTGAGAAAACTCCTAAAATCAGTTAAAAACAGGCACGGAGATGCAAAACTTGAATCTTTTTTGCGAGAGCTCCACAGCGTAGCAACAAAACAGTATGAAGACAGAAATAAAAAGATGTCTCGTATTAATGAAGTTAAAGTAGCTCATGCAGTGTCAAAAAATAAACGCGACACCATTAAGCGTGAGATAGATCGCTATGGAAGAGAGCTGCAAACACTTTTAGACACCATCCAAAAAAAGGAAGAAGAAGCCAAGGAAGATAGTGGAGAAACCAAGGAGTTGCTAGAGACACAAGAGAAGCTAGAAAAGGAAATAGCAGGAATAACTGGGGAAATTGAAACGCATGGAAAACACCTTGTAGTACTCAGTAAGGACGATGAAGAGAGAAGAAAAGCGTTTATGCTTTTGGAAAAGCACTACCGGGAATGTCAGCGGACGCTCAATGCTTGCAAAGATGACATTAGGTCACTTGAAATCCAAAAAGCAGCACTGGAGCAAAAGCGGAAACAACTGCTTTATGAAATAGGGGAAGACAAAGGATACGACTATATTGATGAATTCAGAAAAAAGTGTGAAAAAAACGCTCCCTCTCTTTCCAAAGAAAAGGAAAAAGAATATGGGAAACGGCTGGAGACAATTAATCACAGGCTGCAAGGCATTGGGGTGATTGATGAAGAAATGGTACACGAGTATCTTGAGACTAAGAAACGTTATGACTTCTTAACAAAGCAAAGCAGTGATCTTACAGAGGCAAAATCTAAACTGCTTGCCGTTATTGATGAGCTAAATAACAAAATTGATCAAAGATTTAATTCTGGGTTTAATACTATTGGAAAGCATTTTCAAGAGTATTTTAAGACACTCTTTGGTGGTGGAAAGGCGCAGCTTAAAAAAGTAATTGTTCATAGGGGTGAAAATGACGATTCCTCTGATATACTTTCAGGAAACCATGAAACAAAGAGAGACGTAGTTATTGAGGTTAAGGCAAACCCTCCGGGGAAGAAACTGAGAGATCTTTCTATGCTCTCCGGTGGTGAGCGAGCGCTCGCTTCTATTGCACTTCTCCTTGCTATTATTGAGAATAATCCTCCTCCGTTTATTGTGCTTGATGAGGTAGATGCTGCGCTTGATGAAGCTAACTCTCATAGATTTGCTCAGATAATTCAAGAGGCTTCTTCTAAATCTCAGGTGCTTGCAATTACTCACAATAGAGCAACTATGAATATGTCTGAACTGCTCTACGGAGTAACCATGGAAGAAAGCGGAATTTCTAAAATTCTCTCGGTAAAACTTGAGGAAGCGGAGCATTTGAGAAAAAAAGCAGAAAAACCGGTAAGAGTGTCTTGACTTTACGCCAAATATTATTTACAGTACTTAAAGATTAGTATTAATAAGAGATTATACACATGTTGACTATTCGACTTAACAGAGTGGGAAAACGAAATCATGCCGCGTTTCGAGTGGTGGTAATGGATCACAAAAGAGCGACGGATGCGAAATTTGTAGACCATATTGGTTACTACGATCCGCACGATCAAAAAGAGCCGTTTCATGTTGATGCAGAAAAAGCAGCGTATTGGATTAGCAAAGGGGCAAAAGCCTCAACAACTGTTGCATCATTTTTGAACAAAATGGATATTGGCGTAGTGGCACCAGTACGAAAGAAGAAGACAACTAAGCCAAAAAAGAAGGACGAAGAAGCAAAAAAAGAATCGGCAGAAAAGCAGCCAGACAAGAGAGAAATAGAAGAGAAGACTGAAGAGAAGACTGAAGAGAAGACTGAAGAGAAGACTGAAGAGAAGACTGAAGAGAAGACTGAAGAGAAGAAAGAGCCACCAGTTGAGGAAAAGAAGGCCGAGACAGAAGACGCTCCTGACAACAAAGGAGAGAAAGAAAAGCCAAAAAATGACGAGAAAAAAGAAGTAGTAGTAGAAAAAAAAGCCGTTCAAGGCTCTGACGAGCCATCAGACTCTGGAAGAGAGCCAAAGTCTGAAAAAGGAAAAGACAAGCAAGACAGATAAGTGATATTGACTTTTACAGTCGTATATGTTATTTTGGAAGTGATTAGTACTTTATTAGTAAACGTAACTTAAAGCAATGGCAGATCAGAACCTGGATCTAGAATTTGTCGACTACGTTGTCAAAGCGCTCGTTGACAACCCAGACAAAGTAGCAATCAATCGAGAAATCGACGAAATGGGCGTGTTACTTACTCTTACCGTTGACCCTTCAGACATGGGACAAATCATCGGTAGACAAGGCCAAACTGCAAAGGCTATAAGAACTCTTCTTAAGGTCGTTGGTGCAAAGAACAACGCACGAGTTAATCTCAAGATTAACGAGCCAGAAGGGTCAAAGAGATCTCCACGTGGAGACGAAGCAAAACCTGAAGGCAGTGCCCCCGCAGCTCCAGCTCCAGCAGCTCCTGCAGCAGAGGCTGATACCTCAATGGTTGATGATCTCAATCTCTAAAGATAGTTATCATTTGTATAGTGAACAAACCCCGCTTAAAAGCGGGGTTTTAGTTGCCGTAAATAATATCACATGATATTATTTTGGCATCGCATTCAATGAATACATGTGATAATGATATTTATGCGTTTCAACATCATAACAATCTTTCCTGATATTATCGATTCGTACACAAACGAATCGATTCTTAAGCGTGCCAAAGAAAAAAACCTCATTGAGGTAAACGCAATAAACCTACGAGATTTTACCGAGGACAAACATAAAACTACTGACGATGCTCCCTATGGCGGAGGTCCTGGAATGGTGATGAAGGTGGAACCGATATGTAAGGCGATACAACATGTAAGGGCGGGTGTAAAGGCGCAAGATTTTGCGTCTCGACAGGCGGTCATCCTCCTCTCCCCGCAAGGTGCTACCTTCACCCAAAAGAAGGCCCAAGAATTTTCAAAACTCGAAGAGATTACTTTTATTTGCGGGCGTTACGAGGGCTTTGACGCACGAGTCTCCGAATTTGTCGATGAAGAAATATCCATTGGCAACTACGTACTTTCTGGAGGAGAGCTCCCGGCACTCGTTATCACCGAGGCTGTTTCCAGATTGATTCCTGGTGTTCTTGGAGATCAGGAATCATCAGTAGAAGAAACGTTTTCTAAAAGCGATAATTATATTGAGTATCCGCACTATACGCGTCCGGAGGTGTTTGAGGTTGATGAAAAAAAGTATTCAGTACCGGAAATACTTCTTTCAGGAGATCATGAGAAAATAAAAAAATGGCGAGAAAAGAATGCTCAAAAGAAAAAAGAATAAAATTTTTATTCCAAATGTGTACAATCTGTGCACAACTATCAAAAAAACTCATCAAAGTTCTTGACACTTAAAAATTGCTATAGTATATTGAGTAGTGCTCGCAATGGAACGTACGTTTAACAATTGAATAGTGATAAGAAACCACAAAGTTTTACTGTTCTTTTCAAAAATAGTACTTGAGCTACACTACTACATCCCGTGTAGTAGCAGCAAGCTTTTTTATAGAGAGTTTGATCCTGGCTCAGGGTGAACGCTGGCGGCGTGTTTTAGGCATGCAAGTCGTACATTCTTCGTGAGTGTGGCAGACGGGTGAGTAACGCATTGGTAATCCAACTTGAGGTTTGGCATAACCCTTCGAAAGGGGGGATAATTCCAAATGGTCATGGGGGGTCTAAAGACTTCCCATGTAAAGCTTCGGCGCCTCGAGAGGAGCCTGTGTCCCATCAGCTTGTTGGTAGGGTAATGGCCTACCAAGGCTATGACGGGTAACTGGTCTGAGAGGATGATCAGTCACATCGGAACTGAGACACTGTCCGAACTCCTACGGGAGGCTGCAGTCAAGAATCTTCCGCAATGGGGGAAACCCTGACGGAGCGACGCCGCGTGACCGATGAAGCCCTTCGGGGTGTAAAGGTCTTTTAATAGGGAAAAAGTCTAGCCCTTTCTGTCTTTTATCAACTTTTTGTGTACAGTAAATAGGACATAAAAAGTGAAGATAGAAAGTGCACAGTCTTTTGGGCTAGAAGCCAGAAAGGGCTAGATTGATGGTACCTATTGAATAAGCCACGGCTAATCTCGTGCCAGCAGCCGCGGTAATACGAGAGTGGCAAGCGTTACCCGGAATCATTGGGCGTAAAGGGTCCGTAGGTGGTTTGAACAGTCGGTTGTTAAATCTTAGGGCTCAACCTTAAGGCCGTAACCGAAACTATCAGACTAGAGATAAGGAGAGGCGAGTGGAATTCTCGGTGTAGCAGTAAAATGCGTTAATATCGAGAGGAACACCAAAGGCGAAGGCAGCTCGCTAGCCTTATTCTGACACTCATGGACGAAAGCGTGGGGAGCGAATGGGATTAGATACCCCAGTAGTCCACGCCGTAAACGCTGGATACTAGGCACAAGAGGAGTCGACCCCTTTTGTGTCAAAGCTAACGCGTTAAGTATCCCGCCTGGGGAGTACGGTCGCAAGACTAAAACTCAAAGGAATAGACGGGGACCCGCACAAGCGGTGGAGCATGTGGTTTAATTCGTCATTAAGCGAAGAACCTTACCGAGGTTTGAAGCCAAAGGAATCCGCCTGAAAGGGATGGAGTGCCGCAAGGAGCCTTTGGATCAGGTGCTGCATGGCCGTCGTCAGCTCGTGCCGTGAGGTGTACGGTTAAGTCCGGTAACGAGCGCAACCCTTATTCTGTGTTACAATTTCACACAGAAGACTGCCGGCGTATAGTCGGAGGAAGGTGGGGATGACGTCAGGTCAGCATGGCCCTTTGACACCTCGGGCCACACACGTGCTACAATGGCTAGTAACAATGAGTCGCGAAACCGTAAGGTGAAGCTAATCTCATCAAACCTAGTCTCAGTTCGGATTGAGGGCTGCAACTCGCCCTCATGAAGTCGGAATCGCTAGTAACCGTGGGTCAGCCATACCACGGTGAATACGTTCTCGGGTCTTGTACTCACCGCCCGTCACGTCAAGCGAGTTGGTAACACCCGAAACTCCCTTAGGGGAACTAAGGTGGGACCAGCGAGAGGGGCGAAGTCGTAACAAGGCACCGGTAGGGGAACCTGTCGGTGGATCACCTCCTTTCTAGGGATAATTCTAGCATCCCAAGGTCGGAACTTGTTTCAAGGAAATGCACATTACATGTGCGCTGGTGTTCTTATCACTATTCAGCGGTTAAGCAAGAAAAACCGCTCATAGCGGCTTTTTTTTATGCACATATTTTGCTATAATTGAGTAAAATAATAGCAAAAACTATGCTTACACAAAAGAAAAGAAAATCCAAAAAAGGAGCACATATCAAACTCAAGCAGTATGAAGAAAAAATTGGTTATGAGGCAAAAGAAGTTTTTGTCGGCAATAGAACCATTTTTTCGGTCACCGGATTCGTGGTTGGTGGTATTTTAATTGGACGATCACTGTGGGAGTATGGCAATGATTATATTGGTCTCCCGTTAACAATTGTCACAGGTGTTCTTCTTATTTTAGTGAGTGGTGTTGCGCTTGGTCATTTTCATAGTGATTCCTCTTCTGACATCCTTGGGATTGAGAAGAAAAGCAAAAAGTAGAGGCTCTTGTCAGTGTATATCCTGTGTGATACCATGATTTCACAAAGACTTATTTGTCTGTAGAATTGGAATTTGCATATAAATAATGGGCGATTAGCTCAGTTGGTTAGAGCGCGTCACTGATAATGACGAGGTCCCAGGTTCAAATCCTGGATCGCCCACCATTCGACAGGCTCATGGTGTTTCACCACGTTTAGGACATTTGAAAATCGCAGTACCATTTTTACCAGTACGATTGATTTACTGATGAATCAACCTCACTGGCAAACGTGTTATGTTTTTAAAAAAACTAACTACAAAAGACATGGGGCTGTTTGGGAGAATAGTTGTTGGACTTCTGGGTATAGCCTTTGGGGTGTTTTTAGCGTGGAAGCATGAATGGTTCATGAACACGTTTGGCAGGATTGCTACCATTGAGCGTGTTTTTGGCTCCTTTGGAGGGAATAGGGTCTTTTATATTCTGCTTGGTGTTCTTATTGCCCTTGGCTCTGTTCTTTACATGACAGGGGCCTTGCAAGGAATGCTTTCAGGTTTTTTTGGGTCGATATTTGGGAGATAAAATTAAAAGAGAATACGATTTTGACGCGTAGGCGTCCTTTTTTGTACAGTTTATTTTACAGACTTGCTTTGGTGTTCGAGCTTTTTTTATTGCTGAACCTAAGGGGAATTGCTACCATAACGATACACGAAGCCTTATTGAATACGTAGAAAATGGAAAATCAAAAAAAGAATACAGATATTTCTGTTGTTGTCCCGGTGTACAGCTGTGCACGCTGTCTTCCTGAATTATGTGAGAGACTGACAAAAACCCTAAAAACTATTTCTCAGAATTTTGAGATTCTGCTTATTAATGATGCCAGCCCGGACGACTCCTGGGCAGTTATCGCTCAACTTGCGAGGGATGATCAAAGAATACGAGGCATTAATTTATCACGAAATTTTGGGCAGCATTCTGCAATAACCGCTGGGCTCGATCATGTGTGTGGAGAATGGACAGTTGTAATGGATTGTGACTTGCAGGATCAGCCGGAGGAGATTTTAAAACTCTACAACAAAGCACAAGAAGGATATGACGTAGTTCTTGGGAGGAGGCATGAAAGAAAAGATACGCAGTTCAAAAAAGCAAGCTCTCGTGCGTTTTATAAAACGTTTAACTATTTTTCAGGGACCAAAACAACTGCAGAGGTAGCCAATTTCTGTATCTGTTCAAAAAATGTTGTTCAAAACATACGAAAGTTTAAAGAACAAAATCGATTTTTCCCACATTTCCTTGCGTGGATGGGATTTGATACAGCGTATGTTAACGTAGAACATGCAAAGAGAGCTCATGATAAATCGTCTTATACCTTAAAAAAACTCTTTACTCTTGGATTCAATAATCTTGTTGCCTATTCAAACAAGCCACTGAGATTTTCTATTATCTTTGGATTTATCGTGGCGCTCGTGTCGCTTATTTTTGCGGTATACCTGGTCGTAAAGTATATTTTCTTGGGTATTTCGGTATCTGGCTGGACGAGTGTTATGGTATCTATTTGGTTTACCTCAGGACTTATTATAGCGAGTATTGGCATGGTAGGCTTGTATGTAGGACGAATATTTGATGAGACAAAAAGAAGACCACTCTACATAGTTAAAGAAGTAACAACAAAACAGGAATGACGCTTAATCTAATGAAGTTGGATTGGGACTCGGAATTCTTTGGACATACTATTGCTGAATTGTCAGGTTCAGTGTCTCGTAGTGGACTGGAGGCCGTTTTAAATGAAGCAAAAAAGAGTTCAATTGAGCTTATCCAGGCATGTGTTGACTTATCTGATGTTGACCAAATCAATATGCTAGAGGAAAACGGGTTTCTTTTTTGGGAGACAAAAGTGACATATGAAAAAAAACTATCATTAGAAAAAAAAGAAAAACCCCAGTATATTGAAGCGCAAGAAAATAACGTTCCTGCATTGCAAAACATAGCCAGTCAGGTTTTTGTTGATAGCAAATACTATGCAGTAGGCTTTGACAAGAAAAAAGTGGATACGCTCTACGAGGTGTGGGTAGAAAAAGCAGTAAAAGGAACCTTTGATGATTTTTGTCTTATACATCAAGACGAAGATGACATTTTAGGGTTTATTACTGCAAAAATACTAGATAAAAAAACTGCTCGTATTGGTTTAATAGGAGTTGACCCACGGCATCAAAGCAAAGGAACAGGTACACAGCTCCTTTTATCTCTTGATGCTAAGCTTGCCGAAGAAGGAATTGAAAAAATTCAGGTTTCTACGCAAGGGAAGAATGTAGTAGCAAACAACTTTTACATCAAGAATAGTTTTTATCTCAAAGAATCTCATGTATGGCTTTATAAGAAAATAATCTAAACAAAATGGCCTTTATATATATTGCAGCGACGTCGCTGATGACAGTAGGGTGTCAGTTACTGCTTAAGTGGAGAGCTACAAAAGTTAATCTTGAACTTGCCGGTAGCGATGAGAAACTAGCTTTTCTTATTAAAATGATCAAGGATCCTTTGGTAATTTTGGCGTTTCTTTTGGCACTGGGCGCTTCTGTTTTTTGGATGCTTGCACTTTCACAAAGAATCGAGCTGAGCACAGCGTATTCTTTGACGAGCATGAGTTTCATTATTATCTTTATTTCTTCGGTTTTCCTTTTTCATGAGTCAATTAGCATATTAAAAATTATTGGTCTTACCTCAATTATTTTTGGCATTGTAGTACTTAGTAGAGGGTTATGACAATGATTCCATTTAACAGGCCACCGTACGTTGGTAAAGAGATAGAGTATATAATACAGGCAGTAGAAGCAAGAAATTTGAGTGGTGATGGCAGTTTTACTAAAAAATGCCAGGAAGCCATGCAGGATATGTTCGCGTGTAAGAATATTTTTTTAACAACATCTTGCTCAAGTGCGCTTGATATGGCAGCAATACTGCTTGAAATAAAAGAGGGTGATGAGGTCATCATGCCATCGTACACGTTTCCGTCTACTGCGAATGCGTTTGCACTGCGTGGAGCACGTATTATTTTTGTTGATATTAGGTCTGACACTCAAAATATCGATGAAGCCCTGGTAGAGTCAGCAATTACAGAAAAAACAAAGGCTATTGTGGTCGTACATTATGCAGGTGTGGCATGTGACATGGATGTAATTAACGCTATTGCACAGGAACGTGGTCTTTATGTTGTTGAGGATGCCGCTCAAGGAGTTATGTCGACATACAAGGGGAGATATCTTGGAACACTTAGTGATATAGGGTGCTACAGTTTTCATGAAACAAAAAACTATACGTGCGGCGAAGGCGGCGCTATAGTTGTTAATAATGAGAACTTTCTAGAACGTGCTGAAATTATCAGAGAGAAAGGGACAAATCGAGCAAAGTTCTTTAGAGGAGAGATCGATAAATATTCATGGGTTGATGTGGGCTCTTCGTATCTTCCCAGTGAACTCAATGCAGCCTATCTCTGGGCACAAATTGAGAAAATGAGGGAAATAAATGAAAACAGAATTGCACTATGGAACGTGTATAATGAGCATTTACAGGAACTTGAAGAAAATGGAGACGCAACACTTCCGATAGTACCGGAAAATTGTGAGCACAATGGTCACATGTACTACATTAAAACTAACGATTTAGATACGCGTACACAGTTAATACAGCACCTAAAGGCAAAGAAGATCTTAAGTGTTTTCCATTATGTGCCATTGCATTCCTCTGTAGCTGGCAAAAAGCTTGGTACGTTTCATGGTGACGATACGATTACCACAGATACCAGTGAACGACTACTGAGACTTCCCTTTTATTATGAGATGGACAATGCGCATATACGTATAGTAATTAATACTGTCTATGATTTTTTCAAAAACAATTGAAGAGGTAAAAAAAATCATTTCTGCGTTAAGCTTGAGCAAAAAAGACATACCGCTTCTTGTGGTCGGATTTATGGCTTCTTTTCTTTCGCGTGGGGTGCTTTTGTTTTCCTTAGGATACAATACAGACGATTTTTCCATGATGCTTGGCCCCACACGTAACGGGTATCTACTTGTTTCATACGGAAGATGGGGGATAGCGATCGTTCATAAAGGGTTAGCGATGCTTGGCGTTGAAGCAAACTACGGAACACCCTTTTTAGTCTTCTTTTCATTTATTGCACTTGCCTACTGTGGCGTGCTCCTCTGTAAGATGTGGGGCATACAAGATAAGCTTGTGCTCTCAAGTGTTGTAATACTTCTATTTATTGTACATCCGTATCAAAGTGGTATTTACACGTATTCCTTAGCAATAGTTACGGTTGGACTTGCACTTCTTTTCACATTTGTCCCACTCTATGTTCTTACGATCAGGAAGTCAAAAATAATCATTGGGCTTTCTGCCATTCTTTTTTGTTTTGCGTTAAGTATCTATCAAATTACTATAAATTATGCGTTGGTAGTAGTGTTGGTACTTGTATTGTTGACTTTTTTACGCACTGTTAAGAAAGGACAAAAGACTATTAGTGCATTAAAATACGCATTTAAAAAGTCGTCAGTACATTTTTTTGTTTTGATTTTAGGAACAGCTTTGTATGGCTGTATTTCATGGATTATCATAAAAGTCCTCGCTATTTTACCATATAGTAGAAGTCAGATTCTTTCATTTTCTCCTGAGGAGCTTTTTAAGAGAGCTACACAAATTGCTAATCTCTTTTACGAAATTTTGTTTGTTCATGAGGCTATTAATCCGGGCACTCTTAAGTACATTGCATTGTTCGTTTTAATGGGGAGTATAGTTGCAGTAGCGGTAAATAGTTGCAGAGGAAAAGTGACATCTTTTGTCGTATATTTAGCACTCTTGGTGTCAGTTTTTCTTTCTGTAATTGGTATTTCATTAGCGCTCAAGATTTGGTTTTTTGAGCCACGTCTTTATGCGGCAATCGGCCTTGCTTGGGCCGCAGTAGTGGTAAGTGGCTATCTATCATTTAGAAGTGTATTTGCAAGGAAAGTATTCATTGCATTATCGGTAGTAGTCATTATTGGTTTTATAAGTATTGATAATCATATCTTTATTGACAGAATACGAATGAATTCGTTTGATCGAGCTCTTTCTAATAGAATAGTAGCAGCACTTGAACAGAATCCAAACAGTGATAAGGTAGAACGAATAGTTATCTTGGGAGAGTATGAACATCAGCAACCTGTACAGTCAAGTTTTGCATTAGACTCTTTTTCAAAGGGGTATGCCAAAGTTCACTTGCTTAACGAATTTACCGGATATAGCTTTTTAAAGCCGAATGAAGCTGACAGTGAAAAAGCAAACCAGGCGTGTTTGAAGGTATCCAAATGGCCAAATCCAGAATCAACTATGATTTTTGATGACCTGGGGGTTGTATGTTTGTCTGAAGTAGAATAAAAGTGACAGCTAATAATTAACGTATGCAAGACGAGAGTGGAGTAAGAAAAATTTTAAATGATGGAGTCTTTTATGATTTTCTGCAGAATATTTTAGGTGCTGGAAAGGCACGAGTATGGCTTGCTGAAAACTATTGGAATGTAAAAAAAGGAGACTCTATTATCGATATAGGGTGTGGTACAGGAGAAGTGTTGGACTATCTTGACTTTGATATACAATACACTGGGTTCGACGTTAGTAAAAAATATATTGATGTAGCTCGAAAGAAATATGGTAACCGTGGAAAGTTCAGTATTGGCACTGCTGAAGAATTTCTAAGAAATCCAAATACATTACCTGAGGCTGACTTGGTGCTTTGTAATGGCCTGCTTCACCATCTTGAAGATAAAGAAGTAATGCAAGTGCTTGAGCTTTCAAAGGAACTATTGGCAGAAAAAGGACGCTTAGTGTGTGTAGAGCCTGTATTTCTAAAAAAACAAACGAAGGCGTCCAAGTGGCTTATGAGTAAGGATAGGGGGCAGAATGTTCGTTCTTTTGATGAGTGGAATAAAATTGTTGGGAAAATCTTTAATACTTTCTCTCTTGATGTTACTACTGGTCTCATTAGGGCTCCCTATGTTCATGTTATAATTACGTGCAATAATGTGCCTGATACTGCATAGTAGAAACTCTTGTTAATTAGCGTCTATGTGGTATCCTACTTGTGTATTTGAGTACATGGGCCCGTAGCTCAGTTGGTAGAGCACTTGTTTTGCATACAAGGGGTCAGCGGTTCGAATCCGCTCGGGTCCACCAGAAATACATAGCAGTATTTCCTTACGAACAATTGAATAGTAGTATTTGAGGTTCCTTTAAGAAGAGGAATTTTTTAGTCGAAAAAAGAGTATTATTATGGTATACTTTTGTCATATTAGTAGATAAAAAAAGATGAAAAATAAAAATATACTTATTGTTGCGCTTGTCATTGTTTTTGGACTTATCGTTATTTTAGGACTAAGTTTTGCCTTGTACTCGTCTTTTTATAACAATAAAGCTGACGTAGCCAAAGAAGATCCTTCTCTTTCTGAAGAACTGATTATTGCAAATTGGGAAGACTACTTTGCCGAAGGAATTATTGAGGATTTTGAAGAAGAATATGGCGTGAAGGTAGAGCTTGAGACCTACGATAACGAAGAAGACATTTTTTCAGAAGTGCAATCCGATTTATCAAAGTATGACCTCGTTGTTGTAACGGATGTCTTAGCAGAAGAAATGCAGAGTCTTAAGCTCCTATCGCAGTTGAATTTTACCTATATTCCTAATTATGAAAACATAGATGAGGCTTTTAGCCTTCCGGATTACGCTACTCAAGGCGGCTACTTGGTTCCCTATCTTTGGGGTACGACAGGAATAGTGGCGAATACCGAATTTGTCGATGTGAGTAACAGTGGCTGGGAAATGATGTGGAATCATGAATATTCCGGAAGGGTGAGCATGCTCAATGACAAGCGTGAAGTGATTGGAGCGGCACTAAAGCTTCAAGGGGATTCATTGAATTCACAAGATCCGGATGAGCTTGCACGTGCTGAACAGAAACTGCTTGAGCAAAAAAATCTTGATGTAACCTACCTAGGACCACTAGAAGCTACAGAAAAGATTGCTGCAGGTGAACTTTGGCTTAGCCAAGTGTATAGTGGCGACGCACTTGACATTATTGATAGTAATCCCGATTTAAATCTTGAATATATTATTCCTGTCGAAGGAACGGCAATATGGGTAGATAATATGGTAATTCCTCGGGACGCAAAACACAAATATACCGCTGAAACGTTTATAAATTATCTGCTTAGGCCGGAAGTCTCTGCACGCAATGCAAGTGAACTGTGGTACGCAAATCCAAATACCAAAGCTGAACCACTTATGGACGCCGCAGTTCTTGAGGATACAAACGTGTATCCTCCACTTGAAGCATTGGAAAAATCGGAGTACATTCAAAGTGTTGGTGACGCAACGTCGCTTTACAATAAGATTTGGTCATTGCTGCAACAATAATGGCTTCAAAAAATAAAAAAAGAACGCGAATTAGTTTTCGTATCAAATTGAGCCTGGTTTTGTTTATTGTAGGTATACTTCCCCTTATAGTCTTAAGCGTTGTGTATATCCGACAAATGCAAAGTGCACTTCTTGAAACAACTAAAAACAGTTTGGAAGATATTGCAAAAACAAAAGGGGCAGAAATTGAACTGTATATTTCTAATAATTTACTGGATTTACAGATAGTAGCAAAAAATCCCGTACTGATGTCTTCAGAAAGCTCGCCTGAGGAAATTGAGTCAGAGCTTAAGAAAATCACTGAAATATATTCCACGTTTGATGATCTAAGTGTCGTTAATTTAGATGGTCATGTCATTGCATCAGTTGATCATCGATACCGAGGTGAATGGAGCACTAAACAATGGTTTATTGATGCACGCGATGGTAACGTATCAATGAGCAATGTTCATACTATTCCAGATCCGCTGAGGACAGTACTTGTGTTTACGGCGCCGGTTTTCAATGAACGCAATGAAATACAGTCGGTTGTTGCGTTGCAAATATCTATGGAGGAAGTTTGGAACAGACTCAAAGGTACTCTTACGAGAGAAGGGAGCTATGCAATTCTTGTTGATGAAAATGGACGAATTCTCTATCACCCCAATCGTGAAGCGCTGTTTAGCGATATATCCCCGGAAATTAAAGGAGCCTCTCAAGAAAATTTTGGCTTTTTTACATTTGAGCAAGAGGGAGACGAATGGTTTAGTGGGTATCAGACTGTTGGACATGGTACAGCTTTTGGACATGGTCCATGGAAGATTTATATTGTTGAAAAAAGAGAGGTGGTTTTTAAACTCTTTGAAGAGTTGCAAAATCAAACGATTCTTTTTTTTGTGATTACGAGTATGCTTATGGTGTTTATTGGACTTGTGCTGAGTATTTACATAACACGTCCAATTGAAAAATTAAAAAAAGCAACCAAGAAGTATGCTGAAGGTGAGTTTGATTACACAGTAGATATTTATACGCGTGATGAGATGCATGATTTGGGTAAGAGTTTTAACGATATGGCGCTACAAATAAAAAAATCCAAAGATTTTCTTGAAAAGGAGGTAGATAGACGAACGAGTGAGCTACGTGAGAAAAACGCGGAGCTTATGAAGACTAATAAACTCATGGTTGGTCGTGAGCTAAAAATGGTTGAACTTAAAAAAATGGTTCAAGAATGTGAAAGAAAAAAGGGCAGCCAAAAAAAACAAAAATAAGTAGCAAAGGCAAAAAGCTATTAGGTTTTTAAAATAACGAACACTTTGACATACACAATGATGCTGATCCTTGGCATAAAGAGAGAGGAGTGATACAATCAAAAAGCTATCATGTATAGGTTTCACAAATGAGTTATATTGATGCAGTCATTTTAGGGCTTGTGCAAGGGTTAACTGAGTTTATTCCGGTGTCCAGTTCCGGACATTTAGTTCTTGTTCGCGATGTTCTTGGAATATCAGAGGGAGGCCTCTTTTTTGATGTGATTTTGCATCTAGGGACTCTTCTTGCAGTTATTATATATTTCAGAAAAGATCTCCTAGAACTCATTGTAAATTTTTCAAAAGATAAAAAAGTATTTTTTCTGCTCATAATTGGTACCATTCCAGCAATAGTGATAGGTTTTTTCCTAAGTGATCTGCTTGAGCAAATATCTGATTTTGTTTATATTGTTCCAGTGTTAATGGTAGTTACTGGAATCCTTTTTTTGGTAAGTGAACGTGTATACGCAAGAAAAGACAAAAAAAAGCTCATTACTTCCTTAGATAAAATAAAATATAAAGATGCGACATATATTGGCCTTTTGCAGGCGTGTGCATTGCTCCCCGGTGTTTCTAGGTCGGGAGTAACAATCGTCGGTGGGTTCTTTAGGTCGCTTAAAAGAGAAACAGCTGCAAAGTTTTCATTTTTCTTATCAATCCCTGCTATTTTGGCAGCTGCAGCATATACGACATATGAAGCAGTAGGTGAAAACGGTGGCATACTTATAGAGGGACCGACTGTTCTTGGTTTCTTTGTATCTTTTCTTTCAGGGCTCTTTGCGGTTGCCTTTTTGATGAGATATATAAGAAAGCATGGGTTAAACGTTTTTGCTTACTATTTGTTTGCAGTCTCAGGTATCTTAATACTCTTTTACCTACTTCGATGATGCGAGATATTTGGAAAGGTAAAAAAGTAAGTATACTTTCAAAAGATGAACATGATACCAGACGAGTTGGTGCTGAACTTGCATCGATGATTTCTCCAAAGACAGTCGTGGCATTAAGCGGAGACCTTGGATATGGCAAGACGGAATTTGTAAAAGGGTTTGCAAAATACTTGGGAGTAAATGAGCCAGTCTCAAGTCCGACATTTGTGCTCTATAAAGAGTACTCGGTTTCCAAAGGAGATAGTAGGCGGCTGTATCACTTTGATTTATATAGACTTGCGTCACCTGAGGATCTTACTTCCCTTGGTTTTGAGGAAATCATAGATGATAACGAAGGTGTCTCGATCATTGAATGGGCTGAGAAGATCCCTGAGCTTATACCAAAAGGGAGCGTACAGGTACACTTTTCATATTTAGACGCAGCAAGGCGTAAACTTACTTTTTCTGTAACATAAAACTGTTTGTACACACATCTCTTGGACAGAGACACTAATCTCTCGTATAATGAGAGGCACTTATAACATAATCAAACACTATGCCCGCACTTCATATCGATGATACTCATTTTGAAGAAGAGGTAGTAAAATCAGACAAGATTGTGCTCGTAGATTTTTTCGCATCGTGGTGTGGTCCATGTCAAGCTCTTGGTCCCATCATTGATGAACTTGCTGATGAACAGCAAGAGTTTAAGATTTGTAAAATCGATATTGATGCAAACAGTGAATCTGCATCAAAGTATGGGGTAATGAGCATTCCTACACTGGTGTTCTTCAAAGAGGGGGCCGAGGTAAATCGTCTGCAGGGACTTAAAACAAAAGAAGAGCTTTTAGAGACACTTACTAATCTTAAGTAAGGGAGCAATTCCATGAAACTGCTCGGGTATTTTTTGCTGGGGCTCCTTCCAGGACTTTTCTGGATGTGGTTTTATTTACGAAAGGACAGAGAAAAACCAGAGCCTATAAAGCTTATTGCTAAGGTGTTTCTTTTTGGCATGGCTGCAACGTTTCCTGCAATAGCCCTTGAATTTGCCATAGATTACTTTTTCCCCTTTTCTGGACAGAGGGGGCTTGTACCCATTATACTTGGATCTTTGCTTGTTGTTGCTCCCGTGGAGGAACTGCTGAAGTACGTGGTAGTCCGAGATGTTGTGTTTAAAGATCCTCATTTTGATGAACCGGTTGATGGAATAATGTATGCTGTTGTCGCAGCACTGGGGTTTGCGTCGCTGGAAAACTTACTCGTAGTGTTTAGTGAAGGCGGAACGGTACTCTTACTCAGGTTTGCAACCGCAACACTGATGCACGCTCTGACATCAGGAATCGTCGGATATTACATTGGGCGAGGAATGATAGAACCCGAGAAGAAAAAAGCGTATATTCGGCAAGGGCTGTTTCTTGCGATACTGCTCCATGCACTTTACAATATTAGTGTTTCGCTGAGTAGCAATCTCATATTAACCATAGTACTGGTCACTGTTTTACTCGGTGCAATGTTCTACATACTCTCTCAAGGAATAAAAGAGTTAAAGCTTTTTACGGTAAAACGGCGAGTTGAATAGTAGTGTATATAGGTTTTGCATCGGAAGCAAAAATAGTATATAATGGTCACAGAAACTTTAGTTTTAATGTGAAAATAAAATGGCTCTTGGAAAAATTCTTGGTGGGCTACGTTCAAAGAACGTACCATCCGATGATGATAAAGCAACTAACTTAGGCAAGTCTCTTGAGGTAGAAACAATGCCACAAGAGCTTAACGAGGAAGAGGAATTTGAAGAAAAGGACATTGCTATAGAAGAAGATGATAATGGTGAAGACTATTCAGAGGAGTTAGAAGCAGATGAAACGGAGCCACCAGAAGAAGCTGAAGGTGGATTATCATCAGAATACGAAGGCCAGCTTACCATAGACGTTTTCCAAACCGACAAAGATATTGTTATTAAATCAACCATTGCAGGCGTGAGCCCGGAGAGTATTGATGTTTCTATTGATAACGACATGGTCACCATAAAAGGTGAACGCAGCAATGAGCATGAAGTCTCAGAAGAAGATTACTATTATCAAGAGTGTTATTGGGGAGCTTTCTCACGTAGTGTTATTTTGCCTGTTGATGTTGTTGCAGACAAGGCAGATGCAAAGCTCAAAAACGGTATATTGACTGTTAAACTACCAAAAGCGCATCAATCAAAGACCAAAAAGATTAGCGTTAAGGCAGCATAATATCAAATACAGTTTAGGATACAGTAGCCCCCTTTTATAGGGGGTTTTCTTCTTCACGGTATTTTTTTGTGTGATATAATTAACCATTGAATGGAGAATTGCATGACTATTGTGGATTACATTGTTATAGCTGGTGTCTTAGTATGTATTGGATGGCTTTCCTATCTCACGTATATTTTTTTTGGTATACAAAAAGAGAAAAAGGAGGTGCTCTCATCACTCAAGAGCGATGGTATAGATGATATTTTAGAAAAACATGGCAAACAACTTAAAAAAAGCGATATAGACTCAAAAGAACTCTACACAATAACTGACGAACTCTCTAAAAAGCTGAGCAGCAGTATTACTAAGTGTGGTGTTATTCGTTTTAATCCGTTCGCAGGCGAAGGAGGCAATCAAAGCTTTTCAATCGCACTTCTTAACGATCATAACACGGGAGCAGTAATTTCCAGTCTATATAGCAGAAACAGCGGGTCACGCTTTTTTGCAAAACCGGTAACAAATGGTGAGTCAGAAATCAACCTAACCAATGAAGAGCGTGAAGCGATTAAAAATGCTAGCTAAAAACACTAATACGAAATGGCTATGTTTAAAGCAAAGACACTAGAGGAGAGGGAAACAGTGCACACTAATGACGAAACGGTCATAGGCACATCCGTTAAACTGGAAGGGGATTTTAAAAGCGAAGGAGATGTAACGGTTAATGGTGAGGTCTCAGGCACTGTATTTACTGAAGGCGATTTGACCGTTGGAGAGACGGCAATAGTCAAGGCAAACGTTCATGGGAAAAATGTTCTTATCGCGGGTAAGGTTGAGGGTGATGTGAAGTCACAAGATAAGGTTGAGCTTAAAGCAAGCTGTAAAGTGATTGGCAACATTGAAACAAGTCGAATTGAAATTGCTGACGGCGCATTTTTTGGCGGGGAATGTATTATGGGAAAGACTTCCGATTCTTTAGAAACAGACGAGGGTGAAGCGTAACTAGAAAGTGGGATGTATTACTATATTTTTGACCAGACCTCTCAAAAGCACGGTTTTCAAAAGGCGCTCGACAAGATTGGCTTGAAGATCACGGATCTTGAGCTTGATGGAGAGAAGACAAAAGAGACCATAACAAAAAATATATCACTCCTTACTAATGAAGCGCTAGAAAAAGACGTTAAGAATATTATCGTTGTTGGAACCGATTCATCACTCAATGCTGTTCTAAAAGGCATTGTGGCAAAGAAGAAGGATGTGGCACTTGGCTACATTCCACTCAAACGTTCGCTTTATAGCGAACTTTTTAATATCCCGATTCAAGAACATGCACTGGAGATTATTTCTAAGCGTAAAATTATTACTACTGATCTAGGAAAAGTTAACCATGGCTATTTCATTTCATCTATGAAATATGCGCATTCACTAAAAAAAAGCGGATCAATGTTTAACGTAAAGTCTCTTTTTCAAATAAGAAGTCCTGAGAATATACTTTTTGACTTTCAATATAATGACAATTTTGATTTACACGCAGAGGCTGCACGGTTCTCGATTTTTAATGTTGTCTCGAGCGGAGAAAACAAACAGTTGAGAGAAGAGCATAATGTAGCTCTTGGAAAGAGGGCACATAGTGATGGGCGGTTTGATATATGCGTGCTCAGCAAAGGCTCTAGTCCAGAAAACCGAACGTGTTTTCAAGCAACACATCTCTACGTTAAGTCACATGCAGGGCCGGTCACCTGTATCCTAGACGAGTGTGTTGATATGCGTTCACAGGAATTTACGGTGCATGTTTTGCCCATGTCTCTTAAAATGATCGTTGGTAATGCTACCCTTTTTAGGTAGTGTGCCAGTTTTGACGCGTGCTCATTTGTCATGTATGATAGGAGAAAGTCTATAATCTTGACTTTCTCTTTTTGAGTAGCTATAATGAGGTGTTTTATTCTAGGGAAAAGGATCTATGTATATATCTGATATCGCGCGAAAATTGCGTATTAGGGACAAGGACTTGCGGCAGAAATTAAAAGGCATGGGCTATAATTTTAAACCTCGTGTTCGTACTCTTGATGATGCCACTGCACGGGAAATTATTAGCAAACTTGAGGACACCAAAGAGCCTGCAAAGAAGGAAGAAGAAACCCTGCCAACAGTGAGCGAAGTTGAAATCCCTGAGACAGTCACGGTCGGAGAATTCGCAGAAAAGACAGGAAAGCCAGCGTCAGAAGTGATTCAAGATCTAATGAAAAATGGTATCATGGCTGCCATTAATCAAGAGATCGATTTTGACACCGCAACGTTGCTTGCAGAAGGGTATGGTATTACCGTTAAAAAATTTGTTGACGAGCAAGTTCAAGACAGAGAAAAAGGCATCAGACAAAAAATCAAAGATGAGGTAGAGAAAAGTGGTGGGAAAAGTGTCAAAATGCGCTCCCCGGTAGTAACAGTGATGGGACATGTTGATCATGGAAAAACAACACTACTCGATGCAATCAGAGATACTAATGTGACTTCAAGCGAATCGGGTGGTATTACGCAACATATTGGTGCGTACCAGGTAAAAGAAAAAGGTCGCGTGATAACGTTTTTAGATACGCCAGGGCATGAAGCATTTTCTGCCATGCGGGCAAGAGGTGCGAGAGTAACTGACATTGCTATTTTGTTAGTTGCGGCAGATGATGGAGTAAAACCACAAACCAAAGAAGCGCTTGATCTTATTAAGAAAGAAAAAGTACCGTTTATTGTTGCTATAAACAAGATTGATAAGCCCGGGGCAAATATTGAACGGGTAAAAAAAGAACTCGGTGATTTAGAGGTGGTACCTGAAGACTGGGGTGGCGATACGGTAATGGTAGAAGTGTCTGCAAAAAAGAAACTCAATATTGACAATCTACTCGAAATGATCTTGCTGGTTGCCGATGTTGAGGAGCTCAAAGCGGAGTTTGATGTTCCAGCAGTGGGAACAATAATCGAGCAGCACAAAGATGCCAGACGTGGTGCAACCGCAACAGTATTGGTCCAAAATGGAACGTTAAAAGTGGGCGACTTTGTAACGGTGGGCGGTGTTATGGGAACTATCAGGTCCATGGAGAACTATCAAGGGAAAAAAGTCGATCATGCGAAGCCGTCAACGCCTGTTCAAATCCTTGGGCTAGAATCGCTTCCGGCAGTAGGTGACATTTTGCATGTTGAAGAAGATAAGGCAAAGGCTAAAGAGAAGATAAACAGACTTAAAAAGAAGGCAAAGTCCTCTAAGAGAAAAGTAGACGACAGCGGCAAAGAAATAAAAAAACTGAACATACTTATTAAAGCAGATGTGCAAGGCTCGCTTGAAGCTATTTTAGGCTCGCTTGATAAAATCGAGAGTGACAGAGTAGCAATCGACGTGGTTGACTACGGAGTTGGAAAAATAACAGAATCAGACATTATGCTGGTAAGTTCATCAAATGCTAAAGTGTATCTTTTTAGAACAGCGCCAACATCAATTGCACGAGTTCTTGCGAGAGACAAAAAGATTATCTTAAATGAATACTCGGTTATTTACGAGCTCATTGATGCAATTAAGACGGCATTAACTGAACTTATTGAACCGGAAGTCGTCGAAAAAACAATTGGATCCCTTGAGATTTTAAAGATTTTTAGAACAGAAAAGGGAAAAATGATCATAGGTGGAAAAGTAGTAAAAGGTAAAATTATTAAAGACTCAAGAGTTGTGGTAACCCGTGGTGAGGAGGAGCTCGGCGACGGGTCAATATCAAATATTCAAAGGGGCCAGTCTCCCGTTGATACGGTGGCCCAAGGAGAAGAATGTGGAATGAAGTATGAGGGTAAGGTTCGCATAAAGACCGGAGACATCCTTACTATTATAGAGCGCAAAGTGATTAAACATACAATAAACTAGCATGTCACGTTCAGACAAAGTAAATAGTCTTATTAAGCGTGAACTTGCAGCGCTTATACCACAAGAGATTGAACTGCCAAAAGGATGTATTGTAACGGTGTCTGAGGTTGAAGCTTCCTTAGATGTGAGGCATGCACGAGCGTATATAAGCGTGATGCCCAAAGACAAGGAAGAGGATGTTATGGAACTTCTTGGTACACATATTTACGATATACAGCAAAACCTAAACAAAAAACTCGTTATGCGACATGTCCCAAAGATCAGGTTTATGATTGATCATAGAGAGGAACACGCAGCGCGTATAGAAGAGATTATTAGCAGTGAGTATCAAGACGATGGCAATAAGTGAAGTGTTATCTAATAGATTTCGGTATTTGGTTTCAAAGAGCAAATCTATTGTGCTTGTTTCCCACAGAAAGCCCGACGGAGATACTGTTGGTTCAATGCTTGGGCTCGCGCTCGCGCTCACTGGTGAAGGAAAGAACGTTTCCACTTTTTCGTCAGATCCCCTTACAGCGCAGCTTACCATTTTACCCTCTGCTCATAGAGTAAAGAATACAGCTGACTTTGTTGCTGGTGATTATGATTTAGTTATTGCGCTTGATTGTGGTGATTATAGCCAGATGGGACTTTCCGTTGAGCAAGATAGACTGCCCCTTATTATAAATATTGATCACCACGGGACGGAATGCTTTGGTGATTTAAATATTGTTGATACAAAGGCGTCATCAACTGCAGAAATTGTTCATGTGCTTTTAAAAAAACTCCATATCCCTATTTCAAAAAATATTGCGACGTGCTTTCTTGCCGGTATTATGCAAGACACAGACAACTTTAAAAATCCAAATACAACCACCCAAACACTTGAAACGACGTCATACTTACTCTCTAGAGGTGCGAACTTCAAAAAATTAGGGAGACATTTTAATCATAGTAAGTCGCTCAGTAGTTTAAAACTTTGGGGCAAGATTTTGGCTCGCATGAGACGACATCCTCAGTTGAATGTGGTTTCAACATTTATTACCAACCAAGAGATAGTAGAATCTAACTCATCGTCTGAGGATATTGAAGGAGTGGCAAACTTTTTAAACAGTATTCCAGACGTAAAAGCATCATGTGTGCTTACCGAGATCGAAAAAGACGAGATTAAGGGAAGCTTACGGACTCTTGACGAGTCGGTTGATGTATCAAAGATCGCTTCCTTTTTTGGAGGTGGTGGGCACAAAAAGGCCGCAGGATTTCGACTTAAAGGGCGCATTGTAATGTATAACAACGCGTGGCACGTTAAAAGTACAAAGCTAGCATAATCTATGACATCTTTTTTTGTCGAATATATTGAAGGATTTAAAGCGTATTTTGTACAGCGTACGTTTTTTGATCATGTATTACTTATTGTTGATATTGGTGTTGTTGCGTTGCTTATTTATTATGCACTCGTGTTTATTAGAGGCACAAAAGCATCAAAAATTGTGTATGGTATTGTACTGCTTTTAGGCGTTGCATTGGTTGGACAACTTTTGCAACTAGAAACGTTAAACTGGGTGCTCAAATATGTTGCAACTATTGTGGCGATAGCAATTCCTGTAGTGTTTCAACCGGAGCTGAGACGTGGGTTAGAGAAGCTTGGGAGAACAAGACTTATTAGTCGGACATCCTTTCTTTCTGACAGAAAACTTGCTACGTCAATTCAAGAACTTATTAAAGCACTACGTGTATTTAAAGAAAATCACGTTGGTGCATTGATTGTACTCCAACGAGAGACGGGGCTTAGTGAGTACGTTGAACAAGGAGTGCCGATTAATGGTCTTTTGAGCTCTAAACTACTCATGAATATCTTTTTTCCAAACTCACCACTCCACGATGGAGCCGTTATTGTGAAGGGCGATAACATTCTCTCTGCCGCGTCAGTGCTCCCTCTTGCTGAGGGGCGAGAAACATATACGTATGGAACACGGCATAGAGCAGCGATTGGTATAACCGAGGTTAGTGACGCAGTCGCAATAGTTGTTTCGGAAGAACGTGGTACGATTGCACTTGTGTATGATGGAAAGGTTGATGATACCATTGCGATTCCAGAGCTTGAAAACAAGCTTATAACTCTTTTGAAATGAAAAAGAAATTCCTTTCAAGCAATCTAGGACTTAAGCTCATTGCAATCGTTATTGCAATCTTTTTGTGGTTTTATGTGGCAAACGATGGATATCGTGTCGATTTTTTGGATTCAGAAGTTACCATTGAAGCGTTTAACGTGGCTGAAAGCAAAGCGCTTGCTGAAAATCTTGGTGAGGCACAGGTTAAAGTACGTGCGCCTCTCTCAACATGGTCACGTATTACCGATGATACATTTTCAGCATATGTCGATGCGAAGGGGCTTCAAGCAGGGGAATACACTCTCCCAGTGAAAGTCGTTTCAGAAGATCCTACAGTCCAAGTTCTAGAAACTGAACCACAAGAAGTACGGGTAGTTATTGATAGCGTAGAATCTGAAAAACGTGATATACGACCAAAAGGAGAAGGTACACCGGGAGAAGGGTATGTTCAAGAAGAACCCTCAGTAACTGAGACGTCCGCAATGGTCTCTGGTGCCAAAAGAAATGTAGAAAATGTTGCAGAAGTTATTGCACCGGTTGCCGTTGATGGTGCCATGAGTGACGTAACACAAACCGTTGATCTTGAGGCGGTAGACAGCGAGGGAAATAGAGTAGAGTCAGTTTCCATTTCTCCAAAAACGGTAGAAGTAACCGTTCCCGTTCACAAAGAAGAAGGGGTTAAAACTGTGGGCGTAAAGGCAAAGACTAAAGGGTCGCCACCGCAGGGGTATTGGATTTCTGACATTAAAATGTCACCAAGCTCTGTTGCCATTGAAGGCCCGGAAGAGGTGTTAAGCAATGTTGGTTTTGTTGAGACACAATCAATAGATGTATCATCATTTAAAGGCGATGTTACACAAGAAGTGGCGCTTGATGTTCCAGAGGATATATCTTTAGTAGGAAGTGATACCGTATCAGTGACGGTCAAAGTTAAAAGCGAGGAAGTAGCCCGAGACATTGAAAAACGTCCAACATTTAGAAACATGCCGGCGGGACAGCACATAACAAGCATGACTCCAGAAAACGTTGTACTGGTTATTGAAGGCCCTGCTGATGTGATAAATACGTTTGATCTTAAGACTATGGCCGTTGACGTTGATCTTTCAGGTAAAAAACCCGGAACCTACACCTTGCCAATCCAAAAAGAAATAGTTACACTTCCCTCAGGCGTGTCGCTCAAAGAAATCGAGACCAAAGAAATAAGAATTGTTATTGAATAATTAACGTACAAAAAAATGAATCTTATTCCCACAGTTATAGAGAAATCAACACACGGTGAACGTGCATATGATATTTACTCGAGACTTCTTAAAGACAGAATTATCTTTTTAGGCGGTCCAGTAGATGATCATATTGCAAACACCGTTATTGCACAGCTTCTCTTTTTGGAAAGTGAAGACAAAGCAAAGGATATTAAACTGTACATTAATTCTCCGGGCGGATCCGTTACGGCGGGACTTGCGATTTATGATACTATGCAGTACGTAACGTCTGACGTATCAACTATTTGTGTTGGTCTTGCGGCATCAATGGGAGCGGTGCTTCTAGCTGCCGGAGCAAAAGGAAAAAGACTGACCCTGCCGCATAGCGAAGTCATGATTCATCAGGTTATGGGTGGTGCAGAAGGACAGGCAACTGACATTGAAATTTCCGCAAAACATATTTTAAAGACCAAAGAAGTATTAAACAAACTTCTTTCAAAACATACCGGGCAAACAATAAAGAGGGTTGAAAAGGACTCGGACAGAGATTATTATATGTCTTCAGTTGAGGCAAAAGAGTATGGTATTATTGATCAGATTGTAAAATAAAGGTCAGATGAAAAAAAAGAGAAAAAAGAAGAAAAAGGAGCGCAAGAGTCTTCAAAAAGTAAGAAAAGTTTCAAGAAGTGTCATTGCAATGGTGATTGGCGGCATTATTGGTATTGTTGTTATTACATTCACCGCTCTTTTTGTAAGGAACAAAACAAAGAAAAAATCGTAGGGTGACATTTATGACACCCGCTCCTCGTAGGCGCGCGCCTACGAGGAGTATTCGCAAATACAAACCCCAATTTCCCCTTGATTTCCCTGCCATTCCTGCTTAAATAAAAGCGAGTTTGGGGGTTCTTTTTATGATAGGAGGAAGTTGTGATAATTTTGAGTTCGCCACAAGCGTGTGGCCAATTTGGAAAGTTAATTGAACCTGTTAGAGAAAAAGGACTTACTACGTCACGTATTTTGATGGTGAGTCCGGATCACTTTAAAGTGAGTAAATTCGCTACACAAAATAATGTGTACATGGGGACTGAGGCAGTTGATCCCAGTAAAGCATGGGAGCAGTTCAATGAACTTCTTAGAAAACTTGAAGCACGAGGTATTGAGGTAAATGTTTTCCCTGGAAAGCCCGGCCAAAGCGATGGCATTTTCCCCAACAACACGTTTGCAACAGTTCGAGGCATTGAAGGACGCAAAAAACGTGCGCTTATTGGAATGATGTTAAACGAAGATCGTATTCCAGAGAGGGATCAAGAAGATATTCGTGAGTTTTTACGGTCTTCAGGATATGAATTTATTGATTTGCAAGAAGATTCCCGTGCGCAGGTAGGCAAGGATTCCGCTGAGCTTACGGGAAGCGTAGTTATTGACCACCGTCGTGATTTTGGGTTTATTGGTCTTTCTAAGCGGTGTACGTTTATGGGTGCGATGCTGATGGCAGAAGCATTCGGTTTTAATGCGGCACATGTTTTTGAGCTTACTGAGAATGAATATCATACGAACGTAGTTTTGGCTATTTTGGGTGGAAAAGTCTGTGTTATTGCGCCTTCAGGGTTTAAGAATGAAGACGATGCAAAAGCGATTATGGGACAGTACCAACACGTTATTCATCTCACCGAAGAGCAAAAGAATCATTTTTGTGGTAATATGCTTGCGCTTGGTGATAGTCACGTGTTTCTCTCGCATGAAGCATGGATATGGCTGAGGGGTGATCAGAGAGATGCGCTTAAAGAAGCTGGGTTTACCGTGAACATGGTTGATATTTCTGAACTCGAAAAAGGCGGCGGTTCCATGCGTTGTCTTCTCTGCGAACTTTGGTAATCCTCTAGTTTAAAAGGCAAATTGGTCATTGACATAGACGCCGATTTCATTACAATTAATCCGAGTACTTATAAGAGTGCTCGGATCTTTTTATTTTGCTCGCTTTGTGGCGGTTAGAAAAAACAGTTACAAAGTGAGAGGAGGTTAACATGGAGAAAAGACACGATGGTCTGTTCTCCGAAACAGGCCGTATTAATGAAGTAGTAGTATATGCGCCAGGAAAAGCGCATGAATTGATGGTGCCGGAACATATTATTGATGAGATTGAAGATGAAAATGGGAAAAAGGTAGAAAATCCTGAGTATTGTCTTTTTGATGATATTATTGACCCCTTTGCTGCGACCGAGGAACATAGGGTTATGTCCGAAGTTATTGGTCAAGTTGGTCAAGTTATATACATGGACGATTTGCTTTTGAGAACCCTTAAGAACAGAGATTTAACAGGAAGAATTATTGAACGAGTCGGTGAAATTGAAGAACTTTCTCAAGAACAAGTTGATAGACTTTTAGAAATTCGAGATGCCAGGGCTCTTCTTCGTACCTTGGTTACAGGGAAGCTCAACGGTGAAATCGAAAAAGAACAATTCTTTTTGCCTGCACCAAACTTCATGTTTACTCGTGATGTTGCTGCGTGTGTGGGTGAGGCTGTAGTGGTATGCCATGCCTCAAAACCTGCAAGGCGTCGTGAAATGGCGCTTACAGGATTTGTAGTAAGAAACCACCCATTGTTTCATGGAAGGAAGATTATTGATATTAAAGAGATTGACCCCAATTCCAAAGAAACAATCGAAGGGGGCGATATTTTGGTTGTTGACCACACGACTGTTCTTATTGGCATTTCTCAAAGAACAACACAAAAAGCTGCACTTATGATTGCCAATGAGCTCAGAAAGCCCATTTTTGGGTTCAAAAACATTTTTGGCGTAAAGCTTCCGGAACAAAGGTCCAGCATGCATCTGGATACTACATTCACCCTTCTTTCTGAAAAGAAGGTTATGGTTTTTGGACCAGTTATTCTTGAAGGATGTACACTTTTTGATCTTTGTGCAGATTGCCAGCTGGAAGAGGAGAGCCTTATTGATCTTTTGCACAAGATGGGTAAAATTGTTGATCCCATTTTGTGTGGTGGTGGATGTCCCATGGCTGCTCAGCGCGAGCAGTGGAGTGATGGTGCGAACCTTTTTGCTATTGGACCGGGAATCGTCATTGGGTACGAGCGAAATCGCAGGACGACTGCAGAACTTGTGAAAAATGGCTTTAGGCATACGCCTGCAGAGGAAATTTTGCAACATCCAAATTGGTTTCAAAGTCGAGTAAACTCTGGAGATGAGCTCATCGTTACGTTCCGTGGTGCAGAGCTTTCTCGTGGACGAGGTGGGGCTCGTTGTATGACGATGCCACTCTCACGTATTGAAGAGTAGAAAATCTTTGAACAACAAACAGGCAAAGCGAGAAGCAGAGGAGGTACTATGACTGTGAAAAAAGCAGTAAGCCTGGTTACCATACCAGAGGTATTTGAGGCATTTATTCGTGAACAACTTAAAGTAGTTTTTGGCATTAAAGATGCAGAGATTAAAGTAGAACGGCCACCTAATGAGATGTTGGGAGACTTTGCTGCTCCACTTCATTCATTGGCAAGAGTTCTGAAGAGGGCTCCCAAGCTCATTGCACAGGAATTTATTGAGAAATCAAAAGAAGAAGTTCCTCCGTGGATTCAATCCTATTTTGATACAAACGGTTATGTGAATATGACCGTTGCTCCAGCGTTTATCGCTGAGCAAATTTTTGGTGATCTTGAGGCATTTATGACTGTTTCGCATCTAAGACCGGAGACAGCAGGGCAGAAAATTATGGTTGAATCTCCTTCGCCCAACACCAATAAACCATTTCATCTTGGGCATATCAGAAATGGACTTTTGGGATCCGCGATAGTACGCTTGCTTCGGTTCCTGGGGTTTGACGTTATTGCAGCAAATCTCTTGAATGACCGTGGTATTCATATTTGTAAATCGATGATTGCGTATGAGCGGCAGTACAATGGGCAAACACCCGAATCGATTGGTTTAAAAGGTGATCATTTTATTGGAAAGTGCTATGTACTTTTTGAAACGTGGATTAAGCTTGAATTAAAAGAACTTTTTAAAAAGAAATACGGAGCTGATCCAGATGTAGAATTTGATGATGTTAAAGATGAACTACTTAGAGAATCAAAGCTTCAACAAGAAGCACTTGTTATGCTTAAAAAATGGGAAGAAGAGGATCCTGACGTTCGGAAATTGTGGAAAGAGCTTGATGGGTGGGTGGTTTCTGGCTTTGAAGAGACTCTTGCGCGTCTTGGAATTTCACATGACAAGGTTTATCGAGAGAGTGATACCTATACTTTAGGTAGGAAAATTATTGAACAAGGACTTGCAAAGGGGCTCTTTAAACGGCGTGAAGACGGTGCAGTAATTATTGATCTCTCAAGCCATGGTTTTGATCCCAAGGTGCTCTTACGTCCAGACGGGACAACAGTTTATATGACTCAAGATATTGGTACTGCAGAGCTTAAAGAGGAAGATTTTGGTCTTAGGCGCTCAATTTATGTGGTCGCCAATGAACAAGATCATCACTTTAAGGTCTTGTTTAAAATTCTTGAGCTTCTTGGATATTCATGGGCAGGAGGGCTCTACCACCTCTCATACGGGATGGTGGAATTGCCTGAAGGCCGTATGAAATCACGCGAAGGAACTGTGGTTGATGCAGATGACTTAATGGAAGAAGTCGTTGCATTGGCGCGAGAGGTAACGGGAGTTAAATTTGCTGAGCGGAAGCAGGATATTTCTGAAGAAGAGCTTGATGTCATCGCAGAAAAGCTTGGCATTGGTGCTCTCAAATTCCATTTTCTCTTGGCACGTCCAGAGAGCAGAATCAAATTTAATCCGGCAAAGGCTGTTACATTTGAAGGGAAAACGGGACCATTTGTGTCTTACGTTTTTGCGCGGATTCATAGCATGCTTACAAAGGGTAGCTTTGATTCAAGTGCTTCAATTGACACTGGAGTTCTTGCTCAGCCGGTTGAACGATCACTTCTTATGAATCTTGCAGGCTTTCAGACAGTTGTTTTGCGAGCTGCTGACGAGCTTGATCCGTCGCTTATTGTTGATTATGTTTTTAAGTTGGCACAAGCATTTAACTCTTTCTACAATACTAGAGAGTGTAAAGTTCTTAGTGCAGACACAGAAGAACTTAAAAACGCTCGGCTTATGCTGAGCTTTGTTACCGCCCGTGTTATTGAAAAATGCATGGATCTCTTGGGCATTCAGGTGCCAAAGCGGATGTAGCTACTTCCAAAAATTATTTATCACCACAAAATCTAAAAAGGTTTTGTGGTTTTTTTTATGTACGTTTTTCTCCAATACCGATCATATGACGTGCAAATTCTGCAGGTATGGTATTACAAAAGGAGGTTTCTTTTTCTAAAAAATGTATTAATTGTTTCAATGATAGATTGCGCCGCGTATCAATAACTGTTGAAAAGCGATTATACGTATTCAAAAAATAGTTAATGCCAACCACAGAAATGCTTTCTAAGGGAGAGAGTAATTTTTTAAGCATTGCGGAGGTGTAGAATATTTTTTTTATTTCTTTATTTAAAGCCGTGCTATCGTCTATAATTTCTAGCTTATATTGGACTCTCTTGGTGTATGGCATGAGGGCAATATAACCATTTGGCTTTACCACTCTTATAATTTCTGTAATAAGTTTTTTTGGAGACAACGAATAAGACAGAGGACCGTATAGGCTGACGACTGAATCAAAGGTGTTGCATTTAAAAGGTAAATTGTGCATATCTCCAGTGATGAATCTTTTTTTTGGATATTTTTTATTTGAAAGGTTAACCATCTCGTGTGATAGTTCGATGCCAGTGTAATTATCAATGTCTAACATTTCACAGAGAAGTCCATTTCCTGAACCAATATCTAGCACTTTACCTGTAGCAATAGGTTTTAATATTTTTGATATAATAACGTCTTCAGCTTTGCAAATAAAAGACGAGTATGTTTTATCATAATCCAATGCTTTGGAATCATAGTAACGGCGAAGCTGATTTAATTTTTCTTTGTTCATTTGTTTTGCTTTTCTATTTAAACCACTCTTTTGCTATAGAAAAATATACCTCTGGCGCCTTGTTAAGTTCAGTAATATTTATACGTTCATCTGCCACGTGGCTGTACTTAGGATTGCCTGGCCCATATTCATTTATTGTCTTAAATCCTGCATTCCCCCAAAAAGGCGCATCATTAGCACCAGGGGTTGCAAATGATTGAGGGGCTTTATTGAGCATTTTTTTCACTCCTCTTTTGAATATATCCAAAACGGGGTCGTCATCATGAAGTGCGTGTCCGGGAACGGGCGGGTGAAGATAGTTATGTGAAATTTTAAAGCCGGATTCCTTATGCTCTAAAAGAAATCGTTTTAATTCATCATTAAGTAAATAGAATTGGTTTGCAAAAAGAATGGGCCCCACACGACAATCAAATGTTGCAGTCGCAGTAGCGGGAAGACTATTTGGTTTTGCGGGGACAATATTGCTATCAATAATCCCAAGATTAGACTCAAGGGTGGTGAGAGTAATGGTGTGTGTGTTAAACGCGTGCTCCGGATATTTTTTGTTTAGTGTTTTTTCGAGCGAGCTTATATCTGAAATGATAGCCGCAAGTTTTACTGCTGCATTTTTTCCCTGATGAGATCTTGACGCATGTGCACTTTTTCCGGTGATAGTCACTGTTATAAATGCATTTCCTTTGTTACCAATAGAAAAATGTCTAAGACCAGTAGGCTCACCGACAATAACAAGAGTCTCTTCAAGGATGGGTTTTATTTTTTCTGTGAGATAGGGAACAAGCGCTTCTGTTCCAGCGCCACTTGTTTCTTCGTGCGATACGAGAGCAACAATCATGCGATACTCTTTCGCAAGTTCACTTTTAGAAAATGCAAGAAGAGTATGTAACATACTTGCACCGATACCTTTTGCATCGTTTGCACCAAGTCCAAAGAGATATCCATCATGCTCATGAGGATCGAACGGTTTTGTTTCTTTCCAGCCTTGTGGCTCAGGTACGACCGTGTCTAAATGCGTGGTCAAAATAATAGTCCGCGGTCCCTTTCCGGAAGAAAGGAAAATATTGGTTAACCCCTTTTTTTCTTGAATAGTTTGTGAAATATGGTGTTCTTTTCCCCAACTTTTAACAAATTTCATAATTGCATCCTCGTTTCCCGAGGTGCTGGGGATGGAGATGAGTTGTTTTGCGAGGGTTGTTGGTGTCATCATCTACTAGTACGCTAGCATAAAATAGAAAAAAAGAAAAATATTAGGCTGGTACTCCGAGCCCAAAACCTGTAGGAATCTCAATATCAAAATCGTGATATACGAGCCCCTTGCTCATATTTGAATCAATTCTATCTGGTCTGGTAAGATCATAGCACATAAAATCGCCAAGTGTCGCAGCGTGTAAATTGTATGCAGTGCCAATTGACGAGTGTATCATATCTCCTAATACGTATTGGATGCTATTATTCTTGCAATATTCTATCATACGTTTAGTTTCAAGCAGCCCTCCTGTCTTTGCGAGCTTAATATTGATCATATCTATGGCACATACTCTGTGCAGATTTTTTAGGTCAAAAAGAGTATGACAGCTCTCATCTGCCATGAGACTAACAGGAAGTTCCTTTTTTAGTGCTGCAAAGGCTTCAAAGTTGTGTGCACTAAATGGTTGTTCGAGCCATGCGATGTTTTCTGGATTTATTTTTGAGATAAAACCAAGCGCCTCTTTTGGTGTATTCCACGCCTGATTTGCGTCAAAGATAAGTTTGATGTCAGGAAATGCAGAAGCAATGGTAGCTATGGTCTCTTTTTCTGCGTTTTCATCTCCGCCTACTTTAAGTTTAATGTAAGGAACATTTTTTGAAAGCGCATCAGCAATAGAATCAATTAAACCAGAACTTTCTTGATCCTCAAAGGAAAGTGTTTTGATAGTAGTGACTGAGTCTTTCTTTTTTCCTCCAAGGAGCTCAAAAATAGGCTTATTTACTTTTTTACCAAGAGCATCAAGAAGCGCTGATTCAATAGCGGTTTTTATTCCGGTGTTACCATAAAGCTCTGATTCAAGATCAGACAAGATACTTTGGACGTCTTGAACTGAATTCAACTTCTTATCTTCTATTACGTCTCGAACTAACGTGACGGCTTCTATGCTTCCTGCCTGTGTTTCGCCAGTCACATCCCACGCAAGCGCTGCCTCACCGTTTCCTTGTATGCTTTCATCTGTCTGAGTAGTGATGAGCGTGTAAGGTAGAGTGGTAAGCGTGAGCGTATGATAAGAAAACGGTTTTTTAAGACCAATACTATATGGTTTTGCGGATATATGCTTTATTTCCATGATTTAGAACGATTTTAATCCCGTTCCTGTAATAATCAGCGCAACTTTTTTAAGATTCAGATCACGGCATTTCTCTAACGCTGGAAATACAGATGCCGCAGTTGGCTCAATACAAAGTGCTTCTTTTTTTAAAGCAATTGCATTCCACGTTTTAATTTCACTGTCGGTTACTTCAATAACGGTACCGTTTGTTTTTTTGAGCGCGTTAATCGCTTTTGGGGAACAGTAGCTTTCAAGGGCTACAATACCTTCGGCAATAGAATCTTCAATGTCATCTAATATTTCATAATCTGTGTCGTTCTTTAAAGCCATTGCGATGGGTGCGGCATTTTTAACTTGTATTCCAATGAGCTTTGGATATGACTTAAGAGCGCCTGATTCCTTCATTTTTTGCATGCCATTAAAGATTCCTGAAAGTAATGACCCGTTTCCCATAGGAACTACAATTGCATCAACAAAACCAATATCATGAACAATTTCCGGACAAATACTCTCATCTCCCAGTTCTCTAAAGGGGTTTTGCCCGGCGGAAACATGAAATGGCGCATGCTGGTCATCAACGACCTTTCTGTATACATCTTCAAAAAAGCCATCAATGAAATGAATTACCCCGTTAAATTTTTTGATGAGACGTATTTTTTCTTTAGATGTTTTTTTGGGAATAAAGCAATGACACGCAATGTCTGCTTTTAAAGCGTAGGCTGCCGCAGAAAGCGCGGCGTTTCCGGAAGAGATAACAGAAACCTCTTTTTTACCTAAAAGTTTTGCAACGTTTATGGCGACTTCACTTTCTCTATCTTTAAATGACCCTGTCGGATTAAAATGTTCACATTTAGCGTATACTTCCGGTATGTCTACTAAACGGGAAACATGATGAAGCACGACTGTAGGGGTTTTAAAAAGACCGAGAGTAACCCATGGGGCTCCCGCTTCTCCTTGTATGGTTTCAAGACTTACAGTAGGAATAAAATAATCATAATAAGGAGTGGTGGAGCAACATTTTGGCAGGCGACCAGTATAGGTGAATTCTTTGTTGCAGGTGATACATTGTATTGTAAAAGTCATTTTATTGACAAAAAAGTAATAAAGACATACAGTCATTATATGGATCACGACACAGTTAGTCAAAGCATTTTTCTGAATCGTAGAACCTAAAGGACTCGCAGTTATAGTCTTTATTTTTAGTGATAAAGCCTATATAGCGAGTTTTTTTGCGCTTTTTGGTTAGGAGGAAGTATGAGAATAATAGAAGCAGGCCATTATTACCAGGCCCACGGCCCGACTGAATTTTCAAAGTTGGGCTGGGGAATATTAGTGCGGTTGTTAACGGAAGAAGACAAAGCACTTTTATGGATTGACGATGTACATAGTTTAAAAGATGTACCAAAACAAGAAAAGAAAATGGATGTTGTTGAATTTGACCCAAGAACCCATTTTCGTCTACTTGAATCAGCTATGGTTCCGTATGCTCGGAAAATTTTTGATCGGTTGATGCTGCTTCCTAAAAGAAAAAAACCAAGGAAGCGCAAAGATGGCGGTTGGAGCTTAAACGGAGACATTCGACTCTTTTGGCCGGACGGAATGCCTACTTGTGTGATGCTGGATGCGGGACTTTCGCTTTGGAAACTAGAGCAAGGATTTAAAGTAGGTATTAATATTCTTCCTGCATTCTACGGAGAACAACAACAATCGCTCTTAAAAATATTAGGCAAAGCGCTCCCAGAATTTGATCAACAAGTGGTATTGTTTGATGTGGAAGGAGGCTATTATTTCATGGAAAAATGAATAGAAAAATTTGATGGAAGACGCAAAAAGCATCTTCCTTTTTTTTATGGAAAGATTTTTTTGCAAAGAAAAAGGCACACATAACTATGTGTGCTCAGTAAAATCATTCCATACGTTTTTGTCAGCAATAGCGCTATTTTATTTAGCCTTAGTCGTTTTCTATCCAAGCGCTTGTAACAGCCATGTACATCAAAACCGCTTCAGCCATCTCAGAAATACTATTCCACTCATCGGGAATGTGATTCCTGTGTCTGTCCCCTGGTCCAAATTCATTAATAGTGTCAAAACCAGCTTCGCCCCAGAAGAACGCGTCGTTTGCACCGGTGGAAATATGCATCTTAGCACGGTTGCCGGACTTTTCAAGAACTACCTGCTCGAGTGTTCGTGCTGCTTTTCCTTCTGTGTCGGTAACATGACCTTCCACAGGGGAATGCAAAAAATTAACGTCTGCCGTAAAACTTTCATGAAGTGATTTTTGAACATGTTCTTCTAGTAGCTTTGCAAAAAGTGCGAAGTTATCAACAAAAAGCGGCTCACCCATTCTGCAATCTAAAATAACTGTTGCGGTATTTGGAATAGTGTTGGGTTTTGCTGGGACAATTTCTCCATCGGTAAAAATCAGATTTGAATTCAATCCTGTAACTGAGATTGTCGGTTTTCCAAGAACAGGATCAGTGTAGTCTCTTATTAGTATTTCTTCAAAAGTAGAGATAGAATGTACAATCGAGCAAGTTTCTGCTGCTGCGTTTAGACCACGTTCAGGTGTTGATCCGTGACAGCTCTTACCGTGAATAGTTATTTTAATAAAAGCATTACCCTTATTGGCACAGGTGTATCCATCAAGACCGGTCGGCTCACCAACAATAACCATGGTTTTTTGAGGATCTATCACCAGCTCTTTCAAATGGTCTTTAAAATAGTCAGCAGTAATCCGAGAGCCAAGTCCACTGGTTTCCTCCTGGGAAACCAGCGCAACAATAATACGTCCGTGTTTTGCGGCTTCTGTGATTGCAAAATGTTTTGCAGCAAGCATCATTGAGACTGCAATACCGGTTGCGTCATTGGACCCAAGTCCGTAAAGCCTGTCATCAACCACTTTGGGAGAAAAGGGATCAGTGACGGTCCATTTCTTCGGAGAGGGAACAACAGTATCAAGATGTGTGGTAAGAATAAGCGTGGGTCCAGTCGGCTCCCCAACTGCAAATGAAATGTTTACTGATCCATCCTTTTCTATCTTAACCGGAGAACAGTTCAAATTGTTGGAAACCCAAGTAAGTACTGCTTCAATAACGTTAGCTTCGTTTCCAGAGGTGCTTGGGATAGCAATGAGCTTAGAACAAAGCTCAGTCACTTCCCTTTGGATTTCAAATGACATTATTCCTCCTAGATATAAAAAAAGCACACATAGCGCATGCTTAATGAAGTGTAACAGTAAATGGATTATTGTAAATAGCTATCAAATAGTGGGATTATACTCGCCAAACTTTTTGCCACGTTCGACAACAGTCACCTCAACCTCAGCAAAACCAAAAAATTCTTGAGTAAAAGCAACAATAGCATCCACAGGAATATCCGTTTTACACGTGGCAATGTCTATCATGACAAACCCTCGCTCGTCAAAAGTATGGATCGCAATGTGGCTTTCACTAATGACAGTAACACCTGTCACGCCACCTCTGTCTTTTTCTGAGACTGGTTTTGCGACAAGATTGTGGGGTCCAAAAAGTACGTTCATGCCACACAGGCGCGTAGCTTCCAATTGATATTCGGTGATTGCCTCAGTATCACAAAACAATGCGTTGTTTCCCCCATAACAATCAAGAATAATGTGTAAACCGAAAAATGACATTGCGTCCCATCCTTTTTTTGTTGAAAATGATCTAAAAAAGCATTGTGATTGTATCACTGCTCTCTCTATATCTCAATGATATTTTTGACGCATTATACTTGTCAAACTGTTTTTTTTCTGATACGCTTGATATGCTTTGAGAGTTGAGTGTTAGTCAGGCAGTTTGGATAGTAGGTGATAACTGACCTACAGAGGCTCAAAGCTACATAATCATTAAATAGGATTCCTTTAAGATGTACAGTACAAAGATGAAAAGGATGAAAAGCTAGGACAGTGGAGCGTTATACTATGAATCATTTTTCTTTCAGTGATTTAAGTACAGCAGAATACAGAAGTATCTTATGCGGCGCATAGGGTAGATCTTTGTGCACACATGCTCTTTTGGGACTCCGTAAGGGAGAAATCGTATGAGCGTTATTATGATAGCGGCGATTGTTTCATTGGTAGTTGGCACTGGAGCTGGATATGGCATTAGAAAGGTAGTGGCCAGAAAGCGCACTGATGAAGCAGAAGCCAAAGCAGGAAAACTGCTTGAGGAAGCTAAAACAAAACAGAAAGAGCTTGTTTTAGAGGGTAGAGGCAAGGCGATAAAAATAGCTGAGGAAGCAAAAGTTGAGGAACAAGAGCGTCGTCAGCAGGTTTTGCATGCGGAAAAAAGAATAGATAAACGTGAGGAAGCGCTGGATCAAAGAGAAAACTCGCTTGAGAGAAAAAACAAGGGTCTAAACAATAAAGAGCGTGAGATAAGCAAAATCAAGAAGGAGCTCATTGCAATCAAGCAGCAACAACTTGAGAAGCTAGAAAAAGTTGCTGCGCTTTCTACAGAGCAAGCGAAGAAGCATTTACTCAGTGTTGTTGAACGTGATCTGCGCACAGAAATTACCGATCAGATCAAGAAATACAAAGGCGTTGCAGAAGAGGAATCAAAGCGAAACGCGCAAAAGATTATTGCATTTGCCATAGAACGGTACTCACGTGATCAGTCAGCAGAGATGACTGCATCATCGGTAAATCTACCGTCGGATGAAATGAAGGGACGTATTATTGGTAAAGAAGGCAGAAACATAAAACGATTTGAAGAACTGACTGGTGTTGAGATCATTGTTGATGATACTCCGGAAGCGATTGTCATTTCTGGATTTAATCCGATCAGACGGCATGTTGCAAAACGTGCGCTTGAAAAGCTCATTCAAGATGGCCGGATCCATCCTGCGAGAATTGAAGAGACTATTTTAAAGGTTAAACAAGAGATTGCACAGGATATTAAAGAAGCCGGAGAAGAAGCGGTGTATGAGCTTGGTATTACCGGTCTTAATCCGAAGCTGGTACAACTCGTTGGGCGTCTTAAATTTAGATCAAGTTTTGGGCAAAATGTACTTAAACATTCAATCGAGGTGGCAAACATTGCCAATATGCTTTGTGAAGAACTTGGCGCGCGGACAAATATTGTTAAGCAGGCAGGGCTTCTTCATGACATTGGTAAAGCGGTAGATCATGAGGTTGAAGGCACGCACATTGAGATTGGTAGGAAGATTCTTGAAAAGTTTGGCGTTGCGGAAGAGGTCATTCATGCTATGGAATGTCATCATGGTGATGTTGAACCAACAACTGTTGAAGCAGTCATTGTGACCGCAGCAGACGGCATCTCTGGAAGTAGAGTAGGCGCAAGAAAAGATAGCTATGAAGATTATATTAAACGGCTTGAAGAGCTTGAGAATATTGCTTCAACGTTCCCAGGTGTAGACAAAGTCTATGCCGTACAGGCGGGAAGAGAAGTTCGTGTTTTTGTACGTCCGGAAGAGTTGGATGATGAGGGGTCACTGCTTCTTGCGCGGAACGTGGCAAATAGAATTGAAGAAGAACTCAAGTATCCCGGTGAAATTAAAGTAAATGTAATTCGGGAACTTAGAGCAATCGAGTACGCCCGTTAACACAAACAGTATGCTTAAAGTACTATTCTTTGGTGATGTCTACGGACGTCCAGGAAGACGTGCACTCAAGAAGGCAGTGCCAAAACTAAAAAAACACTATGATACTGATATTGTTATTGCAAACGTAGAAAACGCTGCACATGGCGTCGGAATAACAAAAAAAACGCTCGCTGAGCTTATGGATGCAGGGATTGATTTTGCCACCTCAGGAAATCATATCTTTAACAGAAAAGACGGTATTGAGCTTCTCAATGAAAAAGATCCTGTTTTGATTCGTCCGGCAAACTATCCTCCGGGGGCGCCTGGGGTTGGGTATAAGATTATCCCCATTAGAACGCAGAAGCTTTTGGTGGTTAATGTTATGGGACGCGTGTTTATGAAAGAGGATTTGGATTGTCCGTTTAGAGCGATGGATACCATTTTAGACGAGGTTGGGAGTGATATAAAAAACATTGTCGTTGATTTCCATGCCGAGGTTACGAGCGAGATGATTGCGCTTGGCATGTATCTTGATGGACGGGTGAGCGCGGTGTTTGGCACACACACGCATGTGCCAACACAGGACTTTAAAATCCTTCCCGGCGGCACAGCCTACGTCACCGATGTAGGCATGGTTGGGCCAACAAACTCGGTTTTGGGAGTCGATAAAGATATCATTCTTCGTCGCTATTTAACGCAAATGTCGGAGTCAATGGAGGTTGCCGATTCACCGCAAGCTGAGGTCAATGCCGTGTATTTTGAAATCGATTCAAAGGGAAAAGCAAGTAAAATAGAGAAGATCTACGAGGTGTATGACGTATGATATCCACTTGCCCAGCAAAAAAGCCTTATGTAGAATGAAGTTGTTACTTAAAGCTAAGATAAACAAGCCCGAAAGGGGGTGAAAAACATGACAAAAACAGATCTTATCAACGAAATGGCAAGCAAAGCATCAGTATCAAAGAAAGATGCAGAAGCAGTGCTTGATGCCCTTATTACAACCGTTACCGATGAACTTAAAAAGGACAGCAAGGTTGCAGTAACCGGATTTGGTACCTTTAAGGTTTCAAAGAGAAAGGCCAGGACTGGTGTTAACCCTCAAAAACCTACAGAGAAGATTCAGATTCCTGCAATGAATGTTCCAAAATTCACACCAGGAAAAACGTTCAAAGACGCAATTCGCTAGAGCGTTCGTATAATGTTCAAACAAAACCTCGCATGGAGGAAACAAAGTGTGGGGTTTTGTTTTAGGAAGAAAATCGTGATTTTTTTTGAAAAAGGCAAGGCAGGTACAATTTTCTAAGGACAAGCAATACGAAAAAATGAGAATAAAAAAAGGAAGCGATTTATTTCGCTTCCGAGTCAATATTTAAAGTAAGATGTTATCGACTAAAGTCAGTTTCTTCAATCCAGTGCTTAGGAGTAACATGTGCAATAAAGGGTGGAAAGTCTAGACCTTCCTTCCAGAATATAACAAAAAAAGGTCTGATTATTGTGTAACAATAAATACGAGGTCCACCGCAAAGTGGTGGCATGAATACTGCAGCTTGCGCTTTAGCTCCCTTTTCATCAAGTCGAAGCTTAGTCTTCTTTTTTGCAGTTACAATTGTATTGCTGTGTGCTTTCATTCCAGTCAAAAAATCTATATCAACATGTATGTCTAGTTCAACCATGGGGAAGCGCAATTTCGTAGACGCTAATGCGGTTCTTTTCTTCTGCAAGAGCTCATTGCCTCTTGCTGGAAGATCTCTGCTTGGGTATTGTTGATCAGATTCGGTAAGAAACACTTTCCAATCTTGATTTGTTTCAAGTTGAAAGAGTGGAAAGTCGTGACCATCCAGCATAAAAGCTGATTGCGGGGACAATTCAACACCATGATAAAAATTCTCTTCTAATTGTATGGACACCCCTATTCCAGTTTTTCTCCATTCAACATGCAGGTTAAAAAAACTTCCAATTCCCATACATCCTGGTGAAAGAGTGATGTCTAAATCAGTAAATCCTCGTTGAGAAAACCAGCTTCCTAAAACGTCAGGATCAGCTGAAGAAATGGTTTCGAGATGATCTTCAAGATCAGGCAAATCAGCAAAGGCCGATTCATACCGAGCCAAGAATGCCATTTGCTCTGAACTTCCAGACCAATCGTGTTGGCCAGCAATTTTTTCTAGGCATTTGAATATTCCTGGCAGACAAAATGCACTGCTCTTTGTAACAACCATTCTCTTGGGTCCTCCCTAGATTAAAAAACAAAGCTCTAAATAGTAACACGAAATAAGACTTATTGTCAATTCTTTTGGATTTACTGTAACGCCAAAATGATACTGTCCTAGTATACCAAAGTAGAAATGTCCTACCCGGGTAGCTTCTGCCGGTACATACGTTAGATTAATAGGTGAGGTACTCACTGGTAATCTAATGTAAAAAAGCATGGCAGAGACAATCA
>JAHISJ010000010.1 GCA_018818205.1 Patescibacteria group bacterium
AAGGTATACATACCAAGTGTAAACTCATCAAAAGACTCAGTTTTGGCCTCAAAAACCCCCAAGTCTATGTCGAAAAGGTATCTTTAGCCTTTCTTAAGCCTAGTCAATTAACTTTGTCCCACACTGGTTGACAGAGAGCCTCTTTTTGGTTGACACAGCGTCTGGTGTGTGGGGTACAGAGTGTTTTTGGGAGAGGTGGTGAAGTAGTGTCTTTTGGTGGTGGTTCGCTTGAGCACGTCCATTGACCACATCCATGTTCACACGATTTCTTGGTCCACTTCTTGCCATCCGCACTGCATGTAAACTGATTACCCTCTTCACACACCATTTGATTTGGGGTACACGGCACTTGGTGAAGACACCTGCCGTTGTCACAACGATGTGCGCATATCTGCTCTATGAAGCGTTTGCCATCCGGGGAACAGACCTGCTCGGTAGTGATACTTTTGCAGCGATACGTCCAAGGCTTACAGAGGTTGCATTGATTGTTGGAGCAGCCATTGTTGCAGCGTGTTTGTGTCCAACGTTTGCCATCAGATGAGCAGGTAAGAAGTATTCCAGAGTCTTTGCAGACTTTTTGGTTGGGGATGCAGGGGACACGGAACAGACAATGACCGTTATCACAGCGGTGAATGCATCTTCGATCTACGTAGCTCTTGCCATTTGGTGCACAAAGTTGTTCTGTGGTGATGTCCTTGCAGCGTGATGAACCAAGAGGGCAGAAGTTACATTGATTCTGGAAACAGCCATTTGGACAGTTGGTTTTTGTCCATCCCCTGCCATCATCATAACATTGCTTCTGCGTGTTTTTGTCTTCACAGATGTACTGATTAGGAATGCAGATTGGTCTTCTGGATCTATTGCAGTAAGTGCTGTCTTGGTGAATTTTTCTGCCATCATGCGTACACATCTTAAGGTTACCTTGATCAAACTCCAGGTAACCACCTTCAAAGTCTTGGTGCGGCACTTCAGGATGAGGCCGATATTCATCGCCTCGGGGCTCACGAAGTGATTTGAGAAGATTGTATTTCTTGTATACGTCCCAGAATCCACCGCGCACCAGATGAACCTGATCTTGATGAGTGTTGTACATCAGGATACACCAGCCAAATTTTCCGTAGTCAAAGTCCTGTACCCAGATGTTGTCCCACTGATGCACATCTGCGGTGTCACTGGGATGACTGGCGTCACCTATGCCCAACCGTCCGCCATGACGTTCGTAGGCTTCTGCAAAGGCATAGCTGATTCGTCGTCCATCAATCCATCGACCACCCGCAGCTTTACCCGGAGTGGCCCTACGATAGTTATGCTGGCCAATAGCACCACCCCTGATACGATACGAAAGGTAGGCGTTTTTGAAATCTTGGAATATCTCAGTGCTGTTTCCGTACTCTTCTGTGATTGGCATACCAAGCGTTGATCCTGGACCTCCTTTTCCGGCCCAGTAGTTCCAGAAACCACATTTTATGAGGTAGGCTTTTCGAGCGCCGCCAGCAGCGTCATAAACGACAGCGGCGTGACAGCTGCTTGGGAGTTTGATGTCTTGGATAGCAGCACGACCTTTGTAGCCTCCGTACCAGTGGACGCCTTCGCCACCTCTCAGAGAATGAGACATTGTAGCAAGGCGATTGTAGATGTGAATAAAACCTGTAGGGTGATGGTAGTCTTTTATGTTTCCTTGTGGTACCCATCCGGCGATACTACTACCAAAACTAATGCACTTTCCTCTTTTAATCTGGAAGTGGAGATGAGGACCCCAGTCTCCTCCAATCTCACCCCTATCACCGAGTGCACCAATTTTCTCCCCTTTCTTTACATGACCTGTTCCTCTTAGACTGCTTCTTCGTAAATGGCCGTATACACTTGTTGCATAATGTCCATTTGGCAAATAATGTTCAATTACTACGACTCCTCCATAATCACCTGTGCTTGATGCGTACTTTATATCTCCGTCAGCCATTGCGTACACTGAAGTCCCCGGATCACCGTGAGCATCTTCGCCCGCATGCTGCTGCTTATCATTAACTTTGTCATCAAACCTGTATCCAGTTACTTGATAATCTGCCAGAGGAAATTGGAACGACCACGCCTGAGGATAATTTGTACTCATGTACTTTTCAGTCGCTTTATCAATTGAAATTGAACTACTTTTACCTGATCCACACCCTTTTGTTAAAGCCACAAAGGCAACAACAATAAGAAGATAAATACTTTTCTTTCTGTTAGTCTTCACTGTTTGTATCCTCCTTATCAGTAACAGACTTCTGGAAAAGAATAGAAATTACTAAATCCCTCCTTATTTTTTTAAGGTCCACTAAATACCATTCAAAATCTACAAAACTTTAAAAGTATTGAAAAACAATGCAAATTCGTTTTCAACAAATTGTATGTCTTTTTCATACTCCTCGTATATCAATGATCGAGCCTCTAGAGTATATAACCTTGGACCATTTTTAATAAACAACTTTGAAACTACTCCTCCTTCATTATCATAATGACTCCCAACATATAGAGCTTCATTGTCTTCTAATTCAATTTTCTTGGTAAAAATTTCAACATTATTTGATTCATTTATTTTGGATATTTCGTCTATTACAGCCAAATCTAACGACTTTTCATCAACCACTGAAATAATACTAAATTGTTTTTTTCTATAATTTTCCGAATGAGCACCTGGCAGTTCTTCTGTTGCAACCATTACTCCTTTCTCAATATCTACTACTTCGAAATCGCTTGGATATTTTACTTCAAAATCCATTCCATTGTTGTCGTACGTTTTCCAGCCACTCGTTTTTTTCTTGATATCATCTTCAGTTATGTCAATATCAGGTACCCTAATCGTTCTAAAGAAAGTTACAAAAGATTCGGTGATTTCTTTAAATAAATTTTCATTTTCCTCATCTATTTTGCTAAAAAGCGAAATGTTGTATACCCAGTCACCATTTTTGGTAATTTTTGACTGCATTACTTTGTCAGGCTCACCTTCAGGTGAATAAAAACTTATGTAGTTTCCATTTTCATCTTTTGAATAATCTGACCTTGCAATATCATCAAGGCTTTCTTTCGAAGTATATACCTGTACCTCAACATATGGGAACGCAGCGTCTGTATCACTTTCTTCTTTAAATAATTGCATACGCCCTCCAAAATCAGTAAAGCTTTCCTCATACACCCACTCATCAGGATACTTAATCTTAAACCCCAAATTCTTATTCTCATATTCGTTCCAGTTTTCACTACTGACTTGCTCTACTTGTTCATTTTGATTCACCTCTTCATTCTTGTCCAAAGAACATCCAGAAAACACCACCAGAGCTATCACCATCACACCCACCACAACGTTCCTCATTTTTTTCTCCAATTTAGATTTTTTTAAAGTTACTCACAGTCGTCTTTTATCAATTTTGACACGTTATCCACATCTTTAACGACGGCGCTTGTTGAACAAAATAGTTGTATTTACACTCATCAAAATATTTCTTACCAATATGCGACGGCGCTCTTTATTGAAACGGCTCATATCCTGTATTCATTATAACAGAGCCAAAAGGTCAGGTCAATTCAAAACAAAAAAACGGAGAATAGCCCCGCTTTTTTATGATAGTTTTTGTTCACGCTATGCCTTGATCTCTTTGAGTTTTTCTCTTTTCTTTGTAAGCTCAACGCCAAATGTTGCTCCTTTCCCTCTTCCATCGCTTTTTACCCATACTTTGCCGCCATGCCCTTCCACAAACTTTTTAACAATATATAGTCCAAGGCCCGAACCATTTGCGTTATGTCTGTAACCACCTTCTGCGCGCACAAACTTTTCAAAAAGGCGACTTGTCTCATCCTTTGCAATACCAATCCCCGTATCTTTTACTGTAACAATCTCTTTATCCTCCTCAACATCAAGTGAAATGGTTATTGTGCCTTCGGGCGTGTATTTTATAGCATTATCGACAATGTTCGCAATAACATGATGCATTCGTTCCTCGTCGCACAGTACACTAGACTTCTTTTTAGGCTTTTTAAACTCTAAAGAAAGATGTTTTCTGATCGCGAGTTGGTTTTCAAATTCATGAACGACATCATCTATTAGCGCGACTAAATCACATTGCTGTTCTTCCAAAACAAGCTTCCCTGCCTCTATTTTTGATACATCTAAGAACAGATCAATAAGCTTCACCAGCCTCTCAATATTTGCAAGATTGAGCTGTATGACTTCTTTCTGCTTGTCTGTCATCTTTCCAAAATCACCCTCCATAAGCATAGAGAGATAGCCTTTTACTCCAGAAATAGGAGTTCTTAGTTGATGTGAGGCAATCGAGACAAAGTTTGTTTTAACTTCGTCCAGCGTTTTAAGGCGCTCATTTGCTTCATTAAGTTCATCTATTCGCTTTTTTAGCTTCTCGTAGAGTTGCAGGTTTTCAAACGCAAGCCCAAGTTGATTGGCAAAGGTACGCATAATTTCTTCATCACGTTTTGTGATTTCTGAAATATCTTTTCTGCTCGCCATTATTAACACACCCTCAATCTCTCCTCTAAGCGTTACCGCGAGTATCAAACCGGATTTTACCCCCACTGCTCTTTGTATTTGGTTAACCACCTTTTTTGTAATACCTTTTGATGAGCTGCAAAAGTCCGAAGCGTCTTCAAAGTAAATACATTCATCGTGTATCAGTTTTTGGTAAAGCCCTTCCGGGTCTTTCTTGTCAAGCATGCATCTCTGATTGTAAAGCTTTTGTTTTGTCACTGATTTTATACTCACGATGACTTTTCCATCAGTGAGTGCGTTGAGCTTGAGTTCATTGGTTTTTTGATTAAGCTCTAAGAAAGCACCGGCAACGTAACCCAAATGGTTGAATTTTTTCGGAACAGCATCAAGAACGTTTTGTATGACACTTCCTGCCTCAAGCTTCCCGATAGCAACAGCAGAGAGATCAAGGAGTGATTCAAGATCCCTAGCTTTTTCGTCGAGTTGTTTGATTTGTTGTTGGGTTTGAGAGAAGAGGCGAGCGTTATTTATTGCTGTAGCAATTAAATCAGTGAATGTTTTCAACAATACAATATCGTCCGCAAAATCACCCTTATCTTTAGTGAACAGGATAGTGCCAATAGCTCTATCTTTATAGATTATTGGAATGGCTATTAACCTATTAGTCTGGGTTGTAATCTGCATTAAATCTGCTACCCATTTCTTTAATGGAGGGCACAAGAAATTTGCCAATTTATTATTTTCAATCACTTTTTTTGTTTCTACTGAACGGACTAGCAAATTATCTTTACTATTCAGCTCAACAAATAAAGAAGTAAATGGCTCCTTTACTAATTTTAAAGCTCTTTTTACATAACCAGTTTGCGAAACAGTTACGCTGTATAATTTTTTTTCCTCCTCATTAACTAAAAATAAAGCGCTACTATAATATTTGTAAGTAGACACTACCTCATCAACAATTTTTTGAAGAATATCATCAAGTTCTAAGGAGCTTACAATAACTTTACTAATGTGTAAAATAGCATGCTGTTTTTTAATTGTACTCTTGAGTTTTTCTTTTTCTACACTCATACGAAAGAATAATTTATATACTCATTTATCCTATATGAAAGATTGTGAAGCACCTCTGTGGCTGGATTCATACTTCTTCCATTATGACACAATTCTTGATTTTTCTTAAGATAAGCTTCAGCTATCATTAAAACAATAAATTTATGAAAATAAAAAGTTGAACCATATCTCTCGATTTTCTCCATTATTATATCAACTATTTCTTTTAATCGCTTTTCAATATCTTGACAATCATTAGATTTAATATAGGAATCATTTATATTGAAATCATTATTTTTTTCATCTTCTACTACATCAACTAAATCATCTTGCCAAACATGGAATAAACCCAAGTATGGATAATAAATATCATACAATTTATCAACATCGCTAATTCCAAAATCTTTATCAAGAAGACTAGAAACTAGGGCAAATGGAAAAGTCGAAGAACCATTTGCTAGTAACCACTCATCTTTAGTCAGCGAATAGCGATCTCTTACATTCTTTCTATCATACCATTCAGTTAAAAGCTCTTGTTTTTTTGTTTCATCCTCATGCATCACTGTTATACAATATGAGTAATCAAACATACTTTTCTTTATTGCACTTTTAATCTTTTCATTTGAAGTAATTTTGTTTAATTCACATCGTGATATTTTCGCAACGATTACTAAGTATCTGCCAATTTCAACAAGCTCTTTGTAGTCATTGCGCATACTAAAAGAATTTGAAACAAACGGATTAGTAATTTTTTTCTCTCCCGCAATATTGTATAAAAGCGAATAGATTTTTTCTGAATCCATACTTTTTCTAATATTGCACTTATCGCCAAGAGAATCAAGGACATCGACAATTAACTCTGTGCAGACAATAAAATTTAATACTGTTTGGCTTCGTACATCAAGCAACCCCAGATTTTTTTTGACTAACAAAAATATTGAAGCATACATTGTATGCCATTTTTTCGTATCTTTCGTAAATTGTATTAACTTCTTCTTACTGCTTGGGTATAACACAAATTCATCTGACAAATCATAACATATATTAATTTTTAAACTTACAAACTGTGATAAATATTTGAAATTTTCCAACTCCCTTTGGAAAGATTGTTTTATGCCTTTACTACTAAACTTTCCACTTTCTCGATAAATAAACAAGTTTTCTTTGCACTTGTCTCTGACAAGATTGAGTCTTCCTATGACAGTTAAAACCAATTCTGCATCATCTTTTTCTGAGTTATGTATATTCATATTCTCAAAGAATAAATTTATGCCTTTGAACTTAAAATATCATCAAATTCTGCATTATTTTTTTTGAAAAAAGTAAATTTAATAAGAAACTGAAAGAGCATTGATTTTCTAGGATCACTTTTATCTTGTATCCTAGCAACCCATGCGGTATCATAAGCCGATGGAGAAATATCGCTATCGCCAAGTTTAGAAAGTAGCTTTTTTGTTTCTTGAGTTAAGTATTCTGTGTTTAAACTTTTGGTCATCGTATGTCTAAGCATTTTTTTAAACAAGTAGATAAGATTCTTGCAGGAGATTTAGAGTTCAAATCCCTTGCTCAAAAAGCTGTTGATTTTTTCACCGAAGAAATGGGTTTTGTTGGTGCTGCAATAATGAGAAAGGAAAATGAGGAATACTCAAGAGCGTATATCTATACCGTAACGGATTACACAAAGAAACTCGCAACTATTTTCCCTGTCAAATTTAATAAAATCAGAATCCCAATTCAACATCCGGAAAGTCTTATTGGTAAGTCACAAACTCAAAATGAGGAAAATTTTTCCAGCGATTTGCAAGAAGCTACTAAAGGATTTTTATTACCAACCATTGCAAAAGCATTGCAAAAAAGTTGTAGAGTTAAAAAAATATTCGCAGCACCAATTAGAATTAACGAAAAGGCACAAGGAGTATTTATAGTCGGTACAAATAAAAAAGATTTTTCTGATGAGCAAATAGCAATTACCAGACAATTTGTTGATAGGCTCGGTCTTGCCATGAAAAACGTCATCGCTCACGAAAAGATACTCGAAAAATTCAAAGAAAATACATCTTCAAAAGAACTTTCAACTTTCAAAAAAAACTTAGAAATCATCAAACAAACCAATAGGCTCTTCTCGGAAAAACTCGATTTTAAGGATCTTTCCAATGAAGCGGTAAATCTCTTTTCTGAAAAAATGGGATTTGCTGCTACAGCAGTATTTGTAAAGGATGGCGATATGCTCCGTACTTGTGCTTTTTCACACAATAAACTTGTTGACTTCATCCATGACATACTTCCAATGCCTATGTATAAAGTAACAATGCCCTGCAATAAACCAATAAATTATCTTGGGAAAACGGCACAAACTGGTAATGAATTTATTGGTCGTAACATTAAAGATTTTGCAGACAAAGCGGTCCCAGACTCTCTATTAAAAACAATTCAAAAGGGTTCAAAAGTACAAACTCTTTTTTCTCTTCCAATTAAGAATAATAATCACATTATTGGTGTCTTGCTCTGCACTACAAAAGAGAAATCTTTTTCAAATGAACAAATTGAGATTGCAAGAACATTTTCTGATCAACTTGCTATAGCTATGGGAAATGCACTCGCTCATGAAAAAATCGTTCATAAGTATAAAGAAAGACTAGAAAATACAAATAATGTCACTAGTGGCCTTTCTCTCAAAGAATATTTTCAAACAATTTCAAATACCAACACCCTCCTAACCGGCGAGCTCGACTTCAAAAAAATCTCTGAAAAAGCCGTCAAAGCGTTCACTGATGAACTCGGTTTTGTAGCAGGCGCTATTTTCCGTAGAGAAAATCCAAAGTCTTTACGAGCGTATATTTATACTGACAATACATACACCAAACGAGTCACTCAACTACTCTCTATGGACTTCTCATCAATCAAAACACCTATTGATGAACCCATTAATCTTATTGGCGAAACGGGGAAAACCGGTGAAATTCATTTTAATAAAAGTCTGCTTGAATTCACCCGCGGGTTTGTTGATAGCGACAAAATGGTTCATCTTTTGCAAAGAGTTTCAAGCGCAAAATACATGGGTACCTTCCCTATTATTGCCTCCGGAACTGTAGAAGGCGTTCTTTTTGTCGGCACCAAAGCCTCCTCCTTCACCCCCGACCAAATCTCCCTCATCAAAATCTTCGCAGAGCAACTGGGACTTTCTATGGGGAACATTATTGCGCATGAGAAGATTATTGAGAAGTTTAGACGCGAGCAAGAACAAAGAAAGCGCAACATTGACCCGGATAAAAAACCAACCATCAAATTTACCCTGAGAATCAGCAAAGAGATAGAGCGCTACCTTTCTTGGAAGATCAACAATACAGACAAAACCAAAGCGGATTTCTTGCGAGAAGTCATCACAGAGGATCTCATTGCAGATGATGAGGAATACCAGAAGTTTATTAAGGATTAATATTTAATTGTGAAAGAGCTTTCTTCTATTTGTCATCCCGGAAATTACTTTCTGAAGTAATTATCCGGGATCTCGTGACTTTACCTGTAAGCAAAGAGATCCCGGCTCAGTCTTAAGAAAGACTGTCCGGGATGACACAGCACAGCTACAGCTTCTCATAATCAAACACCCGAACCTGCGGACTCCCCTCAGACCCGGGAATAGTCAAAATCTCCGCTTTACCATCATTATCAACATCACTTCCCGCACTCACTGCGCCACCTAGAAAGCTTCCATGATATGCGAGGAAGTTTTTTAGTATTGCCTGATCTTTCGCGTTATATATTTTTACCCACGCCTGACCACCCGTCCTTTGACTGACTATAAGCTCATCGCGTCCATTTCCATTTACATCGCCTCCGGCAACCGAGAGCCCTCCCCTAAACTGAGGGCTAAACGCATAAAATCCGGGGTTTAATCGTTTTATCTTTCCCTCGCCAATATCAAACATTTGTACATGTGGTGCGCCTACTTCCGGTCCGGTTATAATCTCCTTCTTTTCATCACCATTCATATCAGCCGCTGCAAGTTTGATTCCGCCTCTAAACGTCCTGCCGTATGCCATGAAGTTCGCCATAACCTTGCCATCACGCGGTCTGTGAACGGTAACATGGGGACCGCCTCCTTGTGACGCTGCAACAACAATCTCCGGACTTCCATTTCCGGTTACATCACCACACGCAAGATTCACGCCGCCTTTAAATTTGCCATCAAGTGCAAAAAAGCCCGCATTAATCACTGGCTCTCCATACCCGTTAAATATCCTAATATGCGGTCTGCCCGATTTCCCCGCTCCCGTAACAATCTCTCCGTATCCATCACCGTTTAAATCACAAACGGCTACTCTCACACCGGAACGGAGATGTTTTGCAAAGGCAAAGAATTGACTCTTAACGTTCCCTGTTTTATCAAAAATTCTCACCTGTGGACCAAACCCTTGCAGAAGCCCCGTAATAATCTCGCCGCTGCCTCCGGGAAGTACGTTCCCTGCCGCTAGCGTAAACCCACCTCTAAACGATGAATTATAGGCAAAAAACTGACTCGTTGCTTTGGCCGGATCTAGATTGCGGTCGGGGAGCGAGCCATCTGCGTTTAAGACAATAAACCCGTCTTTACTGGTGCCAATTTGTCCATCAACATTTTCTACTGCTACATCGTAGTAGCCAGGAGAAAGCTTGCCAAACTGAAGCTCAATTGCCAGTCTATCCTCTGATTTTACGTATGTTTTTGTTACTTCCATGCCGCCAAAATACGCCTTTGCACCATGGCTGTAATGCTTGCCAGAAATCTCGAGCATCTTTTTATCAGTCAACTTCCCTGCTACCTTATACCGATTTGTCGGATACACGGATCCCACTTGCGGTGCCGGCTCCGCATAGGGTGGATTCCCCGTAATATCAACAACTCTGATTAAATCATTCCAACTATCCGCAACGTAGAGCTTGTTATTATCTACATCAGCGTAGAGTCCCTTTGGATTATTATACTTTGCACTAAACCTATGGCCATTTGCAAACCCTCTTTTGCCCTCTCCTGAAATCGTAATGACCGTTCCACTCCCGGGATCCAGATATTTGATTCGATGACTTCCGACTTCTGAGAAATAGATTTTTCCGTTTGTACCATACGTTAGATACTCAGGATACGACAAAACCGCATCCGTACCGACACCATCTCTGTGGCCGTTAACACCTGAACCTGCAAGCGTGGATACTTTTTTAGAATTAATATCGATTTTTCTGATTCGCTGGTTGTTTGAGTCAGCTACAAACAAAAACGTGCCGCTGGGATCTATAGCGATACCGTATGGCCTATTAAACTTTGCACTCCCACCCGTGCCGTCAGCAAAACCCGCGACTCCCGACCCGACTACAAGCTCTGTTTGACCGTCGGAAATCCGAACCCTTCTAATTCTATTGTTTGACGTGTCAGTGACGTACAGATAATTATTGTCGGGTGAAATTGCCACGTCACTTGGATTGTTAAACCGTGCTGAATCTCTAGTTCCATCGGCATAGCCATTACACGATCCGGAACAGTTTGTATCACCCGTTCCAGATACAAGACTCGCTTCCTTCGTTTCTAAATCTATCTTTCTTATACGATTGTTCCAGTGGTCAGTAACATAGAGATTTTTTCCGGTTGAGTCAATAGTCATACCTGAAATCGTACTAAATCTCACCCTGTCACCGGAACCTTCTCTGTACGCGTCAACCACGCTACCGATAACGTGAGATGTCTCCCCGCTCGACTTGTTTATTTGTTTAATAAGATTATTTTGTGCAACATAGAGCGTATTCCCGTCCGGCGAGGCAACTATTTTAAATGGTCTTCCCAGGACTACATTATTTTTTGCACCATCAGTATTCCCAAATCTATTCTTACCCGCCATCCATTCTTCCGCTCCTGAGCTCTTATTAAACCTATGTACCGTGCCAATACCAGAGTTTGCCACGTACGCGTGGTCTCCCCTAAGTGCCAAGCCTTTAGGATAATTAATGGATGCCATATTCGTGTCGCGCGCAAGGAGAGAGGTTTGCTTTGAAGCAAGATCGATTTTCCTGACCTTGTCATCATAGCCGTCACCGTCCGTAACGTAGAGTGTATTTGAGTCATAATCAAGTCCTACACCAATAACCTGTTGAAACGACGCGCCAGTCCCAACACCTTCCGCATAGCTATTACTACCGCTTCCTGCAATAGTCTCCACTGCACCATTTCCAGTATTGATTTTTAATACCTTGTGAGCACCGCTGTCAGCAACGTACACATGACTGCCATCGGGTGTTGGCGTAAGCTTTTCCGGGACTACTACACCTGTTGATACGGTATGTACTTCACCGCCGTTTTCAGAGACTTTTTTAATTGCTCCGTTCCCCGTATCAGAAATGTAGACTGTTCCACCATAATAAGCAACACCACTAGGATTAAGAGAGATCTGATGCGATTGTTGAGACCGTTCCTCCCGCTATTTTTCGTATTTTGTGATTGTAGGTATCGGCAATAAAAAGTGTTCCATCACCCTTTGCCGCAATGCCTTGCGGAAGTGCAAACTCTGCGCTGCCCGTAGGACCATCGGTATCACCGTACGACCCCGTTCCTGCTCGCGTAGAAATAGCATTTGATGTATCAACTTTTCGTATAACATTATTAAACGTATCTGCAATATACATATTACCCCCAGAATCAAAAACGACATCTTCCGCAAAATCCAAATAGGCGTCCCGAGCATTACCCCCATCTCCCGCATATATTTTTGAAATGTATGTTGATGTATCACCATACGCAGCCTGTGTTGCACTTGCCCCCACACAAAAGAGACTTGCTACTGCAAACACAAAAGCTACCTTGATGAATTTCTCCGCTTTCATCATCCTTTTCTTTTTGTTATTTTTTTATGTGCCCTTTTTCCACTTGCAAATAAAGTATAGCATACTCCAAAGGTGCCGTCAGCAACCTTTCTTGCTTCTTTTCACAAAATTCTAAAACAAAACCTCTTGAGACCCCTCAACCCACGCTCCCGTCAAATCACGATCAGTAAGGTTTTTAAGAGCTTCTTCTTCTGCAGCTCTAGCTTCATGATAGGCTTTAAGTTCTGCTTTTCTTTTTTCTTGAATGTCTGTCCGTATTCTTTCCATTTCTTCTGCATTGCCTTCTATGTCATCAAGGAGATCACCAAAGATAGCTCTGACTTCTTTGCTTTGAAGTCTTTTTTGAGCAGCAATGCGAAAATCAACAAAACTTTTACTTCTTTGACCTATTTCATCAAAAGTAGAGTCAACAGCAATTTTCTTTAGATGCTCAGGATATAAGTCAAAGAAACCATTCTGAATTAATGTATTAGAATACTTAGACATATCTCTCAGATATGGCGATTCTAGGCGAGGGTCAGAAATAGAACCCTGTGCAATTATATCTGATAAAGCTTTTGCCTCATTTGGAAGAACGTCTTCTTTAAGCAATCTGCTTGCATATGATATAAGTTGTTCATTATTTCTAACGTTTTCGAGAAGCTTTCTTACTAAGTCAGGATCTGTCTCTGGATTTATTGCAAAAGATATTCCTTGTGAAAGAAGATCACAGACCTTGCCGCTACCTAAATCTTCAATAACAGCTTTAATAGTGTTATGGTCTGTTAATAACCTAGCAATTTTTGATTCTTGAAAGTTATTTCTGTCATCTGGCCCATATTCAAGTACTATTCGACGAATCTCTTCATCTTCTATTTTTCCCATTTTTTGAAGTCTCTCAATTGCTAACACAGCATAATCAAGCTCAACGTGACGCAAACTTCTCCTTTCTTCAGTAGGATTTGTATCTTCTTGAATTATTACTCTAAGAAACTCTTCACTATTTGAACACTGGATTAGTTTCCCAAGATACTTTTTATCATTGGAGCCACTGTCTTCTTTTTCACGAAGTTCCTCAACAGCTTCAGCTATGCCTTCATCAACGTCTACTGTCCCTCTGTATTGAATTGTATCCAAAATCATAAAAGGAAGATCATTCTTTTCTTCAGCATTGAATAGAGTTCTGACTGCTCCAATTATCTGTGTCCCATCTCTGATGGAATCCAAATAGTCCTTTAACATGCTCCTTTTCTCCCCAGAGAACTTACTTCTATCACTAAAAATTTCTTTTGCTTTTGCAACTATAGCTGAGGTATTTTCTTCTTCGGGACTTACTTCTTGGTCTTGGATAACCTGATATTGATCTTGAGCAGATTCTCTTCTTGCCATACTATTTATATTATTATCATCTATACACTCGCGTTTTCTCTAAATATCCTTTTACCGGCAACTCTCCCACAAGCGGCCTGGCATATTCAATAAACGACCACGTGACGTTATTCCCTGATTCAGAGATAAACTTCTTTGGCACCGTACGTGTTTTTTGCGCTACCTCTTTAAGCTCAACCAGATCTGTTTCAAAAACCGGATCATTGCCTTCTTTACTTAGCCGAGAGATTGCAATACTACCATCTATATCACCTTTTAACGCATACAAAATAGCTTCTTTGCCTACCATGTACGCTACTTTAGAATCAACCTCACTTTGAGTACCAGGAAAACTTCTCTGCGCGTAGCCAAGCGTATCAGTCCGAACACGCATATTCTTGTGTTTACTGTGCATCTCTACATAATTTACAAGCATATCCCCGAGTGCTCCTGATCCTGAAAGCTGCACATTGCCATGAGAATCTTTTTTGCTCGTTAGCATTTCACCTATAGATTTACCATTTGCGTTGGTGATACCTTCAGACACTGCAACTAGACATCGCCCATGCTGCTCGTATACGTTATCAATGTCTCTCACAAAATCAGTAACCGATAGGGGAGTCTCGGGAAGATAAATGAGATGCGGACCATCATCTTCTTTTTGTCTCGCGAGTGCTGCAGCCGCGGTGAGCCAACCGGCATGCCGTCCCATCACTACATCAATCTTAACCCCGGGAAGTGCCCTATTGTCTAAGTCGTTCCCTATGAAGGATTCGGCAACATATTTAGCCGCACTTGGATACCCGGGACAAAAATCGTTTAGCGGCAAGTCGTTATCTATTGTTTTTGGAATATGAAAAATTCTGAGCTCGTATCCTTCTTTTTTGGCAATCTCGTTTACTATGTGGCATGTATCAGCACTGTCGTTTCCGCCTATGTAAAAGAAATACTTAACGCTATGCTTTTCGAATACTTCAAATACTTTCTTGCAGTCTCCCTCGGTTGGTTTATGCCGACACGTTCCAAGCGCTGATGACGGGGTAAACGCAACTTTTTCCAACGTATTATCCGACTCCTGCCGAAGATCAATAAACCGCTCTTCCAATATGCCGACGATTCCATTTTCGGCTCCATATATCCCCTGAAATTCTTCGTGCTTTAATGCCTCCTTAACAAGACCAACAAGCGATTGATTTATGACCATGGTTGGCCCGCCGGATTGGCCTATGACGAGATTTCCCTTCATGATGAAATATTTATTATTTTTATGAACATTTTTGATTGCACAGACGGATGATTATCCGTCTCTACGTGCGTTCTTCCAAAATAACTTCGATTTCCTTTTCTTCCCCTTTGCTTAGAATTTTAAGGGTAATCGTTTCTCCAACCGTATGTTTGGTTATTTCTTTTGACAGATCAACGGTTGCATCAATCTTTTTTCCATCGATTTCCAAAATAATATCATTTTCAAGCAGCCCCGCCTTATCCGCGGGACTTCCGGAGACGACCGCAACGTCTCCTTCAGTCTCGCCACGAACAATAAGTACCCCATAATCCACTGATAAACTATTTTGTTCAGCAATTTTTTTTGTGACCGGAACGTATCTGACTCCTATGTACGGCTTCACTATTTTTCCCTCTTTTTTGACCATGTCAACATCCTGCTTTGCGTCATTAATTGGTATAGCAAAGCCTAAAAGTTGACCTGACACATCGATTGCTGTATTTATTCCAATGACTTGACCATCAATATTAGTAAGTGGTCCGCCTGAGTTCCCAGGGTTGATTGCTGCGTCAGTTTGAATAACATTGGTGATTGTTTCTTTTGGACCGGAAAATCCATCGCCTGCAGTAATAGATCTCCCAAGGCCTGAGACCACTCCCTTGGTAACTGTATGTGAATACTCGCCAAGCGTATTGCCAATTGCGACAACTGTTTGACCAATCTCCAGTGAATCTGAATCACCCAGTTCAGCAACCTTAAAATTAGTTCCCTCTATTTTTAAAATAGCAATATCTTGCACCGGATCTGTCGCAAGTATTTCAGCCGTATACTCCTCACCGTCACTCGTAATAACCATGTAGTCAGCGCCATCCGTGCTTACCACATGCTTATTAGTAAGAATAAGTCCGTCTTTTGAGATAAAAAAGCCCGTCCCCCCACCGATTGCTTGCTTTTCTTGGCTATCATCAGAAATATCATTTCCGTTTTTTTTAGGGACCCCTTCCGGACCAAAAAAGTACTCTTGGAATGGATCGTTCCCTTGATAATCATTCTCGTTATACATCGTCTCTAAATCTTTGGTTGCCACGATACTCACCACAGACGGTCGTATCCGCTTTACTGCATCTATAACCGCCGATTCTTCTTTGACCACCACTGTTTTTACATCGGATGTCGCTTCGCCTTGACTTTGCACCTGTTCATTATTTTGACCTACGTCAGAAATTCCATTGAATGCAACCCACACGCCTCCCATAACCATAGTAATAAGTAAAAGAACAACCACAATAATAGCGACAATAAGGCTCATGCTGCTTTTCTTTTTTTGCGGCTCACCAAACGCACTGTTATTTTGCTGAGCCTCAATTTCTTGTTTACCAAAATTTGTCGTCATATACTTGCCTTAGTTTGCTAGTGAAGGGCTCTTTTTGTGCCAATCGGTTATTTGTTCATATACTTTGGCCACTCTAAGCATCTTTGCCTCCCCAAACCGTGGTGCAATAAGTTGCAAACCAACAGGGAGAGTTACATCAGGATTATCTTCTGGACTTGCAAAACCACAGGGCACCGACACTGCAGGGAGTCCTGCAAGGCTTACTGCAGCGAGAAAGATATCCTCAAGATAAAGTGAAAGGGGATCTACGACTTTTTCTCCAATCTTAAACGCTACGCTTGGAGACGTTGGCGTTAGAATGTAATCAACCGATTTGAATGCCTCATCAAACTCGTTAATAATTGCGGTTCTTACCCGTGATGCTTTTTTATAATAGGCATCATAATAACCCGATGATAGCGCAAATGTCCCCGTCATAATCCTCCGTTTTGCTTCAGCGCCAAAACCCTTTCCCCTTGTTTTGGTGTACACTTCGTATAAATTTTGTGGATTTTCTTCCGGATCAGTCTCGGCCGAATACTGATATCTAATGCCATCAAATCGTTCTAAGTTAGAAGATAGTTCAGATGGCGTTAATATATAGTACACTGCAACGCCACGTTTAGCCATTGGCAGGGGAATGTCAATAATCTCCATGCCCATCTTCTCAAACTCCTCTATCGCCTTTTCTATCGCTTCTAAAACTCCCTTTTCTACGCCTTCCTCAAAAAATGCACGCGGCACCCCTACTCTAAGCGACTCAGGGAGTCCTTCACGCACAGCACCCGTAAAGTCCGGCACCGGGAGTCTCGCCGCCGTTGCATCATGTACATCCTCACCTGCCATTGCCTCAAGAACTATTGCCGAGTCATTGACATCGCGTGAAACAACAGAGAGACAATCGGTTGATGAGGTCATGGCAATAAGCCCATAGCGTGAAACCCGACCATACGTTGGCTTTAATCCAACTAGATTGGTAAGCGCTGCCGGTTGCCTAATAGAGCCGCCGGTATCAGTACCAAGCGCATACGGCACCATGCGCGCAGCGACCGCTGCTGCTGAGCCACCGCTTGAACCTCCGGGAACCCGCTCTATGTCCCAAGGATTTTTGGTAGGGAAGAAATCGGAATTTTCTGTTGAAGCTCCATGTGCAAACGCATCACAGTTTGTTTTACCCAAGAGCACCCCGCCTTGATCTAAAATCTTTTGTACGCCAGTTGCCGTAAAAGACGCTTTGTAGCCTTTTAAGATATTTGAACTCGCCGTTGTCTCAATCCCCTTAGTCATGATCACATCTTTAACCGCAAAAGGAACACCGGTAAGATACGTTGCTTTTTCTGACTTAATTAAGCCGTCTGCACGTTTTGCCTGCTCGAGCGCTTCATCTTTAGTTACCGTCACAAAAGCGTTGATCTTACCATCATACTTCTCTATTTGTTCAAGACACGCGGTTGTAAGCTCAACAGATGATATTTCACCCTTAACAAGCTTCATGTGTGCCTCGGAAAGATCAAGCTCGTGTAGTTTCATGGTCGCAAAATTATGTTATATTTTATTATTCTCTGATTCTACCAAGTAGGCACTCATACACCCCCTCCTAACCTCCTCCTTTGGGAAAAGAGGGAGGAACCTAAATACTACGTGAGTACCGATTTTACTTTTATATAGTCACCTTCTCGCTCCGGTGCCGCGTCAAGCAACGCTTCTCTATCTGAATACTGTTTTACTCTATCCTCGCGGGTAATGTTTTCGAGCACGTCTTGATTTTCAAATCTAGCAGGATGATACGTAGGTTCCAGGCCGTCAGTTTCTACAGATTGGACTTGATCAACATAGTCAACAATGGAGGAAAGTTCGGTGCTGTATTTTTGAACCTCATCATCTAAAAGCTCGATTCTTGCAAGCTTTGCGACATATTCAACGGTTTCTTTAGAAATCTTTTTGCTCATTTTAACTCCTTTCTAAACTATACTCTTTTACCTTTTTCTTAAGAAAGTCTTGCATTTCATTCTTATCAATTTCCATTCCTCCTTGGAACTTAACTGGTTCATCTATAATATCATCAAAATAAACCAGACTCTTCAATACAAGATTCTCATTAAACTCCGGGAACTTTTTTTCAGCACTTTTTAATAAATCCTCAAGAGGAATATCATGTAAAATATAGTAGAGATCAATGTAATCCTTATTACTAGAACGCCCTGTTATTGCTGAAAGCTTCATACAAGCAATATCTTCTACTGAAGCAACACTTAAATAATCATCTATCTCGGGTTCTTGAAGAAACGCATATGGATACGTCATAAAGCTGAGTCGAATATCATTGTCAATAAGCACAGAAAGAGTGTTTTCTTCCTCTTGAATTTTTTCTACCCTTACACCTTCAAATACCTGCGCGATCTGTTCATAAAGCTTTTGAGTATCAATGTCATTTTTTGTAAAGAAATCAAAATCTATACTGTCTCGGTGATTCATTTGCAATGCTAATGCAGTGCCACCAACAAGAACATACTCATTCTTCCATGTTGCAAGTTTTGGTAAAATATTTTTTCTCTTTTTGTCTAATATTTCATAATGCATGATGCTACACATTAATTGTTTTCTTCTTAGGGATAGTTACATCATATACGAGTTCAAAGTATGCTCTAGATTTTGGATCAAGTTCAATCGCGACAGGTCCTTCTAAAATCTTTTTAATTTCATTTTCTGAATAGTGACGGGTAACCCATTCTGTTGATTTCTTATTACCAAATTTTAGTACATTAACAACAATTCGATCTTTGTGTTTTTCTAGATCAATTTTATCAGTATTATATGACCAAAGGAATGGACGCACATAATTTGGAATCATACCTACTCCTTGTTGCTCATTTTTTCTTTTATCTACATTAAAAGACATACTTTATGATAGCAAATGTGTAGTGGATGTTAAGCCTTTTTTACATAAAAAAAGACACCCGTAAGGATGCCTTTTATACGATGTGATTAACCGCAACCACCACAGGTGTCACAGCCACCATCGCCGCCAAGAAATCTCATGTGTTTTGATTAATTTTTAGTGAACGACTGTCAGTGTACAAGAAACGATTAAATCTGTCAACTTGATTGATCTAGAACTGATACGCTGCGCCTTCTTTGTACGTTTCCGTATTTTTCCATGCACTGTAATTTTGCGTCTTACTTACCGTTTTCCAGTCGGTCACCACCGCGCGAGCAATAGCACTTACGGGGTATCCACCATACACGTACGCCTTTACAAGATCATTCCAACTTTCAGAAGTGATATTGAGCTTAGAAAAATCATGGTACGTATGCAGCGCAGTATTAAGATCGTCCGCTTTTTTTGCTTCATCCGTTACTTTGATTCGGGGATTGCCGTATGCCCAGGTTATAAGTCCCCCTGTCCAATCTTTATTAATATAGTTTTGATAATCTGCGGTTTGCATCCAGAACTTTGCGGCAATTTTTGGGTTTACCGTTTTACCACCAAACCTAATCGACTGTGCAATCGCTTGCGGTGAGTAGCCACCGTAGACATATGCTTGCACTACCGTTGACCAGTTTTCAGCACTAATCGGAATCAGTCCTTTGCCAAAGTATTTTTCTAGCTCTGTTTTAAGCTCGCTTGCCTTCTGCTGCTCGGTTGCAATGGGAATTCTCAGTTTATCATAAGGCCCTCTTGCAATACGCATGTACCAATCCCATGACGGACGGGGGTTCATGTTTACGTCCAAAAGCCCAAAGTTGTTCTCGTAGTTTGAATTGTAATCATAGTTTCTTATGTTGTAGACAAAGAGGCGATTTGCGTATCCTTTTTGGAGCAGAATTTGACTCGATTTTTCCAAATAGTTTTTTTGGACTGTATCAGTTACCCCTGCAGTCCCTGTGGACGCACCATACTCCGTAACCCAAATAGGCATATTTGGATCTTTGGTATTTATATAGTCTCTTAGTGCCTTTGCGTCACGCTCAAGCTGATCATAATTACCGTAGTAGACATAATTTTCCGCATAGTAGTAATGGACACCAAAGATATCAAACTTCCCTTGCGCCTGCTCAAAAACCGCTTTGGTAAAATCAACATTTGGCTGAGCAAGACCACCGCTCATAACTTTTGCAGAAGAATCAATCGATTTAATTTTATCGTACGTTGCACTTAAAATGGCAACATAATTTTCTGGGCTATTTGGCTCCAGAAAGTCAGGTGAGTCCGGCTCGTTCCACACTTCCCAGACTTCTACAGAATCCTTGTACCGATTCACAACGGTATCAACGTAGGCAAGCCACTCATCCATATTGGGACGCTGCATATTGCCATTTTCAAACCCATAAGCAAGCATGCCCACAACCTTAATATCGTGCTTTTTGTACTGATCAAGAACGTAATCATAGCGTTCAAACCATGCCTCAGGACGTTCCACAGTTAACACTTCAGTGGCAATGTGCTCTCTCGCCCATTTTGTTTTGCTGTCAAAGAGCCGCTGATTGTAGAGCTCATCTTTGCCAAAACCACCAAGCGCCCAATGGACATTTAAACCAACATCATGGCGGTATGGTGGGTTATAATACGGTGCTGCAGTTGATAGAAGCGGTGTTACCACAAATGTAAAAACAGCAACAAGACTTATGATTATTTTTTGAGTTCGTTTCATGTGTTTTGATTAGAAATGTGCCTTACTATTATACTGGACTAGCAAACCCCGTCAACACTCATGATTCCTGTTGACTTCATACCAAAAACGAGTATTATAGGTGCTGTTCATTACGATAGGAGGATCTGTTTTGAAACATTCATTTCTTTTTTTCTTTTTTTTCATGTCATGTGTAAGTCCAAATATTAAGTATGCCTTTGACCAAGCCCAACGTACTATTACATTTGGCTCAGAAAACCCTTTGCAAAGACAAAGAGAGCTTAGAAAAAAAATTGTAGAATTAATTGGGAAAAAGTCATTTGTATTATCTAAAATGGGTGATTTCTTTACCAGAAATGGTTGTGATGGTGAAAATCCTCGGATTACGCACACGCGTTGCATAACATTACGTAGAATCTACCATAATTATTCAGAAATCCAATTTATCATAGTTTATTTCAATAAAATATTCATAGATTACTTTGTAGCAAGAAAAAAACATGCGTCACCAAATGATTTAATCAAAATCGAAAAAATGGTTTGGTACATTATGAAAATCGCAGAATCTAGAGTCAACCCCACATATAAATGGTGGGTAAACAATTTTGCGAAGAATGAACCAGAAAGTATTCCTCGGACAGAACCTTTGCCTAGGATGATGTAATGCCCATTCTTGTATATATAAGAATTGCCTCCACCCCGAGGCTTTTTTTCGGCTCTATACTAAACAGTGTGGGATCTAACTAAAGAAGGTGGCATAATTGAGGTAAAATGTAGCTAGTTGACAGCTAACCCTCAATGAAATGCACACCTTCACTCACAATTGTATGAGCAAACTCTTACATTTACAAGAA
>JAHISJ010000011.1 GCA_018818205.1 Patescibacteria group bacterium
GCAAGGCTTCACTGAACTCGAGATTACACCGTTTGCGCTGCCGCTTGAGAGACTGATTGACGCTGCAAAAAAAACTATCCTTAAACATCATAAAGAAGGAAAGCTCTTTGGCACCAAGAAGAATCAAGATGATGAGTCGGAGCCTCTTAAGCCTGTGGAACTTCTTGAAAGCGATCCACTCTGGATCAATGAAGAGTACAGAGATGCGGATATTTCTGGAAAGCTTATTTACTATCCAAAATCTTACAATGAGGATCATCAGGGGAAAACAAAGCTTGAACTCCTTGAAGAATCTAAAACAACACCATTTTCTGGTTTTAATGTCTATCTTAGAGAAAAAAGCATTATTATTCCCAAGGAATCGAAAGGAAAAGTCCAGGCTGATAGACTACGGCTTCAAACTAATACTTCCTCTGAAGGATACCTTAATGCTTTTCAAAATAGAGAAGAATATAAAAATGAACATGGCCAAACCCTCGAAGACTGGCTGACTCAATTGCTCACATACCTCGAAAAACACAACCAAATTATTGATAGCAGGCAAAATTACGGGAGTAGTAACAATCTTGTTGGCTCGTATCATGATGGTTGGGTATTACACGTAGGTTGGATTTATTTTACTGGAGGATTTCATGTAGAAATAGACGGAGGTGACCCATGGAACAATAATCCTAACTTTGGTAGCCGTCCTGTAGTAAAAATCCCGTCTAAAATGGCTTAAGTCTTTCTTATTCCATAGTTTTCAATTATTCTTTTGATAATCCTTGACACTATGAACCCAGAGAACCCACCTTTCATCCCCAAACAAGAACAAGAAAAATCCTTCGATCTCGAAACGTGGCTCTCTTCTGAACTCCACGAACAGTATGAAGAAACAGCCAAAACCTTAAACGAGCTGGGTCTTTTAGAAATTCTTCCTGAGTGTGGAGAGATTGGTATTGTTGGCACTGATGGTGAAGAGTATCCGCTTCCTTCTGAAGAACAGATCAAGGCAGAGATACTTGAGCATAAAGAACTCTTTGAAACCAAGATGAAGCAAGGCTTTACTAAGATCGAGATCACCCCATTTGGTTTACCACTGGAGAGACTGATTGACGCTGCAAAAAGAAGCATTCTCAAACACCACAAAAAAGGGAAGCTCTTTGGTACCAGAAAGAACCCGGAAGATGAGTCAGAGCCACTAGAACCCCTTGAACTTGATGAAAACGAACTAATCAATGTTTTAGATAACCGTTCGAATGCTGACACTGCAGAAGCATTTGTCTACTATCCCAAGGAATTCTCAGAAAACCATCAAGGATTTACTAAACCAGAACTTCTTGACGCGTCAGAAAAAACTCCGTTTCCCGGCTTCAGTGTCTACCTCAGAGAAAAAAATACCAACATTCCAAGAGAAGGACAAGGCCAAACCCAAGGAGGAAGAAAACAACTTGAAGCTGGAAAATCTTCGGAAGAATACCTCAAGATTCTCCAAACGCATGAAGAATACCAAAACGAGTCAGGTCAAACTCTCGAAGACTGGCTGACACTCTTTGCAACCCATCTCAAAAAAACCAACCAAGTCATTGATGACTACCAGGGAAATGGAACGTATAACCGTCTTATTGGGTCATATCATTCCTCTTCCGGCGATGTACGGGGCGCGGCCTGGGATCGTGATGATCAGCGGATTATCGTGAGCTGGGACTTTCCCACAAGTCATGGTTCGGATACCAGTGTTCGCCCCGTGGTGAGAGTTCCGCCTCTTCAAAATTAAGTTTTTATTTATTTTATTCTGTACTCTTATGCCAAACAAATTCTCCATACGTATGTGGCTTATTTAAGTCACTTCCCGTCCCCAAATCATCATACACATCAGTTTCCGGATCACCGTGATTGTCATCAAGCGGTCTAAGTCTAGTTAATTCAATGCCCTCGTTTGTGTATTCGGTCGGAATAGGGACTAAGCCACCATGTTGCGCTCCGATAACCATGGTTTTAACATTAAGACCATCAAACATTCTCTCAACGGCTTTAAGGATTGCTCTTGATTGCTCCTCGTTTTCAATAGTGGGAGCATAATAAATACCGTTTTGCATAAGCGCCAAATTGCCTTCCTCATCAACACCAAAGCTTCCAAAGATAAAACCAATATTTTCTTTGACCTCACGGCCTTTTAATGCTGCTTCACCCGGCAGCGGCGGTATCTCTAAAGATAAAATAAACGAAAGCGGATCAGCGTTTATAGATGCAACCCAAAATTTGTTGGGCATATCATGCTGAAGCACCTGGTCATAATTACTGGATGAAAAACAACAAATTTTACTATCGGCAAACCTGACAGCATTTAGAAGTCGTTCCCCTTTATCAACATATTTAAGATTAAGATGCATCCGTTTTTTCTCTTCTTTGCCACGCGGTTTCTGATAGGTCGTAAAATCAGTAATGGTTTGAAACGGTCCTTGCAAGTGGCTCTCCATCTCTTGTACCAAGGCAACATCACTCTCCCTAAGTCTCTCTTCACCCAAGACTTGCATTGTCAAATAGGTAAAAATGGCACTGGGTGATTTCTCGGTCAAAGCTAAGATTTCTTTCCCCAATACGTCTACTTCCACTTTTCTCTCTTCTTCTGAAAGATCAGCGAATCTGTCTTGTATCTTTTGATCCTTTAAAACCTCCAGTTGTTTTTCCAAATCACCCACTTCTTGGTCAATCACCGTAACTTTTTGGATGAGGCTTGTCTTCTTTTCTTCAACTTCTTGTTTTTCTACCCCCTTTTGAAGTCCACCCCGGGCTTTTTTCTTTTTACTAATGTCCCTTTGAAGAGATTTGATGCGTTCGTTTCCTCCTTTAAGAGCAACAAGGAGATCTTTTTTGATTCTTTTAAGATCAAGCCTTTTAGAGTCCAGACGAGGGATCAATTCTTCTCCACGGACAGGAACGCTCTCTTCGCCAAAAATTTGATTCAAAGATAGTTCAAGCACCATCTTTTCGCCCAACACTTTCCAGTTATCTTTAAGCTGTTCTTGGGCTCTACTTTGAATGTCAGGATATGCTTCTTCTATTCTTTCAAGAAGAGTTGTTCGCTCAGCAAATGTATGTGCTCCTGACATTTCCTGGAGTACCTTCCCCGTTTCTTCACTTCCGTCACCTTCAAGATATTCACGATAAAGCGGAAAAAGTAACACTGTACCAAGCTGTTTTCTTCCAAGTACCTGACCAATCTCGACATTAGCATTTTTAACAGCAGCGTTTTCCGTAACATCAAAACTGATTTCCTGAGAAGCTTGTCCTAAGTTTTTCAAAGGAAAATGTCCTCCTCTTAAACGGTTAACGACATCTCTCGCCTCTTCCCTTGCCATTCCTCCCTGAATAAGACTATCTTGAAATTGTCGAACTGGTGTTTCATGTATTTCAAGTTCTGCAATCAATTCAAGCACTTCCTTGAATTTTGAAAAATCATAGTTATTAATTAAATTGAACCGGTCTTCACCACCATGGAGCAAATAATAGGTGAGCGCCTTTTTCTCATCTTTGTGCAGAAAACTGACCAGCTCTCGGTTATTTGTAAATTGAGCAAATTCTTCTTGGCTGGCTTTGATTTTTTCTATGCGTTCAGAAAGCGAGATATCGTGCCATACTTCGTCATTTGCAATAAATTCCAAAATTTCTCGACTAGGAATAACCTCAAGATCAGTGACAACACTCTTAATAATCGCCAGCTTTTCTTTCTCGTCTTCAATTTCTCTTTTTCCTGTCTTTGCTTCCTCTTTCCCCTCGTTCCACCACTCCCCAACGTCTTTTGGTAAATAACCGTTTTTTATAAGTTTACCTAAAAGATAGATTGAAAGATGCCGGTTCGTTTGCTTATCTCCAGCAACGTGCAAGACAATGTCATTTCCTTTAAAATCTTCAAAATTATCTAAGAAGACTTTCATTACCCGAGGTAAAAAATCTTTTTTTACTTCCTTGCCTTCTTCTCTGTATTGTTCTTCGTATTCATCACGCATAATCTCCAGAAGAAGCTGACGCGTATCTTCGCCAAGCTCGCCTAGAGACTCTGCCAATATTTTGGCCATTTTTTTGTCGGTCCCCTTCCCTGATTCAACGACACCGCGCAGTTCTTGATTGAGTCTGCTCCTTACTTTCATTCTTTGTTTTGCTTCCTCGCTACCTGCTGCCAACAAAGATTGGTGTAAGACACTAGAAGCTGAGGCATCAAGAAGCCGTGCGATATGTAACCGTTTCTCTTCCGGAATCATGTCCAAAAACGCTGCTCGATCCTCTTCGGGTAAAACAAGCGCATACTCTTTAAGCAATTCTTCATCTTTAGAAACGGCCAAAGCAATTTTGTTCTGGTCCGGTAGACTTTTTTGTCGTACTTGCCTTGTCTTCATGCCAAGGAGTATAGCATCGGGAAGTAAGCTGGAAGGGGCAATTTTAGGAATGCCTTTGCTTGCTCTTTGATTGTCTTTGGTATTTGATAGAACCTCTGCATAATCTTGCCCAGACAGTTCACGTAGCTTTGTCGCTCTGGCGCCAAGAAACGCAGCGAGGTTTGGAAAAAGATGCTCTACCTCACGAGCCTTTTTTTCAAGCCGTGATGACTCTTTGAGTAGCCCATCCGGTGCTTTTTCTTCAACCGCTTCTCCGCTTGCTTCTTTGTTCACCGTTTGTAGAGTTCTCTCGTATGTCTCTTTCATCGCCTCAGTTGAACCTGGCTGTTCCAAATTCAAAGCCTCAACTTTAAGATTTTGCTGCTCCCTACGAACGCTGGCTCTGAGTGTTATACTATCTTTTTCCTTATCAGAAAGCTTACCTTCTACAGGTTCTGTTTCTGGTTCATATTGTGAAGATTGCTCACCTTTTGGCATAGAGGGTTAACGTTAACGAATCAAAGTGATGTATTTACTGCTATAGTTTTATTTTAGCACAGCCCAACTATAATTCACAAAATTGATGAAATATGGTTACCTAAAAAAATAGAAACAGATTCTAGATTGCCGTTTGAAATTATGTCTTAACCCTCAAGTGGTGGAATCCTCACCGCGGAGCGAGCCCCAAAAGATAAAAAACTATGCCCAAGATTACTCCTATAGAGAAAAGCTTGCCGATCATTATTATTCCAGCCCGCAATCGGTACACCCTTGGAAGCGGGATGGTATGACCCAATAAGTCGGTTGTACTTTGCGCTTACATGGTATTCATCAATCACTTGATTGGTTTTTTTGAGATGGGTTGAAAAGAGGGTGAGCCAATCTTCAGGGGTTTGACCTGATTCTTGTTGATATTCTTGTTGTGTTTGGAGAGCTTGGAGGTATCCTTCTGATGATTTCCCTGATCCAAGACGTGTTCTCCCTCCTTGTGTTTTTCCTTTTTCCGGGGTATTAATGTCTTTTTCTCTAAGATAAACGTTAAAACCAGAGAAGGAAGAGTCTTTTGATGCTTCAAGAAGTTCTTGCTTTGTAAGTCCTTGGTGGTTCTTTGAGAACTCCTCAGGGTAGTAGATAAGTGTTCCTTGTGTGTCTGCGTCTTTAAGTCCTTCCCAGAGCAAGAACGGCTTATCTTCATCAAGCTTAAGCAGTTCTAAAGGTTCTGACTCATCGTCTGGGTTTTCCTTGGTGCCAAAGAGTTTTCCTTCTTTGTAGTGTTTCAAAATGGTTTTCTTTGCTACGTCAATGAGTCTCTCAAGCGGCAGCGCAAACGGAGTAATCTCAAGCTCAGTGAAGCCTTGGCTCATCTTGGTTTCAAAGACTTCTCTGTTTTTAAGCATTTCTTCTTTGATCTGTTCTTCACTTGGCAACGGATACTCTTTTCCATCAGTGCCAACAATGCCAATCTCTCCGCATTCAGGGAGGATTTCCAAAAGACCCAGCTCGTTTAGCGCCTTGGCTGTTTCTTCATACTGTTTGTGGAGTTCAGAAGAAAGCCACTTTTCTAGGTTAGAGAGTTTTTCTTGTTCTTGGGGTGGGGTGAAGGAGGGGTGCTCTGGGTTCATATACGTAGTAAAACAAAGAATCTAGAAAAATAAATATCTTTCTTCAATAAAACAAGTGCTTACAGTCCTTTAAGAAACGGTGTCTCAATCGTCTTAATTTTAACGGTATTCTTAGCCCCTTGGCTATTTACATCAAGTGTTACTTCATCACCAGCCTTGACCCCTAAAAGCATCTCATCAAAATCACTTGCTGAGGTAACCTTCTGACCGTTAAATCCAGTGATTACATCAAGTGGCTGTAACTTTGAGTTTGCGGCAGGACTGTTTGGTAAAATCAAGTATACCATTGCACCTTCATCTTCTTTAAATCCATACATCTGTGCAGACGCTTTATCAATACTGAGCGTGGCAACGCCTACATAAGGAGCGGTAAGTTTACCTGTTTCTTTAACTTCATCAGCAATACGCTTTACCGTATCAACCGGAACAGCAAAACCCATTCCTTCTTGACCCTGTGTTCTTTCAACAAGCGTATTAATACCGATAATTTTTCCATCAATATTGTATAATGGTCCACCTGAGTTACCATGGTTGATCGCTGCATCAGTTTGGATGAGATCATTATGAGCAAGTGATGGGATTGTTTCGGGAATTTCACCTTGAAGTGACAGTGCATCACCAACACCAATAACACCAAATGACCTATTGAGTCCACTCACAATCCCTGCAGTCATTGTATTTTTGAGATTAGCAACAATATCGTTTGCACCTCCGGGGCTTCCCACCGCAAAAACCGAGTCACCAATTTTTACGTCTTTCATGTTACCAAACTCAGACGTCGGCAAACTTCTTTCTCGAATCTTGACAATTGCAATGTCATTAAGTGGATCTGCAGCAAGAACTTCTGCCACATTGACCTCATTTGTCTCAGGAAAAACTACCTGCACTGATGAGAACACTTTTGTGCCAAGCTCGTCCGCAATAACATGCGCGTTAGTAATAATGTACCCATCCGAATCGTAGATGACACCGGAACCAAGCGATGCTGCAGTTTGATATTTAATTTGTCCATATTCATCTAGAGCAAGCTTAACGTCCTTGTTAAACAAGTAGACAACACTGGGATTGACCTTCTTATACATTTCAGAAAGATCTGCACCCCCACCGGTAAACGCAAGTTCTTGACCAGAATCTTTTGATATTCTTGAGTAAAGAAGAACGCCAACAACCGCAAGTGCTATGCCGAGCCCAATAATGAGAAGAAGGTTCACTACTCCAAATACAATCCCTCCCTTTCCACCCTTTTTCTGTGGAACAGGAGCTTGAGCTTGATCATTCATACGTTTATATTATTTTTTTTATTTATATCCCTGACTTATCGCGTTATCAATATCATCTATAGTCTTTTGCAAATCATCATATTGATTAAAGAGATCCTTAAAGTTATCATCCTTCCATGTCTGAATCATATTTTCAGCCTTGGTGGTTAAGTCACCATTGTTATCAACAAGGTCAGCCGGGAATCCTGCTTCAAATTTCTCAAGTGATGCAACAAGTACCTCAAGCTGAACAGGAAGCTGGTTATATGCATTAACAAAGCCTTGTTCATCTCCATTAATCGCCGCAGTCAAAAGTGCTTCATAGATCGTTACCAAAGCATCAGACGCGTCTGCCACGTTACCTAGATCAACTGCAGTGTCTCGTAGCTTGGTAAACACATCAACACTCACCGATGCAGCAGCATCGTTAAACTCAGCTTGCACTTCTTTTGCACCAGTACTTACCTCGCCTAGAATCTGCTTTGCCTGTTCAATAGTTTCAGGATTTTCAAAACTAATCTCTGGCATCTCGCCCATTCTATTGCCAACCTGTTCCAGCCTATTAATTGCACTGTAATAATCTACCAATGCTGAAGCTAAGTTTTCACTTTCAAAAAGGAGACCTTCAACCACATCAATTTGCTCAATGCGCTTTGACCGACCATCCTTGACTGCCTTTAAATAACCATCCTTATAATCTTGAGGAAGTCTATAACCCTCAACTTCTTTTAATATACCTTCGGCCTTAACAAGATTTTCTTTTTCAGTATCAAGTTTTCCATTGAGCTCGTTAATATCGTCCAGATTATTTTCCATCACTCGCTGGGTCAAGCTATCATTGTAGACCTTTTGACTCAAGGCGTGTGCCTCTGAAACAACCGCGTCTGAATCAGAAAAAATCTTTTTTACCTCGTCCACTTTCTTATTTGCTTCAACGACTTGATGGTACAATGGAATCGTACATCCTGAGAATGTAAGAACCAAGAAACCAACAAGAACACCACAGACAGCTTTTGTGCTGAGCGTCTTTATTTGCATTTGTTTATTTTTTAGTTATAAATAACACTTGTGTAAAAGGTATCATATGCAAAGAGTGCTGTCAAAAATCTCATTTTTTGGCAGAATGTTTTTCTTTTTCTATAACCTCTCTGTACAATACATAAATAAACATTATCGCAATCATGTTTGCAAAGATCGATACAACAATATTAACCAGCGGAATAAAATTGGTAGCTATGACAACCAGCAAATAGCAAATTCCAAACACTATAATTTTTCCCAGGAGTGGCCAAAAATTTTGAGATACAAGATTAAAGCTTCTTGAAAGTGCTCCAAAAATAGACTTTTTCTCAAGTACTACTACCATTAATGCAAACATCAAATAGTAAGCAACCAGTAATCCAGGAATAATCAAAAAGATAAGCCCAAAAATAACCAAAGCAGTCATGATAATAGTCACTGCCGTTACCTTAGCCATAAGACCAAACGCTGCCTTAAAATACTCACCATACTTTTTTCTTTTTTTCTTCTCATATGCATCCCTAACAGCCAAAACATTAGCGGCATAATAAACGCTATTCGCAAAAACCATAACAATCATAAATAAAGCACCAAAAAGAATTGTTCCTGAGTCTGATCCAAAAGTAGTGTCACCGGCCTTTTCAGAAAATAGTGCAAAAACTCCCCAGACGATAACCACACCGAGTGGAATCAAGCTTCCCAAAAGTTGCACAGCAAGCAAGAATCCAAAATTATCGATAACTGATTTAAATGCATCCTTCGTGAGAGTCGATAGTTGTTTCATTTTTTTTGATTTTTATCTTTTAACTCTAATCACACTTAAGTAATCTTTTACACTCTTGTTCTTCTTTACTGGAGCCTGATGCAGTTTCGCATACTGAGCACGGATCATTAAAGCCTTCTACACCAGATGCAGCTTCATCAAGTTTTCTAAGTTCTTCATCCATATCTTTAAACTCTAAGTCACTTGGAGGGACAAACTTAGATTCATCAACATCCCTCCACGTCTTACATTTTCTCTCAAATCGAGAGTTTTCTTCAATTTCTTTTTTATCTTCCTCGCTCAACATGTCCTCAGTATCTGAAATATCACTCTTATATTTTATTGGTTCATCATCTAAACCATCGCTTTCATCATTCCAGGAATACACATATTCTCCATCATCTATTGAGTGTCCTTTAAACTCTCTCCCAGACTCAAGAACGACCGTAAAATCAGTACGTGTTTTCTTATCGTGTACATAGAGTGTCCCTTCTTGACTGCCCTCTTCGCCTTCATGATCAATAGAGCAAACAATTGATTTTCCAAGGGCCATTACCTCATCGTTCGTTTGGAATGAATATTCTTCGATTGGCTCCTCTTCTATCGGTTCCTTAGACACCGACTGATCTTGTTCAGTTTTATTAAAAACACACCCGGAAACACCAAGAATAAATACAAACACAAACGAAAGAATAAAAAACTTCTTCATCATTGTAATATTATTAGATAGCATTGTTTTCATTGTATCAATTACTAACAGTCAGTGGTAGATAAAAAACATCCCCGCCTAAATTGACGGGGATGTGAGTAGCTTACTTATTCACGACCACTTTAACACGATTATCAATCTCTTCTAACTCTCTCTTTTTGGAATCGTAGTCATCAAAGAGGTTTTTGAAGTTTTCATCTTTCCATACCTGAATCTGATTTTCACCCTTTGTCGTAAAGTCGTTTCCCTTCACCAGATCATATGGAAAGTTGATGCTAAAGTTTTGAAGTGCCGATGTAAACACCTGGTACTCACCGAGCAATTCTTCATATGTTTTAAGACATGCTTCTTTGTCTTTTTTCTGAACACAATCATACAGTTCCTCAAGATGCACAATAATCTTATCGAGTGACTCCGCAACAATTGAAAAATCGTTTACCGAATCTCTAAGCCGTGAAAAAACCTCAGCATTAACTGACGCAGCAGCAGCATTATACTCAGATTGGCTCTGCTTAATTTCACTAGAAACTTCCTCAAACACTGCTTTTGCTTTACTAAAAGTCTCAGGATCATCAAAATCAAGTTCCTCTAAGCTGTCAAGTTTATCTACAGCATTTTCCATTCGGTTTGTTGCACTGTAATAATTCACAATCGCTGATGAAAGATTTTCACTTTTGAAAAGTAAATCTTCAGCAACATCAACCACTTCTAACCTTTTACTACGTGCTTCAGTAATTTTGGGAAGTGCTTCTTCCTTGTAGTCTGCAGGGAGTCGCATGGCATTAATTTCATCAATAACACTCTGCGTACTCTCTATTTTTTCCTTTGACTCCTTAAGTTCTTCTTGCTTTGTCTGCACCTCATCTAAGTTACTTTTCATGACACCTTCTGCAAGGCTATCACGATATACCTTCTCACTAAGCTCGAAGCTACTTTGCGCTATGCCGTCTACCTCGTCAAAAACAGTTTTAACCTCTTTGATCTTTTGATCAGCTTTCCCCGTCTGATGGTAAAGCGGTATGGTACACGCAGAAAATGCTAAAACACTCAAAAAAAGCACGCTCACACTCACACCACGAACAATATTTTTTGCTCTCATATATACTATGCTATTAAATAAAATATCACTTATCTGGGATAACAAAAAAACATAGCATACTATTTGAAATATGTCAAGTGCTATAAACGTGAATCGAGCTTAAAATAGAATTAGCAACTAGATTTGTAAGCCCGTATTCTCAATTTCCTTTTGTTTTTCATCAAATGTAACAAAGAGTGGTGCCATGTGTTCACTTTTCCAGTCCTCAATTTGATTTTGTGCTTTGGTCGTTAAATCGTTGTTCTCATCAACTAAATCTACTGGAAAGTTTTCAACATAGTCTACCATTGCTTCAACAAGCATCTCTTTAAATACTGGAATCTGCATAGAGTATTCAAGGATTCCCCAACTATCTTCTTTTTCTAAACTTTCTAGCAAACCAGTACTTGAAAACGCAATACTATCAGCAGCAGCAATAACTTCTCGAACGTCATGAGCTGACTCGCTTAGCTCTTGGAATACAGGGACATCCACTGCAATACCTGCATTACTAAATTCACTCTCACAAATCTTACCATCCTTCACAATAGCTACCGTCTCCTTTTCAAGCGCCTTTGCAGACTCCAGATCAGATACTTCTATCTCTAAAACTATGGGCAACTTGTCCCCTATTTGAGTCATTCGATTAATACCACTGTCATAACCAACTAGTGCTGAAGCGAGATCCTTACTGTTACTTAGCAATGCTTCTGCATTTTCAAATGCAGCTATTCGTGCATCATACGCCTTGGTGAGATTTGCTACATACCCATTTTTGTAGCTTGACGGAAGACGCATAGCATTCATTTCGTCAATCTTCCCCGACACATTTTCTAACTCACCCTTTCCCGCATAAAATGACTCCTCAAATCCTACTATATCCTCCAAATTGCCCTCCATAATCTTGCTTACAAGCGCGTCATCATATACTTTTTCACTAATATCTTTAGCCTCTAAAAGCGTCTCGTCTGTTTTATCAAAGGTTTCTTTAATTTCACCGGCCTTCGCTTCGGCAAGCGATGTTTGATGATACACAGGGATAGAACACCCAGTAAGCAAAAATAATACTAGCATTATAGGGATAAAGCCTTTTAACACACGAGAAATTACTCTGAACATATTTTTTTATTACTACTTTAATTCCATCATACCAAGAAAGAACATATATACAAACACAAGCTGTCTTTTAAAGACAGCTTGTGTAGCATTGATCTCTTCTTATACCCTAGAAGCTCCCTGCAGAAACGTGAATACCGTTTCTTTCCTTCTCGCTTCCCGAGAAGAATCCTGAGGTTAAGTATGGCTTACCGTACCGGGTAAACACACGAACTTGCGAACCACCACCTTTGCCTGGTCCGGTAATAATCTCAGCTTTATTATCACCATTTAAATCAAAAGTAGCAACGTTCGCTCCCCCTCTAAATTTCTTGCTATATGGGAAGAAGCCAGGGGTAAAGTCAGGCTTTCCAGACGCGTTAAACGTTCTCACGTGTGGACCACCACCCATGGCAGTACCCGTTACAATTTCATCTTTTCCATCACGATTAATGTCAGCAGAAGCTACGAGTACACCACCACGGTAGTTCTCTCCATAGGCGAAGAATCCACCATTAAGCTCGGTTTTCCCATTTCGATTAAAGACACGCACGTGCGGTCCTCCCCCACTTCCCGCTCCAGCAATAATCTCCTCTGTACCATCGTTATTAATATCTCCGGCTGCAACATGAACGCCACCTCTGAAATTTTTACTGTACGGGAAGATTGCATTAGAGAACTTTTGTTTTCCTTTCCCGTCAAAAATCTTGACATGAGGACCACCACCTTTTCCGGGACCGGTAATAATCTCAGCTTTTCCATCTCCATCAACATCACCAACCGCAACATGGACTCCCGTCCTAAAACTCTTAGGATAGGCATAAAATCCATTGGTCATTTTGACTTTACCGCGACTATCAAAAACACGTATCTGTGGCGCACCGCCATCACCTGTACCGGTAACAATCTCATCAACGCCGTCACCGTCAAGATCGCCCGTTGCTACCTCTACACCATGCTTCATATTCTTGTCATACGCCATAAACTTCCACACAGCTTTACCAGAATATTCGAACGTCTCTACATATGGTGAACTTCCCTCGCCTGCTCCAGTTACAATGAGTCTTTGATTAGGCGTGGCAGACGCACCAACCCCTTTGGAACACTCCATCGCTTGGTTACAAGCATATGCAGTATACGTATATTTTGTACCGTTTCTGACACTCTTGTCTAGGGTAGTAATATCACGACCCTCGTAGACTCTATCACCATCGTTTACGTCTTTTGCCCATTCATCTCCCGTTTTTCTTACCACATAAACCTTGTCAAATGTTGCCGGGTTGTTCCACGTAAGTTTTACCTCGCTCGCTCCTCCACGTGCCCAGAAATTGCTTGGTGAACCGGATACAGGAGTCCTATCAAGAACCTGATCCTGTATCTTTGTCCCTGCTGCTTCTTCCATGCCGGATACCTCAACAACCCAGACATCTCGTACAAAACTACCGTATGTTGCATAGGTAAAGACAGAATAATAATATTTCTGCGTATCGGTGACGCTGCTATCATCGTATGCGTTAGCTTTTCCATCATAAACGACGTCACCATCATCAGGACCATCTGCAAAACGGTCAGTTCTTCTGAGTACTTTAACACCACCAAAGTCTTCCGAAACGGGATTGGTCCAGGTCAGTGCAACGTTCCCCTTAGTTCTTGAAGCCTTTAGATCTGAGATTGCTCCAGGCAGTGGATCCACGGTGAAGTCATACGAACTAACCGCTCCGACACCTCCATACTGACTGGTAGACCTCACATGAATTGTATGTCCTCCTTTAGAAAGTCCCGCGGGAAATGAAACAGAAAATGCTTCCCCACCTGAATCAATGGTTCCGTCAGTTAAAGTAGTTGGAACCCAGTCACCACCATCTATTTTATAGTCTGATGCGGTTAATACGTCGGGGTTGCTGCTATTTACCGGAAGAAAAGAATGTATCGTAGTATAACCTGATGATAAATAGGAATCGGTATACTGATTAGCATTTGTCTTTATGCCAACCTCTGAAACTCCACTAAACGTAGGTGTTTTAGTATTTACTACACCCGCCACATCCAGCACAGCTTGAGATTCAACATCATATATATCTGCTACTTTATCAGCGTCAGCGTCCATCCATCCAATCTGTCCACGCGCAAACTGATCTATTTGTTCAAAAATATAGGGTCCGGTATCTCCACGCATTATACTACCCTCATCTAATGCACAAGCACCGCCGTCTAAATTATAAGTACTATTCTGATTTGCGACAAAGCCATAACCTGCTCTTAATCTACAATCGTCCCCCGCACCAAGATATTGATCCAGAGCATAAAAGATATGCCCAATTTCATGCGAAAGAACGGCATCCATATTATCAATTGTATACCCGTCATTACCGTACGTCATTTGAACAGACGGACCTCCTAAGAACGCGTACGCAAAGGCTCCATCAGCAAACATATTATCAACATCGTTTTCACTATCAGCAACAAACACTACAAATCCCCAATCGCTCTTGTCTTGAGTACGCATATTGTTAATGAACGCATATGAATCCGCATAGTATCCATCACCACTATTATACCCAAAATTATTCATAACCTCAGGAAGCCACGTCGTATCATCTTCAAGACTCGAGTGGTTTATCGGTTCATATTGTGTCTCAACACGGCTATCACTACTTGGTACATAAAAATGTGGAATAAACGTGATTGGTTGATCAATATATTTAGCACTTTGTGTCTCCCACCAATTCAAGCTACTAAGTATCTCCGCTTGTACTTGCTGCTCTTTTGCTACTGTCCAATCTTCAGTTGAAGGATCAAGTGAACCATCGCTTTCCGTGAGAATGATTGCCACAGAAATCTTCCCCAGCATGTATTCAGTTGTATCGTAATACCCTGCTTTATAGGGAGCTTTGGCATGTGAGTTTTCTTTTGTAGTTTTAATTTTCTCATCCGAGATCTCTCGTACCGGACTATCAGGATTTCCTTCAATCTCAACATGAACGCTTGGTGAATTATGCATTGCATTCCAAACTTCAGCATAACGGCCAACATCAGGACCAAATTGCTTAATAAGATCAGTATTGATTTCTGAACTATACGCAGCTCTTACGCTCCCCTTTGCAAGGAGTTCATTTTTTGTGCTTTCAGTAATTGATGCAATAACTACATATGGTTCAAGCACAGTCTTAATATGACCATCGTATTGTTCAATTACTTCACGTGCATGCTCATACAAATATTCAGACTCCGCATCATCAAAAACTAAAAAAGTGTCCTGAGCGACACCTTCATCTGATGCATTCGCATCAACATTGTTCATATTGTGCATATTGGGCGCATATTTGAACACTGCAAACGATGTTGCAAGAACCAAACACGCTACTAACACACTAAGAGATTTTTTTGTCATAATCTCGATTATATTTTATAAATACTTCAACCCTCTATGAGGGTTGATAGTTCAGAGTACCATATGACGCTTTTTGGACAATAACTATACTGAGCATAATATGTGGACAACCTTAGTTTTTTATAAACACAATTGAACAAAAAAAGAGTCCAAATGGGCCTTCGTGTGCGTAAACAACAAATGCAGGGGTAGTAGGGATCGAACCTACGACTCCGGTTTTGGAGACCGGAATTATACCACTTAACTATACCCCCAGAAAAACACATATCTCTCAAAGCACAATCAAAGCTTAAAACGTTTCTTAATCTTTTTCAACACTAATAATTGTCCAGATACCCGTTTGATCCTCTCTCACCACCCGTTTAAGCGTAAACATAAACGCATTATCTCCTTTATATGCTTTTACCTGAGTGATTGTATCATCTTCTGACACTACTTTGAATTCCTGCTCACTGCTCATTTTAAACCCAAGTGGGATGCTCTGTTTCACCGCTTCTACGGGATCTCTTCTGAACTGCTCCTCGCCTTTATCAACCCTGCTTTGTATTTCTCTCAAGTCATCTACCGAGTACGGAATATATACTTTTTGACTGGACGACTCAGCAATGACAAACGAACGTGACTCAGGATCAAAACGATAGTATGTTATAGCACTTTCCTGTACAGGATCTTCACCCATCTCAAGCCGCCACGTATCACCTTGCACCTTAAACGATCCAACAACCGAGCAATTAACTGCCCCTTCGAGTTCACTGCAGGAGAGCAACTCTCTTCCCATTTCATGGTTGTCATCATATACCACATACACATAATCATCATGACCTTGTGGAAACTCAAACCGCGTTACTGCCCACTCTTCGCCAATATAGGGCTTTCTCTTAATAAGCGAACTACTACGTTCCTTCACATAATTGATTATTTGATCTTTGTTTACAGTTCCTTGGCCAAAGATTGGATCTTCTGTTGATGAATCTCTGAGCGTAGTAACAAGGTTTGGCGACTTCCATGATAGATCAAAATCAAGTTCACTTACAGCAAGCACCGTTAAACTAATAGCGCGCTCACCTTCGAGTACGTCCCTGCTATAAACAACATCCTCGGAATACATTTTTCCCTCCAAGAGCAAAATTCGAGCATTTTTGTTTGCAACATGCTCAGAGTAAATAAGTCGTCTACTATCAGGCAAAAAATGAACATCGCCAATTTTTTTATCGGGATCTGGATTTTTGTGCACCTTCTGACCGCTTTCTTCCTCTAATGTCGCGATCCACATTTCTGTTTCATCGAATGATCCATCGTCAGATGAAGAAACATAGACAAAGTGTTCGTTGTCGCTGGCCCATTCCAGATCCTCGAGTACACCTTCTTTTGAAAAAAGTTCATCCTTTGCACCATTTCTCGTTCTAATTGCTGAGACTTCTGTTTTGCTTACCTTCTCATCTGTTGCAACATCCCTTGACTTTTTTACCTTTGAATGGAGTATCGTCTGCGCATCTGGTGAAAGCACAAGCTGAGCCTCGCCCGTTTTTTCCTCTATTGGAGAAAAGGAGAGTGCTTCAAAGTTAACTAGGCCAAAAGGCCTATCAATATCCTTTGTCTCAAGATTTAATGCACGAATTTCCCAGACGTCATCAGCTCGTTCAAAGAAATAAAAATACCGGCCTTCTGGATCAAAATGAGCAAACGAACCCATTGCAATCTCATCAGAAAACGGCACTACCTCTTCCTCATTACCTTTCTTTATATCAACAACAGAGAGAGATTGTTCATTTTTATAGTCTCTAAGAGACGTTTTGTTATTTTCATCCTTCTCACTAGTTTCAGGAATATCCGTTGGCTTTCTTGAAAGCACCAGATACGTGCCATCAGGAGAAACCCACAGTGATTTTGGTGTTGAGGCAAGCGAAGTAACCGCTAATTTTTCTTTGTCGCCCGAGAGTATGTTTTCTCTATATACCGTTTTCTTTACCATGCCTGAATCATCGCCTTGCTTCTTTGATGTTAAATAAAAGATATACTCACCGTTTATAACTGGCTTTACTGTTTTATCAAAATCACTCGGAAGTGGTACGGTAAATACTTTTTTGTCATCAATACGTAAAAAGTAGAGAACGCTCTCTTCACCCGTTTTCTTTTTGATAGTCTCTATAAACTGTACTATAAGCGGCCTAGATAACGCTATTTCATCCACTTGCTTTATCTCTTCCTGACGATTCTCATCGACTTTCTGCCCATCTAGAACTAAATACTTCAACACAAAGAAGCCCCCCACTCCCCCTAAAATACATACCACAACAATGACAATAGCGATTATTGCCTTTTTGCTCATAAATTGTTTCTTACTTTAACCTTAGTATACACTACCCGTACAAATAACAAAACCACCTTATCAATGTAGAGGATAACGGGATTAGGATCAAAGGTGTGTGCATCCTAGTTACCGTAATCACTCTACATAAACAAGGTGGCTTTTAAAATAAATTATAATCGATTTACATTGAAACTATATCACATCATGAAGTTTCTGTCAAGTGTTTTCTGGCTCTATACTAAACAGTGTGGGATCTAACTAAAGAAGGTGGCATAATTGAGGTAAAATGTAGCTAGTTGACAGCTAACCCTCAATGAAATGCACACCTTCACTCACAATTGTATGAGCAAACTCTTACATTTACAAGAA
>JAHISJ010000012.1 GCA_018818205.1 Patescibacteria group bacterium
GACCCCAAAAACTAGGACTATATTTAAATTCATACTCATATTCCTCGTCCCTATACGTCTCCCACCCAGATGTATCAATCGCTTCCATCTTCTCTTGAATACGCCTTTCAAAGACGGCTTCTTTTCTTTGTTCAGCAATAGGTTCAGTTGTAGTACTTTTTATTGAACACCCTCCAAAAAAAAGCGCAAGAATAAAGAGAAAGAATATGCTTTTTAGTTTCATGTGATTATCTTTATCATTTGCCTTGATAGTACCTTACTTTTTCGTAAAGGTAAAATGACTGGCTGCCTTTAAAGCGCACAACAAAAGCATTCTTTACTCAGTAAAGACGTTATTGACATCCTATTCAAGATGTCGAACTCTGCCTACCTCCTTGGAACAAGACTCAGAAAAGCATCTTCATCCAAAACAGAAATATCCATTTTTTTTGCTTTCTCAAACTTTGAGCCTGGCTTTTTGCCACAAACTAAATAATCAAGTTTTTTTGTCACACTTGAGACTACGCGCCCACCATGTTTTCTAGCAAGCTCTTTTGCATCTTCCCGCGAGACTGCCTCAAGCGTCCCGGTAAAAAGAAACGTTTTTCCCCTAAGTGTTGCTTCATTTTTTTTAGGAGAATCAATATGTATCCCAGCCTTTTTTAGCTTTGACAAAAGGTCTTTGGTCTCAGGTAAATCAAAGTACAAAACAATACTCTCTGAAGCCTCTGGACCAATATCATGAATAGCTTCAAGCTCCTCCTTGGAAGCCTTGGAAAGGGCATCAAGCGTGTTAAAACGATCTGCAAGAACCACTGCCGTCTGCTCACCGACATGCCTAATTCCAAGTGCAATAATCAATGTATATAACTCAATCTCTTTGCTATTTTTAAGTGCCTTTAAAATATTTACGGCCTTTTTTTCTGCAAAAAGATCAAGAGTAAGAAGATCTTCTTTGGTAAGGGTAAAGAGATCCGCGGGATCAGCTATAAGATCACGCTCTAACATCTGATCGACAACTGAGATCCCAAGTCCCTCAATATCAAACCCTTTTTTTGACACAAAGTGAATGATCCGTTCACGATTTTTGGCAAAACACTGAGGATTGCTGCAGTAATGAATCGCTTCACCTTCCCTGCGCCCTATGGCTGAACCACAAATAGGACACTTTTTAGGGAAAATAAATTTTTTTTCTTTGCCTGTCCTCAGTCGCAAAATGACTTCAACCACCTTGGGGATAATGTCTCCTGCTTTTTGGATAATGACCGTATCGCCAATACGTATATCAAGACGATTAATTTCATCAGCATTGTGAAGAGACGCCCTACTCACTGTGGAACCGGCAACGCGCGTGGGTGTTAATATCGCAACAGGGGTAAGCGCGCCCGTTCTCCCCACTTGAACCTCAATGTCAGTAATGACTGTTGTTGACTGCTCAGCAGGAAACTTATAGGCAATCATAAAACGCTCTGCTTTGCCAACACTCCCAAGCTCTCGTTCAAGAGAAATTGAATTAACTACAGCAACAACCCCGTCCGTATCGTATGGCAACTTCTCCCTCTTTTTCTCCCATTTCTCACAATAATCAAACACAGCGGTAATATCTTTACAGTACTCATTATTAGGATTAACCGGAAACCCAAACTCTTTAAGTGAATCATGAACCTGAACATGGTTTTTTAGACCAAGATCAGTAATAATTTCAAACGATAAGAACTTCAAGTCCCTAGACGCGGTTATTGACGAATCAAGCTGTCTGATACTTCCAGCAGCGACGTTTCGTGGATTTGCATACAGCGCTTCCCCCTTTTCTTTTTGTTTTTTATTAAGCCTGGAAAAAGAATCTTGAGTCATGTACACTTCTCCTCTCACCTCCAGTACATCCGGAACTTCTTTTCCCCTGAGCCGTAGCGGTATATCCTCAATCGTTTTTAAATTTTGAGTAACATCCTCACCTATTTTCCCATCGCCGCGCGTCGCTCCCGTTTTAAGCACCCCTCCCTCATAACGCAAGACAATAGAAAGTCCATCTATCTTAAGCTCAGAAAAATAATCGAATTGAACATCACGTCCAAGCACCTTTTTATTTCTTTTTTCCCACTCAATTAAATCGTCCTTTGAAAACGCATCAAAGAGAGAGAGAACCGGTTTCGAATGAGGAACTTTTACAAACTTACCGAGTGGTTTGCCGCCAACACGTTGTGTTGGTGAATCCGGAGTAATTAACTCAGGATAGTGTCTCTCTAGCTTTTCCAGTTCGTTTTTGAGCGAATCAAGTGCCGCATCAGAGATCTCTACGGTATCAAGAACATGATACAAATACCGATGATGTCGTATCTCTTTCTTAAGCTTCTCTATGCGCTTTTTAGCTTGACCCTTAGTCATATATTCTACAAATTAGTACCACTTACTAGCACGTAGTCCCACAGTCCCATCACCGGCTCATTTTCTGATAGTTCTGTGCGTTCGGCACGTTTTGCTTCATTATATATCCCGGTTGATTCAACAACAATAACATCAAGTGTTCCTGTTCCGTCAGATATTGTAATGGAATACTGTGCACCATTATCAACCGGTTTAATACGGAAAATAGAATCTTTACTGGGATCAATGGGAATCTTCCACCCATTTGATCCGCACGTAGGATCGCACAGACCTTCCTTCTCCACAATATTTTTTTCTTGAATAGACCCACCGGGTCCAAAAGAAACAAGTTTATAAAGCATAGAAGGAGCAACGATTCCCGTATTGTAATCAGGATTTTGAGAACGTTCCCACGTCAAAGTTATTTCTTTTGCAGAACCACTCGGTAAACTATACTCATGGGGCTCATCTTGATGCAACTCGCCACTTTGAGACTGCTTTTTTGAAAGCGTTGCAGAAAATCGTGCATTGTTTCCGAGTGTACGGGTAAAAGTGCCTGATCTTTTATTATTCACATTATGCTCATAGATTGCACGCTCCATTCCCGCGTCAGCGGCAAAAAAAGCAGTGGCCGAGATCGTTTCATTGCTGGTTGTCTTGAGTTCCTTTACTGTAATTGCCCCAATTGCAAGACTAATGCCCATGACGCCCGCAAGAATAACGATAGAAAGGGCAAGGGTTGATCCTCGCTCATCACTACACTGTGTTTTTGGTAGTATGTTATCTCTCATAAATTCTACTCGTAACTGTTGTTTGAAACGTCATGGCACTTTTTTGCTTAAGTACGGTGGATTCAGAATCAACATAGATTGTCACCCGCGATTGTGAATCAGCTGTACCTCCTAAATAGGGTGAGCTGTCCGGGGTAATGTAGAATTTAAGCGTATTAATTTGTACATCAGTACCGGTTAACTCTTCTGCATCCATGAGCAGTTGACCACCGGAAAGTGAATAGGTAACGTTGTTACCATCTTGCGTAATGACATGGAGCTCGGTTGCAGCAGTAAACGGAGGTGCTGCCTTTTGCTGAGCCGTATAATCTATCTTTCCACTTCGAATATCACGTACCATTTCTTCAACAGCAAAACGTATGTTTTGTTGCAACTTCCTTTGACCGGCGACCTTACGCTGCACAGTGAGTACCGAGATAAAAATACCAACAATCGCAACAATAACAATAGAAAAGATGCTGATTGTTACGAGCATTTCAGCGAAAGTAAAACCACGTTCGTCGCTATGTGTACCATATGTTCGTAATCCTTGCATAACGCGGCTCCTTATTTCCAGTTATATATTTCTTCTTCCAGATCAACAACTCGGTAGCTTCCTTTATACGGAAACACAACATCTGACCGTACAATTTTCTTATCTGATATAACGGGGTCATCAACAATTTCTATCTGTCGATAGTATGTTGTTGCATCAACGCCTAGAGAACTGTCTTGGGTAAAAAAAGGCATAGAAACGTTTCGCGTATCATGGAATATTCGTGTTGCGTCACCAAGTGTAGCTTCAAGATTTGTTTCTGAAAACGCATTCCCAGGAAGAATTGGAACAAGTTCCATTCGTTTACCTATGGCACTAAACCGTGCAACATAATACCCCTGTGCAAGTCCCGTATCCCACTTGTTTCCCTCAAGCCAATTCGTATCACGCTTGGCACGCACCAGTTCTATCCCCTCTTGGGAAAATTCCTTGGCTTCAAATAGATTCCGTGAGTACTTCATAACGGTAATGCTGTACTGCGCAAGCATAATGCCGCCAAAAAGTCCCAGTGAAAGCACCGCAATGGCAACAATTGTTTCTATGAGGCTCAGTCCCGATTCGGAAGTATCATTCTTCTGATTCATAACACAGTAATTACTCCACTTGATTTAACCTCGACTCGCTTTATGTCATGAACTCTCTCAGAAATAAACGTAACCTCAAAAGGGGTGCTGTTTAACTTGACGCCGCTTTCAAAAACAAACGTATCAGACGAGTCTCCGGCAACAGGAAACGAAATAGAATACGTTACTTTATTGGGAAGAACCATAGTAACTCTTGATGGCAACGTCTCCTGTGAAATGACATCATCCGTTCCGGCATCGTAGAAAATATTGCCGTTTACATCTCGGTACACAAGATACGTAGCGGGAGAGGTAATAGCAACGCCATACCTACTATCCGCTCCGTGACTCTGATCTTGAACAATACCGCCTCGCGATAATTCCTGCGCATGTCGCAAATCAGATGCCAGTCTTTCTGCGCCGTTTCGTACATCGCTTCTATACTGACTTTGTCTATATGACACAAAGGCTATGATACTGAGTATCAAGATAACACTAACCACTATAACAAGCTCTGCAAGAGTAAAGCCCCGTTGTTTTTTTGTTTTTTTCATTCTAGTGTCTAGTAAAGATAAATCATCTGCATATACCATTCTATCATAGGCGCTGCGACAAAAAAACTAAGGAACGTCGCACTCGTTAAAAAAGTACCGAAGGGTACTTGGCTCTTAAGCGTTTTTTTGCAAAAAATCATGAGCACAAGCGATATAAGTGCTCCCAGTACAAAGGCCAACATAAACGTGACTATCACGTTTGGAAACCCAACCATAAGTCCCAGCACAAACGCAAGTTTTACGTCTCCCCCACCAATCCACGTACCATGAGAAACGTGATACAAGAAAAGTAATGTAAAACCAAAAATAAATGACCCCAAAATATGAAAATGCATTTCCTGATATCCTAAAAAAAATGACCCAACAAGTGCCACAATAAACGCAGGTACAAGCACCTTGTCGAGTATTAAATAATGTTTTAAATCATACACAAAAATAACGATCAAAAAAGAAACGTATACCCAATAGATAAGAAGGTTTACAAAGCTTGTACCGCTCATTATCCCAGAGGAATAAAAAGTACTCACATATACGATACTAAAAGCAATTGCCGTTACGAGTTCAACAATTAAATACTGGGGAGAAATTTTGCTCGAGCAGTGTCTACATTTTCCACGAAGAAATACAAAGGAAACTAAAGGAATAAGATCAATGAAGGAAAGTTTCTTCTTACAAGACATACATTCAGAACGAGCAAGCCCCATTTTCTTTCCACTTTTTAAGCGAAAAGTGACCACATTCAAAAAGCTGCCTATGGCAGCACCTAACACAAACGATATAAGTAGCCCAAAACTAAGCATTAATTATCTCCTTCTCTTTCTAATGCAAATCCTCTGAGTTCGTATGCGCCAGCCTGTATATCAAATGGTTCATGAACAGTAACATACCCTTCTTTTTGTATACGTACAGTATATTCCCCCTTTCTAACCCTCACTTCCACTGGCGTCTCTCCTTGCTCTTCCCCATCAACCAAAACCACTGCTCCCTGAGGCATAGTCGTTATTGCAATGGTACCAAACGACGTAAGATAAAAAAACCGATAATATAAAAACCCACCGAGTACCAAAAGACACAACGTGAGAAAAAAGATCAGAATTTTAAATCGTGGTGAAGACTTCATGGTTTACCTAAAGAAGAAACGGCAGGAATGTCCTGCCGTTTCTAAAGAAAACTAAGGAAGTGTTTTTCTTACTTCTGGATCTGCCGTTTCGCTCCAGTAACTCAACTGAAATGAGTTTCCGTTGTTTCCAACATCATACCCATACCAGTAGTAATCGGTTGCCCCAGGCGTCGCTGCACCAGCATAGTTATTTTCTGTATCATCTCGCGGATCGATTGGCCCATCTGACTCAAGAAAGTCATCTGCCTTAAGCGACGCAATCATAGAATTGAACGTTTCATGACATGCTGCCGCAGTCGCATTGGGATCATCGCTAGCGTTTCCTGCACAACTATTATTGGGGAATGTGTCATTCTTATCATTGGAGAGTTCAAGCGCAGACTTTAAACTAGCCATGTCAGACTCACGTTTAGCGTCTCGTGCTCTCACACGTGCAGAATTTAAAGCAACAATAACGATTGCAGCTAAAATACCGATGATAGCAATAACTACCAATAACTCAACAAGGGTAAAACCCTTTTGTTTTGTTTTTTTCATCCAGTTCACCCCCTTTCATGAGGTTTTGTCTATAATAGAGAATACTATCAAACTTTGATCACTTGTTCAAGCTACAATGTAGAAGCAAGATTATACATTGGCAAGATCACTGCGCTCACAATAATAGCAACGCCAACACCAAGGAGAACAATCATAATCGGCTCTATAAGCGACACAATACCTTTGAGCTGATTGTCAATTTCCGTCTGATAAAAACTGGCGAGCTTCTGTAAAATTTGATCAATGCGTCCTGTTTCCTCACCAACGGAAAGCATATTTACTACCATAGGAGGAATAAACTCACTCTTAGACATAACTGTTGCTACCTTTTGTCCACCTTTAATCTTCTCGGCAGTCTCAAGGAAAATATCCCTATACACCACGTTAGGCACCATATCTCCTACCATCTGGAACGCCTTAACAATAGACACGTTCCCAGAGATAAGTGATGATAGATTATTTGCAAACTGTGCAAGATAAAACTTTTGAAACACGGAACCAAAGAGAGGAAGCTTAATCACCAATAGATCAAGATTACGTTTCCCCGTTTCCGACTTACGATAGTAATGAAACAACGTTCCCGCAATGATTATTGCTGCAATAACTATATACCAATAATGAGTTATGAAATTGGTAAATCCAATCAGAAGTTCCGTTGTCCACGGTAGTTTAACCTTAGTATCTTGTACAATGGAGAGTAAATTGGGAAGTACGTAAAAAACAGCAAGAAGCATAACTGCAATGACTCCTAAAACAACAAATGCTGGATACATAAGGGCCCCTCTCACTTCTGAACGAATCTCGTACGATTTTTTTAGCTGCCGCGCTAAAAAGGTTAGGTTTTGAGAAACCTGCCCCGATTCTTCACCGGCCCGTACCATTCCCACGTAGTACTGAGAAAAAACTTTTGGATACTGTCCTAGAGCATATGACAGTTTTGCGCCACCTTCTACATCCTGCGCAACTTTCTGAAGTATTTCTTTGAGTCTTTCATTATCTGTTTGTTTAACAAGACCGTGAAGTGTATCCACTATAGGCACACCGGCATCAAACATGGTAGCCATCTGCTCGGAAAGAATGGTTAAATCCTTAACACTAACACGATTAAAAACATCTGAGATCTTCTTAAAAACGTTTACCTTCTCTACTTTTTCTAAAGAAACAACAATATAGCCCTCGTCCTGGAGAGCTTGCGTTGCCCCTTTCACGTCTGGGGCCTCAAGTGTACCTGATGAAACTTTGCCAGCGTAGTCTCTGACTCTAAAATGGAACTGGGCCATAAGTCATTATTTGCCGATCAAGCCTTTCAGCTCATCTTCGTTGTTTGAATAAAAAAGCGCATTTTCCTTGGTAATCGTTTTCTGTTTCACAAGCTCAGTAAGTGAACGATTAAGCGGTACCATGCCCTCACCCGCACCGGTTTGGATAATGTTATTGATCTGGTGCGTTTTCCCTTCTCTTATAAGATTTTGCACAGCAGAAGTAGAACGTAATATTTCTACCGCGGGTATTCTCCCTCCACCAATTTTAGGTATAAGCCGCTGTGAAATAATTCCTTTTAAGGTGCTTGCCAATTGAACCCTTACTTGATTTTGTTGATATGGTGGAAACACATCAATAATACGATCAATGGTCTGCGAAGCATCGTTGGTGTGCAGTGTGCTTAACACCAAATGCCCCGTCTCTGCAAGTGTGAGCGCTGAACCAATAGTCTCTAAATCACGCATTTCACCAACAAGCACGACATTTGGATCTTCACGCAGACTTGCTTTAAGCGCATTTTCAAATGAATCCGTATCATGATACACCTCACGCTGTGCAATCAAGCCCTTTAGCTGAGGGAAAATATACTCAATAGGATCTTCAATCGTGATGATATGATCACTTCTGGTCTCATTAATAACATTAACCATAGACGCGAGTGTTGTCGTTTTACCATGACCTGTTGGGCCAACCACAAGTACAAATCCTTGCTGCTGATCCGTGAAGTGTGTGATGTCTTCAGGTAACCCTAAATCCTGAAGAGACAAAATAGTATGTGGGATAAGTCTGAGCGCTGCACTATAGGTCCCCTGTTGAACAAAAGCATTAACCCTAAATCGCGCTTTATCCCCATGGCTATATGCAAAATCGAGCTCTTTGTTTTTTGAAAAACGTTTTTTTTGATCTTCTGAAAAGAGAGAGAAAATCAGCTCTTTAGTATCGGTAGGAGTAAGCTCCTTCTCATCTTTTATCGGATACAGTATTGAATCAACACGAACCATAGGAGGCTTCTTCGCATTAATATGCAAGTCTGTTGCTCCCTGTGCCAGTACAACATCCAAATACTCAAAAAGCTTCTTCTCATGAATAGAGCTCATGTTGTTTTTGTCCTATTATTTTTCTGCAAGCACGGTTTCGATCTTGGTAATGACTTCACTTGGTGTAAAATGAGCCTTAATCAAATAATCAACTGCACCAAGTTCAAGACCCTTTTCTATGTCGCGTCTTTGACCAAGATTAGTAAGCAAGATGACTGGAGTGTCCTTAACAGCATCATCTTTTTTAACCGCTTCTAAAATCTCAAATCCATCCTTTCCCGGAAGTAAAATATCAAGAAGAATAAGATCAGGTTTTTCCTTTTGGATAACAGCAACACCTTTTTCACCATTCTCTTCTGAACAAACGTCATACCCATTTGCTTCAAGTTTAGTAACATACATACTGAGCAAAAAGGGGTCGTCTTCTATAATGAGAATCTTATGCATATTCTTAGGACTATTATTTTAGCGATTACTAACTTATATCTACACTAACACACTTTTTTAAAACAGTGTATTACTATTTTATACAACTCGAATGATTTCTTCAACAGTGGTTTTCCCCGCGAGCACCTTTAATACACCATCTTGTTCCATAGTGATCATGTCTTGCTTCTCTTTTGCAATCTCAGCAATTTCATTTATTGACTTTTTAAGCATAATCGCTTGCTTAATTGACTCATCAACGGCAAGAACTTCAAAAATACCAACTCGTCCCTGATACCCCTTTTGTCCACAACGCGAGCATCCCCTTCCACGATAGAACGTTGGATTCTCTATATCCACAGTCTTTTTTACCCGCTCCGGCATCGACGTATAAATCTCTTTTATCTTTATAAGAACCTGCTCCGGAACATCATGGGTTTCTTTGCAGTGATCACAAATACGTCTGACAAGCCGCTGCGCAAGTAATACATTAAGTGTTGCCGTCAGTAGGAATCGTTCCATACCCATATCTATTAGTCTCGGAATAGCACCAATTGCTGTATTGGTATGCAGCGTTGAGAGAAGAAAATGACCAGTAAGTGCTGAGTGAATAGCCATTTCTGCGGTTTCTCCGTCTCTAATCTCACCGACCATAATAACATCAGGGTCCTGTCTTAAAATTGATCTGAGCCCATTTGCAAAGGTAAGTCCTATCTGCGGATTAATTTGTGACTGATTTACCCCTTCAATATAATACTCAACCGGATCTTCCATCGTCACAATATTGACCTCTTCTCTATTTAAAATATTAAGGCTAGAATACAACGTTGTTGATTTACCACTACCGGTAGGACCCGTCACCAAAAACATTCCGTATGGCTCTTTTATACTTTCATTAACAATCTCCAGTGCGCGCCCATCAAGTCCTAAATCTTCAAGTTCAAGCGCTCCTTTGGTCGTATCAAGAATTCTCATAACAACTTTTTCACCGGTAGAAACAGGAAGTGTAGAAACGCGGACATCGACTCCCTTTCTATTTATTTTCACCTGGAACCGTCCGTCTTGTGGCTTCCTCCGTTCATCGATTTTAAGATTGGAAAGCACTTTAATACGCGCAACAATGGCCGGATGTATCTTTTTTGGTAATATCAAGCTCACATGCATTACACCATCAACACGATACCGAACACGCGTTTCTTTTTCTAACGGCTCAACGTGTACATCAGACGCTCTCCCCTCAACAGCATGTGACAAAATGACATCAACCGCTTTAGAAATAGGCGCTTCAGTAACGATCTTTTCTATATCCTCACCGGAGAGTTGTTCTTCTGGTTCACCTTCTGCATATTCGATTTCAGCCTTCTCAATGTACTCACCTACCTCAGTTTTTAATGTCTCGTATTTTCTAAACGCTGATTCAAAAGAACTCCGTGAGGTAATGTACAAAACGGGATTTAAATTGTATCGTCTCGCTAAAAATTCAACCGTTTCAATCGCCTTAAAATCTTCAGGATCAATCATCGCAACCTTAAGTTCTGCTGATGTACGGTCGAATGCAATAATATGGAAATTCTCTGCAGCATTTTTGGGAATCATATTCAGCGTACCGGTTATGATTTCTTGAGCCTGCAAATGAATGTAAGGATAATCAAGCACTTTTGAGAGTGCAATCGTTACGTCTTCCTCTGACACTTCTTGAAGCGAAAGAAGCAACTCTAAAAAGGGCTTTCCCTGTTTTTCTGATTCTTTCACCGCACGCTTATACACCTTCTCAGGAAGCTTTCCATCTGAAACAAGGATCTTGCCTGCTTCTATTTGTCTATTTGTTTTATTGTCATCCATAGTATGTAAAGCTATTCGTTTGTCAAAGCCACTGTATCTGAAGATGGTATAAACGGGTTCGTCCTACCAACAGTAACGGTATTCACGTCAATGGGAAGTGAAGAAAACTCCTTAAGAGAAGTATATACAGGATCATCTACAAAAGAAGTGTCGAGGGTCTTTGGCACCGCGATTGACTGTGCTAAAACGTACTCTGTAACATAGGAAAACGTAAAACAGTACGCAGCAATACCAAATAGAACCATAAGCAATACAATGGTCAGTGATCTATTTTTTGATTTCTGAATGTTACTTTTCAACATAATACGCGTTCATGCTAATTTGATATTCGAATAAATCAGGTGACTCGTCAAGTTGATACGCTCCACTAAACTGAACTGACGTAACATCAATAATCCGAATATTCTGTTCTATGGCGTCTAAATACCGCTTGAGTCCTGGATACGTTCCGTGTATCTGAACGGCAACGTTCATAGTATGAACACCCGAGGGTAATTCTTGCGTAGATTCCTCATTTTGCTGCTCAGCACTATTTGCAAATGAAACTCCAGCAAATGAAACTCCAGCTTCTTTTTCTGCAATCGCTTCTAGTTGATACAGAAGTTCAGGAACCTGTTCTTTTGTTGGCAATACGTCATTAATCTTCTCAGCATTTTCTTTTATAGCCTCATAGTTAGTCATAGTAACGCTGAGTGATTCAATTGATGACTCAATTTCTGCTTTTTCAGCTTGCAGTACTTTTTCTTTTGCTTGCGCTGATTCAAAATCGGTATATTTTATGTATGCACCGTAGCCACCCCCCGCAAGAAGTATAACTGCAAGCAGTCCAAGAAGAAGAGGTGTTTTTGTTGATGTTGAGGCCATATTATTTGTTCGCTGCTACGTTTTCACAAAGATACGATTTTCTAGGAACCTGAAACTGCGGTGAGAAACCAACGTACGTTTTTTCATCTTCGCCAAGTGACGTATATGCTGCCTGACTAATGGTCACATCGGTAAAAAATTCTGGCTTAGTTCTAAACACCGCTAATTGATTTGCCGCATCAGTATAGGAAAGTGCCTTTGCATCTAGTACAACTCGACTCTCTAATCCTTCAAACGAAAATGAATCGTAATAGACAGTGGTAACCGTATTTTTTTCAAGCGCATTAAACACCGCAGATAAACAAATGTGGTTTTCTAACATATCTTGGACCACACGCACCTTCTTACTGACTTCGAGCGCTTCCGTTGCTTGTTCCTTTTTTGTATTTTCTTCTTCTGTAAGTACTTCAATGGAGGATTCGAGCGAGGCAATCTGACTTGTTTTATTTAAAACTAAAAAGTACATACCGAAAAAAGCAATAGCAGAAACAAGAGCTGCCACAACAAGCAATGCCACAGAAACACCAATGTATGTTTTTGGCTTCTTTCCTGCGCTCTCTTCTTCTTTGAAATCAATAATAGCCATGAACCGCTACCTAAAATGTTAGTAAATATTACGCATGGCAAGACCAATAGCTACAGAAAACTCTGGACCAATACGCTTAACAGAATCATGAACCTTGGCAGGGGTCACTACGCGTGCCCACGGGTTACCAGCATACACTTTAATCCCTAGCATTTTCTCTAAATACTCACCAAGCCCTAAAAGACGTGCAGACCCTCCCGTTAAAATAACTTTCTCTACCTTCCTGCCTCGTTTGTCAGAAAACATAGACATGAGTTTTTGTATCTCAGTAATGTATTTTTTCATAACACTATCCACTGCATCAGAAACACTTCCCTTCCCCGGATCAAAAAGGATGCCTTGATCCTTTTTATACTGTTCTGCTTTTGCAGTATCAATATGTAAACTTTCAGCAATAGCCTGAGTAATCACGTTACCGCCGATATCAACACCTTTGCTCAGCCGCGGGAACCCCTCGTCGACTAAACAGATATCAGTTGCCGTTGCGCCCATGTCTAAGATAAGTATCGGAGCTTTATCTTCACCCACTAGCGCTCTAATAAGCGCCATTGCCTCTGTCTCTAAACTATCAAGCGTAAGCCCTGCATCCTCAAATATCTGGGAATACCTCGTGACTAAATTTCTTGGTGCTGCAGTTAACAATATCCGGTAATAGCTTCCTGCCTTTCTTTTATTGCCCTCTTTTTGGCTCTCCCCTTTAATGACCAGCTCCTCAATAATCTCCCAGTCCACAACCATCTCATCCATGGGAACCGGAATGTATTTTTTTGCCTCAAACTTTATTGCTGAACCAAGATCATCTGTAGACATTTTAGGAAGCTCAATCTCAAACGTAAACACCGCGTACCCAGGAAGTGCCGCAACCACTCTTCTTGTCTGAATCCCCGCTTGCTCAACAATCACTTTTATTGCCTCAGTAATTTGCCGTATTACCTCAGGCGATTTATTTCTAATAAGATCGTTTGGCACGGTAGCCATGCCGTAGGTTACAAGCGACGCTTTGCCTCGAGCATTCTCAAGCTCACATGCTTTTATACTCGCCGTTCCAATATCGACACCAAGATAACTTTCATTTTTACTAAAAAGACCCATTTATTTGTTTATTTTAACATAAAAATAAGACTTGGCCAAAGGCTCTGCTGTGACTTTATACACCAAAAATATTACGAAGCCGGAACTTCCTTCCATATTTGCGGCAGTCCAGATGACACATCCTCAAATCCCGGAGGTGTATTTATAATAACACGTCCATCATAAAAAAGTAACACCGACGGAGCCTCAAAATCCTTCGCATCAAAGTGGATAACGTTTGTACGATTCATTATTTCGGGATCAGAGTAACTGTTTGAAATAGTCTGTCCGGAAACAGACACATCCTGTGTATACTGCACGTTTGCAGGATCATGTGATACTTGCCGTGAAAAGTCTATAATTGTTGCGACTATCAAACCTTCATTAATCAGTCTAATACTTGTGTCACCGCTTTGATTAGTGAGGTCAAAAAATCCTTCGCCTGCATAGTAGTTACCCACAGTATGTCTGACCTCATTTTTTACATAAATATTTCCCGCTACAATAAATCCCGCGGAAGGCAATGTCGACGTGTCAAATAACCCCTCTTTGTACGCCAAATCACCCGAAATAACAAGCGACCCTTTTACTACTACCGTCCTAGCGCCATCTTTAAATTCACCACCGGTAATCTCAAGATCACCGTCTCTATACGTAAGTCCTCCTGGCAACGTATCTGCTGACTGGCTTGCAGCCGGAAGTCCCGTGCCTTGTTTGACCGCTCTATCATACATCTTCTGAAAATTCACCCCGCCATACAGTGTATTGGGGAGATTCCCGCCGTAATCCTTTTCTACCCACTTTTGCTTTCTCACTTGAGCTTCGTTCGAAAACTCTTTTTCATATGAGGTAAATCGCTCAATAATTGCACCCCCTGCAGTAACACGGTACGTCGCGTTTGCATAACCATATGGCGCACTTACTTCAGGGCTAATTGTTCCGACAGCATGTACGTCACCTTGCATTGTCTGTACCCATGGCAAGTTTGCTTTTGTTTTAAAGTCCTCTGTACGCTCAACAATAAAATCGACTGTAGAAGGTGCCGTTACCGGATTTTGAGGAAGCTGTTTTTTTAATGCATACCCACCTGCTCGAACAAATAATTCATAGTTAGTACTTGCCGCCATTTTGCTCAGTGTATAGCCACCAGATGCATTGCTAAACGCCGTATGGCCAAGGTTTGAATACACAAACGCACCAGAAACGGCGCTATCGCCAGCAGTAAATGAATCGCTCCCATCTAAATCCTCATATACTCGTCCGGAAATCTCAGTTACTGTTCCGGATGGCGGCGCTTGGCATTGTAAAGGAAAATCAACTGAGATTGTATTGGGAATCGTAATCGACTTATTGAGAGGAACACAGTTTTCTGCAGTCGCCGTAAAATCACTCGTGAAGGTTCCTGTTGTATCATCGAGTTTAATATCTAAAATCTCATAATTGCCATTTGCATTGGACACTGCAGTATACCCACCTATTTTAGAAACAATAATTGCTTGCTCAATTGGTGGATCATTGACATCGCAGAGTCCATTTGCATTAGTATCTTGGCAGACCTTTCCTGCGAGAAATGATGACAAAAGTCCCTTTGCAGAAAATTTGATCCAACCGAATCCGTTTTCTGGGTGCAGTGCACCATCACTTCCTGTTCCACCGCTTGACCACGCATAGCCGTTTATTTCTCGTGTATCCTTGTTTAGAGTCAAACCATATCCCCCACCACTTGTACCGCTCAGTTTCACCCAGCCCCAATCATCATGTCCCATAACATTATGACCATAATCCCATAAACTAATAAATCGAGCCCATCCTGAGATCTCGTTTGTATTGGGGTTGTACGTTGCGACTACTTGACCACCATCCGGCGCATTGGTACTAGGCTTGAGTTTAACCAAATCACCTGCCGCTCCGCCGGGTTTACTATGTACTGGCCCAACTGAACCATTATGCACATCTAAAATCGTCTTTCCAAAAACGAGCCAGCCGCCGTGATTTGCACCAACCCACGTATACCCGCTCACCGAATTATCATCATTAATAGTAATGCCATAGTCTTGAGAAAACCCGGGATCAACGTTATTGAGTGATGCCCATCCACTATTCTCTGACCATGCCCATCCTGAAATAGTGTCATCATACGAAGCACGCGTTTCCTTCTGCAAATCCCCAGTCAAAAAAAATGCCGCAAGCACAAAAACAAAGGTGCAAATAAGCGCCTTTTTAAATGAAACAAATCCTTTGTTTTTATTATCAGCAGTCTGCATTGTACCGTAAAAAAGAATAACTGATTACCGCTTACTCATTAGACACAGTAGTTCCAACTCTTTCGAAAAACGGAATTTTTTGAAGATCTAAAACACTGAGTACAATCACTTGGTTTTCCCAGAGAAACACCGGAAGCGAGGATACTTGAAGGTCAAACGCTAACACTGCGTTTTCTCGCATAAGTGCCTCACCTTCATTCTTTGCCGCAAGTTCAACTTGATTTGGATCGATTCCCAGTTCATTCATTATTTCTTCGTGATCACGCTCTAGATTTTCTGCTCTCTTGAGTAAATAATCGTAGTATTTGTCCGGATAGTATTTTTCTATAACGATTTGTCTAACACTTTCTTCAATTTCAGGAATGCCACCCGGTGTTTCCATAATCATGTGTACGTTCCCTTCGTCATCCTCCTCCACAAGCAGTACATGATGAATTGATAGATTAAACGACTCTTCACCTGCTGCTTCCAAAGCTCTTTTTCTCTCTATTAGTTCCTTTTCCAGCGCAACGGATAACGGATTATGTGCATTTACAAAAACATGAAGCGTATTCTCTTCAACAGGTCTCGTAAATAACTTCCTCCCCTCAGACTGAGTTAAAATATAATGAGGATCATCATCTGATACCTTGGTAATTAATTCTGATTGTGTATACGTTTCAAATGCACGAGACTTAGTAACGTCCTCGTCAAAGATAAAGAGAGGTAATGCTCGTACTTTATACTTCTCAATGATTTCTTTTCCCTCATCGGAATCCAAATCAACAGTGGTAACCGTGAGCCCCTTAAAGTCCTTTTCAAGCAGCTCGATTGCTTTATCAACATGACATGATACACATGTCTCATCCGTTAAAATGGTAAGAGATACTTCCTCTGGTTCCTCATAACGACAGTATGCTTTCTCAGTACCTTTTTCTTTGCAAAACCCGTTCTTGTCTAGCTTGTCATTACAGTCTAGGTCCGTGTAACACTCATTGATTCCTGCATAGGACGTCTTTTTCCAAGGAAGCGTAAATGTAATGGAGCCTCCAAATAGAGATACCTCTCCCGTCCCAGTAAGCTCTTCAGCATTCCCTCGAAGCATTGGTTTTACCAAAGCCGCGGCAAGTGAAAGAATTTCTGTACTCCCAACATACTCTGTATCATTAATGAGGAGTGCGGGCATAGCATCAAATCCATATTCTTCTTGCACCGCATTAAACCGATCAATTTCTGTGCTTAAAAGCTCGCTTCCTTCTTTAGATTCTAGTAACTCTTCTATTTTTTTTGGATCTATTCCTGCTGCACGCATGTACTTAGATGAATCAGGATCAGCAATATTTTGATTGCGAAGTGTCAGATACTCTAAGTACTGATTCGGATAATACTCTTTAATAAGCACCTGAATAGTATTTTCTGCAATATCAAGTTGAGCCACCGAAGGGTTTTCAGGATCAACGTTATAGCTAATAAACTCTCCCTTTTCATTTTTATCAGCTGCAAGATTGATGCTAAAATCCATTTTATCGCCAAACTTCTCCTTTAAAATGATAAGTTTGTTTTCGATCTCAAGAGTTTTCGGATGCGTACTCGTCCCATACAGCTCCACACTCACTGTTTTTGGTAGATTAATAAGATACAAAAGTGCTACTACCAAAACTATGGCAGCAAAGAGTCCAACGAATATATTTTTTTTGTTTTTCATTATATTTAGAGTTCAGCGCACCTTATACGTACTTTTTGTCCACTATCTTCAAATTTAAGCCCCACCATAAACATATCATTTCTGCAACTCACTGTCGGGTCACTAGAAATGGTAACGGGTAATCCATATTCCGCATACCCCCAAGTATTGTTATTTGCCGTGATATTCCCAGCTTGCGTCACAGAAAACTCTGTGGCACCTACGTTATCAACTAAATCAAAGTTTCCTTCAAGACGCATAGGACCTTTAAACTTTCCTGCATATCCCTTCCCGCTACTTCCTACTTCTCCATATATTGCCGCTTCCGCATAGGTGTTGTCATTTCCCAAATAAGAATACAAACCGTACGCGGCACCAGAATCTGCCTGCACGTACATACCACGTGCTTTTATTGCCGTTGTTCTTGCATATACTCCCGTGCCATCAATACCCTCAGCTTGTGCATACACACCATAGTTATTTCTTCCTGTCGCCTTTCCGTAGAGAGCTTTTGCAGAATCTATCTGTTGGTTATCACCAGAAACCTCGCTATAGACACCATATGAGTATGGTTTTGACACTTTAGCTGATACTGCCCTGCCGCGGGTACCAAACGACTCCGAAAGAACCCCGACACCATCATCTGCTGAAGCCACTGCCTGAACTGCCGGACCACTTGTTGCTTTTCCTACAATTCCCGCTGTTCCCGCATTATACGTCTCACCGTACAGTCCCGGACCGTACTGTGAAATAAATTGACCACCAAAATTATTGTTGATTTGTGTACCACCTGAATATGCATACACGCCGTTTCCACCAGAAGACGCAATATATGCACCATAACCCGCACCTGCTGTTGTAGCAACAATACCGGTACCAAAGTTCGACTGAAAATACCCACCGGAATCAAAAAAGTCAGTTCCTTGAGCAATACCAAGAACACCTAATCCATCTGGGCTTACAAAATAACCACCCGTACCAAAACCTCCCGCAGTAGCGCTGACACCGTCTGAACTATTTGACTGGAAGTTGCCACCCGGACCAGTGCTCGAATAGCCACGAACACCGCTTGCGCTCCCACTTATTCCTTCAACACCATAATAACTGCTACTTTGACCATATGCGCCACCTCCAGAGGTACTGACTCCATACGTACCATAATTTGATGATGAGAGTCCAATAGCACCAATGCCACTTGTTGTTGTGCCCCATAAACCCGCCCCAGTTGTATTGAGACCATACACTGAAGAAATGCTCCCCGGTCCATCCGCATACATGGTAAACGCACCTCCTTTAGCATAGACACTATATGAACCTGAAGTTGTTTTACTAGCAACACCAGTGTTGCTTGTTGAATCAAAATTTCCAGCAATCGACTGATCGGAAAAGCCCTCAACACCCGTTCCCGTATCTGATTTTCCTCTAACGCCAACGCTAGAAGTACCCTTTCCATACACGCCTGCAGTTACACTGCCGCCTGACTTTCCTTCTCCATACACTCCAGCGGTAGGTGTTTGACCCGATCCGTCAGAAAGTGCCTGACCGTGCACGCCGTAGCGCGCTCCATCACCGTAAACACCATCTGTCAAATCAGAGTTACCCTTAACGCCAGCTCCGGCGAAAGAATCGCCAAACACGCCCGTGCCTCCGGCACTGTTGCCAAGCACACCGACGGTAGTAGCTGTACCAACAACACCCGCCGTTGCGCCGCCGTTCCACCGCCCTATGCCATACACACCTGCTGAAGGAACATTTGGGTTTGGCCCGTCAGCCATTGCTTGTCCATATAAACCATATTGACTTCCCTCTCCTATAACACCATATCCCCATGATCCAGCAGCACCGGAAGACTGTCCATATACGCCGTAATATGCATTAAGCGAACCGTTAACGCCTCCAAGAGTTCCGGTCGCTGCGTTTCCTCCTTGCGAAGTCCGGCCCACCACACCGGTAGTACCCTCTGCAATAACGCCGTAGCGCCCTGATCCTAAAACCTCAAGTGCCGCATTGCCCGGCATAGTATTTTTACCAATAGAAAGATAGCCCTCTTTATACTGAGGATTTGACCCCACGTTAATTGGCGCGGGAACATTGCCTTGCGGCGGTGCCGCAGTGGGGCCCTGGAATGCATGTACTGTATTTCCTGATATAAAGGAAATACAAAAAATTAGTGCAAATAGTGCACTAAAGCAAAAAGGTTTTTGTATATTTTCTTTGTGTATCATAAAAAAGTTTGTTTCATTAACGTCATGTGTAGAGTAGCACATTTTGAAGGGCTTTTCAAGGTGAATTTGTGGCAAAGAGATATTGATTATTCACGATTCACGTAGGGGCAATTCATAAATTGCCCCTATAGGATCATTTGGTTTTTGTATACCCTTGCCTTCTCCCAAAAAATATGCTATAATGCATTCAGTAGAAGTTTTAATAAAAAAAACAAAAAACATATGGAAGAGCAAGAAAATAAAGGAGTTGAGCCTACACCATCGGTGGCTCCTGTCGCTCAAAAGAGCGGTAAAGGCGTGCTTATTTTACTCGTCACTATTCTCGTCATTACGCTTGGCGTTGGTATTGGTATTAGTGGTTATTTCCTCGGGTACAACCACGGTGGCAGAGTTATTGCAGGACTTTATGAAGAAAAAGTGACTGAACTTGGAACAGCACTCCCCTTTATAATCCCTGTTGATGCAGAAGTAAAAAGTATTTCAGGTACCGTAAAAACAGCTGACAACGACACAATTACCTTCACCGCAATGATGCCTGCAAAATCATTGCTTGACTACAACGTTGAAGGAACGTATACAGCAAAAGTCAACGGTGACACTGAACTTCTTAAAGAAAAGACTACTATTACTTCAAGTGAAAATGCTCCTGGAGAAGTAAAAGTCGATAGTGAATCAATCACTATTAATGACTTATCTGAGGGTAAGCAAATAAAAATCTATTCAAATAGTGACCTCTATGGAGTAACCGAATTCACCGCTAGCAAAGTGGTAGAAGTAGAAGCTCCTGAAGTGTCCACTCCGTAACTCTCCTACTTTAGAAATCCCCTTCAAATAGCTGAAGGGGATTTTTTATTCGTACAGCTTAAGGCCTAACACAGAAAGTACGTGCATAATCGAATCGTGAGTAAATCCCCGCCCGTTCAAAAATTGAGCAAGTTTCTGCGCTCTTTTTTTGTCTGATATCTCAAATGATATCTTATTAATCTTTTTCTGAGCTTCTCTCAAGGCAATATCATTCTCCTGCAGAGCATAATCGTCACAATAAATAGTATCAACGACCTCTCTGGAAATACCTTTTCTCTTAAGCTTTGCCCGAATCAAATTAATTCCATACCCTCTTCGCTTTGCAACGGTCGCAAGCCATTCATGTACGTACGATTCATCGTCAAGATACCCTGCTTCTTCAAAATCAGCAGTAATACGAGCAAGCGTTTCATCATCACACCCTTTATCCCGCATCTTCACACAAAATTCGTGTACTGTGCGCGGTTTTCTATCAAGCATTGTGAGCGCTCTGTTTTTCCATTGTAGATAAGCATCGTTCATAGTTGAAGTTTACTACAATAAGTGGTATTCTTGAAATGAATTATTTGAGATAAGCTCTAGTAAGCCCACTATGAACAAAGAATACGAATTTATTTTCAATAAATTTTCCACACGACTCAAAGAAGCGCTTGTAATGTCTTTTAATATTGCAAAGGATTTACATGAAAACAAAGTCTACACAGACCACGTTGTACAGGCACTCTATTATCAGGATGGAAGCATTGCCTCAGAAGTACTCAGAAAAGCAAAAGTGCGTCCTGATATGTTCAAAAGCACCGCAAAACAAAACAAAAAAAGCGAACCCACCGAAACCGATGTCACAAATCTTGGACGCATTCTCAAGTTTATGCAGCCAAAAGACGGTCCTGTCACCAGCGAACTAACACTTTCAAAGACTCTCAAGGATACCCTGCTAAAAACGGTGCTTCTTGCAAAACAGCAGCAGCATTCTTTTGTCGGGACAGAACACTTTTTACTCGTTATTATAAAGAATAAGAAATCACGCGCGTCTATACTGTTTAAACGATACAAAATCGACACGTCGTTTATTCAAGAGCAATTGGAAAATATCCTAGAGAGTACCGCAAAATTTTCTGATATGACCACCATGTTTAGCCTGGGAAAAAAGAAAACAATGGATTCTCAGTCAGCGCTTAAAGAATATTGCGATGACCTAACCACAAAAAAAGCGGTAGTCTCTATTGATCCGGTCATTGGAAGAAAAAACGAAATAAAACGAATTATTCATATCTTGGGAAGACGAAACAAAAACAACGTACTTGTCGTTGGCGAGCCGGGCGTTGGCAAAACGGTGCTTATTGAAGGCCTCGCCAAAAAAATAGTTGAGGGAGATGTGCCTCCTATTTTAAAAAAGAAAAAAATACTACGTCTTGATCTTGCGAAGATTATTGCAGGGACCATGTTTAGAGGTGAATTTGAAGGACGTCTAAAAAGCTTAATTGACGCTGCACAAAAAAATCCTGATGTTATCATTTTTGTTGATGAAATTCACTCGATTATTGGTCTTGGCAATGCGCAAGGGAGCCTTGACGCAAATAATATCTTAAAGCCTGCGCTTACATCGGGAGCGTTTCAATGCCTTGGCACTACTACCTTTGATGAGTATAGAAAACATATAGAAAATGATTCCGCTTTTGAGAGACGATTCCAGATGGTTAAGGTAGAAGAACCTACACCAAAGGAAACAAAAGAAATACTGAGCGGCATCAAAGATGAGTACGAATCGTACCATCAAGTAGCCTTTACGCCAGGAGCGGTTGATAGCGCAATAGCACTTTCTGAGAGATACATGCCTGAGAAAAGGTTTCCTGATAAAGCGATTGATGTTCTTGATGAGGCTGCCGCACACATTAATATCACCAGTTTTGACAACACGCTCTATGAAAAGATTGAGAAAAAAAGAAAAGAACGAGAAGCAATCCATGAAAAGAAAAATACCATGGTCGTAGAGGAAAACTTTCAGGAAGCGCTTAAGCTCCAGGCAAAACAACAACAAGTCGAAAAAGAACTGAAAACCTTACAAAGTAAGGAAAAGAAAAATAAGAAGAACTGGCCACAGATTGATGAGGAACACATCGCGGAGGCAGTCTCTGCGGCAACGGGAATTCCACTACAATCAATGCTTAAAACTGAAAAAGAAAAGCTTTTGAAGCTAGAAGGAACGCTCAAGAAAAAGATTGTCGGTCAGGATGAGGCGGTAAAAACAATCGCACAGTTTATTAGACGCGCAAAATCAGGATTAAAACATCCCAATAGACCAATTGGCTCTTTTATGTTTTTAGGTCCCACGGGAACAGGAAAAACAGAGCTTGCAAAAGTTATTGCCAAAGAGATATTTGAGGATAAAGATGCGCTTATCAGAATCGACATGTCTGAGTTTTCAGAAAAATTCAACGCGTCTAAATTAATTGGCGCACCTGCCGGATATATTGGTTTTGAAGAAGGCGGAAAGCTCACAGAAGCGGTGCGAAAAAAGCCCTACTCTGTGGTACTCTTTGACGAGATAGAAAAAGCACATCCGGATATCTTCAATCTGCTCCTCCAAATTCTTGACGACGGATTTATTACGGACGCCGCGGGAAGAAAGATAAATTTCAGAAACACCATTGTGATCATGACCTCAAACACCGGCACCAAATCAATTATGGAAGCAGCGCCAGGATTTAAGGATCAATCAGATGAAGAAAAGACCAAAGAAACCGACTACAATCAATATAAAGGCAAGGTACAAAAGGAACTCAAAGATACTTTTAGACCGGAATTTTTAAACAGAATTGATAGAATTATTGTCTATAAGCCACTCTCGAAAGAATCCATCAAAAAAATTGTAACGATCCAGATTAATGAGCTAAAAAAGCGTCTTAAGACTGAAAAGAAAGTGACGCTTGATGTATCAAAAAGTATTGAAGACGAGGTCGTAAAAAGTGGATTTAATCCTGAACTTGGTGCGCGTCCATTGCGGAAAGCAATTCAAGAGATTATAGAAGATGCTCTTGCAGAAGAAATTCTAAAGGAAACGATTTCTGAGAATGATTCGGTGAGAGTAACAAAAAAGGGTGGCTCTATAGTCGTAGAGAAAAAATAGCACACGTGTTAATTGAGTATAAAAAGCGGAGAATGGGACCCGCTTTTTTATTTTTTAACTTTTTTACTGATGCAAAAAATCTACGAGTATATACTCGATACACTCTTTCCCAAAAAATGCTTTTCATGTGGCAAAGAAGATACGTGGCTCTGTGAGTCATGCAAGAAAAAAATAGCTCTTTGCACAACGTTTACTTGTCCACTATGCGGAAAAGGAGATGGCCCTACACTATGTGCATCATGCAAAGAGAAGTCCCCTCTTGATGAACTTATCTATGCGGTTGATTACAATGAAAGCGAGATTGTAAGGCGAATAATCCATGCGTACAAATACAAATCAATAAAAAGTCTCGATTCTCCTTTGGGTCATATTCTGATCACTGCACTTGAGAAAAACAACTATACACCTTCAGCCGATTACATTACATCGGTTCCCCTCCACAAACGAAGAACAAAGGAACGAGGGTTCAATCAGGCAACCCTCATTGCCCTGTTTATTTCCAAAAAATACCAGATTCCCTTTAGCGATCTACTTACCCGCACGCAAAACACCACTCCACAAATGTCTCTAAATAAAGAAGAACGGAAAAGAAACATAGCAGGAGCATTCCACTGTACCACTACTCTTCCTCTCAAAAACAAAACAATCATAATTGTTGATGATGTTGCAACAACGCTTTCAACCTTAGAAGCATGCGCAAAAGAACTCAAAAAATGTGGTGCAAAAAAAGTCATCGCCCTCTGCATTGCAAGAGACCGTTGACTTTACTCCCCTTTTCTCAGATAATAATAAGCGTAGACAGATGATCTGCGTGTCACTGTTTTTCTTGGCTGACTCTGAAGGAACACGCACAGATTGGTCTATTGTATGAGAAAATGGAGGGGCCCCCATTAAATTCTGATTTCATGGGGAGGAGGAAAAACATTCTGGAAGCTGGAGTGGGTTCCGAAGGCTTTGCGAAGGAGCACACGTAAGCTGGAAGAATGTATGAAAAAATGGAGGGGCCCCCGAAAAGTTCCTACTTTTTGGGGAAGAGGAGGAACAATATGGAAGCTGGAGCGGGCTCCGAAGGCTTTGCGGAGGAGCACGCGTAAGCTGGAATATTGTTCCGACGAGGAGAGGTGGCTGAGTGGTCTAAGGCGACGGTCTTGAAAACCGTTAGGCCCTTACGGGTCTCGTGGGTTCGAATCCCACCCTCTCCGATTAAAAATATGCGTGTTCAATTAGAAGTAAAAGCTTTTGGTTTATATCATACTGGCTGAAGGCTTTTTTTGTTGTTTAGTAATCTTGTGTCGCATACGCTTTGTGTTACTATTATACACAGATGATTACCCTAACAAACATATTCTTACTTGCCAGCATTTCTATTTTGAAGTTCGGATATGATGCTAGATTTGGTATTTATTGGTAAAGAGTTCGGGTATACGCTAGTTGTATGACATACATGTTTTCCTTTCGGGGCTATCGCCCCGGCTCTTAAAAAGAATCCGATTTTGTTTTTCTACATTACAGAAGGGGTGTATGGTGTTTTCTCCGCTATCGCTCCGAAAACAATTTTATTTATAAGGGGAAAAGAAATTCAATTTTCCAGGTTTAAGTGATTTTAAAATACGTTATGAAGGCGGAAAAATACCGTTTTTTTGTTTCAAAAAAACGACTTTATTTATAGCAAAAAGGAGATTTATTAGTTATAATTAAAGCAAAATCTAACCATTCGTTTTTTGCAAAAACAATGAAAAAAATAGCGGAGATAATAAAGGACACAAATTACAGATTCTCATTATTAGATGAGATGTCCTTTTGCAAAATAACCTTATTGAATTATTTATAAGATATCAATCTATGGATATTTTATATTTAATAATTCCTTCGGTAATTGCTTTTGCAATTATATACTATACCGTTTATTACCTTCTCTCTTTAAGAGAACAAAAAATTAGAGATAAGGTGGCCAATGAATTGCTGAGCGATTTTGACTATGAAAAAGAAAAAAAGGAAATTAAATCCTATGCAAATCTTTTCCAGGTAATTCAAATGTGTCCTATTTGTATCTCATCTTTGGTCTTAAGAGATGGAAAATATGGAGAATTTTGGGGTTGCTCAAGCTTTCCAAAATGTAGATTTACTAAGAACAAATTTTAAAATGGGCTATTACGAAGACAAAAAACAAGAGTTAGAAGAGTTACTTATCCTAATAAAGGGCGAAAAAGAGAAGTTAAGAGTTGCTGCACTAAGCGAAAGAAAACAACTAGACGAAGAATTAGAGAAATGTGAAATGATTGAAAATGGTGTAAAGCAACTTACTAAAGAACGACAAATTGGATTCCCTTGGTTAGCGAAGGCATATGAAGAATTGTTTGCCTTGAGAGATTATGAGCTAGTAAGTTTTCTAAGAAATAAAAGCAAACCAGCGTTGAGGGCGAGTGAAATCGTTAAAGAGCAAACCGGGCTTAGAAGAGAAGCAGAGAGCAAAAGGAAAGTTGCTGAATATCTGGTCGAATATTATGAGTCAATCGCTCCTTTTTTAATAGACTTGAAAGAAGAGGTTGATGATGGTTCTACTGAAGACGGTAAAAGGGTGAACATGGACTATACAAAAGAGGAGAGAAGTGATGCTGTTTCGGATTATTTAACAAAAGAGGAATATAGGAAGCTTTCGACGGAAAAGAAAAATCAACTTGCTTTAGATAGATTTTGGAAAAGAAGAAAGTCAAAACAGTTTATTGGTAAACTTTATGAGAGGTATGTAGGTTATCTTTATGAAGAAAAAGGATATGATGTTGATTATGTCGGTATCTTCAAAGGCTATGAAGACTTAGGCAGGGACTTAATTTGTGAAAATAAAGATGAAATGGTAGTTATTCAATGTAAAAATTGGTCTAAGTTTAGAACTATTTATGAAAAACACATCTTTCAATTTTTTGGAACCGTTTTTCAATATGAAGATGAAAATCCAAATAAGAAAATTAGGGCAATTTTTTACACCTCGACAAGCTTATCAGATTTGGCTTCAAGATTTGCAAAAAAGCTCGGAATTGAATTAATCGAAAACTTCAAATTAGATCAAAATTATCCATCAATAAAGTGCAATATTTCCAGATCTTCTGGGGATAAAATTTATCATTTACCCTTTGATCAGCAATATGATAAAACGAAAATAGAAAAAGATAAGGATGAGTTTTATTGTAAAACGATAAAGGAGGCAGAGAGAGCGGGATTTAGAAGAGCTTTTCGTTATTCGAAATTAGGTAGTCGGAAATAAGAAGATTAAAATTTATCAGATGAAAATTAAAGAGAAAGAGGATACTTGGAATGAAAAACTCAATAATCAAATTAGTGAAAGATGAGATTAGGTGGCTTCTAAATTGCAGGTTTTTCTGGATTTTCACAATTATCATTTTAATAATTTCTCTTATACTGGAAATTCTTCTTGATTTTGTGAGTGTGCTTGCTAAAGGAATTTTGAAATATTTCATTTTATGCCAAGGTGAGGGAATCGAAGTAAAAATAGGTCTTGTGATTGCAATAGGTGCATTATTTGTTGGCATCCAAGAATATATTAGGAAGGATAAAGAAAAGCGTGAATTGCAAAAACAGCATAAGAGAGCTATTTTAAACGCAATAAAACAGGAACTCTCAATAATGGGTAGCTGGTTAAGAACTGATTATACAAAAGAAAAACTTAATTCTGATAAGAATTATCGGTGGCATCCTTTTTCTATGGTTCTTCACCCAACAGGCTCAAACTACACTGTTAGGTCTATAGATCCTATCAAATCATATTTATTTTCTGATGATTATATTTTCGCATTAGTAAAATTTAACCAATATGTTGAAAATTTTCGGAGATTAATTGAAAGAGACATGCTTTATTCTTTTTCTTTTCCTGTACTTCTGCTTCGAGCAGAAGAAATATTAGACAAAAAAAATCACAAAGCCGCTGATTATATTGATGATTTAAGAGAAAAAAAGAATAAGAAAAAGAAATTAAATCTAGTAGAACTATTTATTGTGAAAAAGCAGGAATCTATGTTTGCTGTTCATATTGATGGAATAGGTGAGAAATCATGTGAATCGCTTTGCAAGAGTTTTCATGAACTTGAAGATTTGACTGAAAAAGAAATCAACAATATTAATGATAATCAAGGATTTAATAAACCAAACTATTTTATTTTTGTTTATTTATTTCAACTTATTTTAATTTCGTTTGTAATACTTTTATTTATATCTTTATACATCTGCTTTAGTTGAAAACAATAGAAAATGGGCAAAAACCAAAAAGAGATAATAGAGAAGTTCAAAAAATTTACAAGGTGGATGCAAGGTGACATAGAAAAAGCATTGTTTAAGGCCAATGCTAATTTTCTTGTAACTATGGGTATTATGAATTACATCGAAATACTTGGCGGTTTCATTATTGGTTATTATCAAAAGGATAATCAGGATCAAATAGAAATTAATACAAAAGGTAGAAAACTTGAAACTCTTACTAAATATAGGTTTGGGAGTTTTTTTTCAAAATTAGGTAGTGATTATGAAAATCTTCTAAATCAAAAAAATTTAAACGTGTATAATGAATTACGGTGTGGTCTAACTCATGAATATTTACCTAAAAAGAAAAAATTTTGTATTTACGGACCTGATAAACCGATGGAAGAAAACGAAATAAAGGTGTTGATGAAGAAGTATAAAGACATCGAGGTTGCAATTACGTATTCTGCTAGAAAATGGGAGATAAACAACCCAATTCTTTATCGAGATTTTTCAAAGGCCATCGAGGTATTAACAGAGAACATTGTAAATTCAAAGAAAGATATTTTTAGAATTAATTTCTTTGAGATGGCTCGAAAAATCAATCTTAATAACTTTAATTAAGAAGAAGCCTTAGAAAGTATTACCCTAAACTACTAATAACATGACCTCCTTCTACAAAATCCCTCGTCAACCCTCCTGGAACTACCCCGGCCCAAACTGGAACCTCTCCCGCTCCAAAATCGATTTATTCCTAAAATGCCCGAAGTGCTTTTATCTTGATAACAAACTTGGCCTCAAGAGACCTCCGGGCTATCCTTTTAATCTAAACACCGCCGTCGACACCCTCCTTAAAAAAGAATTCGACATCCACCGGGCAAAAAACACAAAACACCCCCTTCAAGAAAAATACGGCATCGACGCTCGGCCGGTTGCTCATGATGAGCTTGATGAGTGGAGAGAAAATTTCAAAGGGGTGCGTTATTTTCATGAGCAAACGGGCATGACGGTCACCGGGGCGATAGATGATCTTTGGATCAATTCAAAAGATGAATATATGGTCGTTGATTATAAGGCGACGAGTAAGGAAGCGGTTATTGATGAACTTAATGAAGATTGGCAGGATGGGTATAAAAGACAGATGGAAGTTTATCAGTGGCTGCTAAGGAAGAAAGGTTTGAAGGTTTCAAGGACGGGTTACTTTGTTTATTGTAATGGAATCACCGATAAAAAAGCTTTTGACGGGAAGTTGGAATTTGATATAACTTTAATTGACTACCGGGGAAACACGACTTGGATTGAACCGACGCTTCTTGAAATAAAAAAATGCCTCAAGAGCAATAAGATTCCAAAGTCAGACAAAGAATGTGACCATTGTAAATGGTATGACGCACGAAAAGAATATGAAAAATAAGGAGTTTGGGGTAAGGGGCATTCACCCCTTTAATTCCCCTCTGCCCCTTACCCCAAACAGAAAAACAAAATCGGATTCTTTTTAAGAGCAATCCCGCTAAAGCGGGATAAAAGGAAAACATGTACGTCATACAACAGTGAGTATCAGACATTTATCTTCGCTTCGCTACGATAAACGTCTGATACTCACGAACGTTAGGTGAAATATTTTTGCGACAATAACCAGAGAGTTAAGATGGAATACCAAGAAGTGACAGTACTAATAATCGATCAATGCAGAAGTGCGACTCTGGTACTTTCTGAATTAGATAAAACAAACAAGGAGCAAGATCCTTCCACAAAAAAACACATGACTGATAAAGTCACTGAATCAATTAGTAAGTGGGAAGAAAAATCCGCTGAAATTCTTGAGGAACATGAACTAATAATTGAATTAGAACTCTTTTCCAGTCGACAAGTCAACATTGTGGAAAAAACTGGATGGGATAAGACACTAAATAATTACTGGTTATATTTAAATAAGAAAAGGAAGATTTTACTCGAAATTGTCCAAGCCATTGAAAGCAAGAAGTCAGGGATAGAGTTAATAAGTATTACGCTAGATGATATTGATAATTTCTCTGCCATTCATGCCGTGAAACCTGAAGACGTTACTGACTACACCAACAGTGCTTTTTTGGAAGACGACGTTGAAGAATGCTTTTTGGAAGCCATTGGTGAACCATACAAAGAAGCTGACTCTGGTTCTGAGACACGAGACCTATTCACAGACAAGCTTTTGATAAACGGAAAAAGACTGGGTACAGCGGTAATGTTTAAGGGTCGAGGAGTAAAATCTCCCCTTAGCATAGACAAGTGCGGATCTAAAGGGAATCAGCTTCTTAAGCTAGCGAAAAACAATGCTGCAGAGTGTTTTATAGTACAACACGTCAATAAAATTGAACCAGATGTTAAAGAAATGCTAATTGATTCCGTATTAACAAATACTCGATTTGCAAAAGTATATGTATGTTTTATTGACGGTGTTGATACTGCCAGGCTTCTAAGGAGCATGAGGAAGGATCTTGCAGAATTGAAAGACAAATAGTCGCAAAAAATACATCATTTAACAGTGAGTATCAGACATTTATCTTCGCTTCGCTACGATAAACGTCTGATACTCACGAACGTTGTATGTCATTTCACCATTAAGTTATAAGTATGAAAGCATTAATAAATTTCTACGCAACAGTCAATGAGAATACAATTAACCAACTGCTGAATTTTATTACTCAACAAATCCATATAGGGACTCAGCAACCTGAAAATCCTTTAGAAGAAATTATTATTCAAATTTCTAGTTCTGGAGGATCTTCAGACCATGGCTTGCTGGCGTACAACTATCTGCAACAAGTAAATGTTCCTAAAACTACAATAGGCATGGGCAATGTAGACAGCGCCGCAGTAATGATCTTTGCATCAGGCGACAAGCGCTTAACAATGCCTAGTTGCAGATTTTTATTACATGAAGCCCTAACCACCATTAGTGGACAATTCAATGGAACAAAACTTCATGAGATCGCTAATCTAAATGAAAGAATAACAACTGACTATTGTAAAGTAATTTCTAAGGCAACTGACAAGAAGACTTTTAGCGTAGAAAAAAAAGTTAAAGAGGGTCAAGTGATGTCGTCAGAACAAGCGAAAAAATATGGATTAGCACAGGATTTTCAAAATGAGCCATACGTGAAGGACCTTAAGAATCTTAATATTCTCATCATAAACAACGTGAAAGATGCAGCTGCGCCACCTCCAAAAAATAAGAACCAGGTTAAAACTTAATGGTGAAACGACATATAACAAAGAATATCAGAAATTCATTCCGTTCTACTCCGTGAACTTCTGATATTCTCAAACGTTGTACGCCATAAATTTTAAATAATTTTTCTCTACCGATATGATAAGAATAACCAAAACAAAAAAAGAAGACCTAGAACAAATCCGCCGCCTTTTCAATGAATATGATTATGATATTGAAAAACACTTCCCCAAAGATCATTAAAGCTATTGCAACGATTAAACCCTGAGCATAGTGACAATCCAAAACGACGGAAAAACATTCTTCAAGCGATTACTGATAATAAACAAATGTTTCTTGTTGCCAAAGAACACGAAACTATAATTGGCTGTGTAATTGGGTGGATAGAGCCACTAAAAAATGTAGGGAAATTTGATCAGCTGATTCTATCTAGCCAATCTAAGAAAAAGGATGCTTTAAATCAACTGTACAATGAGTTAGAAAAATGGTTTAAAACCAAAAAATGTCCTTATGTAATTGTAGACGTGGTTACAAAGAATCCACGCAAAGAATTATACAAAGAATTTGGCTTTGATACAGTCCTTGAGGAAATGAGAAAAATCATCTAAAAATTTACATCGTACAACTAACTATATCTCCATCAACCCCTTTTCCGTGGACAACTAGCTCAAGACTCTGAGCTAGTTTTCTTTTCTTTGAAAGAGGAGTCCCTCTGGTCCAAACAGCATGTATAACGTGAGCCATTTTATTCATAGTGGCAACTAGAGCAACACGGTAAGGCTTGCCTTCGGAGATCTTCTTTTGGAAGAAATCTTGAAAAAGATTAGGTCTTTGCACCGCTACGGAAGCGGCGTTGTAGAGTCTGGTTCTTAAGATCTTATTGCCTCTTTTAGTAATGTAGCTTTTGCCTTTGACGCTGGTCCCACTCTCGTGGACCCTGGGGTCTATTCCTACGTAGGCGGTAAGTTTCTTTGCTTTTTTGAAGCGATCGATGCTACCTAATTCCGAAATGAAGCTGATGGCGGTGATAGGACCAACTCCGGGGATGGTCCTTAAAAGCGCTTGCTCCTCTTTTCTGTATTCTTTGAGTTTCTTCTCCAGCTCTTTAATCTTTTGGGTTAACGTTTCGTTAACCTCTTGATAGACGGAGTTGATCTTCCTTTTAAGGCATTCTTCCTTGTTAACTATCTCATTTTGCTGCAATCTCAGTTTAAGCTTAATAGCGCTGAGATTGTCCCTTTGTCTAACAAGGCTTTTTAGGACAACTGAATCGGTTGTTTCACTGAATTCGTAACCCGTTCCGGTTGTCAGACAATACCTAATTAAAAGAGCGTCTTTCTTATCGGTTTTTACGCTTCTAAGGCTTGTTTGGCTTTGTTTTTTGACTATCAGAGGGTTCATGACATTGATTTTGTAGCCACTTTTTTTGCAATCAAAACAAAGTCTTAAATGATAGCCTCCCGTTGATTCCACGCCAAGAAGAGTTTCTTGTTTTTGATAGTTATTCTTTTTAAGAACGGTTAAGAAGTTTCCAATGCCTTGATTGTTGTTTAGAAATTTTCTTGGCTCTGAGGCTTCATTAAAACATGCCCAAAAGTCCGCTTTAGCCATATCAATACCTACATATTTATTCATATGTTTGTTTTTAGTTTTACATTTCTACTTACCTAAGATAAAATGTACAAAGAGAAAAAGAAGAAAGAAAAGAAAGAAGAAAAAGAGAAAAAAGTGAGCAGGTGGTCACCACCTTTTAAAAGCTAAAGCAGGTTCGTGTGTTATCCGGGGCTACGTCCCCAACTAGCTTATTCGCTTATTAAGGCTTTTAAAGGAGGCTGCACGTTAGGCGACGGGACTAAAATCCCAACAGCGAATTCGCAGAGCCTCACTTGATAAAAGCATACCAGATGGTATGCTTTTATTATACGAACAGCGTATATGAGGTTCAAGAAAAAGTGCGTTAATAATTTTCAAAGGTTGCACTTTTTCTTTCACCCAAATTTCGCCTCCTCTATAATAAATCATAAGGAAGTCGGCGAAACTTCTCATACACGCATACATTGTGCGAAATAAATTTTTTATCTTGGTGGTAATTTAAAGATTTTGTGATTTAAACAGGGACAGAAAATTTGATTTTTAATTCATTTATATAGGGGTAAAAAGGTGTTTTCTCCGCTAGGGTTGCGAAAACGATTTATCTACTAATATATTCTATATGACAAAATACGATGCAATCATAATCGGCGCTGGTCTAGGTGGACTGGTTGCCGGGGCTAAGTTAGCCAAGGAGGGCAAAAAGATTTTATTAATCGAGCAACATAATATTCCAGGCGGGTGTGCTACCAACTTTAAACGTGTTGGTTCCAGTATGGATGTTGGACTGCATGCCCTAGACGGCATGGATGATGGTGATTTGAAAAAAGAAATTTTTGATGAGTTGAAAGTTTTTGGAAATGTGGAGTTTGCTAAATTGCCGGAATTTTATCGATTTGTAAATGAGCGATTCGATATTGTAATCCCAGATAATTACAAGGAGGCAGAAAAAATATTGATAAGTAATTTTCCAAAAGAAAAAAGTGGTATAAAGAAATTTTTTAGTACAATCTTGAATTATCGTAAAGAATTAAAAAGAATGCCAACAACTGGCATTAAACTGTATTTGCAATTGCCGTTATTCCCTCTGTTGTATCCCGGAATTGTTTTAACGATGAAAAAAACGGTTGAGCAATTCTTGGATGAAATCACCAAAAATGATGATTTAAAATTAATTTTGGCTGCGAATATCGGGTATTATCATGACAATCCAACAACTATGGCTTATTCATATTTTGCCATAGCGCAGGCAAGTTATTATTCGGGTGGTGGCCATTATGTCAAGGGTGGATCTCAAAAATTATCTGATTATTTCGCTAAATTTATCAAAGATAACGGCGGAGAAGTTTTATTGAGCCATAAGGTAATTAAAATTTTGACCGAAAACAATAAGGCGGTCGGAATTGAGTATAAAAAAATGTCAGGCGATGGCATTGATAGGGCGTATGGCATAAATATAATCGCCAATGCAGCTATCCCGAATGTTGTTAATAATTTATTACCCAAAGAGCTTAATGCTGGAATGAAAACAAAAATAAATAAAATGGAAATAGCCCATTCTATTTTATCAATATATCTATTTTTTAAAAAACCGGTCAAAGAATTGGGTAATAAATATTACTCGACATTTGTCGCCAATCCAAATGTGTACACCTTGAAAGATGTAAATTTTCACGTTGACCACAAAGATAGAGGATTTACTTTTGTTGATTACAGTCAGATTGATTCACAATTAGCGGCACCAGGAAAAGGAGTGGGAGTTATTACTACGTTAGATTATCTTGATCAGTGGAAAGAATTAAGCGAAACAGGATACAAAAATAAAAAAAATGAAGTCGCTCAAATATACATTAAGAGATTAAATAAGCTGATTCCTGGCATTAAAGATCAAATTGAATATTATGAAGTTGGTACGCCAAAAACGATTGAGCGCTATACCATGAATCCCCAAGGAGCAGTTTATGGGTTTGCTCAAATACCTAGTCAGGCCGGCATAAAAAGAATGTCGCAAAAATCATCAATTGAGAATCTTTACTTTGCTTCGGCTTGGACTATGCCAGGTGGCGGTTTCACTGGCGCAATGCTAAGTGGTTGGTTTTGTGCGAATAAAATTCTAAAACAATAAGGAGTTTTGAATTTTGGGCATTCACCCCTGACCCCTCTGCCCAAAATCCAAAAAGAAAAAGAAATTTGAAATTTTTTTAAAACATGTTTTCTTATCAGAAAACAAAAGAATAAGGGATACATCAGCTAACACGGCATATCTGGTTACGGTTCGCCTCCGGCGAGCCTCTACCCAAATTGCTACGCAACTTCAGATATGAATAACATTGTAGGAAATAAGCAAACCTTTTAAGTTATTTTGAAAATGGTATAATTTTAATGAATACTAGAAATTACTAGAAATTTATATGAAAGCATTCGTACCTCACTCATTACCACTAAAGAATCTAGACTGGACACAGTTTGTCCACCTTATTGGAAAGGCTAATGCAGATGTAGCACGATTCGATGGATTACTACAGAGTATGCAAAATCCAGTCGTTCTACTTTCCCCACTTACCACACAAGAAGCTGTTCTTTCTTCTAAAATTGAAGGTACTCAAGCTACCCTAGAGGAAGTACTTGAATTTGAGGCAGACCCTAAAAAGAGAACTAAAAAATATGATGACATACAAGAAATTCTGAATTACAGAAAGGCAATGCGTTTCTCTGTAAAAGAATTAGACAAGAAACCCTTGTGTATCAATTTGCTAAAGAGCATTCACGCTATTCTGCTAGACAGTGTTCGTGGTAAAAATCGAGATCCTGGAAATTTCAGAAAAAGCCAGGTTTATATTGGTAAACCTGGTGCTGGACTAGAAGCTGCTACTTACATTCCACCGGAACCACACAGAGTTTTAGACAATTTATCAAGCCTAGAAAAATATATTAATTCTGACGAAAAAGATGTTCTTGTTCAACTTGCAATTATCCATGCACAATTTGAAATCATTCATCCATTCCTTGATGGTAATGGTCGTATGGGTAGAATTCTGATGCCATTATTTTTATATAGCAAAAAGGCGTTATCCTCACCAATGTTATACCTGAGCGCTTATTTCGAAAGAAATCGTGATGATTACTATGATAGACTCTCTGGAATTTCTAAAGAAAATGCTTGGGAAGAGTGGATTATTTATTTTCTTAATGCCGTCATTGAACAGTCTCAGATTAATATCAAAAAAGCGAAATCTATACATGAATTATACGATCATAAAAAAATAAAAATTGTTGACTTGACACATTCGCAATTTGCAATAAAGACTTTGGACTTTATTTTCTCTTTTCCAATTTTCAACAGCTCTCAATTTGTAAAGAAATCTAGAATTCCAAGGGCAAGTGCTGCAAGAATTCTTGGCATATTAGAGAGAGGAGGGGTAATCAATGTGGCAGAAAAGGGCTCAGGGAAAAGGCCCACAATTTATACTTTTCCAAAATTATTAAGCATTACCGGATAATTTCTTGTATCTCATGTAATATGCATAATGTTTTTAGTGTCTCATATAATTTAAAATGTAAGACATAAAATTTCTAGTGTCTCATTTGATAAAAAGGTTTGCATGCTACCTACAACAGCAACTGTAAGGTAAAAAAATGGCGCCTATTTGATTCGCTGACGCTTTAGATAGAGTCGCCATTTTTTTACCCAAATTTTGCACTTTATTGATATTAAATAGCGGATGTGCAAAACTTCTTACAGTCGCAAACGTTAGGCGAAAGTACATTTTTTTATGCCTTTCTAGTCAACTTTCTTGAAGTGAAAAATGTGCAAATTTGGAGGGTTTGATTGATTCAAAGCAAATTCTTTATAATGAGGCCGGTACCGTAACAAAATATTTATGAATAAATCTGAAAAATCAAAGAATCCAAATTCATTCGAAAAACTCCCACGATCCAAGAGGCCTGCAGAAGCTTATGACGGTTCCCAAAGTCCAGAAGAGATTGGACAAAAAAGCAAATTAGAATCCGTACGACAAGCTGAAGAGAAAGAAAGAAAATTTGCTATTCGCGAGGGTCTTTACAAGGATGAAAATGCTCCTGATCATGTTAATTGTTTTGGTTATGTTTTTTATAAGCTAGGCTTAGATCCAGAAGAGGCTGGATTAGGAAGTGATATAGAAAAATATCTTGAAACTGTTCAGAGCATTGAAGAAGCAGATGCTATTGCGTTTCGAAGTTTAGCCGACAGGACTATTCATCATATGACTTATGTCGGTCCCAATTCTACAATTTCTGACAAAGGCAATGTGGGCTGGTCAACAGAAAAAACATCCTTTGATGAGTTAAGAAAAAAATACACACAGGATAAGTACGAAACAATCTTTCTTAAACTGAAAAATTGAATAAAGTCCTAGATAATAGGAATTGGCTCTTCTTTTCAATCCTTGACATCTCAAGTCCTCCATGTTATAATACTGACTAAATCTGTCTCTATTTTTAAACTTCGCCTAACAGAGAGTATCAGAAATTCATCTCCACTCCGTTCCGATAAACTTCTGATACTCTCGAACGCACTAGTGTTGCGTCAAAACTCCCCCGGTTTAAGCCGTTTTTGATGATTATTCTCTAGAGTTTGTAATCCAGATTGTGCAATTAGTGTAGTTAAAGGGGTTTTCTCAAATTGAGAGACCTGTAAAATTTGTAGAATTTCGTAGAGATTTCGTTTGATCTTTAGTTTCTTTTTCATAATAGCTACTAGAAGAAAGGTGGATATTGCAATGCAAATTTGTGTTTTTACTGCATTGAACGAATAGCCCCAGAAGACTTGAATTTTAAGATGCTGCTTTATCCATTTGAAAAAGAGTTCTATCTGCCAACGATGTTTGTAAAGGTTGGCTATGGTTTTAGCCGGTATGTTGAAATTGTTAGTAAGATAAATATAGGATCTGTTTGTTTCCCGGTCAACGTATTTAATACGTCTCAGTTTCTCCGGATAGTGCTTACGTGAATAAAAATGTTTTAGTTTAATTATTTGGTCGCATCTAAGTCCGGTGGCTTTATCTACTTTGTTTGAATAAATTCTTTTAAACGATAAGCTTTTTTTTGAGCGGACAATGAAAAACGCTTCATGCCGGTTAACAGTCATTAACCTTTTAAAATCGAGATAGCCTCGATCCATAATATATATTGCGTCTTTTTCAAATTCGATATTGTCCAGGAAATTCACATCATGTGTTTTCGCTTTGGTTATGAGGAAAAATGAAGGAATGGTGCCTTTTAAATCAAGTTGCGTGTGAATCTTTACCGCTGATTTTTGAAGTTCAAAGTATGCCCACTTGAATGTTGCTAAACACAGATCTATTACCGTTGAATCAAGAGCATAGACAGAATTTTCAAGCTCGATTGAAAACTCATTGTCATAAAGGTACAGACGACGTGTGATGCCAATGAGATACTCGGTAAAATCACGATGAATTCTCCAGTCACGAAATTGGTTAGCACGCGATAATGTGGAAAGGACGAATTTCCTTGCCCTAAAGCCTAGATGATACAGTTGGTTGGGATGGGCATTCAAACACAGAACTATTCCACGCAGACTTTTTAAAGCAGTTAGTTGTCCAAACATCAATGAGAGGAATTGGTCGCGGCAAGTTAGATTATATATATTTTTGTTTCCATTGTATCTCTCAACACATTTTTCAAATTCGTACCCGGAAACATATTCTACAACTTGAGAAAAGATATATTTTTCCTTGTTCATAGATAATTAGCAAATTAATTGAAAAACACGCTAATTATCCCATTCCAAGTTCAAATCGTAAAATTGTAAAATAGCTGGATTTGATGTAGTGTTAGGTAAAATACTTGATACTATTCGTGGAAGACGCAACGCTAGTGACTGGAACGTTATCGGAAATAAATTCTAGCCTATGAGTAAAAAAACAAGCTTTTCGTTCAAAAGAGATAAATATAAGGCTACTAGGGGCGGTCATTCGCGATTATTAAATGTTTGCTGTCGTAAGTGCGAGAATATTGTTGCCGTTTATCAAAAAGATGGTCCAGGCGATTTGCGACGTATGTACATGGACAGAATTTTCGCTCCTGCGGAGTTAACAGACTTACAGGATTTAAGCATAAAAGACGCTCCCATGTTAAAATGTAAAAAATGTGGTGAAGTGCTTGGAACGCCTTATATTTATCCAAAGGAAAAACGAAAAGCTTTTCGGCTTTATCAAGACGCAGTTATTAAGCGACTAAGAAAGTTAAGCGAATAACCACGACGGCTAGAATTTACATCCGATAACACGGCATATCCGGTTCCGCTTCGCTACACCCCAATTGCTACGCAACTTCGGATGATCCGCAAACGTTAGAAGCAATAAAATTTGAAAACATGAAAAGCTATACACTTGTAACAGCAGCATTGATTCTCGACAACGATGAGAAAAATATTTTACTAGTACTAAATAAAAAGGATCCAACAAACACACAGCATGGATTCCCTGGAGGAATTGGTGGTTTCGAAAAATACGACGATCCAGCCCAAGCAGTAAAAGAAGAAGTACGTGGAGACACAGGGTGTATATTTGAGGGTGAATTTTACACATATCGATTCCGAATGGACGATATACCAACCATAACACTCTTCTTTGTAGGAAAGATTACTGGTCAGCCTCGGCCAGTATGCAAAAATATCAAGGACGTAAAATATTTTCCTCTAGAAAATGCAACGAAAATGAAATTAATGTATGAAGGAAACAATGTGCTTGAACAATACATAGACAGACAATAGGAAACTAATAAACATTCAAATTTTACAGCTTCTAACAAAGCATAAAAGGCGAAACGGTATGTGTGGAAAGTAAAAGAATTGACAGCATCGTTCGCCCAAATTTCGCACACCTCAATTGAAAGAATTCATAGAGTGTGCGAAACTTCTTCTACACTTGAACGTTGTACGCCATTCGCCTTAGCCCTAATGCCACTAAAAACGTTTTATGAAAATATTAATCTTTACAGAGGGTACGATAATAATACATCAAAGCGCACTTGGATGTGATCGTGAGGATGTTGATAAGCAAGTAAAAAATGAAGATCCGTCGGTACATGACTTCAAGAATTATATCCCTGTAAACAATGCTCCTGATAAAATCAAGGCTTGGCATGATCAGGGTGTTCAAATTATCTACCTTACATCACGCAAGAAGCAAAACGAGGTTCGACAAATAGAGAATGTCTTAAAAAAACATGGTTTTCCTTCGGGTAAACTACTGAAGCGAGAAGGTAAGGAGAAATATAAAGACGTTGCCGAAAAGATCATGCCTGATATCATTATTGAAGATGATTGTGAAAGCATTGGGGGCATTAACGAAGTGACTTTTACTCATATATCGCCGAAAAAGAGAGTGAAAATAAAATCGATTCCTATACAAGAATTTGATGGAATCGATCATTTACCTAACAGCATTTCCAAGCTCAAACAATATTCGACGACGGGCTAAGGCGAACGGCGTACAACAGCGCATTATCCTAAATCGCTTCGCGACTTCGGATAATGCGCGAACGTTAAGTGAAATACATAATTATTTTTTTATTAAATGGAAAAGTTAGTGCAAAATATGCTATTTGAAAGAATAATGGAGCAATTTTTTGGCGCTCGCACACGCGGGATTGCCACTTCAAGAGAAAACAATCGTGAGGTAAAAAAAAGGTTCAAAGAAGCGATTAGAAAGCTTATAAAACATGCAAATACAATAGAGACAAATATTGATTACAAAGAAAAAATATTATCACAACTTGAATCCCTCGAAAAGAAAGCAGGAAAGGAATATTTATCCCAAGAAACAATTCTAAGACTTCTAAGTTTGTGTGGTCTACTATTTGGTTACGACGAATTTGATGGCAAGATACACACCAACGTTTACTACTGTCAAAGATCTGGCAAAGAGTATACGGGATTTAGTGGTTTGGACTTATTAAGGAAAATGGAGTCTAATGAAAATAACATTATTGCTTACAGAAAGAAGTTAGTTAAGAGCTTGAAGGAAGAAAAGCTTTCAAATTATAAAATTTCAGTAATTCTAAACACTTCAGAAAAAGAAATCGGTAAATTGACGAAAAAATAATTATGTACTTCACTTAACAAGGTATAAGCGGTTCCGTTCAGTCGTTTCACTCCTTCACTTCACCCATATTGCACGGGTGTACGCTTTCAGCGTATTATACACCCGCGCAACATCGCTTGCACCTAGACGTTATCGGAAATTAAGAAAAGTCTCCGTTTGGTGATTTTAAATTTTTATGGAAGACAAAATAGTCAAGAACAAAATAAAAGATTTAGTTGCTTCGGTTGTCCCATATGATCAATTAGAAAAAGATCACATAGAAAATATCTGTGACTGGATTTCAAGCGATGCAAACATTTTTCGTATGCAAAAAGATGCTGTTCCTCCAAAACATCTTGTAAGCTATACTCCTGTTGTTGATTCTGCCCAGGAAAAGGTGTTTCTTTTTGACCATAAAAAGGCAAAACTTATGTTGCCTAGCGGTGGACACATCGAAGTCAATGAAATGCCTCTAGTTGCTGCAAAGAGAGAACTTAAGGAAGAATTGGGGTTATCCCTTGAAAAATATTCACCAGATAATAAACAGACAGAAGCACCTTTTTTCGTTACAGTTACTCAAACAGTTGGAATTAGTGAGCCTCACGCAGATGTTTCTTTGTGGTACTTATTCAAAGAAGACGCAACTAAATCTTTTAAGTCAGATGGCGATGAATACAGCAAGGAGTTTGATGATTTTCATTGGCTCAGCTTTGACGAAGTGCTTGAATCTTCAATTGAAAAGTTTGATCCACATATGCATCGACTAATCCAGAAAATCAGAAAATATAAAAAATGAGGTATGGAGAGCTGAACCGACTTTTTCTTAACATCTGATAACAATGAACAACTGGTTTCAGAAAATTGACTCTTTGTAATTTTAAAGGACTGTCAATTTTCTTCCACCCATATTTTTCGCCTCCGAATGGTGGTAATTCAACGCTACTGCTCGATAAACAATTGTACTAAAATGGCCGAAAGTGCAATAGTAACGGCGAAAAACATCAGATATTCACGAACGTTATACGACATATTTTGATGGCAATAAAAAACGAATGTTTTAAAAACTTTTATTAAGATACAATATTATTGTGAAAACAGCAGGGATAATTGGAGGTCTTGGTCCAGAAACTACAGCAAAGTTTTATTTAGAAGTTATTTTTTCTTGCCAAGAACTTAATAAATCAAACAGACCTCCACTTGTTATTACGAGCGTCCCTCTTCCATATGCACTGGAAAAAGACGCAATTGTAAATAATTCTAATCTGCAAAAATGCTTACCATATCTTGTTGCAGAAGCTAAAAGATTAGAAAAAGCAGGTGCCGATTTTATTGTTATGCCCTGTAATTCACTATATCTGTTTATTGATGATATTCGTAAAAATGTTGGCATTCCTGTTTTAAGCATCATTGAGAAAACGGCAGAATTTTTGCAAAAAAAGAGGTTCAACTACGTAGGCATTGTCTCTACAGCAATCACCGCACAACACAAATTATATGAAAATGAATTGTCTGGAAGAGGCATGCGATATGTTTCTCCAAATGAGAATGATCAAGTCAAACTTAATCAAATTGTTTACAAATTGGTAGTTAGAGAAAAAGACGACTCGCTGAAAAAACAACTACTGGACATTATGAGTAAGTTTGACAAACCTGATTGTGTTGTGCTTGCGTGTACGGATTTACAATTGCTTAAACCCGTATTAGAAAAAATAGATGTGTTTGATACAATGAAGATACTGGCGGACGCTACAGTTAAAGAAATATTGAAATAAAAGTTTTTAAAATTATTATGAAATTTCCATCAAAATACGCTAAAGCCACGCTGCGCTCTCACTCCACTTTGTTCCGTTCGGGTCATATAACAAGGGATATACGGATTAGCCCTCGGCTCGGGCTTCACCCAAATTTTTCTTCCGCTTCGCTACAGAAAAACTTCGTATATCCTTAACGTTGTGTGTAATTCAAATTGTTTCTAAATATTTTTCTATGATTAAAATTCGGACATTCAGAAATAGTGACACTTCTGAAATAATCAGACTTACTACCACGGTAGTAAAGGAATTTCTAGATTATACCGATGAGGACTTGCAAGATTTAATCACTGATTTATCTGATATAAAGAAAAACTATCTTGATAAGGGCGGAAATTTTATTGTATGCACAATCAATGATAATATTATTGGAACTATCGCATTACTACCTCAGAAAAAACATGTAGTTAAATTAAAAAGAATGTACTTATACAAAGCATACCGAGGGAAAGAGCATGGTTCAAACATTTTTAATTTTGCGGAAAACTGGTGCAAGGACAATGATTTTAATAAAATAATTTTATCAACCTACCCGCCTTTTACTGGTTCAAAATTTTACAAAAAAATGGGATTCAATATATACAAAAATATTGGTAAAAAAACGTTTTACGAAAAATATTTAGAAACAATTTAAACTCTCCGCTGTCGCTCCGCTCTTCGGGTCATACAACAGCGCATATCCAAAATCGCTTCGCGACTTCGAATGAAACGCAAACGTTATGTGACATGCCATTAATTTTTAATGTTCAATAGAGCCTAGAATGATATAATTATTAAATATTAATTAAAATGATGGGTATCGAAGATGCAAAAAATCCAGAAATTATAGATCAATCGATAGAACATCCTGTTGCCGATATTCCAAAGTCAGAAAAACAAACTGCGCAAAAAGAAGCTTCACCAGAAAAAAGAATGCAAGCTGAAAAAACAGTGTTGGATACACTTGGGATTGGATCAGATGAAAAGTTAGATGATTTTGATAAAAAACTAAATGAAGCAACAAAATCATTGCCCAGATACCAACAAATTGAGAAAAAGCTTGAAGGAATTGAACGACAAAATCTGCCTTATGAACTATTCAAAGCGTTAAAGAGAGATTCAGATGAAGAACAGATTGATCAGAATGCGCCAAAAGACGGGGTTTTGATTCAATCAATGAAACAAGGACCACTTGCGTGCGCAGGCAGAACCTTAATAGCCTCATCTCTTTTACAAGAACATGGGATAGGCCACGTGCCTGTTTCTGCGCCAAAACATGCTTTAATAATTATTGAGCAATCGCCAGATACGATGGCATATTTTGACGCTAACAATAATCTTTTCTTCACATTTCCAAAATCAGCCCTTGACGGCTATGAAGGGTTAGAAACATCTGCAGAATGTAGGCTCAAGGAATACACTCCAAGAGAAACGGATTTTAATGACGGAATAACGACAGCTTATTCTCACTTTGTTGCAATGCCTGCAAAAGAAGCTATTGGAAGGCAATATTTGGGCAACGTTGCGGCAGCTCTAAATGGAAATGAAGAATTTGAGTCAAGTGGCATTACGAAAGATGAAGAAGCCTCTGAAGCCACTCATCAAATTGAAACCGAAGTATATGGCGTAAACCCAGTACTCGTTAGTTTCCATTCAAGAGTCGAGACACTTTATAAGAAAGAAAAGGCACGAACTGCAAGCTATAGAAAAGTAGCAAGTGAAGTTTTGCAAACACACCCCACACATGATGATTTTGTTTCTTTTTTTACAAAGGTTTTAGACGGAAATATCAGCGACGGAATTCCCTTTATTAAAAATGCTTCTCCTGAACGAAAAAGAGTATACGCTGACAATGTCTGGGATTTTCTGCAGAAAGAAATAAAGACGAAAGCAAAAGAGGAAGATAAAAATATTTAATGGCACATCATATAACAAGGTTTATCTGAAATTCACTCCACTACGTTCCATGATCTTCAGATAAACAATACGTTGTCTGAAATACATTTTTTATACTACTTAAATGCTTTGTGTGCACAAGTAGTGTTTGCCTAATTGCTACATATATGATACAATTGACAGCAATAAAATGGCTTTAATAAGACATATTTAGTAACTAAATGCTACATAATTAATGTATGGTTGTTACATCTAAACATTCAAAAATCACACTCTTTGAACCAGATTTCGGGTCAAGTCTTACTGATCTAATTATTGAGCTTGATTATCTTCGTAAAAAACCTCTTGGTGGAACTACTCACCCAGTGATTTTTTTTCAACTAAAAAATATATTCCATATGCTTGAGAGCATTGGTTCTTCTAGAATCGAGGGGAACCACACAACAGTAGCTGAGTATATTGAGACAAAGATAGAAGGGAAAAAATCTAAAAATGAAAAAGATATAGAAATTCAGAACCTTGAGAAAGCAATGGAATTTATTGATAAAAATGTCAAAAAATATAAAGTAAACAGAATTTTTCTAAGCGAGCTACATAAACAAGTAGTAAAAGATCTTACCTCACCTCCTAGTGGCGAAGGAAGTGTAGATCCTGGTCAATACAGAGCGAAGAATTGTGAAATTGTGAAATCTAAACATATTCCGCCAGACTTCACACAAGTAGATGATTACATGAAAGAATTTTTTAACTTTATCAATAAAGAGAGTGCTGCAAAATACGATTTGTTAAAAGTTGCCGTTTCTTATCATCGTTTTGCATGGATTCATCCATTTGATAATGGGAATGGAAGAACCGTTAGATTACTAACATATGCGATGTTAGTAAAACAAGGATTCAATGTAAACGTTGGAAGAATTTTGAATCCAACGGCTATTTTTTGTATTGATCGCAAGAAATACTATGATGCACTTTCTTGGGCCGATAGGGGTACAAAAAAAGGAGAACTTGAATGGTGTGAATACGTTCTGTCAGGACTCAAGAAAGAAATAGAAAAAATTGATAAGCTTTCTGACTATGAATATCTTGCAAATAAAATTCTGATTCCCATGATATCATACTCTTTAGATAGGAAGACTATTACAGATCTAGAGTCTAAAATATTGCGAATTGCTGTTGAGAAACAGGTTTTTATGTCTTCAGATATAAAAACACTTATGCCTAATAAAGTATATACTGAGAGATCTAGAGTTTTACGAAAACTAAAGAACAAGAAGATGATTGCCCCCGAAAAGGGTAAATCAAGGAAGTATACCCTAAGATTTGATAATAACTATCTCCTAAGAGGTGTCATTGATGCTTTAGAAAAAGAGGGATTTATTCCAATTAGAAATTAAATAGAAGAGAATTTACTTCAGACAACTAAGAATATCAGAAATTCATTCCGCTCCGATAAGCTTCTGTTACACACAAACGTTAGGCGATGTAATTATTAAATTTTTATGAAATTATTAGAACTAGCTACCGATGAGGTAGTGACAATGGATGATTATCCAATACATGATTTATTAGACGGTGATAGTGTAATAATAAAACTGTATTTTAGAATTTTTCAAAAAAAGTGCACAAGTATTATTGCTAGAGTTATTGTTCTCCCAAAAGAATTGATAGTGTCTTCTTTCACTGAAGCAACAAAGAAAAATTTTGCAAATTTTGAAAAGAGCCACCCAAAAGTAAAATACTTTGCACTAGATGGTAATCATCGAACTACTGCTGCATCACTCACGCAATCCAAAATTCCAGCACTACTTCTTAAAAATGATAAGGATTGTAAAGATATACAAAAAATGAATGATAGCGCTGGTGTTTTTAGACCTTATACTAATAATACGCTCAATGAATGTGTTCTTGAGTTAAAAGATCATTTTTTAAAAGTTGATCAGTTTTATACTGTAAGAGAAAAAACTAGAATGATGGTTGAAGATATATCAATAGATATGCCTCAATACATGAGGGATAGCTTTAACCGAAAAATATAATAATTACATCGCCTAACGTTCGAGAATATCATAGAACATGAATATTAAAAAACATAGCACAGCAAAAGGCTCACAACGCGCCACCGGCATTGTTGTGATCATTGACGTCCTTCGAGCATGCACAACTATTCCTATACTTCTGAAGAACGGTGCAGACACCATTATCCCTGTAAAAACCATTGATGATGCTCAGAAATATCTAAACCGTGGTTATGTGCTTATAGGAGAAGGTAAAAATGGTTGTATCCACGATTCATTCCATTATTGCAACTCACCTTCTGAAATTCACTCGATAGATTTTACAGAAAAAAATTTAGTAATTAGAAGTAACAACGCAACACAAGCAATTCTCAATATTGAGAAGGCTACAGACATTATTTTAGCTTCATTTGTTAATCTTGAAGCGATAGTAACCTACATCAATGATCACTACGCCAAAGATGTGGCGCTTGTCCCTCTTGGCAGATTAAACCAAGAGGGGTTGGAAGATGAATTATGCGCTGAAGCAATCAAATTGCGTCTCGAGAATACCTTTTTTGATTTCGAAAAGATGAAAAAAGAGATAAATGACTGTCCTTGTGCAAAGCTCGTCAGAGATACGCTAGATAAACCAGAAGATGTGGCATTTGCATTAGAACTTAATTCATATCCAATAGTTCCCAAAGTCTATACAGAAGACGGGCAAAAAGTTATCAAAAATGCTAGCCTTAATGACTAAGAAACAAACATCATATAACAAGTCCATCAAAAACTCACTCCACGTCGCTCTATGAACTTCGGGTACTCTCGGGCACTAGGCAAACTGTTAACCACAATCTCCTTCTCCCCTTTTAAAAACTATGCTACTATATAATTGAAAATTAAATTACATGTATGCCTGAAGAAGAAACAAAAGATCCAAACCCAGAGCAAAAAAGAGAAAAAGCGCCTTCGCGTCTTACGAGTGAAGACATTAAAGAGTATTTGCAGTCAACGGAGCAAACGACCGAGCCTCAAAATATACTCATGCAATGGGAGGCACCTGAGTTTAAGCAGGTTTCAAGACCACGACAATGGTACATTCTTTTTGGAATTGTAGGCGTAGCCATTGCAATATTCGCAGTCATAACTGCAAACTACCTCTTTGCCCTTATAATCGTGCTTCTTGCGGTTGTTTTAAACTCATTTTTTAGTAAAAAACCAAAGAAACTTTCCTTTGCCATTACCCCTGAAGGTATAGTTGTCAATAAGAAACTGTATGTATTTGGACAAGAGGTTCAATCATTTTGGATACTCTATGATCCCCCAAATTTAAAATCACTTCACTTTGGAAAACGATCATCACTCCAACCAAGCATTACTGTTGAGCTTCAGGATCAAAATCCACTTAAAGTAAGAGAAATTCTGCTTAACTACCTCCCAGAAGATGTTGAACGAGAAGAGCATCCCGTTGATTCAACTTTTAGAAACTGGGGATTTTAGCAAAAAAGTCTTCAAACTAGTTCTAAAAAATGCTACTCTATTGGAGTAGCTTTTTATGTGTGGAAATACTTTTGATGCCCCGATAGCTCAGTGGATAGAGCGCTTCCCTGCGGAGGAAGAGGTCGGACGTTCGAGTCGTCCTCGGGGCACGTCGGAACAATATTCCAGTCTGCGCATGCACCTTCGCTACGCTACGGTGCCTGCTCCGACTTCCATATTGTTCCTCCTTCTCCCCAAGAAATCAGAATTTCTCGGGGGCCCCATTCTCTTGTTTTATGTTCTCATCCGCTGCATTACGAAATTGACTCCACCTTCCAAAGTGTTTCTCATTACTCCCCATTCCCTCCTATATCATCCCGGAATTCACTTTCTTAAGTGGAAATCCGGGATCTCGTAGTTTACCTGTAAGCACGGAGATCCCGGATCAGTCTTCAAAAAACTGTCCATGATGACAGCTACCCATTCTCTTACATTTTCAGTAACCATTTCTCATGAAAGAGTCTCGTAAAAAAGATATTACTCTGGACTCTCCGCTTACTGATGTTCGAAAGATAGATACAAAACATAAGGAAGCATTAAAAAGGCTCGGACTCAAAACGGTACGAGACCTTCTTTTTTATTTTCCGGTAAAATATGAGGACTTTAGCACTATCACACCAATCAACAAAATGGTGATTGGAAAGAAAAATACCATCCAAGGAGTGATTAAAGAGATCAAAAACAGCACAACCAGAAGAAAAAACATGGTCATTACAAACGCCATGCTTGAGGATGATACCGGTGCCTTGCCGATAGTATGGTTTAGACAGCCCTATCTTGAGTCATTTCTAAAAACGGGTACATACGTGACACTTACGGGTACCATTGAGCATGGCTACAACGGACTTCAGATGACCAGCCCTGCATATGAAAAATATAAAGAAGAATCAATTCACTCCGGAAGAATCGTCCCTGTTTATTCAGAAACGGCAAATATTACGTCAAAATGGTTACGTTTTTTTCTAAAACCATTGCTTAAACATGCAAAAGAGTGCCCGGAATTCATTCCAAAAAGTATCATTGATTCATATGCTCTTATTCCACTAGACCTAGCGCTAAATGAAATTCACTTTCCGAGTTCTAAAAAAGAACTGGGGAAAGCAAGAAAACGGCTTGCGTTTCAAGAGATGTTCTTGCTTCAAATTGCACATTTATTTAAAAGAGCCCGCTTTCAAAAAGAACGTGCTACAGCTATTCCGTTTGACGAAGAACTAATACGTGACTTTGTGACCACGCTTCCATTCACACTAACGGATGATCAAAAAAAGACTGCGTGGCAGATCTTTAAAGACATAGAAAAAGATGAGCCTATGAATCGACTGTTGGAAGGCGATGTAGGTTCTGGGAAAACAGTAGTTGCAGCGCTTGCACTCTTTCTCACAAGTAAAAGATCACTACAAAGCCTTGTCCTTGCCCCTACTGAAATTCTTGCAATGCAGCACTTTAACAGTCTAAAAAAGCTTTTTAGAAAAAGCCCTATTGAGCTCGCACTCTATACGAGAACCCAGCACCATACTAAAGATGGCGAAACCACAGAAGAAGAACTAATTGAAAAACTTGCGGGTGGTCACATAGATGTTGCTGTTGGCACGCATACACTTTTAAAACAGGAAGTGTCCGGGAAAAATATCGGCCTTGTTATTGTCGATGAGCAACATCGTTTTGGTGTTAAGCAACGTGCAGAACTTAAAAAAAGCAGTACATCAAAGACTAAGCCACACTTTCTTTCTATGACTGCAACTCCCATACCCCGCACACTCGCACTGGCACTGTATGGTGATTTGGACATCTCGATCATAAAAGAGATGCCAAAAAATAGAAAGACTGTACAAACGCAACTTGTTTCACCGTATGACCGAGAAAAAATGTATGACTTCATCAAAGAAAAAATTGATCAAGGAGAGCAAGCTTTTGTTGTTTGCCCACTTATTGAAGAATCAGATACACTTGGAGTCAAATCTGTGACAGAAGAATACAAGAAACTAAATACCCACGTGTTTCCTGACGTATCAATCGATCTCTTGCACGGTAAATTAAAAAAGGATGAAAAAGAATCGGTTATGCAAAGGTTCATGGCTAAAAAGACAAGCATACTTGTCTCTACTTCTGTTATTGAAGTGGGTATAGACGTACCCAACGCAACGATAATGATGATAGAAGGCGCTGAACGATTTGGCCTCTCTCAACTACACCAGTTTAGAGGTCGCGTTGGTAGGGGTGACAAACAATCCTACTGCTTCCTCTTCTCGGAATCCCCCAGTAACACGTCGTTTGAACGACTTAAAACATTAGAATCAGTACATTCCGGGTTCGAACTTTCAGAGAAAGATTTAGAGATGCGTGGGCCTGGAGAAGTATACGGTGTAAGGCAGTCTGGACTCCCGGACCTTAAAATGGCGTCGCTTTCTGACGCTACCCTTATTGCTGAAACAAGAGAAGCAGCAAGCACAATAATTAAAGAAAGTGCCTCACTAAAAAAGTTCCCTGCACTTAAGAGAGAACTTAATTCTTTTGAGAAGACGGTTCATTTTGAGTAAATTCTACAAACACTTCACTGCAACGTTTTTTTAACAATGTCAGCAATCGACTGAGAAGAGATGGCATTCCCTGAAAAATCTACTTCGGTTCTGCTTGGTACAATAACTGTTTTAAACCCCAACTTTTCTGCTTCTTTAAGCCGATTACTACTTTGCGCAACGCTCCGTAACTCTCCGGAAAGACCAACCTCACCAAACGCCAAGGTAGTATCATCAATAGGTCTTCCAAGAAGCGACGAGGCAACAGCAAGGCATACAGGAACATCAGCCGCAGGCTCTTTGATTGAAAACCCACCAACAACATTAACATACACATCCTGGTCCTCAAGTTTTAACCGTGCTCTTTTTTGCAGCACTGCTATCAAAAGCTCAAGCCTCCTTTGGTCAAAGCCTGATGCTGTTCTTTTAGGGTACCCAAAATTAGTTCTGGTGGTAAGTGCTTGTACCTCAAGCAAGAACGCTCTGTTTCCTTCCATGATTGCGGTTACCACTGACCCCGTTGATCCTTCTGTTCTCTCCGCTAAAAAGAGTTCGGATGGATTTTTCACTTCAATAAGTCCTTTTTCTGCCATCTCAAAGACTCCTGCTTCATTGGTAGAGCCAAACCTATTCTTAACACCTCTGAGTACTCTCAATGTATGATATCTATCTCCTTCTAGATACAAAACCGTATCCACAAGATGCTCGAGTGTTTTGGGCCCCGCAACATTCCCCTCCTTTGTAACATGACCAATCAAAACAAACGCAATGTTATGTGCCTTAGCATACGGAATAAGTCGCGCTGCAGATTCCCTCACTTGCGCGACGCTCCCCATGGACGAGGCAACATCACTGGTTTGAAGCGTTTGAATAGAGTCCACCACAACCATTGCCGGCTTTTCTACTTCAACCATAGCAAGAATACTATCGACATCATTTTCTGAGGCAAATAGTACGTTTTTCTCTCTTGCTCCGAGCCGCTTTGCACGCATAGATACCTGATACGCCGATTCCTCTCCGGAAAAATAGAGTACCGTGTTTGCTTTTGAAAGGTTTGAGAGAAACTGTAACACTAAAGTCGATTTACCTATGCCTGGATCTCCGGAAAGAAGTGTCACACTCCCCCTTACAAACCCACCGCCAAGTACCTGGTCAAGCTCGCCAATGTCAGTTTTAAACCGCGTTAAGCCTGTTGATTTTATATCAGAAAAAAGAACGGGTTTACAAGCCGCCTTTTGTGTTGGTTGATTATTTTTTCCGGAAACAACTGTCTGCTCTTCTAGTGTGTTCCATTCTTCGCACTGCTCACACTTTCCTGACCATCTTAGTGCTCTAGTACCACATGAAGAACAAACAAAGACTGTTTTCTCTTTCATTTACGAAATATCGAGTGTATAAAATTTACTGTCAAGCCCGTTAATGTAATATAACACCTTTTCATCTTGGTTGTAAAACATTTGATGGTAATTAACCGGCTTTTCTGGATCTGCAACAGGAAGGGTTGTTTCTTGTTCTGTTGGAATATTATACCTAATCAAAAGCTCCGGTGCCGTATCACTCCACATATCAAAGGAAACGGCACAAACCATATTTTGGTCATCCTCAAAAACACATTTATTCGCAAACGTTTCCAGATTGGTTTCTTTAAACGACTCATCCTTGAGATTGTAGAGTACAACATTTGTTGCCGCCCTATCGTCATCGTCTGTTCGCCTGTCTGCAATAAGAAAGGTTCTATCTGGAGAAAGAAAAAAGTTAACCACAGGGCCGATAACGGAAAGTACCGTTTCTTCTTTATTATCAAGCGTTAGCTTAGTTAACAGCGCACCATCAGTTGCTGAAAACTCATTTTGATAAATAATATAATTATCAGCCACCCACACAAAGGTAAGCCCCTGATAATACTCATCCGTGTTTGGGAATGAATAGACTTCTTCCCAATTTTTTCCATCTGGATCAGCAATATTAAGTGTATTTTTTCGCTTAAACGCGTTCACGAACTGATACATAATTTTTTTTGAATCGGGTGACCATGTTATTCCCTGTGTATCTTCAGGAAGTACTGCTGTATCCTTGCTAGTTAAGTTTACATATAGCTGCTTCCCTTCAGGATTTGTTGCAATTGCTTTAGTTCTGTCAGGTGAGAAAGAAACATCACTCATCTGCTCTTCAAACGTATACACTGTTTCCTGTCCAGTTTGAGAGAACTTCATAATAGCATTGCTGCTTGGAGAGAAGTAATAAAAACTACCATCGGGTTGATAAGATAATTGCTCATCTTGAAATGTCTGATCAGGAGTGGCATCACTTGGCTTAGTAAGTGGGCCGATTGCCCCCTGGTTCACTTCTTCTTGTCGCTTTACAATTACCGCTGATGACTCAATAAAGTTTTCTGACGTATTTTCTGTTACTACCTCTTCAGTCTTTGAATCACTACGTGTAAGCAATACACTGATGATAATAACACCGCCAACAACCACAAAAGCTACAGCGATGATGATGATAACCAGTTTTCTTTTCTTAAAAAACCCCATTATTTTTGTTTACGGTAAACAGATAACGTTCCACCAGCTGGTGCGGTTATCCCCGTTGTGCCAATGCACTGTAATTTTGTAGTACCAGCGCTTTTGGTAAAAGTACTTTTAACATTGTCATTGTAATTCCCCGGACCATGATTTTGCCATTCAGGATATGCCGCAAGCTTGTTTTCACACTCAAACGTTTTCCCTTTTGAATTTTTTGACATATAAGTGTCACTGGTGGTACCCTTTCCGGTTCTAGTAAGATTGCAAGCCGCACCGGGAGATGGCGTGTATGAATGAATTACTTTTCCGCCTCCCACAGCCAACATTGAATGCTGAGAAGTCCCACTTGACGATACTCGTATAACAATATCACCTGCCTGAATTGAGTTAGGATCACCATTATACGCAATTTTCTTAAACCCATTTGTCACAAGATCATTTTCGTGATACCCACGTGACACTGAAGGCGAGATTTGCTTTGAACACCCACTACCAGAGTTTAACGCCCAGCCCACAAAGTATGCACAGTGGTTACCGACTACGCACGCCCCATCAAGTTCCTTAGCCTTTGCAATAGTTGACTGAGGATCCCCACACTTTGTTGTACACCACTTATTGTCTTTCCCCTGTGCACACTCCTCACCACTTTGCTTTGCTTTCTCACACGCATCCTTTGAAGCATAAGTAGTTCTTCCTTTACAAACATCAGTGAAACTACCACTCGTACCAGATCCTGTACCCGCTCCCGGAACGTTATATCCTCCCGCAGAACCAAGAAGCTGTGGTTCTTTACAGACCAAAATATTTGGTGCCAGCGTACTAAAAACAAGCCACGAGGCAAGGACTAATATGACACCAATAATAGCACCTAGAATAACTTCCTTTGCTTTAGTCATCTTCTCCGGATTGCCACCGCTCATCATGTACATAGAGCCGCCAATAATCACCGCAATCACCGCCAAAATTCCTACCACACTTACTCCAAAGTTAAAAAGGTTCTTTGCATACTGACAAAACGTGCTTCCCTGAAAAAATATATTTGCGGCGAATGCAGAAATAGGCGCAACCAAAACCGCAACACTTACCGTGCCTAAAAATAAACCATACATCTTTTTAACGCTTCTTCTCTGCATTTTTACTCACGCTTACCTACTTATTTTCAGGAACAATAAGTCCATACAGTCTATCATCTTGACGTCTTTTGAAATACATCGTTCTGCCACTTTCAGAAATAAATGGATCAAAGACATCATAAGCGAGATTAAACTCTGTTGGCCCGGCAAGACGTTCTTTTTTGCCGGTATCAGTATCAATTCTAAAAAATGAATCTTCAGTTACATAATTTTCTTGCAGGTAATCATCTGGAAGAACAAACTCAACATTTTTATTCTGTGGAACTCCACAGTAAACAGTTTTATTATCCGGAGCAAACGCACACTTCTCTGCCATGGTAGAAAGTCCTAAATCTTTGTGCTCATTTCCTTCAATATCGGTCATGTATAAGAACACTTCATTAGGACGCGCAGAGGACGCGGTGTAGAGGAGTTTTTTACCATCGGGTGAGAGAGTATATGAAAGACCATACGCATCTCCCACAACTGTCGTCATAGTGTCTCCTGATGTCTCGAGTGAGAAGAGTGACGTCATATCGTATCCTGTTGGTTCCTCAGCAACCACAAATTTAAATGGGTCAGGCCATGCAAGTGACACATTATCCATGTGATACGGACGTACTATCTTCCACTTTGACCCATCAAAATCAGCCGATGAAATATTTGAAACGTCATTATTTTGATCAACAAAGAGATAGACTATCTTTGAACCATCGGGAGATACTGCTGCATCAGCTACATTGTTTCCAAGGTCGTTAAATGCCTGATTGTTAAAGTTAAAAGAAATAAAACGCTTCGTAGTACCCGCATCACCAGAAAAGACCACAATCGCTGCATCTTTTGAATCGCCCCATTTGACATTGTACACATTATTGAATCCACCACTCGTGATGGCTTCTACCGATGATCCATCCGGGTTGCTTTGATAGAACTCGTTATTCACCGAGTCGAAGTACAAAATCTTTTGTCTATCTTTAGAAAGTGTTGGTGAAAGAACATCGCTGTCGAGTACCTTTCGCACTGTTACCTCAGATACATCTTCAAAGCCAGGCCTGTTTGCGTCTTGCTGCGACTGTAATTCTTTTTGTTTGTCTGCCTCTGTTTTCCCCTGTGCTATTTCCTCATCGGTAAGCCTAATACGAATATCCTCACTACCTACAAGAGGTGTTATTGCTCCTTGCTCAGTCACCACTTCTTTTGGCCTCAGCCACGTATACAAGACAATACCAATTATCACAACGGCAACCGCACTGCCTATTATTATGTACAAACGCTTTTTAGTCATAAGAAGACTTGCTAGAACTAAAGTTAGATAGGTATATTATTTTTTTAATTCGGGACGCCCTTTGTACATCATGTACACTATTGCGGCAAGAAGGGCAAAACCACCAAGAGCGAAGGTAACATTAAAGACGTTCTTGTAGTGTTCCGGAATAAATTTGGATATTGATCCGGAAATAAATTCTTCTTCATTAATTTCAACACCCTCAGCCAACTCAAATTCAAATGCAGAGGAGAACCTCAGTGTCTGAGTCGCACTTTGCTGTAACACATTATCATAATCTCCAGTCACTTCTCCCTCAGTTGATACCTCAAATGTAATTTCATCAATATCTCCATCGGTTGCGGACGCCGTGAATGTATATGATCCTGGTGATGGATTTGATCCTTGAATTTTTCGTGTTGCATTTTCATCAATAACACCGTTTCTAGACCACGCATACTCAAAGCCTAAACCCTCAGCGCCACCACCCGGAAGCGGTCTAAAATACTGCGGTGAAACAAACACGGTTACTTCAGAACCGGGAACCACTTTGTATTTTGATTCAGAAGTATTTGTATTATCACCACCCGTTGAAACAAGCTGTGCACCATCTACTTTTGCTTCAACGTACGGTCGAACTACTCTGAGTTCTTTAATATCTCTTGCAAAAAGTTCACCGGTCCCTGTGTTTATTACTTCAAGCCTAAGATAATGACTACTATCATCATCTACTTGCCTCAAATCAGAGCCCTCGCTAGTCATTGCGACCTGGATACCTGACATACCGGCACCGCTCTTTTCTTCTTGGATTAAATCGTCAAAGTACCAGTTGTACACAAGTTTTTCCGCTAAGTCATCTGGACACTGTTTGCCAGCACCCTTTGCAATATCTGTTTCTAAATCATCAAGTTTTGCAGTGACACGTACAACATCACCCACTCTATATCCCTTTCTTGGATCAACGGTGGTGTTTGCATTTTTCTTAAACTCACCGTTATCAATCGCGTTTTCTACATCTAGAGAATTATCCTTATCAACACCATCTTTAAGTGCAGCTTCTAACGAGGTGTCTCTTATTTCATTAATTGCTGAGGGATCGTTAAGATTATACGCTTGAAGCACGGTATCTCCAGCCGGGTCTACATTGGTAATTAATGCTTCTGTCAGTGAAACATCTGAGCCAATAGGAATCTTGACGTCACCATGTGTGGTTGTACCTGTCTTATCATCCACCAAATCAAGACCAACTGTACGTGAGGTACAGACTCCAAGAGTCTTCCCTGGATTTAATTTTCCCCAAATGGTTTCTCCGTCATCAATATTGAACTCTAAGTTCTTTTTATTTGTGCCTGACGGCGCAAACATATCGGTACCCAGTTCCTTCTTACTCTTTACCATAAAAGCACTAGCAAATTCAAATGGGCCCACTAGCTCAGATTCGGGTGCCGGAAGCGGTACATTGTCTAAATACCATTGGTAAAAGAGGGGTACCGTTGTTTCATCTGTTGATGTTGCCCCCGCGGTTACTAACACTGGGTTTCCTGAACTATTTCCTGAATTCTTATTTATTTTTGTCACCGGATACGGTGCATATACAAGCCTCACTGGAATAGGTAGCCCCCCACCTACACGAAGCGACTTTTGATCATCGGCTGATTCAATCCACCATTTGCTTACATTTTGAGAAGCATTAGGCGCGGCATCAGCTCCTCTCACCTGTGAACCTCTTGTGCTATCACCGACTACATGTACCTGTACTTGTATGTTGTCACCTGCTTTTTTATTAAATACAACCGGAACCGCCTGTTGTTTTAGGCCTATATAATCTGCTCCATCGGGAATACCATCAGCGTCTGTATCAGCATTTTGTGGATCGGTCCCCGCAATATATTCCATAAAGTTTGCAAAGATGCCTCCACCCGAGACCACCTCAATGGTATTATTTTTGGCGGTAGATTTAAAATTTGGCGCTCCAAGTTGCCATCCTTCAGTTACTATAGGTGACAGCTGTTTGCCTGCACTAATCATACACGATTCATTCTCAAGAAGTTGAATCCACTTAGAGCCAGGAGTTTTATCCGGATATTCATTCTTAAAATCATAATTACAATTGTTGAGCACATCATTTACATGCACTCCATCACCATCAGGGTCTTCCAGTGGACTCACGGATCTTAAGAAATTCCCATACATTTTTTCAGCATTGTCTTTTTCTCCAATATCAATCTTGCCGTACTTTTGATTTTCTTTAACCGGCCAATTACCCCCGGCGGCAAAACCTAAATAGGGTGAAAAGAGAATAAATTTTTTGGCAGCAGGTGGCTGAACCTTTTTGTCTTGCCCCGCGTATTTACCAAAATACAAAAGTTCCCATGAATCTGCCATACCATCGGCATCTATATCATCATCCGCGTTAACCGTTCTCTCAAATGCAAGAGAATCGCGTATATCTTTCTTTAAAAATTGAGAAGATCGTGCCGCTTGTTGTAAAAAATACTGCTGCAGGTTCTGGTTCTGTGGTTGATCTAATCCATACTTATTTTCAACTGCTGCAAGTTTTTGTGCAAGCGCTTCTTGCTTCTTTTGATCTTTGGGATTATTTTGAGCAGATATAACTAAATTGGCATACTCTGTTGAAAGCTCACGTGCCTTTTTCTCCCATAAAAGGTCCGGATCTTTTTGAGCTTCGGTAAGCTTTTTCAATTCTTCTTTTGAATAAACGCCTTCCAAATTTCGTGCAAGCTTACTTTGAACACTAATATCTTTATTAAACAAAATATATCGAGCTACGTCAGCATACTGTGCTGGAACTGCAGGTACGAGAGGGGCAATAAAATAATTATCATTATGTATCCGAGCGTCACCGGATCCATCCATACCAAGCACATCTGTAGCAATATACTCAAAATTGTAAATGTTTTTAATATTGCATGCACCTTTGCCTCCTTTAAGCTCTCCATATTGGTTCTTAATGGCATAGGTATCATCATCTTTTTTGACAAATTCGTCCGCAGAGCCTGTTATAAATGTATTGACCGGAATATCATCAAAACACCAATTATAAAAAAAGTCAGTTGCAATACCTCTACCACCAAAGTTATTTATCTGTGCAAAAACCGTTGCCTCTGACCCCGGCGAAACATAAAAAGATGGTTGTGCCTCAATAGCAACTGAAGGAGGATCGGCTTCAGTTGCTTGCTTTAATTTTTCGGCTTTTATTTCCGGTTCTCCATAGGCAAAAATCGATGAAGGACGTATTAAAACAAGACTCAAAGCACAAAGTCCTAAGACTACTCCAACAAACAATAAAACTTTTTTTTGTGACATAACACTTCTATGAAAAATTGTTCAAATTATCCTAAAAGGAGCTTGCTAATGCCGTTTAATGCTGTAATCATTGCACTCGTACTAAACGTTCCAAGCCACAATGCAACTTTAAACGTCTTAGGCCATTCAACTGCTGCATACATTATAACAAAAACAACTAACACTGTAATCACTAAACCAAGAATAATCTCCGGTGCGGCCGCAATGATCATTGGACCAAATTTCTTCCAGATCGTCTCTTTTACTTTTTTTGAAACGGTTCCTTTTCCCTTCTTGCCCTTTCCCGCTCCCTTTTGTACATTTTTTAATGCGTCTTGCTGTTTTTTTCTGAGCTTTGCCGCAACGCCACCCTGGTCTTTGGAAGGGACAGTATCACCACTTGCTTGTTTTGCTGGACTTGAAGATGTTTCTGCTTGCGCAGGCTGATCAGGCATAGGCTGCTCGGGTTCCGCAGCACCCGCCTGGTTTCTCGACGTTTGTACCGGTTCTTGCGAATCTTCTGGAGAAGCGGAAGGCGTGATTGACTGCACCGGTTTGTTCTGCCTAGCAGAACGCATTCCCCCACCTGGAGCACCCATTTGCTGCCCTAAATTTTGAGATCTCTGCGCTGACCCTGCAGAAGACTCTTGCATTGGCTCTGGAAGTTTGGTCGGTCTATTGGGGAGTACACCTCTTCTTACTTGTACCATGTTCTTTTTTATTCCTGCCAATAAAGACCATTTGCTTTCCACTCACCACCTTCTTTCACCATTTCTATTACTATCATAGCATAAAACGTCCGCGCTGCCTGACTGGTCTCCGTAATTTCTTCACGTTTTGTCGTTACTAAGATTGTAGCACTATTTGGTGTAGATTCCAAGACCGCTGAGGATAACGCTTTTGTGGTTATTCCATAGAATGCATCGTTTGGATCAAGAGTATCTTCTTGCAGATTATCAAGCCATGATTTAAACGAGGTTGTCGCGTACCCTTCAATATCTTTGATATTTGAGTAGGGCTCTTTCCCTTTATTGGTGTATGACCCAAAAATCTCAACTATTTTTTCAGAAAGATCTAGCACTTCCCGATCCTCTCCATTTGCTGTGTCTTTTGCTTCCGTAGAGTCAGAAGCCTCATTAGTGTTAGTATTTGTATTCTCATTTACATTTGTATTTTCTGTAGACGCTTCTGCATTTGTGTTTTCTGTACTTTCTTGATTAGCATTCTCAGCATCGTACGTCACGGTTCCCGTGGTATCTTCGGTGGGCGTGTCTGTGGTATCGGGATTGATATTATACGTAACTTGTGTTGACTGATCATTGGTAGCTTCAGTATTTTCATTTGCTGCCTCATCCTGCTTACATCCAAAAGCGGTAAGCAACACAAGGAGCATACTAAATGAAACAACGACACCTATTTTACGAACTATATTCATTGCTAACATCTTATACTTGTTGCGCTTCACCCTCACCCTCGCTGTATTCATCCTGTGCTTCTTGGATTTCTAACATTTGTTTTGGATCCGTGGTAATAAGTTGATCTTCCGAATATGACGCATATACCTTAATGGCAACATGCTTTGAGCCGGCAAAAAAGAGTCCTTCACCCACATCACTCTCAAGCAACAGAAGCTTTTCTTCCTCGGTTAAATTAAACGTTTCCATAATGCGCTTAATTCCTGAGGTAGCCTGTCTCAGCAACACCTTCATTGCCGAGTTGTTGACAATAGCCTTGCCATAATCAGACATCAAAAAGTCATTAACATCCTGACTAATAGTGGTTGTGCCAAGATAGTATTTACGACCACGTTTTACTATACCAAACATAAACCGCGCCGAGTCCTCGTACTGCATCATGACCCATGCTTCATCAACAATGAGAATTCTTTTTTTAAGCTCTTGCCGTACGATATTCCAAATGTAACTGACAATAACGTGCATTGCAATGGGCCGCAGCTCATCTTCCAAATCCCTAATGCTAAAAACGACCAACTGATTATCTAAGTCAATATTGGTTGGTTCATTAAAGAGTCCGGCAAATGTTCCTTCAGTAAATTTTTTAACCCGAGCTACTAAGCTATCCGACCCTTCCATGCTTTCTAGGATTTCCTGAAAGTCCGTCATGGTTGGTGGAATAACGTCCATCAAGTCAGATGCCGGCGTAATGTCCTTTTTTGCATAGGTCTCAATAAGTGCTCTATCAACCAGTGAGTCCTCTTCTTTGGTAAGCCGCCCCAACATAAGCCGCATAAGTCCTTTTAAACTGATGACTGCACTTCGTAAGACATCCTCGGTTGTCATGTCGCCCACTTTTTTTGGTAAATCAAACGGATTGATTCTAAACTGTGCGTTAAGTGCAAGCCGCAAATATGCTCCGTCTACCGCTTCCGCCAAATGCTGATATTCGTTTTCCGGATCAATAACGAGTATATCCGTGCCAAACATCATACTTCTTAAAATCTCAAGTTTGATCGTATAACTTTTACCCGCACCGGAGGTAGCAAACACAACGCTGTTTGCATTGGGAAGAGTAAATCTATCAAATAAAATCAAACTGTTATTATGACGATTTATTCCATATAAAATGCCATCATCGCTCGTAAGTTCAGATGATACAAATGGAAACGTAGTAGAAAGCGGCGCCGTGTTCATGTTTGACGAGACGTCGAGTTTGTCGTTACCCATTGGCGTCGTCGACATAAACCCTTGCTCAGACTGATAGCTGGCACGCTTTGAATACACAAGCCTTTGGCCAAGCAAATCTTCCACCGCTTTGGTTGTTTCATCGAGTGCTTCCTTGCTTTGCTCATAAATGGTTACATAGAGCGACAGTCTAAAGAATTTCTCTGTGCCTTGCACCAGCTCATCTCTCAGACGTTCCACATCCTCCATAGCAGTTTCCAGCATTGGATCTCTCACCTGACCTTTTTCCGCGTTCGCTGAAATAGTTGAATGAATCTGGCCAGACTTATTTCTAAGCACCTTCAAAATACGCTCAGAGCTTACAGGCGTAATAAAGAAAGAAATATCAAGTTCGAGGTTTAAGTTGATTATTGGCGCAAACCAGCCGGTGGTAACATATCGCGGATACGTAAAGATAAAGAGTGTTCTCACATATTTTCCATCAAGCACTATGAGATCAGGAAGTACCTCAATTGACGATGGAGCAATGACGTCTCTGAGTGCTACAACACCTTTTTTATACACCTTTTCCGCGGCAAGAAGTTGCTCTCGTTCTTTTTGCGTAAGCCCCTTCATGTTTAAATCAGAAACCTCGGTAGCGTTGTCTACCTCTGTTTTCCCTTCTGAGCCTCGTTTTAAAAACCTATCTAAGAAAGCCATACACGCATAAAATGTCTAAATGTTTTCTAATCTGAGCTTTTCAATCTCCCCTAATATCTGATTTTGGGCAACCGTTGGATTATAGACGGAGTACAAAAGTTCAACAATCTCCTCTGTATCAAGTACCGCTGCTTTTACCCCAATCCCCTGGAGACCTGAGAGTACTGTCTGCATACGAAGTACGAGCTCCTTCTTATCTTGTTCAAATGTGGTAAGTTTAGCCTGCACGCCTTTTGCTGGAGAAAAAATATTTTTAATCTTATCAGTAATGCCCTCATCAGAGGTATGAAGCGGATTTGCGTATTGCACCACTACATAAAAATGATTCGTGGTAATATTGGCAAGCTCAACAAGTGAGGCAACAAACTCTGCATATGACGCCGTTTCCATTTTAAGTGAGTAGTTTTCTTGAAGTCGCTCCGCCTCTTTAACCTTAAGTAAATAGCGTTTGATATTTAACTTCTTTGACTGAATAACTATTTGAACAGGAAAATTGAGTGAATTTAAGAAATCTTGATACCCAAAAAGCTTTGCCTTCTGTTCATCCTCAGACATCAACGCAAAGTTGATGCTTGAGCACATAATCACCGCTCTAATTCCCTTATCTTTAAGAACTATTACTCCATCCTTTATTGCTTCAACATCTAAAAGTCGCTGAGTGCTCGTTGCCTCTTTTTGCTTTGAAGCCTTTGCATCTGCCATTGACTCAGGAGGCTTTTCGCTTGTCTTTTGACCCTTCTGTTGATTCGGCATAGTATCTAGCGCTAGTATCTAATAGTACTGATAACTCATGAAGCTTACTTCTGGTAACTTCCTCTTTATACTCCGTTTTAAGCGTTACTGTTCTTCTCTCGGCATTGGACAACGTTTGTAGCTTTGCCGAAGTATCTTTTGCCCAAAGCCTGACCTTTGGATTGGTAGAAAACAGAATAAAATTCACTAAGAACTTCTCAAATTTTTGACCATTGATTTTTACAAAGGCAAACGTACACGCAATACCCATTAATATAATACCAGAAAATATAAAAAGACTTAAATCAAAAACCGTATACCCCGCTGTGGTAATAAGACCACCACCGAGGATAAAAAGAAACTGTCTGATAGTAAGTGGACCTATGACACGGTCTTCAATATCGACAAATTGTGGAATTGCGTATTGCATACGCTCTTTTTACATGAAGAGCCCCACTGGGGCCCTTTAAAAAAACTATTCAAAATCGTACTAGAAGTGCGCGCTCAGCTCTGCAATCATTTCAAATTCTCGTTCTGTTAAATAAGGCTTACCCTCGTTAAAGAGCTCTTTTCCGATGTCGGCGACCGTTTTATCTGAGGACATGCTCCGTCTTCCAATTTCTAAGTAGAGCAAATAGAGTGAACTTTTACGCCATGCGCTTTGCAAAATATCAGATGACGTATTTTTCTTAAGATCATCTATCTGCGATTTAATGTGAGTTAACCTTTCAGCATCGGATGACCCTAAAGATCTAAAATAATCTATAGTGATTTTTTGCAAATCATTCAGATCTTGTAGTGTTGAAAGTTTTTTTTCCGAGTTTTGCTCAATCACTCGCTTTGGTACCGGTGGTTTCCTTGGAGCTGCTTGTTCCGGTCTCCGTGCCGGCTCAGGCTTTACTTGCGGAGATGGTTTACCCTCTTCCTGCTTTTTCTTATCAGCAATAAGTGTATCTATAGAGACAACCGGAGATGCAAGTGGTGCTGGTACAACAGAAGGTTTAACTTCTGGCTTTCTTTGTAGTGGTGCTTGAGGTGCTGGTTTTTTTGCTATAGGTGGTTTTGTAGGTAGCGCAGGGGTGCTGGAAGCAGATTTTTGCGCAAGACGAGCCTCCTCTTGCAGCTGAACATCTATATTATACTCAGGCTCAGGAACCTTGAGTCTAAAGGGGTCCGAATTCACCCGTTTCTCATCATCAATAGAAACATCCCAATCAGTCATATTAATCCCTAAGCAACCGACGTCATTTATCCGTAACTTCAACAGTTCGTAATACCTAAGTGCTCTGCTCAATACTTTTCTATCCCACTGAGAAAGTAATCGTACATTTGGAGAAGAAGTGAGATATTTACGAATTATTGTAACAATCTTTTTTCCTGTACCTACTTCATTAGTATAATCCTTAATCCAATTTTCAACCGTAGACTTTACTTTTTTTCCATCAAGCGTAATTGGATTTTTGCCAAGCTCTTCTTTGCATCGCATAACACGTTTACGCACACTCTCAAGCCGTGCTTCAAGTGAAAATATATCTATACTCATCGCATACTGATCAAGGTTAGAGTAAAACGGCGTTTCAGCTTTTGCGTCCTGCTTCACCGCACTTAGGAAATAAAGCTCAATTGCATGTTCTGCTTGCTCCTGAAGAAAAGTGGAAAACAAATTAATCCTGAGATCTGCAACAATAGTATTGTAATGTTGTTTCGTTTCCGGATCTTTGACATGTTCAAACTTGATCTTCTCTTCAAGAGAATGCAAAAGGTCCAAACCGTCATTAACGTCATTTTGCCCCCAAAAGTAACTTTGCTTAAGACGATCCACTTCTTTTTGAACGCTTTCCAAAGTTTCATTACTGTTCAATGATTGTTTCACTTTCATATGTGGCAGTTAACGCTTAACGGTTACTAAGTGAGATGTTTTATGTAACTCTTTTCTGCTATCACCAAAGAGTTCCTCAAGTTGACCCAGTGCCTTTACCTGATTTTTCTTCATATCACTAACTAAAGTATTCCATTCTGTAGTGTCTTTATACTTCACATCAACTTTGATCATCTCTTTCCTAAAAGCTTCATGTGCTTCAGTTCCAACAGAAACAACATCTGCTAAATTCGCACGTACATCAGGAATTAAATCCCTTAATTGCTCCTCTTTTAATCCCCGTCCGTTTGCGACCAAACTGAAAGATAGTGCAGCTCCATTTCTTCCGGTATTATCGCCTTTAACATTAGCAAGCATAGAACCTGCTCCCATAGCTAACCGTATTTTCTGCATTTCTTCTGTGGCTTCCAACTTCTTGCGAGCTTCATTCATAAATTGTGCTTCCGTTCCTATGGTATTAACATCAACGTCACCATGAGCTATACGTTGTGCTTCATTTTGACGAAGGCCAACCACATTACCATCTGAATCAACTATCATAACTGTCTGTTGATTTTGTCCTGCCATGCTTCGCGCTGTTTGCCCAAGCTTTCGCATAGCCAATCCGGCTTCGCCTTGCCGCATTATCAAATAATCATCCACGTCCTCTACCTTGAGTTTCTTTTCTTTGACTAACTGTTCTGCATCAGCTTGTCCTCGCCACATGGTTTTACCATTTACATTCTCTGTTACTCCTAAGTACGCTGCATTTCCCTTGCTGCCTTGGAGGTTGCCAACATTTCTTCCTTGGACAATACCCAATTTTTGGCCAAACATATGTTCCATACCTCTCATATATCCAATATAGTCATCAGACGTATTGTACGTTTTTCTTCCGTTTTTATCTAAAACTTCGTTTCCCGTTGAATCTTTAATTGCTTCATATCGACTCTTAAACCAATCTTGATTTTCTGCATCAGCTCCCCATACCGCATCGCGTACTTTTGAATCTCCACCTGCAGCATGCACCGTATCGTTCCAATTAATTCCCATACCTAGTGCTTTAGTAATCGCAAGCATTCGAATTTGTTGATTTCTTCCACCTTTCTCTGCACCTACTACTGCAAGCTCTCCAATTAAATCATCTGATTGTAAATCAGGATGTCTAACCTTCAAATCTTCAAGTTCCTCATCAGCAGCTTTCATTACCTCTTGTGTCTCATAATCTGTTTCATCTTTAGACCAAGGAAGTATCTTGTTGAGTTTGTTTTCAACGTATCCTCTTGAGCCTGCAGCTGCCTGGCGCTCAATCCTACCAGCTCTATTCATCCACGCATCCTTAAGCACAGTAGGACTTGCAAACTGGACCCAGCTACCAGATCTACCCTCCAAATCTTTCTGTTTTTCTTCGTATGACTGCCCTTCCCCCGCACCAAACGCAGCACCAATACGCGAAGTCACTCTACCGGCAGTATTTTTCCAAGCCCAACCATATGCTCCCTCATTACCCTTCATTAAAGACCGTCTATTAAGTGCTGATGCGCCCTTCCAACCTAAACCTGCTGCCCCTTTCCACAAGTTCCCATACATACCAACACCACGTCTCAAACCCGACGTCGCCATACCGATTAACGCACCCGCACCAAAGCTTCCCACACCCTTTGCAATCATATACGTCGCAAGCAGCATCGTAACAATAAGCATGTACGTTAAGAAATGTTCTTTGGAGAAATTGGTCGGTAAAAAACTTTCCTTAAACGCCCGCTGAAGATCAGCTTTGCTTAATTGATTTGTCGAAGCACCTGCTCCAAATAACGCCTCAACACCTTTTGCGGACATACTGTTTGCCACACGCATAGTCAGATAGACACAAAATGTGGCAGCAGGACCATATAATACAAATTTAAAGAATTCTGACCACCACCGCTTAGCATATTGCTGCGTTGACGGAAGCACATCAAGCAAAAAGGCAAATGGTGAAACAATCGTCAAAAACATAAGTGCCGCAAATCGTACAAGAAGTAAAATCGAAATGACCAGAAGTGCAAGGACAAACACACCAACAAACACAACCAAAAAGAAAAGTGAGCCCGCAATAGAAATATCAGTAATACTCGAAGCAGAAACAGTTTCACTGATATTTGTTAAATCAGTTAACTTGAGTGATGAAAGTAACGCCGCCGATGGTTTCCCTTGATTACCAAAGGTGAAGGTCTTCATTAAGAGATCACTAATCTCTATAAAAAACGCGCAGATTGCTCTAGAGAAGTTAACAAGGAGTATTGCAATAATAAGACGCGGCAGTATCTTTTTGTATTGATAGTTCTCTACCCGCAGAATAGTTGCAAAGGCAATAACCAGAAGAATCAATATAAAAAACATGTTCAAAATATCGCGCACCGTAACCCACCCAAGCTGTACTGCATCGTGCGTTGCTACATTAGAAGGAACCATAACAAGAATATCAAAAAGGTCAGCAACAGCATTAAGAGCATGTCCTTCTATCCAAAGGAATAACTTCAGGATTGCACCAATTATCAAATAGACAACGGACATATCTGGCTGGTATTAGTTTTTGTTACTTAATTAGCCGGCTGCTCTTGTGGGATTGGGATTGACCTATTTTGTCCGCTTCTATCAAATCCTGACCCTTGTGTTTGTTCCTGTTTTTGATCTGGCGTACCTGCATTTGAAAGTGAATTCCAGATTCCGGTCACCGATGTTTCAAGAACCTGGTCTATAAACAACGCAGTAAGTGCAACTAGATCTTCAAGCACCACTGATTGAATCGTACCTTTCTTTAAATCTGCAATACTCTTTTTTGCATCTTCCGCAAACATTAAACCGGGTGTCTTAATACGACAATCTTTGTATTTATCTACCGGTTTTTTTGGTGTTGCTGTCTTTTTAACTTTCTTGCTGGTCTTTGCCTGCTGTGCTTTGGTTGTTTTTTGCTGGTTCACATTTTTGCAATCCCTAGCCCCAAAAAACCCTTGATTAACCAGTAGCTCAAAGCGATAGTTTTGCTCAGACTTTTGGAACTGCTGAGATGCATTTGAACGTATACCAAACCACGTACTTAAATCGTTGTTTTCACCCTCAAGTTTAATCGTAAACCGATTCATAAATTCACGCTCCGCTTGCTTGAGCAATTCCGGCGTTACCCCTCCTGCTTTATTAATTGCGGCCATAGCGTCTACGGACTTTTTTATTAAACTCCTGTCAAACGTACATTCGGGCTTATAGGTACCCGGTACTCCCGCCTTGGCAAACGCAACGCGCACATTGGCTTTAATATCAGAACACAGTGAAAAACCGGTATAGGTAAGTAACACTGCCTGAAACGACTGAAAATAAAGATCCTTAATAAACCACGTCAAAATTTCCATACCATTTATACTCAAATCGCCCGTTGCAAACTTCATAACAAACTTTTTGACCAGTGGAAAGATGGCAAATTTCCAAATCATAACTAAGACCTTGTTAAGCCTCGCATCAAGATCAATAGTTAGCCACGTTGCTGCGTGCGCGGTTTTTGGTTGCGAAAGAATTGCCAGTCCACTTGAGACAAAAACAACGCTTACAATGAGTACAATGAGAAGAACTTTTTTGAACATAGTCCAAATGTTACTTAGAAACAGTTATGGTATCCACAATGTCCTGCAAACCAAACTCGTTAATAACCGCAGTCATCTCCGGAACGATTTGCCCGGCAAACACATCGTGGGCTAAATAATTAACTCGTGGGATAACCTCTGTTACAGCGTAAAGACCCTCGGCGTCGCTAAAATTTACTTGTTCTATTTGATCCAAAAGTCCCATAGACGCTAAAATGAATCCAATACTTTTTTTGTGCAGTGCAATTATCCGCTCATTATCCGGCACTTCCATAGCCTTCATTCGATCTAACACATCGCCCATAATTTTCTTAACCTTACCGGTATCTTGCTTACTGTGTAGCCTAATAGATAATGCGTATCTCTCAAACGACTCCGTGTCGGAAAAGGGTAAATCCCGTGAGAGCATAAGTGACGCGTCACTTGCATAGCGCACTACATCATCTTGTGTGTAGTTTTCTTTAATATTGATTTCGTTATCAGAAACTTCTGGAATCTCTACTTCAGTAGTGGAGCTTGATACATCCAAATCAAGACTACTATCTGCAATAAAATCGGTAACACTTTGCTCAAGTGAGTCAAGATCCGTACTATTTATGGTGTTTTCTATATTTGCAACTGATGAAGAGTTTAGGGTGAATCCACTTGCTTGTTCCATGTCAAGATCGGAGTAGGCCACTTCTTCCTCGCCAGTTATCACGTCGCTTCCACCAAAAGAATCAAACTCATCACCTGTATCAAGATTATTTTCTTCTGACGCCTCAGCATCTTCTTCTTCCATGACCTCTAATTCTTCCGTTTTTGCCTGGCTTTCTGCAATTTGTAAAAAGTATGAGAGATCCGCTTTAAGAGGGTCTGACCCGGCAATGACTTCACGACCGTCCTCGGTGCCATCAAAATCAGTGTCTGCAACATAAGCACTCGTGCCAAATTTCTCTTCTTCTTCATCATTTAGTCCATCACCGTCTGAATCTACTTTTTCTACACTTTTTATCTCAAGCGGATCATAGCCAGCAATAACCTCTACATTGTCGGTATACCCATCCGAGTCGGTATCAACATTGTATGGATCAATGCCAAGCTCACGCTCTTCTTTATCAGAAATGCCATCGCCATCTGAGTCGGTAGAATCAGAGAGAAGCACGGTTGCCTTTGATGCTTTTGAGTGAAAGAGCTCATCGCTATGTGACACAAAATAATATCCTACAGCCCCAATTGCAAAAAAACCAACGATGGCCATGAGCACATATTTAAACGCACTTCTGTTATACATGGGGTAATTTAGTCTTCTTTTTCACTCTCTGTAAGTTACAGGAACTATAACACATTTCAAAAGGGGGGTCAAAATGGTGTGGATAAGAAATAAAAAAAGCCTAACGTATGTAGACACACGCTAGGATAATTTTCTTGGATGACAGGAATATGCTTAGTTAAATTGAACAATGCTGCAGTAGCCTGAAATAAAATTATTTGAACATACAGTTAAGCCCACCAGTAACAACCATATATATTAAATATATAAAAGCGATCAAGGCAAAAAGCATAATTAAAAAAAGCTCGTCCATTTCATTCAGGCCAAAGTGCTTCTGCAGGAAACTTTTATTTGCTTCCTTTTCACGTTCTCTTGCGACTTTTTGTCGCTGCCTTTTCATTCGCTCTTCTTTTGCCTGAGGTGAGCCATGGGGAATTTCACTGAAATTGGCAATATCACGTACCATTTTTTGATCTGACAAAGAGAGTGAACCAAAATGTCTATCACCCAACAACCACCTTGCACTAATTTGCCGATCATTAAACTGAGGATTCATAATCTTACCAGTAGGAGCACTTTTAGGATTAGGATACGGAACCATCCTTTCCGAAGGCTGATTTCTAAGTTGGTCGACTTTACTTCTAAGCACTCGAATCTCTTGCAGCTCCTTATACTTCTCAAGCTCCCCACCATCCTTAATCCACCAAATTCTTTCTTCAACACCAGTTGCATCTTGTTCAAGTCTGTGAATATACGAGTCAACAATTTTTTGCGCCTTTTCTTGTCTGGATTTAATCAATTGGTAGTCGGAATACGAACTCGGTTCTCGCATCAACTCATCACGAAGTCTCTCATACATACCCTGTCGTTTTGTCACTATTTGCTAACCTCCTTACCTAACGTTCATTGTGGCTGCATTATAGGTCAAAGTAACAAAATCGTCAAGCGTAAGCCGCTCCGGCCGCGTGCCCGGATTAATACCAATTGACTCAAGCCACGCTCTTGCCGCTTCCTTCTCCATATGAAAAAGCGCCGCTACACTGTTTCTAAGCTGCTTCCTTTTGCCGGCAAAAACACCTCTTAGAATGCTGAAAAAAAGTTTTTGGTCAACATCCGGAACCGCACTTTTTATCTCCATATGAATCACCGCAGAATCAACAGCGGGTACCGGAAAAAAGTGCTCTCTTGAGACATCAAAACAGTACGAGACTTCTGCAAAAAACTGAGCTGCAATAGAAGGAATGCTGCTCTTCCCTTCTACCTCCGTAAGCCTCATCGCAACTTCTTTTTGTACCATAAGTGTGAGTGAACGAGGCTTGAGCGTATTTTCTAAAAAGTAAGGGATGAGCTTCCCGGTAAGATAGTACGGAATATTGGACACCACATGATACGACCCGATTGACCTGTTTAAATCGTGCACAATTGGTTCTTTTTTTTGATCCCTAAAAAGAGTGTCTATATGTAGCTTCAAAATATCCTCGTGAATAAGAGTCAGTTTCGCGTTGTTGTTATATTTTTTTGACAGAAATCCGTAGAGATCATCAGACAGTTCTATAGCATAGACATGCTTAACCTTTCTCAGAAGCTCTTCGGTTAAAAAGCCAATGCCGGGACCAACCTCAAGAACCGTACCATCACTCTTTACGCCAGATACTTCTACTACCGCATCTCTCATTTCTTCCGAAATCAAAAAATGCTGACCGAGGGTTTTGTTTGCCCTGAGACCTGCCTTTTTTAGTTCTTGTTTAATGTGTTCCTCTAACATGATTAGTGTGATCGATTACTAATAAAATCAATGCATGACCTAAGCTCATCAGTGCATTTGAAATCCAGTGTAGCAAGCAGCGTATCAATATCTTTTCTGTATTGTTGAGCCAAACATGAGATCTCCTGCTGTATTGCCAGTATATCACTCTTTTTAAGTTCATCTAGGGAAGTACTATCCATGCCCCTATTTCGCAAAAGCAGGGTGACATAGGTCGCCTTTTTTTGACTCAAGTCGCTTGAAACCCCCTTCCCCGTTTTGTTACTTTCACCCAAGACAGAGAGATAATCATCTGTCATTTGATACAGCTGTCCGAGCAGATAGGAAACTTTTTTAAGCGACTCGAGTGTTTTAGGAGATGCACCGGCCATATGTGCGCCAAGCACCAGCGTTGCGTTAAGCGAATAGCTCGTTGTTTTGAGATCAACAAGAAGTGCGACATCCTCCTGAGTAAGTCCTTGAGCACTATCTATGGTTATGTCTTTAAACTCTCCCACGCCAGCTCTCACCGCCTGGGAATTTAGATATGACAGCGCAGACATTTTTGTGTCAGGGGGGACAGAAGACGTAAGCATGATATCATACGCGTGTGTAATAAGGATATTTGACAGTACTATCGCTTCCCGCACGGACGTTCTCTCAAAGCTGCTGTGGTTTTCGGCTGATTCATCTGCGCCAGATGTAATGTGAAACGCATTTTTTGAACGACGAATCTTGTCCTCATCAAAAATATCGTCTTGTATAAGCAGTGCCGCATGACCAAACTCAATACCAAGTGAAAAATCAAAGACGCCATCCGGCACCGAATCGGTAATAAGTCGATACCCAAGGCACGTTAAATAGCCTCGTAGTCTCTTGCCGCCTCTTTGCACATACTCACACAATCTTTTTTCTTCTTCCTGCAACTTATCTCTTTTAAGCACATCATCAAAAAAACGCGCTGCTTGCTCCGCAAATCGTTTTTGATACTCAGCTAGATTGTTTTCAAAAGAATGGCTATTCACAGGATAAGAAAAAAACGTATAATAATTTCATATTGATATATCACTACCTTACCAAAACACACACCCATGTTAAAAGGGCTTTTACACAAAATTGAAACGAGCAAGGTCTCTCTCAAAACGTGGATAGCGAGCTTTTTTTCTATAATCATGCTCAGAGTCATGCTTGAGAGCTTTTCTGCAAAGCAGGGTGACTTATTTACGATTACCTCGTTTGCGCATCTCTTCTTCTTTTTTATAAGCGCGATACTCACGCTTATTTTGATTATGCGGCTCTTTACTAAAGAGAGTATTGTTTCGATTAGTATTTTGGCGATGTGCGGATGGTTTGTCTCACTCACTCCTCCCATTGTTGATCTGTTTGTCTCAAAAGGCAAGGGAGGCTATATCATTAGCTACCTCTTTGAACCAACGGACAATCTCTTCCATTCATTTATTACCTTTTTTGGTCCATCGCTTCAAAACGGAATGACATACGGGATTAGAACGCAGACTATACTGGCAATGCTCCTTGTGGGACTCTACGTCTATATAAAGACACGGGGAATACTGAGGACTATATGCGCAGTCATTTTAGTGTACATTACGATTTTTTTCTTTGCGATTTTGCCCACCCTTCTTACCATGCTTGAAAAATGGTCATTTACCGTTACCAAAGCAGACGTAGTTGACTTTGCATTTTTGCCGCAAAAGATTTTTGGTATCTCTCTTATAAACCCCGCTAAGATTTTTGACTTTAAAATAACACTCGTTTTGACTCTGATTGTCGCACTTGAACTTGCACTGTGGTTTTTTCTCTACAATAAAGAAAAGTGGATTGCGCTTATTAAAAATTTTCGATACTCGCGGTTTCTTCTAAGTATTACCGCCCTTGGAACCGGCATGTATATTGGACTTAAAATAACCCAAAGCGCGTTTGTGCCGAGTTTTATGCACTGGATCGTTACAATAAACGCGCTGCTTATTCTCTTTGCTGCATGGATCTACTCTATTTGTACAAACGATATCACCGACCAAAAAATCGACAAAATCTCAAACCAAAAACGACCACTCATTACCCGCATTCTTTCAACAAACGAAGTTGCAAACGTTGGACTTGTAGTAATGCTCCTTGCAAATGGAGTCGCGTTTACCCTTGGACTGAGGTTTCTAACCGTATCGCTCACGCTTACCGCACTGACGTATCTTTACTCTGCCCCTCCCATTAGACTCAGACGATTTCCGTTTATATCGTCGCTCATTATTGCGCTCTCCGTGCTTTTGGCGCTTTTTCTTGGGTTTATGCTTATCTCAAAAGATCAGTCTCTTGTTGACTTCCCCAGCAGCATTATGATCACGGCAATAGTCCTCTTTACTCTGGTTGCTAATGTTAAGGATATTAAGGACTATAAAGGAGATAAAGAAGCAGGAATTATGACTATCCCCACAATCCTTGGACAAAAAAGGGGAAAGCTCGTTTTAGGTATATTAAACTTTATTTCGTTTATCCTCTTTGCAGCACTCCTTTCCTCAAACCGATTTTTGCTGCTAATTGCGTTTTGCTTTGGAGTACTCGCGTTTCTCCTTACGTATGATAAAAAAACACGGGAAGCGCCGCTTTTTGTCTTGTACTCCGTGTTTTTTGCGATAATGGTGGTGTTTTTGTATTAGCACTTCTTGCTCATTTACTACATACCTACTACATCATTTTTGGTCTAGCATAAAGCATTTTATAGTATTCTGACGAACATCTTCGTGAAATCGCTACATACTTTTGTGCTCAAGTTGGAACATAGTTTTTCGGTTTTTCTGATTGTTTTATAAGCTCATTTTTATTGTACTCTTAAGTAATTGCCGAGATAGCTTGATAGCTCTTTTCACCAATACCAAGCCGTTCTCTAAGCATTGCACTTGTCATTCTTAATTCTTCTACATATCTCAATGAAGAAGTATTGAAAAAAAATGTAACTATGCTATAATGAACTCGGAATTGTTTCCGCTCCAAACTGTAGCGTTTATCGCTGCGTTCCCTAAAGGGATAGGAGCGGAATTTTTTTATACAGGAGGCCATATTTGAACTCGAATTTCACGATGTGAAATTAGTTTTCGAAACACGTTGTAATGCTTTTTTCTCTCAGATAACGATCTATTTATTGAACCCGCAACATAATCTGCTAATTGCAAGAGATTGTTTGATTCCGATCTCTGCATTTTTACCTTTCTTATTACCTTCGTTTTATCATAGTTCATTTTTCTTCTAAGATATGTTCCGAGTTGTCTCTTGAAATCAAGGGAACCGGTCTGATCTATAATGACAGTAGAGTTTTGTAACTGCTGAGATGCGTTTTGAAAAACCAATCCACATGTATATTTATAGAATGAACTCTTATCTTTAAACCCTTCTCCCCACAATTTTTTTGGGTTTTTATTAATCACTATTCCGTAATAGAAGAAATTATACTTAGCGATCGATCGAAGAAACATTTCTCTTACCTTATTTGAATTTACTTTAAAATGAAACTCACTGTTTTGTCTCCAGTCAAGTTTTCTTTTGAGTTCGTCAATGCTTCGATCGCAAGCTATTGCTTCCTCCTTGTCCTCAAAAACAACCAAAGCTACAGTAAAAAACTTACTGGATCCTTGTTTTTGATTCATACCAGAATCACCTGATTCGTCAATAAAAACTAACATCGTTCTAAAAATTAACCTATAAATATCATATCAATCAATTCTATTAAATAAATCATAGTTAGTCGCTAAGTACGATTCTTGTTCAATAAACCCTTTATCAGGATTCCTAAGTAAAAATATAGCGTATCCAAGACATCTGTGGTTACCGTCTTGAATATAATAATTTGAGCCATGATTCTGTTCTCCATTTTTTGCATCTCTAATAATCAAAGGTAAGAAACTTGGCAAATTACTTACTTTTAAAGTATAAATTGTAGTTTTTATAGTTTTTTTAAGATCCCAGTTACTACTTAAAATGCCGTCATTATTTTCAAGCAACTTCATAGAGGTTTTTGCTACATTCTCAAGACGCCTGCCATTTTTTGTAATATCTTTTACTTCATCATTATCTAGAAAACATAAATTCAAAAAATCGTTCTTTCCAAGTTTAACTAAATAATAGAACTTAAATTTATTCAGAGCTTCTTGATTGTCTTTATGATTACCTTGCTCTGCTAAGCAACTTTGAATAATAGATCTGCAGACTTTTTTTACTACAAGCATAATCCCATATTAACCTTCATTTCATTCCTTGCATAACTAATTAATGTATTAATACCATTTTCTCTTTTTAAATACACAAGTTACTACTAGGTTCCAACCGAGAAACTGGAACCAATACTATTATATCTCGAATTTATTTTGCCACAAATAATATCAATCTATCGTATTTCCTTGTTTAAGCCAAAAAACTACTCCTTCTTCAACCCTGCAAAATCCGCCGCAATCTTCTTTACCCCATGTTGCGCAAACGCAATCTCAAGCACCGACCCATCTTCCTTAATCACAACCCCTTTACCAAATGCCGGATGCATCACTAAATCTCCTTGGTGGATATCGCTAATAACGGTTTGAGGCTCTTCATTACTCTCTTCAACTTCTGGCACAGGGGTAAGATTGATATCACTATATTCTTTGAGTCCAAGCTCCTCTACATGCTCAGCAGGAATATCCTCCAAAAACCGCGATGGTGCGTTATTTTGCGTTGCTCCAAAAAGCTCACGGTAAAGGGCTCTCAGCATAAACAAACGTTTTTTCGCACGAGTCATTCCAACATAACAAAGACGCCTTTCTTCATCGAGTTCCTTCATATCAAAAAGCGACCGTGAATGGGGGAAAAGTGACTCCTCCATACCTATCAAGAACACTTCGTCAAATTCAAGTCCTTTGGCACTATGGACAGTCATCAGCAGCACACGGTCATCATCAGATGCCCGCGCAACTGAAGAATTCTTGTCTGTTTCATCAACATCACTCATAAGGCTAATTTCTTGGAGTAATGCCTCTAAATTCTCTCGCGTTGATTCAAACGTAAACTTTGACGTAACACTCTTAAGCTCCATAACATTTTCATAGCGTATCTCCCCTTCATCACTCCCATCACGCAAAAAGGAACCAAGACCAGACGCGGTAACAATGTACTCAATAAGCTCATCAAGCGACAGTGTATCGAGCTTCTCTTGGCCTTTTAAAATGATGTTTCTAAATGTAACGAGTCCATTTTTTGCAGCCCCCCTCAGTCCCGAGACAACGGTATCATTGCAGATAAGTGAAAAGAGTGATTGTCTGGTTGCGAGAGCCTCTTCCTCTAAAACAGCCAGTGTTTGCTTACCGATTTTTCGTGAAGGTACATTAACCACGCGAAGCAAACCAACCGTATCGTTTGGATTTAAAAGAAGCCGTAAATACGCCACTACATCTTTAATCTCTTTTCTATCATAAAACCGAACACCTCCCACAATTTTGTAGGGAATGCTGTGCTCCAAAAAGATCTCTTCAAGAACCCGTGATTGCACATTAGTGCGGTACAAAACGGCATGTTCAGCATTACGCTTTCCGTGGATATTCACATTTTCTAAAATTCTGTCAGCCACAAATTGTGCTTCCTCAAATGCCGATTCTGAGGTATACAGCCCCACTCTGTCACCCTCGCCGGCTTCAGTCCACAGTTCCTTTTCCTTTCGCTCCTCAGCACCAAGGATAACCCCGTGCGCTGCGTCCAAAATGTTCTTGGTTGACCGATAATTTTGCTCAAGTTTAATAACTTTGGCGTTTTTAAAGTCCTTTTCAAAGTTCAAAATGTTGCGAATATCCGCACCCCGCCAACCGTAAATCGACTGCCAGTCGTCACCCACCACAAAGAGATTCTGATACTTTTCTGAAAACAGACGTAAAAATTCATACTGCGCTTTGTTGGTATCCTGATACTCGTCAATAAGAATATATCTAAAACGCTCCTGATACCGCTCAAGCGCCTTCTTATTATTAGTAAAAAGCGTAACGGATTGCATAATTAGGTCATCAAAATCAAGTGCATCTGCCTCCTGTAAAAAAGCCTGATACTCTTTATATATCTTTGCTACCCGCTCAGTAAAATAATCGCCTCCCGCCTGTTTTAAGACATCTTCTGAGGTGAGCAGTTCATTTTTTGCCTGAGAAATAGCATGTTTTGCTGCATGGGGGTTAATGTCATTTTTTGCAATTCCCATCCGTTTTAGAACCTTTTTAACCGCAGAAAGTTGGTCATCTGAATCATAGACCACAAAATGACGACTATACCCTAAACTCTGGGCTTCTCGCCTTAAAATCTGCACGGCAAGAGAGTGAAACGTGCCTACGTAAGGGTTATGGGGTGAAATAAATGGAGGGATCGAGGCATTACCAGGGGTTCCAAGCAAGCTAACAATACGGTCTTTCATCTCACTTGCCGCTTTGTTGGTAAACGTAACGGCAAGAATCGTCGCAGGAGCAACACCTGAATCAATAAGCTGAGCAACTCTATGAGTCAAAACACGCGTTTTCCCAGACCCTGCACCGGCAAGGACTAAAAGAGGACCGTCCTTGTGCAAAACGGCTTTTTTTTGTGGTTCGTTTAAGCTCTCTAAAATGTCAGTTTTTAGCATAAATAAGGTAAAATGTTAGTATTTGATAGGGTGTGTGCTTAACCAAGGGTAAAAACAGCGATTTACCCCTTTATTGGCTTATTTAAGGGATAAAACACCTATTTACCACGCCCTTTCATTATAGAATGTGTGGACAGTATGGGCAAGATGACTTCATGAAGGGCCGCTTTTTGGCTTAAACAAGGGGAAAACAAAATGTATTGACTAAATTTTGGATTCCCATTAGTATGTGTACCACGAAAGTAAAATGATTTGCTTTCGTAAATACGTTCATTTAATAATAATAGAGCGAACGTATTTAAGTCTTTTAGCCGGATAGTTGTTGCTTTGCTGTTTTACGCTTGAACTGGTTACCGGTTAGAGGAAGGGTGTCTACTATTACTAGTAGAAACAAGTACCCAACTTTTCTAAAATCTCCTTTTAAGGAGACAAGTTGGTTTACACGCACCGTACGCAACACAAAACAGTCACTCAAAAAATCAAAAGAACAACTAGTCTCCTATCTAAAACGTCTTCTTTCAGAAGAGAATAGACGATTTGTGATGGCGCTCGTATTGCTACTTGCAGTAGTTATTGCCGTAGTAAACATCATAAGTAAAGAAAACGAGCAGATCACCGTAAAGCCTGAGGAAAATAGTGTATTAGTATCACTCCTCTATGGTGACAACGGTATTGAGACCGTAACCAATGAGACACCGGTCTTAGTAAAAGAACAACGTCTCTCACCTATTGCTATTGCAAAGGCAGCTCCCGCAGAAGCTGAAAGCAGCAAGTCTGCTGTAGATAGCGCTGTTCCTCCTCCAGCAAATGACATGCAAAGCACCGTACAATTGCTGGGAAGCGACACGCTAGTCAGAAACAGTGCCGTTGATACGGTGGTCTCTGATAAGCCTCGTGAAGACATTGTTCAATATAAGGTAAGAACCGGCGATACGGTAACCTCAATTGCTAAAAAGTTTAGCGTTGATGAGGGTACCATCCTTGAAGAGAATAAGCTCTTTGCCGATGATTACATCAAACCTGGTGACACCTTAACGATTCTACCCGTTGCCGGTACAACCGAGCGTGTAGACAAAGGTGAAACGCTTGAGAGTATTGCAAAAAAACATGGTGCCGACATGAATGAAGTGATGGCATTTAACGACATAGAAAATGCCGACGATGTTGAGTTTGCAGAAATACTCCTCATTCCCGGCGGTAAAAGAGAAGTCAAGAACAGACCAAAACCTGAACCAGTTCAAACTGTTGCTGCTGCACCAACACGCCAGCAAGCAAGCACTCGTACTTCATCTTCAAGCAGCCAGACCTCAACGTCTAAGTCAACGCAAAAACCTGTTGTTAAAAAAGGTTCACGCGTAGGCAATAGATTCCCTTGGGGTTGGTGTACCTGGTACGTTGCTGAAAAACGTGGTGATGTTACCTGGCGTGGAAACGCAGGTACCTGGCTCGGTGGTGCAAGAAGCTCTGGACGTGCAACAGGTTCTGTCCCTGCCGTTGGCGCCATTATGGTGACCGGTGAGAGTGGCTATGGACACGTTGCCTATGTTGAAGCGGTCAACGGTAGCCAGGTCACGGTCTCAGAAATGAACTATCGTGGATTTGGTGTCGTGAGTAGCAGAACCATTTCTTCGGGTAGTCGTGTTATTAAGGGGTACGTGTATTAAAAAACGGGTGGGCATAAAGCCCTCCCCTACGAATCATTTCTGTGTACGGGTGGGCTTTATGCCCACCCGTTTTATTTGCATTATTTTTATCCACACCTTTGGCCATAATGCCTTAAAAATGGCACCATTGTGTAAAAATAGCGCTTATTTAAAGGCTTAAACTGGGGTTTATTAAAATGTATTGACATTATTTTATAGATATGCTAATATAGACTTTGTCATTATAGGTCAGGGCGATAAGCCCTGTTTTTTCTTTCTAAAAATACTTAAGTCAATAGAAACGCCACGTGCCTTTAAAGCACGTGGGAAGAGGGATCTTCTATTAAAGAAAGCTTTACTAGAAGAGTGGTGAGATTTAAGTAGCCGGGAATAGTCTCCTGGTAAGTAGAAACCCTAGAGTGGCACGTACTACACTATGATTACAATGTTTGCAAGTGCACTTGGTGTTATGATGCTTGTCTCCCCCACTATTATGAATGAACCTGACACCAAGGCATATGAGACAGAAGCAGTTGTAGAACAGTCGCATGGCGAAACTGAACATATTCGCCCACTCGAAGAAAGAATAGATCTTTCAAAATCTATAGAGACTACTGAAGGTACCGCAACCGGTGCGACGGTAGTCTTAGAACAGAAGTCACTTGAACGTGTCAAAAACGCTGAGAAGCTTGCCTATGAAGAAGCTAAGCGCAATGATACCACTGGGTTTGACCTTGTATATAGGGCAGCCGGTGAAAAGTATGGTATTCCATGGGAAGTGCTTTCTGCGGTTCATAAAGTAGAAACCGGCAGACGTGGTAATACCGGAATCGCAAGTTATGCTGGTGCAACCGGACCTATGCAATTTTTACCCTCAACGTTTAGACGCTACGGTGTCGACGGTGATGGTGACGGCGTTGCAAGCATAAATGATTCCGATGATGCCATCTACTCAGCAGCGAACTATCTTGCTGCAAGTGGCGGTAGCTCAAGCATCAGACGAGGACTCTATGCATACAATCACTCAGATGCGTATGTAAACAAAGTCCTCGGTGTTGCACGATCTATTGGATATAGAGGATAAGTAAAAATTAGTTGAACGAAGATAAAACACCCCTACACATGTAGGGGTGTTTTTGTTTCTTGATACTCACTCCTTATCTAACCGATACTGAAGTGCCTCAGCGATATGATCCTCTCCAATATCCTTGACGCCAGATAAATCAGCAATAGTACGGGACACCTTAATAATCCTAAAATACGACCGTGCAGAGAGCTTTAAACGCTTTGCTGCTTGTTGCAGCAACAATTCTGAAGGAGATGATAGCGCACAAAACGCTTTAATGTGCTTGCTATGCATTTCAGAGTTGGTAAAAACTTGAGTGTCTTTAAATCGATTTTTTTGAACTTTCCGTGCAGCTTCCACTCTTTTACGAATACTGCTAGATGCTTCATTATCTTGCGTTACGGTCAATTTATCGTAATCAACTCTAGGTACATCTACATGCAAATCTATGCGATCGAGCAGTGGTCCAGAGATCTTTTTTTGATACCGTTCTACTTGAGTAGGAGCACACCTGCAATCATGCTCAGGGGAGCCTAAATAGCCACATGGGCATGGATTCATGGAAGCAACTAAAGAGAACTGTGCAGGAAAACTTAGCGTCTGTCTGGCCCTTGAAATCTGAATCACTCCATCTTCAAGTGGCTGTCTTAAATTCTCAAGCACCGATCTATCAAACTCCGGAAGCTCGTCTAAAAAGAGAATGCCTCTATGCGCAAGACTTACCTCGCCGGGGCGGGGAAACGCACCACCACCGACAAGAGAAACACCGGATGCGGAATGATGTGGTGATCTAAATGGACGTTCACAAATAAGCGGTTGTTCACGAGAGAGAAGGCCAGTAACGCTATGAATCCTACTCACCTCCAGTGCCTCATCAAACGTAAGCTCAGGCATTATTGATGGCAGAGAACGCGCCATAAGCGTCTTTCCGGACCCTGGAGGCCCCGTAAGCAGAATATTATGTCCACCGCTTGCAGCGATCTCTAACGCTCGTCTAACATGCTCTTGCCCGTTTATATGCTTAAAGTCAGCATCATGTGCGTCATTTTTATGAGAAACAAAGGTGTGCTTTTCTTTGACTATCTGTTCCTTTTTATTTAAATGAGCAACAACGTCTGATATATGTGAAGCGCCATAAACAGTAAGTCCTGGGATTAAAGCAGCCTCTCTCGCATTCTCTTTTGAAACAAAAAGGGCCTCAACATTTGCGTTCTTTGCAAACGCCGCAATAGACAAGATCCCCTTGCTCGGCCGCACTGAGCCATCAAGAGATAGTTCCCCCACAAAGATGTTATTTTGAAGCTCCTCATGAATAAACCCCTGCGTATGCAAAATACCAAGCGCAATCGCAAGATCGTACGAAGGTCCCTCCTTTTTCAAATCGGCTGGAGCTAAATTTACAGTGATTTTCCCTCGCGTAATACAATCAAACGAGTTTTTAAGCGCCGCCTTTATGCGATCACGTGACTCCTGCACAGCAGTATCGCCAAGACCAACTATCGTAAATGCCGGAAGACCGGGGCTAATATCGACCTCAACATACACATCTGTTGAGTCTATACCCATAAGTGCTGCCGAACGTACTGTTATAGTCTGCATGTAGTTTCTTTTTAGATAATAAAAAAGCAGAGATATCTCCGCTTTTTATTATGAAATGGTAAGGCGCTACACTGACTTCTGCCAAAAAAATTCTTTAGCACCCAGAAGCAACACACCGCAGACAATGGCAACGTCCGCAATGTTGAATACCGGCCAAATAAGTACCCCCAGATAATCGGTGACGTAGCCCAAAGTCACTCGATCAACAATATTGCTCAGTGCCCCACCAGCAATACAGGAAACAATCACCGCATAAAAAGGATTATTAAGCTTTTCACGGTAATAATAGAGTAGAAGTGCCGTTACGACACCAATCAAACTATACAGTATAAACTGTGGCACAGGAATACCAAACGCGATTCCACTATTTTGATAGTGTGAAACGTTAACATACTCTGACCCAATACTGTCTCCAATCTTGATGTTTTCTCGAACAAAATACTTTGCTATCTGATCTACACAAAAAACAATACTCCCCGGTAAAAGAAGTAATACAACCTGAACTAAACGGCTACTTTGTGTCTTCTTTGTCTGCATCAGCAATGGTCTCTGCCCATGGGATCGCTTTTAAACGCTCAAGGGGAATTTCTTTACCGGTCTTCTCACAAATACCATACGTACCTTCACCCATTTTTTTGAGCGCCTTTTTCACCTTCACGAGCTGAACTTCCATCTTCGCTTCAAGATCAAGCCTGACATCATAATCTGCAACCTCTGTGGCATTCTGCTCCTCCTCGTCTCCATAATTTGGAAACTTGGCATCATAATCATTAGGAACATGTTCGTCCTTTTTTGCTATTTCTGAAAGCTGGCCTTCAAGCATTGTTTCTTGCTCCTCAAGTTTTGTGCGAAGCAGATCTAATGTTTCTTTATCCATGGTAATCGATTTTAAGGTTTATGTATTCTTAACTTCTCTTACTCTCATTATCAGGCCTATGGTCGACGCAGTCAAGATAAGAACTGAAAGTAGAAGAGAAAGAATAAACGAACCAGTGTAATTTGCAGTAGAAAGGGCAAGTAGAAGTACTACCAAAAAGTGCAAAACAGTAATAACAATCAATAGATAATAAAAATAAATACCGCTTTGAATCTTCCTTTTGGACATCTTCCTATATATGAGCGTCCCAATAAAGAGAAGGATTAAACCAAATGCCTGTGCAAGGTACAGTGAACCGCTCTGGAGTAGCGTAGATGATGTGGTATGACTTTTCCACTCAGACATACCTGCCATAAACCTGCCAAGCGTTGCCAAGGAAAGTCCTGGAAGACTCGCAAATAGCGCAGCATCAAGCCATGGAAAAAGCTCATCTCTCTTTTTATAGTAAAGCCACAGAAAGAGGTACCCAAACGCGCCAATAAGTGCGCCTTCCAATGAAAATCCTCCGTACCAATACGTTGCCATTTCACGTGGATTGCTCAGATAATATGAGCAATGCGCAACGACAAAAAAGAATCTTCCAAGAATAATCCCCAAAAGAACTGCCCAAAAAACATTGTCAAATATACGCTTTGTAGAAAGTGACAGTCTGCGTAACTGAAGATACAAAACAAACACAGACACTAAAAGCCCCAATAACAAAAAGAACCCAAAATAATAAAGGGTAAATTCTTGATTGAGTAATGAAAAAGAGACAAATGCCTGCATGATAGAAACGATTATGCTTTCAGCCTACACGCTACCATAAAAGCGAAAAAAGGTGAAGAGCGAGAAAAAAAGGAGCACAAATTCAAGAGGGCGCCGGTTAGGCGCCCCGATAAAATTAATTCATAGGCACTTCCGACGCCCTACTCGTCCTAATCCTCTTAGCAATTTCCTCCGTAAAAACGGAAGAGCATGCTAACATGGGGATAAGGACGGGACGCATTCAAGTACCGATTTAACTTGAAAGATATACTCCAACCATTCTTATGGATACATAGTCTATTTTGGACTAAGAATCCTAATTTTGTTTTTGTTGAACGAACAAGGCCCTTAATAAAGGGCGGGAGAATCGGCTCCCAGACGAACAGTAGGAGAGAAATGAAACGAATGCTTTTCGTATCGTTTCACTCCTACCATCCGCTCCTTAGATTTTGGATGGATGTATGTTTGAGCTGTTTGTATAATGTTCTTCTTCACTACACTAAATGTATCACATTTTTAGCACTTAGTCAACCCTAGCTGTGTTCATTAATCCACATGAGAACTATGCTTATTTAAGGCATTTCTGTAAAGTTATACACAATTTTTGTTCAGTTGTCCACATGGACCTCGAGCTTTTCCCATGGTTATGCACAGAATTCGATCGGTTATCCACACACGGACTGAACAAACCTTGTGTTTTACTTGAAGATTCTCTCAAAAAAACTGTATGCAGCCCATTTAAGCTCTTTCCTGAGACCGTCTCCTGTGGATAGATAGGGGGGGGGCACTGTACGATAAATACAAAGAAATCTTTAGGCGCTTTTTTTCGATTTCTCTTCCATAAGATCAGAGTGCGTCATAAATCGCATTGTCTGTTTAGGAATATGATCAAAAAACGCGGTAGCATACTGCTTCATTGCTCGTTGATCTAACACAATAAACTCTCCCGTATCTTCCTTTGAACCTAAAAGTGTTTGGAATATCTTATCAAAGACCATCACTGCCCGTGGCATAACCAGTGTCCTAAAATAATTGTTAGAATCATCTATTTTCTCAATGGGCTTTGGTGGTTGGAACGGCAAGGTAGTTACAATAAATACATCAAATTGTTTTGCATCAATATCGGCATTAAGTAAAAATGGTGGAGAGCAAATCAGCAGTGGCTTCTTTGACCTTGCTGCATTACTTAATACTTTGTCCATACCACCTGATGCTCCTTGGAAAAAAGCATCAATATTACTTTCTCTAAACGCATTGGCATAGTACTTAAAAAAATCAGTAATGCTTCCTTTGTTTTTAAGGACGAGTACTACTCCGCGTGAAGCTGATAAATAGACATCAGCCACGGTAGTGTGAAGCTTCTTGTAAAAGTTTCTATCGCTCTCTTCAGGAAAATCGGTTACGACAATAGTTTCTGTTTGAGTGCGCAAGTCAAGCTCTGGTGTAATACCCTCTGTTTCAAACTGCTTTACCTGCACGACAGGCTCAATGAGAGGAAATAGCCGCTTCTCGCTATATTTTGACAAAAGAATTGTTGACTGTGACCGCGTATCAAAGTACTCCCTGACATCTGGTATCTTCTCAAAAACAGGAGTCATAGTAAAAAGCAGAGACGTTTCAAGTAAGACTATTTCATGCAAATACGTCTTACTTGTCGTGAAAAAAAGTTCCACTTCCTCATTGAACACACTCAGTAGATCTGTATACCCACTCAGATACTGCTTTTCTTGTGTTGAAAGAACATTTTTTATCTCACCAAGGGCATCAATGAGGGCGTCAATCCCAGCACAAAAGCGCTCTTTTGCATCCATGATTCTTTCATCACTGAGATACATGAGCGCATCATCATTAATGAGCATTCTGCCATACGAAACTGATGGATAATTTTTTACCGCAATGCCCACAAGGCCAAAAAAGAGTGCCGCCTGATCTTTTAACTCTTCCAAACGAGTAAGCAATGGCTCCTTTTGCTCTTTCTTTACGCTATTTACAAACATTTCAAGACTATGGTAGATAAGTGACACTGACGACAATGAAATAGTCACCGATGCTTGCTTAACTAAACGCTCTTCAAGCTCATCAACATCATCAACAATAACGACTTTCTTTTGAAGCACTTTTTTAAGACCATCATGTAATAATGCTCTGTGTGACGTTATAGAAACAGGTGCTTTAGTAAATGCGTCTAACGATTTGTAATAATAACAATCCGCATCCTTGCTGCACATTTTTTTTGTTGTAAAGCGGTCATTGTGCACACATTCATCAAAAAGACGCTTCTCATCGGGCGATGCAGGGATTTCTGAGAGATCACCCGTTGTGGTTATTGGAAGCCACATAAGTATTTTTACAATAACATGAAGTTCCTTTTCACTTAAACCATCCTTCTGTTTGAACCGACTAAACCGCGAAGCACAAAAATACTGTCCATAAGGATCAAAAAAAGGTGGCCTCACCTCAGACCCTAAGACTGTAGATGCCTTTAGCACTTCTTTTGAATACAGTTGTTTCTTTGCATGATACCCGGAAAGCGCAATAACCACATCATTTGACGTAGTATGTGCTGAAAGAACCTCAGCAAATCGCTTCCCCGTTTTAGGCGGCGTATGAAAGAAAACTTTTCTGTTGTTTAGAATAACACCACTCAGCAATGAAATAAGCTCCTGTTGGCCCGATTTTAACTCAATGCTGTGCTCCTTTGAAAAATCTTCGCTAGTAAAGAAATCCTGTACGTGTTTGAGATCCACTGTCAGTGGTCTCAAAATTTCTTCTTTTAGATCGCTAAAAAGACCTTTCTGTTTCTCTCTACCCTCAAATGACTCTTTAAACAGTGACAAAAAAGGATACTCCTTGTCCTTCAAAAAATCGATAACCACCTCAAGTCTCTCTGGCTCAATATCATCAATGCGTTTTTTTAATGCCAGAAAGAGATCTTTTGTAGCTTTCGCATCATCAAGCGCTCTATGTGACTCTATATGCGTAATACCAAATGTATGTGCCAGCACCTCAAGACTATGTGAGGAAACCGAGTGCAAAAGCACCATAGACAGTCGCCAGGTATCAATTATTTTTGACTTAGGAAACTCGATTCCTTTTTCCCTCAAAAAGTTCACATCAAAAAACACATTGTGACCTACAATAGTGTTATCAGATACAAATTCCTTTAAATTTTCAGAAAATTCCTCAAGAGGCTTCGCACTCGCCACATCATCGTCAGAAATACCGGTAATGGCCGTAATATGCGCCGGAATCTTTTTTTGAGGCTTAGTAAGTTCGTTGAACGTATCCAAAACCTTTAAGCCATGGAACGTACACGCACCAATTTCTATAATATCACCAACCGCGGGATTAAAGTGAGTTGTCTCAATATCTAACGAGACATACTTTTCTGCCATATGTTAAGAACTAACTATTTGATATATAGAGTGCCACTCAAACCACCTTCTGATGCTTCATATACGGTCATTTTTGATAATGGAAGTCCAAGCCAGGTAAAAAGAGACGACCCCACATACATCATTGAAGCAGACTGGGGGTGGGACTGAACTTCACGGCGCACTGCCAAATAAAACGGCTGGCTCATGTCCTTTTCTGAGACCATTGCACGTGTGGTCTCAAGTGAGTCGGTAATAATGACGCCACCATCAACTCGTGCTACAGATGGTGCATGTGGTATTACATCTCCACCGGGTATCTGTAAAACCTGCGCGTTTGACTCTGGATCATCTACAAATAATAGATTGGTAATTTCTGGAACGAGTTCTAACGCGCGCGTGCCGTCAGATAAGGTTATCGCTTTTTCTACGACTGTTTCCTCACTTCTCGTTTTTACAATAAGGTCTTTAAGCTGTGATTCAAGAGATGCGCTTTCCGTATCATCACTTGTCTCAACATATACGCCTAGGTGCTGACCCTTATCATCGCTTGTTACTAAAAATACATACCCACCATCTAGTGTCCCTAATACATCATGTGCAAATGAAAACCCAAACTTATCCGAAAATTCCTGATCCATACGCACCATTTGATCTTCCGCCGCGATATCTTGATCCTCCAAATCGGTAAGAAGTGTCTCAAGCTCGCGTGATACGGCAGTACCAAACAATACAAATGCAGCACTTTGCGGTACATACTGGACATATGATTCAAAGTTATTTTGAAGCTCATCTCCGCCATCGTTAGTGCTATTACTGACAAAAGTAAGTTCAAAACTTTCTTCATTCTCTTCAGAAATAAAGAAAGCAAATGCGGTACTTCCATTTAACACCGCAGGAACAACACGTGAAAGCCCGGAAGTAATGAATGAGGGATCACTGTTTTTTTCAAACGTCTCAATATCTCCGTAACCTTGCATTAAACTTCCCGATGGCATAGTGGTCATTAGTTCCTGAAAAACGTCGCTATCATATAAATGCTCACCTTCAACATTCCACGAATCAACAATTCTTGACACAAGACTACTGCTTGAAGAAAAAATGAGTGTTTTGTCAGTATAGGCAAAATTCATCGTAAGAGAGGGATCTTCTTCAGAAATAATCGATCCAACAAGACCTTTTTTTTCTTTTCTAAACGTATCTGTCGGAATCTTATTTATCAGCTGATTCGCAACGAACGCATTGGGACATTGAATCATAAAAACGTGCTCAAGACTTCCGCCATGGGCAGTTAACGCATAGGCTGCATTTCTATCGGCTACGTTAGCGACATCACTCACCGAGAGATTGAGCTTTGAGAGAACACCAAAAAAATGATCGTCACGCTCCTTTTTCCCCAGCGAATCAATGAGCGTATCCCAGGTGCTCGTGCCCTTAGTCATCTCACCCACATTGGCATGAACAAAAAACGCGGTATCTTTGGGTATGTGCTTTGACAAATGAGTCGGTCCTTTGTAGAAAAATACCGAATATATCAAAAACGAAAGGCCAACAAGCAAGGCAAGTGCACCAATCAAAATAAGAATACCAAGCACCGTATTTTTTGATGAACGTGTATGTGTTTTCACAAAACTTTTGACTAACTTTTATTGTTCTTTTATCCTTAAAAATCCTTCCATGATAACCCCATCTTTGGTGTGCTGCGTTTTTAGCCCCATACTCTCAAGCAGCCGAATCTCTTTGTTTAGAAAACCGTAGTCAAAATCGGTGAGAGTATCTACTAATTTAAATGCAGCTTGTGGTTCAAAGTAGATAATCTGATTTGACTTTGCTACATCAATATACTCACTATTTCTTTTATAGAGCGTATCGCTGCCGAGTGGCTTATCTTTAGTCCCATCGTCCATGAGTGTTTGAAGTGCAGATTCCGTTGAAGCAAGCATTAACACCTGCTTGTCTTCATCTATATAGTAGTTTACATCAAATTGATACTGATCCGGCATATTTAAGTGACGATAGTCACGCCGCTCATATGTATGTGAAGTAAATGTGGTTTGTTCATCAAATTCACCTGCTTTATAGTCTTTGAGTGCTTTAATGAGAACTTCCTCAATTTTCTTCATGGAAGCTTTTGGATCAGCTAAGTCTTGCAAATCAAAGAGTAGTCCAAAATTGAGATGTTGATCTTCACTACCTCTAAGAAGCATCAACGCGTATTGATTTTGTACCAAGGAGAACAAATCCTCATCAACATTCAGCCCAAGCTGAAGCTCAATAGCTCGTTTGATTCCCTCAGCCTGTGCCTTTGCCACCTCAGAATCGTCTTCTTGCCCCACCAGAAGTGCAGACAAGAAATCTCTCATATCATTTCCTTCAAGGTAGAAAATAGTATCATGCGGCGCGCTATCGACAAATTTTTCTTTAAAACTTTCCCCTTCTGTACCAAAGTTCTGCTCCGAAGCTAAAATCTTTATGCCGAATCCATCACTCTCTGGAGTAAGCACAAATCCTGCAGGAAGGTCTGAATACCCAATCTTTTGCAGAAGCTCGTCATCACCAAATTGAAACGTGTCCATGAGTGTTAAGACAAGTTCGGTAAGTTCAAAGTAGCAAAAGACCACTTCTTTATCACCCTTTAGAATCCTCTTGGTACTTTTATATCCATCACTGTCACTGAGCTGCTCTTCGCTACCCAAACTTACATCGATCATTTTTTTAACACCACTCGCATCACGTGAAAGTAGCAAATAATCCTTTTCTAAAAGAGCATATGAGAGTGCCTCGTTACCGTCTACCTTTACGACCTGTTCTTCTCTAAACACCTCTTCACCAACTGCGTTTCCCTTGCGCTCAAGCCTGTCAGTTAGGTCGTTCAAAAACTCTTTTGCTTTTGCTCTATTTTTAACATGGACAACCATTACCGGGACTGAATCGAGCTTACTCACCACAATGTTCCCTGCTGCTACCTCATCACCAACCCAATTTGTAAGATTTGCCGTATCAATAGAAAACTGATCATCCTGCAAATCACCAAAAATGAAGTTAGATAGTGTATTTGAGAAGAGCTCCGGATCTTCAAATTTTTCACTCAATTTCAAAATACTTTGCGCTTGAAGAAGCGATGGTTTAAGATTGACCTTTGCAAAGAAGATAGGATTATTGGGGAAAAACGACTCTATCCTTTGCCTAGCAATAAATGTATTATATACCACCACTGCAGACACCGCTGCAATAAGCACCACTACTACAACAACCAGTGTTGCGACTTTTTTTCGTTTTTTTCTACGCTCTTCTTTGCGCCGTTTTGACATGTGTTAGACAATTTTTTTAAGAAGCATAAGATTAACGCGACCTAGATCGTCAATTTCTAAAACCTTAACTTCGACTTTGTCACCTATTTTTACTACGTCTTCCACTTTGTCTACTCTGTCTTTGGAAAGTTTAGAGATATGAATCATGCCCTCTGTTTGACCGAATAGTGTTACAAATGCGCCAAAATCCATAGTTTTTACTACAGTACCTTCGTAAACATCGCCAACCTGAGCTTCCTTGGTAAGGTTGTTTACCATGGCAACTGCCTTCTTAGATGCTTCACCATCAACCGAGGTAATCATAACAAGACCATCGTCTTCTATGTCTATCTCAACACCGGTTTGTTCTATAATATCTTTGATTATTTTTCCTGCAGGACCAATGACATCGCCAATCTTTTCTGGATCGATTTTGAAGGAAATAATACGTGGTGCATGTGGTGAAAGATCTGCTCGAGGCTCAGCGATTGCTGCTTCCATAACATCGAGAATATCACTTCTTCCACCCTTTGTTTGCATCATCGTGTCGCGAACCATATCGTCAGTAAGACCATCGCTTTTTACGTCAAGCTGCACTCCCGTCACACCATCACGCGTACCGGTCACCTTGAAGTCCATGCCGCCCTCTGCGTCCTCAAGATCTTGGAGGTCAGTAAGGATTTTGTACTGTCCATCTTTTTGAGCAATACCCATTGCAACACCAGCTATATGTTTTGGGATAGGAACACCCGCGTCCATAAGCGCAAGAGACGATCCACACGTTGCCGCCATAGATGACGATCCATTTGAACCCAAGACTTCACTCACCAATCTAACAGTATAAGGAAACGCCTCTTTATCTGGCATAAATCGCATAATGGCCTTCTCACCAAGCATGCCATGCCCAATATCACGTCTAGACGGACCTCTAAGCGGCCGTACATCACCAACAGAATAAGGAGGAAAGTTATAATGATGCATGAACTGTTTGGTATATTCTTCTTCCATGTCATCAATAATCTGCCCTGCACCGGGGCCACCAAGTGTTGCAATCGTTAGCACTTGCGTTTCACCTCGCTTAAAGTGTGCAGAACCATGGGTTCTGGGAAGAATTCCAACCTCAGCGACAAGTGGTCTCACTTCATCGATTTTTCTGCCATCGATTCTTTTTTCACTCTCTATAATGTTTGTAGTAATAATGTCTTCAGCAGTGGAATACAGTAGTCCAGGGATGCCGTTTGCAAGGAGCTCATTAAATACTTCGTCATCGGTGCAGTGCTTTTCTACAAGCTCCGCTGAAAGTGTTTTGATACTATTTTTGAGGCCTTTTTTTCTATCTTGCTTCTTTGAAAGATACAACACTTCCTCAAGTTGAGGTTTAGCAACCGTTACTACATCAGTCTTTATATCTTCTGGAAGTTCCTCTTCTTCAATAACAAACTTTTCCTGACCAATTTCTTTCTGCATCTGTTCAATAAGATCAACTACTACCACAGCGTGCTTTTTGCCAAACAGAATAGCTTCAGCAAACTTTTCCTCAGGAACCTCATTTGCGTCACCCTCAAGCATAACTAGTTTATCTCTGCTTGATGCTAACACCAAATCAAGATCACTCTTTTTCTTTGCCTCGACACTTGGATTAATGACAAATTCATTGTCAATAAGTCCTACACGAACGCCAGCAATAACAGGGCTAAATGGTATATTAGAAATAGCTGCAGCAGCAGCACAACCGATGATACCCAACACATCTGCATCGTTCTCCTCGTCATAGCTAAGCACTGTTGCTACCACCTGAATATCTTCAGCGATTCGTTGATCAAAAAGTGGTCTCATTGCTCTGTCTATCATACGAGCATTGGTCACCGCCTCGTCAGATGGACGTCCCTCACGTTTGATAAATCTAGAACCTTTGATCTTTCCCGCTGCATAGAGCTTCTCTTCATAATCAACCATAAGGGGGAAATAATCCACTCCCGCACGAACAGATTCTGCTTTTGTTATTGCAGCTAACACGACGGTCTCACCGTAGGTAACCATGACTGACGCACTCGCTTGCAAGGCAAACGTTCCGGTCTCTATAGTAAGCGTTTTACCGCCAAATTCACATTGATACGTTTTCATACGTTTAAATCACACATTAGAAAAACATCATGATGATGTTTTATTTAATTATTTTCTTTGTTGTTTCTACGGGCTTTTTTACGGGACGTCTTGCGGACTTACTTGGAGAGATAATATATGTACCGTCTACACCAAGATTCACAAACTCGTCCGCGACCTCAATAAGTTTTGCTGAAGCGCTTTTTTGAAACGCCAAAACCTCTGTCTTGCAGCCAAGTGCCTTCGCATGTACTAATAGGTCGGTAAAATCACCATCTCCGGATGCAAGCACCACAACGTCAAGCTTTGAAGCAAGACGCATAATATCCATGGCTATGCCAACATCCCAGTCACCCTTCTTTTGGCCACCATAAAATATTTGAAGATCCTTTGCCTTTACCTCAAATCCCATTTTAGAGAGTGCATCAAAGAAGGTTTGCTCATCTTGAACATCCGCCTTAATAACGTACGTTATTGCTCTAATGAGGTTTCTATCGGAAACCGCTTTATCCAAAATGCTTTTGAAGTTTACACGCGCTTTATACACCGCTTTTGCCGAATAGTACAGATTCTGTACATCAACAAAAACACCAACACGCTGAGAACAATGCTTGACTTGTATATTTTTGTTTGTTACTTCTGCCATGTTATACCTTTAATTTAAGCTTCTTCATAAGTGTCTCATAACGCTCGAGATCTTCTTTCTTTAGAAACATCTGAAGCTTCTTTCTTTGAGCTACCTTCTTTAGAAGCCCCCGCCGTGATGAATGATCTTTTCTGTGAATCTTTAGATGTCCGGTTAGATCCTCGATTTCAGCAGTTAAAATAGCAATTTGAACCTCTGGAGAACCGGTGTCCTGCTTGTGGGTCTTATACTTTGCTATTATCTTATCTTTGTCTTTCTTAGTGAGCATAGTGTCTCCCTTCACGCGTTTTCCAGAACATGTGGCGCTCACTGCCGCAATCATCCAGAAAACGTGCACTTAATAATTATGTACATGAAGGATAGCAAAGGTTTGAGAATATTTCAAGGTTTTTGCGGAAAAATGTGTATTCGTAGGGGTGCGCCGCGGCGCACCCCTACGAATACACATTTTTCCGCATCCATGCGTCGCACAATATGATATACTACATCATATACATCAACAAAAAAACGATGTCTCTTACAAAACTCCAAACACTCATTACCGACTTTTTAGAATACGCCGAACTTGAAAAAGATCTCTCTCACCTAACAATTCGCAATTACGACCACTATTTGAGACGATTTGTGGAATTTACGCAAATCCCCTCTCCAGGTCAGATTACTCTTGATGTAGTGAGAAAGTATCGACTCAAACTTAACAGATACACGGATGACAATGGAAAGTCACTCAAAAAAATCACTCAAGATTACCACGTCATTGCACTCAGAGCATTTTTAAAGTATCTCGCCAAGCGTGATATTACCTCCCTTCCCGCTGAAAAAATTGAACTGGGCAAACATGGTGATAGAATCATTGAATTTTTATCGATTGAAGAGCTCGAGCAGATTTTTGAAGCAGCAACGCCAGAAGATAGCTCAAACATCATTCAAGCACGAGACCGCGCTATTTTAGAACTACTCTTTTCTACCGGCCTTCGGGTAAGCGAGCTTGTCTCTCTAAACAAGGGCTCAATCAACCTTAAAAATGATGAATTTACTGTTCGAGGTAAAGGTGACAAACCGCGAATTGTGTTTCTCTCCCCTACGGCAAAAAAGTGGATACACTCATACTTAACTCTCAGAAAAGACACACTGAAACCTCTATTCATTAACAATACGCGTCAAAAAAAATTTAGTGAAAACAGTGACACAACAAAACGACTTACTGCGAGATCAATTGAGCGAATCGTCAGTAAGTACACAAAAAAGGCGGGGATTATGAAAAAAGTAACCCCCCATACTATGCGACATAGCTTTGCGACTGATCTTCTTATGAACGGTGCCGATATCAGATCTGTCCAGACTTTGCTTGGACATAGCTCAATTACCACTACACAAATATATACCCATTTGACGAACCAACATTTAAAAGAGGTGTATAAGGCGTTTCATGATAAGAGACGGAAATAGTATAGATCTATCGTATTCTCAATTTTTAAGCAAAAAAAGACGCTTCACGAGGTTCGTGGAGCGTAATTGGTTGCTTAATAATTAATTAACAATTTTTTTAGAATAAATAGGAAAGGTTGAGTGCACCATGCAACTGCTCTAAAGGCCGAAATGTGAACCTCTTAGAGTTTCTAGCATACCGGTAATAGTAAAGAGCAGCATGTTTTACACTAACATTCAGCGAAAGATTTTTACTCACAAATGCACCTATCTTCAAAAGAAAATCCATTGAATGTGATTCAAAGTATGGAGATACGTTATGCCTTACATCTGTAAGCCACCCACGATAGCCGAGGCCAAAACCAAGTACCAGTACCGACACTTTAAATAAGCCAGCGTACGGATGCAGAAACAAAAACTGCATGTCAGCGCCTACATCCATATGAAAGCCTTTCTTTGATGCAAATGACGTTCCACCATGCCAAAATGCTGCAAACTCAACGTATCCAAGAAAGGCACTAAATCTAAGGCCACCAAACATGAGTGAATAGCGACTCAAACCAGTAAAGTAGCGAGTTCTCAGCGTATATGATGCTTCATATGCCAAAGAAAACCTAATAATTTTACGTGCGTTTCTAGCACTTTCTGGCCTGCTCAACCCAGGACGTGATGCAGAGAGTCCTTGATTGGGTTGAACAGAAGTATCTCTGGATAACATTGGTAATGGTTCCGGAATAGGAGCAGTACCGCTTCCACCAACACAGTTACCTTCAATACACAATGATCCATGAGCGCACTCTAACCCTTGGGAACAAGCTCCAGAGCGCTTTTTCTTAACACACTTCCATTTACGAACTTTTGTTGAGCAATAGTCGCTCTTTAAGCACTGGTAGTGCGCATTACAGAATCCTCCGGTGGACATCTTACACTTTCCACTTTCACAGATCCTACCCCGAGAACAGTGCCCTGTAGCAGTACAACCTTGTTTTGCCTCAACATCAGAGACAATAATAAAAAGTAACAATGAAACGAGTAGGTACGAGTATCTCATAACCCCTCCTTAGAATGAAGTTAAAAACAAATGGTCCCCAAAAGATTATAAAATGAGCATATAATTATAGCGTATTTATTACGATACGTCAAGGCACTTCCTTTAAATAAGGGAAACTCTCAATATATCTAAAAATAATACAAAAGACTACCATGAAGAACTTTACAGTATTAAAAAGGAGTAGTATAGTTTACTAAGTCCGAAATGAACTGCACTCATCCCACCATGCGCCCATAGCTCAACTGGATAGAGCGACAGCCTTCTAAGCTGTAGGTTCCACGTTCGAGTCGTGGTGGGCGCACGTCGGAACAACCTTTCAGCTTACGCGTGTTCCTTCGCAAAGCCTGCGGAACCCACTCCAGCTTCCAGGATGTTCCTCCTCTTCCCCTAAAAGTAGGAACTTTTCGGGGACCCCGATATTCAGTGCCATGTTTTTTGGGCCCATAGCTCAGTTGGTAGAGCGCCTCAATGGCATTGAGGAGGCCAACGGTTCAAATCCGTTTGGGTCCACGTCGGAACAACCTTTCAGCTTACGCGTGTTCCTTCGCAAAGCCTGCGGAACCCACTCCAGCTTCCAGGATGTTCCTCCTCTTCCCCAAAAAATCAGAATTTGTTGGGGGCCCCTTTTCAGCTTACGTGTCATTTATCATATCCCAAAAAAGCTTCGTAGAAGTATTTGTGGGTGCATAGCTCAGTTGGTAGAGCAGCTCCCTCTTAAGGAGACGGTCGGGGGTTCAAATCCCTCTGCGCCCACGTCGGAACAACCTTTCAGCTTACGCGTGTTCCTTCGCAAAGCCTGCGGAACCCACTCCAGCTTCCAGGATGTTCCTCCTCTTCCCCTAAAAGTAGGAACTTTTCGGGGACCCCTGGATGCTTACATGTATTCCTCCTTCTCCCCACAAAATAGGAATTTGTTGGGGGCCCTTCAGAAACACAGGCATATTTCACATATTTATTACATGCACCCATAGCTCAATTGGAAGAGCTACGGTCTTCTAAATCGTAGGTTCCGCGTTCGAGCCGCGGTGGGTGCGTCACAAAAACAGCATAATCTGCCTCCTCGCATGTTGTATGTTCTTTAAAATGCTGTTTTGCCTGTACTAGGAATGCTCCCAAAATTTTTCTAGTACAGGCACTTTATTTCATCAACTATGTGGGTTCGTAGCTCAGTTGGTTAGAGCGCATGCTCGACACGCATGAGGCCCCTGGTTCGAATCCAGGCGGACCCACGTCGGGAACACTACTCCAGTCTGCGCGTATCCCTTCGCAAAGCCTGCGGGATCCGCTCCGACTTCCATAGTGTTCCTCCTTCTCCCCAAGAAATCAGAATTTCTCGGGGCCCCCATTCTCTTGTTTTGTGCTCTCCTCCGTTCCGCTTCGGAGCCCACTCCGACTTCCAGGATGTTCCTCCTCTTCCCCTAAAAATCAGAACTTGTTGGGGGGTCCATAATACTCCTAGGTTTCCATAATCCTATTGATGCTCTGTACATGAGCGTCAATTTTTTTTATAATAAAGCTCACTATGAATCAAAACGTAGAGATAGTAAGCGAGCATAAAAGCTACATCATCATTAATAAACCACCTGGCCTCATTGTGCACCGTGGAGATTTAACGAAAGAAAATGAGGTAACGCTTACTGACTTGCTCATCAAAAAATATCCTGAAATAGAGCATGTCGGCCAACAGAAGCGACCGGGAATCGTCCATAGATTAGATAAAGACACTTCAGGTATTATGATTGTTGCACGAACTCACGATAATTATGACTATTTTATTACTCAATTTAAGGAAAGAAGGATTCAAAAAACGTATCAAGCGCTGGTATACGGAACAGTTAAAAATACCCACGGGACCATCGCATACTCTATAAAAAGAAGTAAGAAAAACTATTCTAAATTTACTACTTCACCCGGAAGAGACGCTACAACGGACTACACTGTAAAACACTATTGCACTGATACATCGCGCAAACAAGAGTATACGCTCCTTGATGTATCACCTAAAACAGGACGAACCCATCAGATTCGTGTCCACCTAAAAGCAATTGGCCATCCTATTGTTTCTGACCTAAAATACTGTTTTAAGCCACAAAGGAAAATTAATCCTTTGCCAAGATTATTTCTTCACGCATCAAAGATACAATTTATTGACCCAGATACCCAAAAAGAGGTAGTATTTTCAGTGGCACTACCAAACGATTTACAAACCTTTTTAGATACACTCCAATGCTCATAACCATAGGCGGCCTACCCGGAAGTGGCTCATCAACAATTGGCACCCTTCTTTCAGAAAAACTTGAGAGAAAACGAATCGACGCAGGTGACTTGTGGGATAAAATGGCCCGTGACCATAATACTGACGTGCTTGGCTTAAATGTACTTGCTGAAAAAGACACCTCAATTGACACTGAACTTGATGAACGCATGATAGAAACGGCCAAAAATAATAACACTATTATTCTAGAATCGCGACTTATTGGCTATTTTTGTAAGCAAAAAAACATCCCGGCATTTAAGATCTGGCTCACGGCAGATCAAGAAATACGGGTGAATCGACTTAAAAAAGACGGGAGACTTTCTGAGCGTGTCATAGAACGAGAAGAAAGCGAAAAAAAACGCTATAAAGAGCGTTATAATATTGACATCGATGACGTTTCAGTATACGATTTAGTAGTTGATGCGAGCGATAAGCTCCCCGGTGAGATCGTTTCTGACATCATACACACACTTAAAGATAACGGAATAATTGACTAACATGGACCCAATACTTTCATACAATAAAGAATCAGAGAAAAGAACCGTGCCTGAGATAAAATCTGGAGATACAGTTCGTGTTCACCAAAGAATTAAAGAAGGTGAAAAAGAGCGTATCCAGGTTTTTGAAGGCGTAGTTATTAAAGTTCATGGCGGATACGGCATAAACGGTACATTTACGGTAAGAAAGGTTACAAATGGTATTGGCGTTGAAAAGATTTATCCCTTTCATTTACCCACTATCATAAAACTCGAGGTAGTAAAAAGAGGTAAGGTAAGACGTTCAAAGCTGTACTTCTTACGAGATAAGCAGCAAAAAGAAGCTAGACTTAAAGATAAGCGACTCGACAAAAAGAAGATGGAGAGTCTCGTGTATGATGAAGAAAAAATCAAGGCTGTAGAAGAAGAGAAGAAAAAAGCGGAAGAAGCTAAAGAAGCAAAAAAAACTGACACACCTTCTGAAGAGGGTAAAGAAGCTCCTAAAAATGAGCCTACAGAAAAGAAAGAGGATACAGAAGAAGCAGCTAAAACTGAGAAGGCTGAAAAGAAAGATCCCAAGGAATCAGTAGAAAAGACTGAAGAAAAAAAGGACGAATCAAAGTAGCAATTGGATTTTTGTATTATAGCCACGGGCGGGTGGCGGAACTGGTAGACGCGCAGGCTTGAGGGGCCTGTGGCCCTTATGGGCCGTGGAGGTTCAAGTCCTCTTCCGCCCACGTCGGAACATCCTTCCGGCTTACACGTGCTCCTTCGCAGAGCCTTCGGAGCCCGTTCCAGCCTCCAGAATGTTCCTCCTTCTCCCCTAAAAATAAGAATTTTTTGGGGGCCCCAATCATTCCAGCTTACATAATGTCACTCCTTATTCCCCAAAAAGTAGAAATTTGCGGGGACCCAATAATTTAGGAAAGAGAAATACTTTTTTAATCTCTTTAAGAAATTAAGAGGCCCTCAAATAATTCCGATTGTTTGGGGAAAAGGAGGAACAACATGGAAGTCGGAGCGGATCCCGTAGGTATTACGAAGGGATACGCGCAGACTGGAATGTTGTTGCGACGCGGGCGCTTAGCTCAGTTGGTTTAGAGCGACTGGTTTACACCCAGTAGGTCGGGGGTTCGAATCCCTCAGCGCCCACGTCGGAACAACCTTTCAGCTTACGTGGATCCTTCCGCAAAGCCTTCGGGATCCACTTCCAGCTTCCAGGATGTTCCTCCTCTTCCCCAAAAAGTAGGAACTTTTCGGGGGCACCGATAACCTAATCATAATATCTACATTCCTCTTCTACATGACTATTCTGTAATAATAAGTGGCACCTGCGTGTAGACGCATAACTAAAAAAAGATACGCCGAGGTAGCTCAGTGGTAGAGCAAAGGACTGAAAATCCTTGTGTCGTGAGTTCAATTCTCACCCTCGGCACTCGTCAGAACAACACTCCAGTCTCCGTGAGTCCCTCCGCAGAGCCTACGGAACCCACTCCGACTTCCATGTTGTTCTTCCTCTCAAAAAAAATTCAGACATTTTTTTTGGGGGAAATTCAGACATTTTTAATAGAATAGTAAGGGGCCCCCAAACAATTCCGATTGTTTGGGGAAAAGGAGAAGCAATATGGAAGCTGGAGTGGACCCCGTAGCGGAGCGGAGGGGTACACGGAAGCTGGAATATTGTTTCGACGCGCGGACGTAGTTCAGTGGTAGAACGCTTCCTTGCCAAGGAAGAGGTCGCCGGTTCGACCCCGGTCGTCCGCTCCAATTATGCTCAAGACTCAAAAAAAACACTTTAGAAATAAGTGTTTTTGTTTTAGAATGAATCATAAGCAGTAAGTAGTTTATAATACGCTCTCCGGGGAGCCCCCGAGAAATTCTGATTTCTTGGGGAGAAGGAGGAGCACTATGGAAGCCTGCGCGAATCCCGAAGGCTTTGCGAAGGAATACGCGCAGGCTGGAATAGTATATGAGAAATGGAGGGGCCCCCGAAAAGTTCCTACTTTTTGGGGAGAAGGAGGAACAATATGGAGGGTGGAGTGAGTTCCGAAGGCTTTGCGAAGGGACTCACGTAACCCGGAATATTGTTCCGACGCGCGAGAGTAGTTCAGTGGTAGAATGTCTCCTTCCCAAGGAGAAGGTCGCGGGTTCGATCCCCGTCTCTCGCTCCAGTTATCCACTAATCGAACATCAACTCGATTTTTTGTTTCTTGATTTTTATTCGATGGTAAATTTGGTATACTGAAGAGGTAAAACTATGAATAGAACACCAGAACAAACATTTTTGCCAGAAACTGAGCGCGTTATTATTAGAAAGAGTGAAACGCTCTTAGACAGGTATAACGAACAGGTTGCTAGCGTCTCTCTAGATAACGATCATCTTGCTCGTTTTTTGGATACACACTACAACATCACTGATGATAAGAGTATCCACGCTCTCAGAAATCGTTTAGAGCATCATTTCCAAAGAAACACTATTTCGAAGCAGGACGAATACACATTAGATCTACTTAGACTACAAGAGACTCGTGAAAACGTTTCGAGGTGGGAACAAGATGGCAATCAGTTGCTAGATCCAATACCTGAGCGTTCTTTTGCAAATCCACGCCGCTACCATGAAGCGCTCAAAAAAAATACAGACAAAATATATGCTCTGCTCGATACAACAGGAATGAGGAAAGAAGATGATTTTGAGCCTTCAAACCTCACTCAATACGAAAGAAACACTAGTGCACGATATACACTAAGATCCGCATTAGATGAATTGGCTTATTCGGCCGTGCGGCAAGAGAAAGCTATTGCCTTAGAGCAAGTCGTTGGGGCTCGATACGATGAGTTGCTTGAGCAAAGAGAATCACTAGAAGAAGAATTGAATAACTATGAACCCTACAATTTAGCGCTCGCTACAAAAGCTCTGGATCAAAATAGACTAAAAACATATGTTACTCACTGGAAAAAAGAGGTACGCTCAAAAACACACTTTTTAGACAATTTGGATTCGCTTAATATACATATTTTTGATGACAACTTGTTTGAGGAACAGGGTACAAAACATCCAGAGATTGAGTTTGATTCTGATGATCTCAGGCTCGTATATGAAAACTCCACCGGATTATCATATCCACCTTTAGAATATATAAGCATAGAAGAGCCTCAGCCAAAACTTTCTCAGCAAATAGCAATTTTCCTAGAAACGGGAGCTGTTGACCAAGCTACAGTCACACTCATTCATGAGCTCATACATATTGAGCATGGAGAAATAAGTGATGAGTTAACAGAAGCACATGCATACAAAGACGAGGTCTTTTATCATCCGTATGATACAAGTATCGTTAGAATACTAAAAGTATTAATTAACGATCCGTCGTATTTCCAAGACAAAGAAGAAGCTATGAGTGCGCTTATAGCGGTCAATGACCTCTACTCAATGAACGTAGACGCAAGCGCTATTGCTCGTCACCTAAGACAAGCTACATCAGGGTCATCAGATATATCAAAACAAATTAGAAATGTTAGAATACAGGCAAATGCTGCGTTAGAAAAATTTAACATTGAACGTTCCCTTTTTGAGGATGCCAATCTAGAAGAAGAACAAGAAAGAGATGAAATCATCCAAGCATTCAACGATCTTTTAACTATTGAAGCATCAAATGAACGTACAAAAGCTCGTATTCTTTTATTACGATTGCTCTCAAAAGAAATGGATACAGATGAGGTGTCTGAAAAGTGTATTGAAGCTGTACAAACCGAGCTGCAAGAACCACAAGTAACAATGTCTGACGATGCTCTTTTGTCGGATCCTGAAAGTAAGGTGAGGGTTCTCTTCCCTGCAAACAAAGAATATCTCTATGAACCAAATGGAAGCCAAATAGGTATTATTCTAGGGCTTAAAGCTAAACAACATGAGCACTTACGAGTCGGGATATTTATGCAAAACGTCGAGCTCGATAACGGCACTGTACAGTGGATGAACGATCCAGAAGAAATTAACTCTCTTGCCCAGGAAATTGCTAAATATGAAACGTCCATTACATTTGAAGAAAAAAAGAATGCATTGTATGAATTCGCAAAATTTTGTCCTCCAGAAAGTAGCTCACCTGAACTACTAGAAGTTATTCGTGCTCTAACTCACAATGAGGAAGAACGCCTCAACCTGCTAGACAGCATAGTAAAACCGATCGTTCAAATAAACCTCATCAAAAGAATTAACACTACAAGAAAATATTCTATAGGCAATGCTAATGATTCCTCGTTTTCAGCATTTGAGTTTACTAATGCACTTGAAGCATTCTCACTATACAGAAATGCTCTCTTCTTGTTTTCATTAGAAAAGTCAGAAAGAATCTCTAAGGAGCAAAAAGAAGCAATCGAAGAGATTTATACATACATCCAGGAACAAAAAAAGGAAATAATTGAGCTTACTTACCCTAAAGAAGAAAGAGACAGTTGGTATGAAGTACTTCACAATTATAGAGAAAACTCATTACAAGAACGCCCAATTGAACAAACAACCTTTTCGTTCGAACAAGTGATGCAAGCTTCAATGGATATAACACAGCTTGACTATACGCTAAGAAGACTCGCAATAGACTCAAATGAAGTATTAAACGAAGATGAGAACTCCAGATTTTTAAGTGCCCTAGAAACCGCAAAATCAGTCAAAGAATACATATATTACTAAAAAACAATTGTCCTCTAAATCCAATTTTGATATCATCAATGAGTAATTGAGGCCTGGTAGCCAAGTGGTAAGGCAGAGGACTGCAAATCCTTTATCGGCGGTTCGATCCCGCCCCAGGCCTCGTCAAAACATCCTTCCAGCTTACGTGTGCTCCTCCACAGAGCCTCCGGAGCCCACTCCAGCTTCCAGAATGTTTTTCCTCCTCCCCATGAAATCAGAATTTAATGGGGACCCCTTTTCTTAGGAAAAAGAAACACTTTTTTATTCTATTTCAGAAATTAAGGGGCCCCCAAGCAATTCCGATTGTTTGGGGAAGAGGAAGAACATACTGGAATCGGAGTGGATTTCTGAGGCTCTGCGAAGGAATACACGTAGATGGAAGAATGTTCTGACGGGAGTGTGGCGGAATGGTATACGCGTTGGACTTAAAATCCAATGGTCTTATGACCTTGAGGGTTCGAGTCCCTCCACTCCCAGATGACAGTCATGTGAGAGGCACAAAAAAAGAGTCCATAGTAGACTCTTTTTTGGGTTAAAGTGAAATAAATGCTTAAAACATGGCTTTTTGCTCAATCTCAACAGTGGTCTGCTCTTTATCTTGTTCTGCTTCAATCTTATTAAGAAGTGCGGGCACTTTCACAAAATCCGCGATAATTTCGTCTTTTAGCTGCGGCCTGTAGAGTGCAGCTGCGGGGTGATAAATAGGGAAAAACACTCTTTTCCCCAGACCTTCAATTTCTCGCCTGAACGCTTTTCCATGTGCTGCTGAAATCTGTTTTCCCGGGATAAATCGGTTCATTGAGTGTCTCCCAAGCGTCACAATCAAAAGAGGATCAATGAGTTGCACTTGTCTCTCTAGGTATGGAAAACACGCGTTGACCTCTTCTGGCAGAGGATCACGGTTTCCCGGTGGTCTGCATTTTACCACATTCGCAATAAATACGTCCTCGCGACTCAGTCCTATTGTCCCTAAAAGCTCAGTAAGAAACTGACCTGCTGCACCAACAAAGGGAAGCCCTTGTAAATCTTCATTCTTCCCCGGTCCTTCTCCGATAAACAAAATAGCAGCTTTCGCATCCCCGGATCCCGGGACGGTTTTTGTTCTACCTTCAGATAATGTACAGCGCTTACACTCAGATATAATCTCGTGAACTTCTTCCAAACTTTTTTGTGACAGTTCCATTGTCCTTTACTCCTTTGCAAGAAGCTTAACAATATCTGACCTACTCACAATGCCCACCAACTTGTCATTTTTATCAACAACAGGGATAGGATTGATATGCTTTTCTTTAAAAATGGTTGCAAGATCGGTAACTGAATCTTCCGGATCAACCGTTATAACCTCTTCAGTCATAAGATCCTCAGCAGTAAGTGCAAGTACCTTTTTTAAATCATGTTCAACTGCATCTGGATCTTCAAGATATAAGAAGCTCGAGAGAATATTTATGTAGCTTGGAATATGAACATTCGCATTTTCCATAACTACATCACCTTCAGTCACAATACCAATAACTTCATCACCGGACACAACTGGCATACCAGTTAGCGCGTTATCAAATAATTTTCCCGCTACTTCTTTAAC
>JAHISJ010000003.1 GCA_018818205.1 Patescibacteria group bacterium
AATGCCTACAATACCAATCTCTCCACATTCAGGGAGGATTTCCAAAAGACCCAGCTCGTTTAAGGTTTTGGCTGTTTCTTCATACTGTTCGTGGAGTTCAGAAGAGAGCCACGTTTCGAGATCGAAGGATTTTTCTTGTTCCTGAGGAGGGATGTAGGAAGGGGTTTCTTGGGGCATGGTGTCAAGGATTAGAATTTCTTCACTATCTTTTTTAATTGTACTACAGAAATAATGAATGATCTAGAGACACGTGGTGAATGAATCTGGCAATTTTGCCTAATCCTTGCTATTCTATGAGCATGAAAAGTGCAGAAGAAAAGAGGATTTCAGCCTACCTTGCTCGATTGTTTGAGGAGCCTGCTTTTGAATTTGTTTCAGATTTTAAGAAAACATTTAAAGCAGGGAATATGTATTTTGTTGGTGGGGGAGTAAGGGATGTTCTTCTTGAAAGAGAGGTAAAGGATTACGATTTTGTTGTTTCAGGCGTTGATACTGCGCTGTTTGAGCAGTTTTTAAAAAAGCACGGCAACGCTACATTTGCAGGGAAAAAGTTTGGCGTTTTTAAGTTTGTGCCTCGTGATTCAAATATGATCATTGATATTGCCTTCCCCCGTACAGAGGAAGCAACCGGCCCAGGGTATCATGAGTTTATCATTAAAAGCGATCCGGCAGTTTCTATTGAGGAAGATCTTAGGAGGCGAGATTTTACCATAAATGCGCTTGCTTTTGACGTTTTTAAAAATACATTGCTTGATCAATTTGGCGGTGTAGAAGACTTGGGTAAGAAGATTATAAGGACGGTTGGAGATCCAAAAAAAAGGTTTAGTGAAGATTATACGCGGTTACTTCGCGCTATTAGACAAGCGTGTCAGCTTGGTTTTGACTTAGATGAAAAAACGTTTGAGGCGCTTAAAAAGGAAGTGCCCCATATCATTTCTAAAAATAAAGAGCCAGTTGTTCCGTTTGAAATGATTTCTCAAGAGTTTTTTAAGAGTGTTGATGCTGCTCCTGAGCGTACCGTTACTCTTCTAGATGAGTCGGGGCTGCTTGAGGTATTGTTTCCTGAACTTGAGCGATGCAAAGGGGTTTCGCAGCCGCTTGACGTGCATCCGGAGAATGATCTTTTTTTACACATTCTTATTGTTTTACATAAGCTTAAAAAAGAGGACAGCTTGCGTCTAAAACTGGGCGCATTGTTTCACGATATAGGTAAGCCGGATACTGCGAAAAAGAGAATAGTAAAGGGGGAAAAGCGTATTACCTTTTACAATCATCCAAATGTTGGCGCCGAGCTCTTTGAAAAGTGTGCCAAGCGCATGAAGTTTCCATCTAAACTTGTTCGTGGGGTATCATTTCTTATTTACTACCACTTATTTTTATGGCAAGGTGATATTCGTGCTATGCGTCCAACAACTATTGCAAAGGTATTTTTGGATGATCTATTGCTGGGGAAAGATCTCATTACACTTCATAGCATTGATATTTCTGATGAGGACCTTGACCGTTCAAAAAAACTATCCTATCTAGAAGATGCGCGGGCGTATATTACCGAAATGAAGGAAAAGCTTATGACTGCTGAGCAGGAGCGCATTACTCTCCCCATAAATGGTTCGGATATTATAGGTGAGCTGGGGGTGGCTGAAGGCCCGGAAATTGGTACACTTCTTGCCAAAGCAAAGGATTACTACATAGAAAAGAAGCTAGAAGGAAAAGAAGTGACTAAAGAAACTCTTATGTCTTTTTTGAAAAATGATATACAATGAGATCCGAGCAAGAAGTTGTACAACTGATCCATTCATGTTTAGATGCACATGTGCCAGAAAAACGCTCTAGAAAAGAAGTAAAGGCATTAAAGGCACTTTTGGATACTGACATTGTAAAAAAATTGTCAGAGGACGAGTATACGTCTTGTACTCGTTTTTCAACCGATGATGCTCAGAGGCTTCTTGGCAGTTTTGTTTTGTTTAAGACCTTTTTTGCAATGCTTTTTGATATCTCACACAATGAAGGGGCTACAAAAACATGTGCAAAGCAGCACATTTCTGAGCGTACCATTCTCTCAGATATTGTGTCGGTTATACTGTATGATTTATTAACGGGAACTTCGTTTGACTCAAAAATACGTGAATCTATGCTTAAAAGCGTTAATCGGTTTCTTTTTCAAGGTCTTTCGTTTGTGTATCATTCTATAGGTTTAGTGAGGGATAGAGATCACTATGAAGCTCAGGTTGATGCTCTCTCCGAATCGTTTTTGCCCACTCTGGTTATGGCAGTGGAGAAGAAATATGCTTAAAGAAAAGCTTTCTACATTTAAGAAAGAGTTTGATCTTGAGCTTACAAAAATACTTGATAAGCAATTGTCTGATGCACAGAATGTGTCTTTAGAACTCGAGAAGCTTCTGTCTCAAATGAAGAAATACTCTCTTGCGGGAGGTAAAAGGCTTAGGCCCTTCCTTTTTTCTGAAAGCTACAGAGGACTTACAAATAAACCATGTGATATTGTTTCCCTTTCTTGTTTTGTTGAGCTTGTGCACTTGGAACTTCTAGCACTTGATGACATCATGGACCGAAGTGACACACGACATGGAGTGCACACTATTCATAAGAGTCAACAACGAGACTGTGAAAAAAGTGAGATTACCGGTGGCTGTGCTCATTTTGGCAGTTCTGCAGGGATTCTTGCTGGTGTGATGTTTGGGAATATCGCCATGTCTGTTTTGGCAAATGCGCCCTGTAGTAAAAAAGAGACGCTTGCGGTAGTGGATTATTATAACAAGATCATTATTGATACTGCGTATGGCCAGTATCATGATGTGTATACTTCGCTTAAGCAAGCAGTTTCTCTTGATGAAGTAAAACGGGTTCACTATTATAAAACAGCCAGGTATACTATTGAGGCTCCACTGGTAGCAGGGGCATATATGGCTGGACTTACTGATGCTGAAATTGAGCCTATCCGGGAGTTTTCTAGGCCACTTGGTCACGCGTTTCAGATCGTTGATGATCTAATTGGTACCTTTGGGTCTAAAGAAGCTCTTGGGAAATCTCCTCAGTCAGACTTGGCTGAGGGAAAGCATACGTATTTAACAGTTTGGGCACTCTTGAATGGGAATGCAATGCAGAAAGAAGAACTTGCTACGTTGCTTAATAAAGGGGAAGCATCAGAAAATGATCTTGAGCGGTTTAAATCACTTCTAAAAGATACGAACGCGTACAAGCATAGTGTTTCACAGTCAAAAGAGTATCTTAAGGAGGCACTAAAAGCACTTGAGGACACGCCATTTGATAGTGAAACGAGGGGAGCTCTTGGTGAGCTTGCGCATTTTATTGTGCAAAGAGATTATTAATTGTAGTACATGTCTGAGACAACCAAAATTGATAAAACAATGGTTCCCGAGCATATTGCTATTATTATGGATGGCAACAGAAGGTGGGCGCGGGAACATAAGATGCATCGGCGTGACGGGCATAGAGAGGGCGCCAAGTCACTTGAGAGTGTCATGGAGCGTGCGGGAGATCTTGGTGTAAAGATTCTCACTGTGTATGCATTTTCATCAGAAAATAGACTCAAAAGAACAAAAAAGGAGATTCGGGAGCTTGTGGCACTTATGAAGTATTTTATCATTAAGAAACGCAAGGATTTGTTTCAGAGAGGTGCGCGGCTGGGGATTTTAGGAAACGTAAAAATTTTCCCAGATGACTTGCAGCAGGCAATTGACAAAACGGTTCGATTGCTCAAAAAAAATGAGCGTATCAAATTGAATATTGCGTTAAATTATGGTGCTCGTCCCGAAATTGTTGATGCGATGAAGAGAATAATGAATACGTGCAAGGATCCTTCTGAGATCAATGAGGAACTGATTTCGAAAAATTTATATACGCATGGTGAGCATGATCCTGATCTTATCATTAGAACGGGTGGTGAGCATAGACTGTCAAATTTTCTCCTTTGGCAGGCAAGTTATAGTGAACTCTATTTTACAAACGTACTCTGGCCTGATTTTAGACAGGATGATCTTGATAGGGCCATCCTGGAGTTTCAAAAGCGGGCGAGGAGATACGGACAATAATGAGTATTCATTCGCGGAAAAAGGATCATCTTGATATTTGTTTTAACGATACTACAGAAAGAAATCACAATTCTTTTGATAACTACATTTTTACCCACAACGCACTTCCTGAGATAGATTTTAATGAAATCGACATTTCTCAGAAATTTTTGGGATACACGCTTCAAAGCCCACTTCTGATAAGCGGTATGACTGGGGGAACTAGAAAGGGGATGAAGATTAACCATACACTTGCCAAAGCTGCTGAGCAAGAAAAAATAGCCTTTGGGCTCGGATCTCAAAGGATACTCCTTGAGGACGAGGGCACGTTTCCGTCTTTTGAAGTAAAACCATTGCTGAAATCGGTACCACTTATTGGAAATTTGGGTGCAGTAAGTTTAAACTATGGGCTTTCAGCTGATGATGTAAACAGGGCAATTGACTTGGTTAGCGCCGATGCATTATTTTTACATTTAAATCCACTTCAAGAAGTAATTCAACATGATGGTGATACCAACTTTTCTGGACTTCTAGCAAAAATTCAAGATGCTGCAGCGCATACAAAAAAGCCTCTATTCATTAAAGAAATTGGTACAGGAATTTCTTATGATGTAGCAAAAAAGCTTTTTGAAGCAGGAATAAGTACTGTTGATGTCTCTGGCAAAGGTGGCACGACATGGTCATATATTGAATCCAAGAGAAACGAGGTAGAAAATCGTTTACGTGAAGAATTATTTTTTGATTGGGGAATCAATACTCCGGAGGCGCTCAAAGAGTGCTCACGTGTAGAAGGGCTTACCCTTTTAGCCGGCGGCGGCATACGGACCGGTCTCGATGTCGCAAAGTCAATTGCACTTGGCGCACGTATCTGTTCTCTTGGACTGCCCCTTCTTAAATCGACTGAAGAGTCAGTGGAATCGGTTTGCCAGTATATTCAAAAAGTTACGTATGAACTTAAAGTGGCAATGTTTTGTGTTGGTGCAAAGAACCTTCATGAACTGTCTCAAGTATCTTTACGATGCAAACAAGATTAATTTTGAGTGATATGCAAGGTACCTATTCGTTCAAAATTCCTGCAAAGGTGATTGTTTCAGGTGAACATGCAGTGGTGTATGGAAATCCTGCGTTGGTAGCAGCAGTAAACGTGTATAGTTTTTTTGAGGTTTTACCATGCAGCACGCGGTCTTTTTTTGTAAATCTTAATGATAAAACATATCAATACGGATTCGATGAAGCAGTGTTTTTTGCAAAGGCAGCACGAGAGAAGTGGGAACAATCTAAAAGAGATGATACACAGTACTCACTGACGTTAAGGAACGGTGAAGGGTTTAAGATAGTGTTAGGGGAGGCACTGAGTCACATTGGTGAGATTCCTACTGGAGGGATACGTGTGACCATTAGAACAGATGTTGAGCCTGGTTCGGGGCTTGGGCATTCCGCTGCTTTTTCTGCTGGAATAGCATATGGGGTAGGTTTGGTTTTGAATAAACCTCTTTTGGAGGAGGATATTTTTAGTGTTGTTCAAAGTTGTGAAGAGCGGTTTCATGGGACTCCATCAGGCGTGGATCAAGAAGCAATCTTGCATGGTGGAATGATTCGATATCAAAATAGAAGGGGGGAGCCGACTATTCAAGCGATACAAAAAAGTGCTCTTTGCGAACATTTTTATCTTATTGACACCGGTAGACCCAAGTCATCAACAGGAGAAGTTGTTAAGTCGGTAGGAGACTATTTGAATGAGAATTCTTCTCAAAAAGAAGCTATACTGCGTGACTTTAATGTGTGTACCCAAAATATAATAACTGCGCTTAGGAATAATAATGAATCACTCCTCAGCCAGTCTATGACCAAAAATCACTTACTTCTTTCACAGGTTGGTGCAAGCTCACGTTTTGCAGATGAACTGGTTACTTCAATTACTTCTCTTGGCGGAGCTGGGAAGATAACCGGTGCAGGAACATCACAGGGGAACGCAGTAGGCATGCTTCTTGTGTTTCATCATGATAGGCAAAGGATAAAGGATTATTTATTGAGCGAGGATATTACCCACTATCCTGTGGCCCTGGGTATTTCTGGAATGTTATCTGAGTGCGCCATGTGATGTAATATGGTAGAATGAACTATACCTAAAAAAATAAACCAAGAACAAGACAAAGTAAAAAAACATGGTTAGCCTCATTATTTATTTTGTAGCATTTATTATTGTTGGGGGGTTGCTTGTTTTCCTTTTTGTGAAACACTCGAAAATGAGGAGTGACTATATGGCACTGTTGTTCATGATTTTTCTTGCCGAAGTTTTAGTACTTCTTCTTAAGTTTTTCTCACAAGCTTTTCCTGGTAACCAAGTATTTATTGTGCTATATGGAGGGTTGCATGGTTTTACGACCGTTATCGGACTCACTCTTTTTTTAATTTTACTTCTCTCAAAAAAACAGAAGAATAGATTCATAAGTGTAATATATCCACTTATTATTTTGTTGCTTGTCTTTTTAATTCTTGTCATTATTCCAAGAGATACTAGTGCGTTGTATAGTTTTGTACTACTTGTACTTCTCAATGTACTTTTTTATTTTCTTGCCAGTGTTTTGTACTTTGTATATAACCAGAGAGGAGTGGCGTTTTTTGTTTTAGCCCAAGTGGTTTTTACTTTAGGTGGAATAGTATCGGTTTTTTATACTTTTTTTGAGCCTATCGGATTAATTCTTTGGTGTTTTCTACTCATTGCAGGGTTTCTGAAACTTGGCCAAAAGACATATAGTAAGGAAATGTTGGTTCTTAGAGACATCCCTCATCTTATGTCTCGTTTAGGGGTTAAGATGATGCTTTTCTATAACGGAATTTCGGTTGTAATGTCAATTGTTGTTCTTGGCGGCTTTTTCTTGATAGTTGGTGACAGTCCTTTAGTGTACCGGTTTTTTCTTGTATATTTGTTTTTTATAGTAGTTTCTAATGCTTTTGTGGGCATTGTAGTATCACGAGGTATTTCCAGTCGACTAAGAAAATTGCATGAAGGGGTGAGCAAGATTCAAGAAGGGGAGCTTGATTATCGGTTCAAAAAAGAGAGCGAGGATGAAATTGGCGAGTTAGCACATGCATTTAATGATATGGCTCAAGATATTGCAAAATCAAGAGAAGATATTGATAAAAAAGTTGAAGAGCGGACTTTTGATGTACTTTCAAAACAGAAAGAGCTTGAGGAGGCACAGCGTGCAACGTTAAATATTCTTGAAGATGTCCAAAATGAAAAGGATCGTGCAGAATTTGAAATAAGGCGGATAGAAGCAATCATTAGTAGCATTGGAGATGGATTATTTGTCACTGATAAGTATGGACGAATAGTTCTTTTTAATCCAATGGCGGAGAAAATTTCTGGATTTAAAGAAAAAGATGTTCTTGGAAAGAAGTATTCAGATGTACTTGAATTCTATGTTGATAATGATACTGAGAGCAAACTATTCTTTGTAGAGAAGACATTGCAGTCAGGAAAATTATCTTCAATCGGGCGAAATGTAGTACTTAGGACAAAGAGCAAAGACCTAATACCGATTGCTGACAGTATTGCTCCGGTAAAACGAGGTAAAGAGGTTGTTGGCGCTATTGTGGTTTTTAGAGATGCAACCAAAGAGCGAGAGATCGATAAAATGAAATCTGGATTTGTTTCTATTGCGTCGCATCAGTTGCGGACGCCGCTTACTGCAATTAAGTGGTTGCTTGAGATGATTATGGATAAAAGCGTTGGTACGCTTAATGAAGAACAGGAAGATTACATTACACAGGCGTTTGATTCAAATGAACGGTTGATCGGTCTCGTGAATGATCTTCTTAAAGTGTCGAGGCTTGAAGAACAACGAGTGAAAGTTAAGCCACAGCTTGTTCATATTGAGGACATTCTTGATAATATAGTTAAAGAGCACGAGATAAATGCAAGGGCACATGGTTGTACTATAAAAACGACCTGGAAGAAGCTGGGGACGCCAAAAATTAAAGTTGATCCACTACTTATTAAGAATGTGGTTGATAATTTGATAAGTAATGCTATTGAGTATTCAGAAGGCAAGAATGTGATTACCCTCAGTGTAAAAGAGAAGGCAAAAAACATTGAGATCAGTGTTAAAGATAAAGGAGTAGGTATTCCTAAGAAGGACCAAGGGCGTGTCTTTAATATGTTCTATAGAAGTGATGAAGCAGTTAAGCTGAGGGCAGAGGGGAGTGGTCTTGGTCTGTATATAGCAAAGATGATTGTAAATATCTCAGGAGGCAAGATCTGGTTTGATTCTAAAGAAGGAAAAGGGACAACATTTTACTTCACCTTGCCGCTTTCTGGCAGCAAAAAGAAAAATGCAGGTAAAGGTATCGAATAGAAAGTATTTTAAGGGAAAGTTCTCTTTTGTTTCTCTTTTTTTTGTGGTTACATGCAGGTACCAATTAATGAAGATTTTATGAGTAAAACAACTGCAAGAGCTTTTTCAAATATTGCGCTTGTAAAATACTGGGGAAAACGGGATGAGGAAAAAATGCTTCCTCAAAACAGCAGTGTATCAGTAACGCTTTCTGATATGTATGCGACGACGACGGTAGAGTTTAGTGCCGGTCTTACCAAACATGAACTGATGCTCAATGGGGAGTCTTATTTTTCAGGCTCCTCAGAATATTCAAAAGTTGAGAGTGTATTAAAGAGGATCAAAAAAACTGCTTCGACAGGTCTCAATGCAAAGGTTGTGTCAAAAAATAATTTTCCAACATCAGCAGGATTTGCAAGTTCTGCTGCGGGGCTTGCTGCGTTGGCAGTTGCAGCCTCTAAAGCGATCGATTTATCGCTTTCAAAAAAGGAACTCTCTATCTTGGCGCGATACGGCTCAGGGTCAGCATCGCGGTCAGTGCTTGGTGGTTTTGTTAAGTGGAATAGGGGGGAAAAGGACGATGGATCAGATTCATATGCGACTGAGGTGGTGAGTGATACGTATTGGCCAGAGTTTAGGATACTTGCTGTGTCTGTCAGTAACTTAAGAAAGAAGATTAAATCGAGTGATGCTATGCGTAGGACGGTAGCTACGTCACCCTATTACACAAAATGGCCAAAGGAAGCTGAGCGCGATGTACAGAAAATTGAAAATGCAATAAAAAAAAGGGACATTAAGTCAGTGGGGGAAATAGCTGAGAGAAGCGCTTTTTCTATGCATGGGTTGATGATGACAGCAAAACCACCCATACTGTACTTTCTTCCTAAAACTATTGAACTTATTAATGTGATAGCTCAGCTTAGAGAAAAAGAGAGTGTTAATGCGTATGTAACTATTGATGCAGGACCTCAGGTAAAAATACTGTGTCTAAAAAAAGACATTGATTATATAAAAGAAAAGATTGCAAAGATAAATGATATCCAAAAAATATTTGAGTCAAGACCCGGAACCGGTCCACAATTTCTATCAGATCATCTTTTTTAGTCATGAAACATACCTCTACAAAAACTATTGCAAAGGCACCGGGCAAGCTTATGATCGCAGGTGAATGGTCGGTGCTTACCTATGGGAACCCGTGTGTGGCCTGCGCCATAGATGTGTATGCTGAGGCAACGATTGTACCGTCAAAGAAATGGATTATTCATGCACCTGACTTTGGCTTGTATGATATTCCTTTTGTTTTTAAAGAGAAGGCCCTTTCTCATTCAGGTGTGTATACTGGTACACTTTCTTTTGTTCAGTATGCAGCAGTGATGTCCATTTCATTTCTTACTCAAATGGGAATCGAGGTTACTCCTTGTGAGTTACTCGTACACACCGATTTTCCTCACGTTCTAGTGCAGGGGACAAAAGAAAAAGTAGGGTTTGGTTCATCTGCGGCAGTGACTGTTTCAGTTGTTGCGTCGGTTCTTTCTCATTTTAGTTTTGATTTAACTGAGGGAAAAAATAGAGAAATTGTGTTAAATCTTGCTTGTGTTGCTCACTATTTAGCGCAAGGAAGTGCGGGAAGTGGGTATGACATTGCTACCTCAACATACGGGGGACTACTTGCATACACACGTTTTGACGCTTTGTGGCTTCAAGAAAATCTGACAAAAATGAGCATTATTGAGTTGGTTAATGCTGAGTGGCCCGGTCTTTCAGTCTCTAAAATTAATGTACCAAATGAACTTATTGTGCTCGCGTGTTTTGTTGGCCGTCATGCATCGACATCTCAAATGCTCGCTGCTATGAACTCTTTTGAGAAACGTTCAAAACGTCACTATCAAAGTCTCATGGATTCACTTGCACTCGCGACAGAGAAAGTAATTCTTTCCTTATCTCAAAATGATCAAAGTGCTTTAATACAAAGCATTTCTACTTACAGAGATTTGTTATGCGAGCTTCAGATGCAGTCTCAGGTAGAGCTTGAGACTCCTGAACTTACTCTTCTTTGTGACGGTGCTTTAGAATATGGCTTTGCAGCTAAACTTTCTGGAGCAGGGGGAGGGGACTCAGGGATTGCCATTGGCTTTGAAAAGAAAAATGTTCAAAAGATTACTGAAGCATGGAGGAAAAATAAACTATATCCTCAAGATGTAGCACTGTCCTTGGAAGGTGTTTCAATAGTGTAGATAAGTGTACTATTGCTCTGTAACGCCAAAATGATACTGTCCTAGTATACCAAAGTAGAAATGTCCTACCCGGGTAGCTTCTGCCGGTACATACGTTAGATTAATAGGTGAGGTACTCACTGGTAATCTAATGTAAAAAAGCATGGCAGAGACAATCA
>JAHISJ010000013.1 GCA_018818205.1 Patescibacteria group bacterium
AGGTATACATACCAAGTGTAAACTCATCAAAAGACTCAGTTTTGGCCTCAAAAACCCCCAAGTCTATGTCGAAAAGGTATCTTTAGCCTTTCTTAAGCCTAGTCAATTAACTTTGTCCCACACTGGTTGACAGAGAGCCCTAAAGGGCTTGACATATTTTTTATGCTGTGGTACCGTCAATTGTGTTCATAAGAACATATATTTACACTATAGTAAAGCGATGAACTATTTAGCGACACTTAAAAAATATTGGTATATTCCGGTGGTCATTATAACCATCGCTTTTGTGTTGTCTCTTGTTGCCAGTTTTGTTCAGACGCCAAAATATCAGTCTTCTGTTAAATTGCTCGTTATTCAGCAGCAGGGGAACAGAATGGATGCGTACTCAGCTGCGAGAAGTGCCGAGACTATTGCCGGTGTGCTCTCAAAGATGATTTATACAACCACTTTTATTGAGCAAGTTCAAGAGTCTCAGTTTGACCTTAAATCAGGGCTTTCTGATGATGTAAACAACCAAAAGAAAGAATGGAAGGACATGATGGCTGTTGAAGCATCAGGTGACGGGTCGCTCGTTGTTGATGTGTATCATCCAGAAAGAGATCAATCTGAGAAATATGCGTTGGCTGCGGCATACGTACTCGTAAATCACGGCCGTGCGTATCATGGTGGTGATGATCAGGTAGAAATTAAGATGGTTGATCAGCCGTTTACCTCTGTATCACCGGCATCTCCAAATATTGTTCAAAATGTTGGTATTGGTGTTTTTGCAGGAATTTTGGTCTCAGTTAGCTTACTGTTACTCTTAGGATTTAAGAACAACACACTTATTGATACGTATCAGGAAGTTGGGACAAATCCTCACGAGCCTATTGTAAAAGGAAAAATACCGGATATATTTGGTGGTACGCAAAAGACTGAAGGATTGGGATTAAATCTCGCAGACAAAGTTGAAGAAGTGAGCAACGACGAACCTACTGAGAAACCCGTGTCTGAAGAATTTGCAGATGCAGCACACAATGTATTTGTGAGTGTTGATACTGAGCTTGAAGATAAAAAAGAAGAAGTGAGTGAGACACTTTTAGAGGAAGATGATAACAATGATCCTGTACCTGACAAACAGGTTGTTGAAGAGAAAAATGATAGAAACGAATCGCACGATGAGTTAGAAGTTACTCCCGATTCTGTTCCTTCTCCCTTTGAAATAACTGAGGGAGATGCTAAAAAAGCAAAACCTAAGGAAGCTGAGGTAAAAGAAATTGATGATACACCGGCATTGCCCGGTGATCTCTCAAGCGCGGTTGTTGATGATGTTACATCTGAAGAAGATAACAAGTCTCAGTCTGACTTACTTCCCAGTACCAGTGAAGACGTAAGGAAAAAAGGGAAACTTCCCGAAGATTTGAAGAAGAACAAAAAGAAGGATTATTATCATCCTGAAAGTGTTGATTCTTGGCTTAAGTCTGGCAAGTTTAAACCTCAAGAAGGATAAATAAAAGAGTAAAAAAGCCCCCGTTTGGGGGCTTTTTTGGTGGGAAGATAATTTGTCTCTCCCTCTTTTTGAAAGGGGGAGGGGGCAAAAAACAAATTTGAAAACGAGATCTTGGATATTTCGTCTCAAAAGTAAGATATTCCGGATGACAAAAATTCTATTTATAAAACATCTTCGAGTTTTTTTGATTGTTTCTTCCAGGTAAATTCTGCGAGAACGCGTTTTTTTGCCCTCATTCCAAGCAGATCCCTTTTGTCTTTACTTGCAAGTAGCAACTCAAGTGTTTTTGTGAGTTCTCCAATAAACGTATTTTCTCCAATGCTTTCAGGATCATCAAGGAGAATGCCTGTTGTATTTTGTACAACCGCCTCTGCAACGCCTCCGGTGTTCGTGGCAACGACAGGAAGCCCGGCAGCGGCCGCCTCAAGGTAAACAATACCAAACCCTTCAATGTCCCCACTTATGGTTCTTGTGGGCATCACAAAGATGTCTGAGAGCGTGTAGAGGTCTTTTATATCGGTATTCGAAGCGTGTGGGATAAATGTGACGTGGTTTTCTAGATGCACTTTTATTACTAAGCTTTTTAGTTCTTTTTCTTCTTCTCCAGATCCGACAATAAGGTAATGCACTTCTGGGTGGCTTTTAACAATGATCTTTAGTGCGTTAAGTACGAGGTCATGTCCCTTTCGCTTTACAAGTCTAGAAATGGTGATGAGCACTTTTTTGCCTGTAAGTCCATACTTTGCTTTGAGAGCTTCTTTACTTATTTTTTCGGTAAACGTTTCTGGTGATACTCCTGGTGGAATTATTTTGATTGCTTTAAGGGGCACATTACACTTGTCGATTAGTAGCTTTGCCATAAAATGTGTTGTGCAAAAAACGTGGTCAGCATTATAGAGTGTCCCTCTGAGCGTGCGTGAATGTAGGGTATTGTCCTTTAAAGCTTCAGTGATCTCCTTGCCATGTGTAAAAGTTGAGTAGGGGATTTTGAAGCGTTTTTTTATAATCTGACAGGAGATTCCAAGAGGCAGCGGGTGACCGAGTACCACATGTTCTATGTGTTCTTTTTTTATGATTCTGGAAAGTGTTTTTTGGAATGAGAGGTTAGAGAGCTTTATAAACTTGAGCACCGAGTTAAACGATGTTCTGTAAATAGGGTAGGGTTGCTTTTTGTCGTATTCTTCAGTCTCTTCTCCGGATTTAGCTAGCACAACGACCTTCTCTGGGGGGAGATTGCTGATTAGTCCATGAAGATATGTTTGAATGCCACCAAATTCCGGTGGGAAAAAGAATGTTGCAAAGAGTGTTTTTTTCATATGAATAATCACTTTCTTTATTCTTTGTGTATTGTACCATACATAGTTGCTGAGAAGGGGATTTGTCTTGACTTTTTCAGCAAAGTAGTTTACTATATAGGGCTCATTTTAGCTTAAAAATTGCAGGGGGACTACTGTTAATTGTCTTTTTACTGTGAGAAAAAAGGAGAAGAACCATGCGGCTGAAACAGCTACTGCTTATTTTTATCACAACGTTTTTTAGTTGTGATGCCATTGCGTCAAAGAATGACGTTTGTATTCCAAACTTTGTTGCGACTGGTGCTTGTTTGAAGCTTGTTAAAGTGGTAAAAAACGCTTTAAAACAGCAAGAAATTTTTCATAAATTTAGAACAAGTGTGCCAGTTTTTTCATCGAATCCCAGGCTTTTCTTAAAAAAAGTAAGATCATTTTACACTTTATCAAAAGGACCGGGTAATTGCAGAAGCATCATTTTGGTTGTGTGCAAGAATTTATCAGGTGGGAAAATTGCCTTTAAAATAAAGGTTTTTAGGACGCGTTCAAGAAGAATTCATCCAAAGCGGTCAAGGACCGCATTAAGATCTATTGGTGGAAGGAATGTTTCATTTGTCAGACAGACTGGCAAAATTATCTCTATGATCAAGAAAGGCGTGCACCGCGGAGTGTTCAAAAAGAAGTGCACATTCAGAAAAGTGTGTCCTCGTGGATGGGGATGTTACCGTGGTTCTTGTACTTACGTTCGAAGAACGCGTTATAAGAAATGCACTTCGCATGCAAATTGTGGAAAAAGTATGCGTTACATTTGTAAATCTGGACGTTGTAGACGCAATAAGTGTGTTGCGCAGTCTGATTGTGGCGCATTTGACCAATTTATGTGTTTTAAGAAAAAATGCAAAGTTAACAAATGTGCTACAGAATCTGATTGTCCTGCCAAACATTATTGTGGTGCTCCAGATGGCCACGCAGTTCGCTGCAGGCAAAAGAAGCAGTTGGGTGAAAAAGCCGATTCTCCGAGGGAGTGTCTCTCGGGATACAAAGTTGAAGGAAAGTGCTCGAAGTTCCAATTAGTGATGCAGAAAACAAGGCCTCAGCCTAGGCCAATTGTTGGAAAGAGCTGTACTAAGCCTTCTGACTGCGGAGATGGATATTTATGTCCTGCAGGCAAGTGCGTTGTTAATACCTGTGCAGATGATTCTGATTGTACGCCGGACATGTATTGTGATGTTCTAAAATCGAAATGCAAGGATCGTTTACCCAAGGAGAGTACTTGTGACAGACTCAGGATGTGTATTCATAATCTCAGATGCATTTCCGGAAAGTGCATGGAGAAGATTACGATTATTCGCAAGAAAAAGAAATTTGGTGAGAGCTGTGCAACGACGTATGATTGTGAGGGCGGTCTCACGTGTGAGGATCGTGGGCAAGAGAGAAAGTGTGTTGGAGGCTCAAGCTCATATTGCAGAACTCACGATCAATGTTCAGCAAATCTCTATTGTGATTTAAACGGACAACCTTCAAAATGTGCATTTAAAATGGGCAAAGGTGCTCGTGAATGCACTAAGGATTATATGTGTCAGAAGGGTTTGGAGTGCAAGAAAGGCACCTGTCTTAAGTCTGGAACTCCCGATCCAAACCCAAAGCCGGAATTTAAACTTCATGGATCTATCGGATTCCAATCAACATTTGTTACAGATATAACTCGCTTTGATCGCCGGTACACCTGGCTAATTGGTGGGTTAAAACTCAATGCATTTATCAATTCTTTCCCGCTTGGTGTGTACGGGTTATATGGCGCAGGCACCTCGTTTGTGTCGTATTCGAACACCTATCATCAAGGGATTGGTGTTGGTCTTGTTCTGAACATTCTCCATCCGACCATTGGTATTCTTAAACCACTGCCATGGCTTTATTTCAAAGTGACGCTAGGCTGGTTTGGTTGGTGGAAGAAACTTCGAGTTTTGAATGGAAAGCTCAAGAACTCGTACGAAACTCATATGGTTGACCTTGGTATTGAAGTTGGATTTTTCCTAACCAAGAGTTTGACGTTGTTTCTTGGAGTGAGTGATGGAGTATTGGCATGGTACAAATATACCAGTGCAGATTCAACTGACTTTAACCAAAAATATGGGATCCCGTTCAAACTCAAGGTAGGAGTTGAATACTGGTTCTAAGAATTACGAAAAAAAATTATGTGCCCAGGTGTCTTTGAGATGCTTGGGCTTTTTTATGTTAAAAATTATTCTGTCGTCCCGGACAGTCTTTCTTAAGACTGATCCGGGATCTCCATGCTTATAGATTAAGCCACGAGATCCCAGATATCCACTCGGAAGTGGATTCCGGGATGACAGTAATAGTATGAGATAATTTCCAAAACGGGCTTGACAAAAACAAAATACAGATGTATAGTTATTTGCCGTACGATGGCACTTTTGTGCCTTGTTTTCGTATAGCATGTGTACACTTTCAATCAAATAGAAACTGATTGTCTAAGAGTGGAACATGTCGCTTTGTGCTTAATATTTTTTGAGCATTGGGTGACGTGTTTCACGTCGTTTACTTTTGTACTTAGACTTTCATTTTTTGGAGGAAATCTGATGAAAAGATCGTTTTTTTTAGTATTTTTTGCCGTAGTATTTGGACTGAATTTTGATGCAAGCGCACAGGCGCCGACGAGTTGGGAAGCAGACGTTGCGGTATTGAGTTGTCCAATCAAGATGACTCCAAACGTTACCCCCCAGATCATTGGAAATGTTTTTAACGCAGTTAAGAGTGGATTTTCTGGCTTCAATGTACGCATTGCCAGGCAGACCTTTATGCCTCGTAAATATTGCAAAGGCAGTGTTGCGAATCGCCTCATAGGCATATTGAAGTGGCGTTGGGGCAAAGGTTCTCGTGGCAAAGCACGGTTCCTGATCTTCTACAAAATTGAGAGAAAAGCTCAAGGACCCAAAAACACAATCAAAGTTCATCTGTACGCCTGGGACGTGAGCAAAGTCGTTTCTGGCCAAGTTATGGTTCCAACCAGACTTGGTTATACCGGAATTATCTATTCCGGTGGCAGCTATGCCGATGCCAGAGCAGCATTTAAGCGAAACATTGCTCATAAATCGAAGCAATCTTTGAACTTGCTTCTGTTTAATCATTACATGTACAGCAAAACTCGCTGCGCAAAACATTCTGATTGTGGTAATCGCATGATTCTTTGCAAAGCTGGACGCTGTGTCAAGAAGAGCAGTTCCGATGTGGTCCGTCGTCAGGGTCACAGTGGTGTTCGTTTTTGTGAGAATGGCAATCAGTGTTATTCGGATGAAGTTTGTGTTGATAGGGTTTGTCGCAAAAAATTGTCTGGTGCTCAGAAGAAGTGCAAACCCGACACGTTTACGTGCGGGGGGAGTACGTCTTACAAGTGTAGCTCTGATGGTAGCCGTTGGTTGCATAGCGAAAATTGTAGTTCGCGTGGATGCGATACTTCTACTGGTCGTTGTAAGCCGAGGCAGATTGAAGTTGCACGTGTTGCCAGACCACCAGAGCGTCGAGTGACTGAGCCCGTGCGCTTGCCACCGAGACGTCGAGTCTGGCAGAATCGCAGAAGACCACCTCCGAGGAGACGAGTAGCAGCGAATCCCAAAAAGTTCACTGTTGGATTCAGAGGATCAGTCGGAGCTATGTGGTTTTACGATAGCTACAGCGTGGGTCGGCACACGATCCACCTGTCACTTGAAGCAGGAATTCGCTTAGGGATAGTCTCCTTTGCGGTGTTCTATGCTCCGGGAATTTACAACAGTTGGACTGACCAAGATGTCTACCAAGATGTCTTGGGAGCAGGATTCTTGATCCACATCTTTCCGTACCTGCGTGCGGGATTGTTGTGGGCACTTCAAACTCAACGCAAATCCGACTCCGACGAAATCTTTGGAAAAACCACTCGGTATAACACGGGTGTGTTCCTGGATGTTAGAGGGCGACTGCCATTCGCATCCAAAGAGGATGGACTTGGTATTGAACTGGTTGCGCAGTGGGGATTTTTGTCCTGGAGGATTAGACCGAATATGGTCAAACCCAAGCTTACACAGATTTTGAGCCTTGGCTTACGGGTCGGCTTCTAAAAAAACGATTATTCGATTATAAAAGGAGAAACAGCCGTCTTTGTCCAGTGGGATGAGGCGGTTTTTTCATGCCAAAAATAATGACGTGCGATGCTTTTTGATCTTCCGTACGGGCGCGCCGCGGCGCGCCCGTACGGAAGATCAAAAAGCACCCGTTTTCCCTTGACAGATTATATTCTACGTGTTACTTTGCATAGCTTGGAGGATTCTAACTAGTCAATGCACATTGTGAGCAATAACAAGTTCATGTATCATAAAAAGTCTTATGATATGAGGTTTGTGGTAGACGTTTTTCTTTAACTGATTTTGAGGTTGAGGGGAGACGTGTGTCACAATCGGTGATGCGTTTGTACTTGTTTTCAAAAAAATAGGAGGAAGAGATGCGAAATATCTTATCGCTCAGTTTTATGCTGGGTATCATTTTGAACGTGATTTTTGGTAGCGCTGTAATGGCGCAGCAGAATTCGAAACCCAAAAAGCAGGTTACGCACAAAGAGTACATGACTTGCGTTAAGGGCACTCGATATTCAAAAAAGCATAAAGTATGCTTGTGTATTGGTAGTAAAGCTATTGTGACAAGAGACCGGTATGGACGAAAAAAGACTGATTTTAGCCATGCATATGTTTCTGGCAAATGTTACAAATGGATCAAACAACCTTGCGGCAGTAGTTCAGAATGTTATCCTGGTTTGGTGTGTGACAAAGGCTTTAAGAATTGTAAAGGTAACAAACGATGCCTTAAACGATTTGGTGACAACTCAAAAGACTCGTGCATCCCTGCTAAGCAATTGAGCTACTGGAAGCAAAACATGCTAATCCAAAAGCTCAAAAAACAGCAAAGAATTTGGGTGCGTTGTATGCCGCTTGGAACAAAGGGATCACATCAAAGGATTCCTGACAAGTGTCCAAATAAGGGAGCTTTTGCAAATTACGATAACATCGCGGCACTTAAAAAAGTTGCCAAAATGTATTACGATTTTGAGCAGAAAGGCTACGATGCTGAAGCTGTATCCGTTGGAGTTGCAGATGGCAATGACTTTAAAGACCGGGTAAAAAGCTTTTATACTTTGAGTAAAGGTGGTCGTGCAAATTTGCGCATTGCTATGATGCGTGGCACAGTTGGTGCAACGAGACTTCAAAAAGTTGGAAGAAGCGAGTATGGAATTGAAATTGATGTCAAATCTCGACGCCGCATGATCAAAAAGAAGGACAAAGTTGGAAGTTGGAGAGGTGCATACTTTTATTTTCGCCTCACTAAGGTTAAAGTTGAGCCGCAAGAACCTCATTTTCCTGGACATCCAGGAGGCTTCTCGCGGTACGAGCGAATCGAAACAATCAAACTTCAACCCTCGCCTGCCCAGCGGCTGGTAGAGTGGTACTGGCTCAAGGTTTTCTTGGGCATGCCGTTTGAGCTCTATGTTGCCAATTTTAGACAAAGTAAACATCCTGTTGGGTTGAAGCTTCAACTTGAAGTACAGCTCAATATTGCATGGTTCTTTGTACGCGGAGGACTTAATGCTGGGCCAAACCTCTACGGGAGAACAGTTGACTTTGGATTCAATATTGAACTTGGTGTTGACTTAGGACGTGATTATTATTTTAGCCTTGGTTTTTATACAAACAATGTTGGAATAAAAAACATTGATATCCGAGACGCAAAGGTTCTTCACTACACAGGGACCGCAACTTTATATAAGGCTTGGTTTCCAAAAGAATCGCCTCATGGATTTGCGCTTGGATTAAAATTGGGTGCTGGTGTCATTCGCTATGCGATTGATGGAAACCCAACATCTAAATTTGAGCCATTCATACTGCAGTTTTTTGCTGGATATGTGGCTCGTGCTGTTCCTCAGTTCAAGAAAGATTAACACTGAAATTCTAATATATTTAAAACCCTTCTCCCATTGGGATCGAAGGTAACCCGGTCGGCTTATGTTGACACGGGTTTTTTTTATTCTATAAATGTATAAAGATATCCCATCTTGCGAGCCTCATGTGATTTGCTATACTAGGCTTTGTTGCTTATTTAAAAAATGTCCCAAAAAACCCTTGACAAATTTAAAATGCCATGTTACCATATTTAGCCGTACAATAGAAAAGTGAATAAGAGTAACTGGATAGGACCTCCTACCAGATGGGTAAATCCATTCTTGGGTTTACTTATCTGGTAGCATGTTCTAGCTTGTACCTTACATCATAATATTTTGTGAAGAGCCAAAACGGGAATTACTTTCTCTTCGAAGAAACGTTTTGGAAAGACAAGGTCTCATACGATTTACGCGTAGTGCTGTAATAGTATTACACGTAATTGATGCGACAAACGCATTTTCTTGTGCGGTGGTATTTTTGATACTACGGCACAAGCACTTTATCGTTTACTGATACAGTGGAAATTAAAAGAGGCACTGTCTTTCCGAGATGTTTCTTCGAGGGGGAGGTCCCCGAGAGAACAACGCCCCCGATTCTAGGGGCATACTTGTGATAGACCACTCAATGATAGGAGGAAAAGTCATGAGATGGTATCAGATCCTGTTTGTGTTGTTTCTGGTCCTTGGTTTCTCAACCTTTAACAGCGGATGCAACTGTGACGGTGAAGTCACTTGCGAAAGCAGTGACGATTGCAGTGCTCCCAAGACCTGTTTGGACGTCGGGGGCAAAAAAATCTGCACCGTCAAATGCACAAGTGACGCAGATTGTTCCAAGCTGAGCGGCACCAGTTGTCAAAACGCTTTTTGCCGCAAAGTTGTTGATTGTGAAGGATCCGGAGATTGCCCCAGCGGCCAAACATGCGAGAGTGGAAAATGCAAGCTCCCTGCGACTGCGAAGTGCACTGCTGATGCGGACTGCAAAGATACTGCGAAGCCCAAGTGCAACGTTGGAACAGGCACCTGCGAAGCGGAGAGCAACACCTGTAAGGAAGATCGCGACTGCAAGACGGGTGAGAAATGTGTGGAGCAGAAATGCATCGCGCAAACTACCACTTGCTCAAAGCATAGCGATTGTTCTGCGGGGAATCTCTGCAAAAACTCCAACTGCACCAGCGACTGCGACACCACTGACAACTGCGGCGATGGCTACACTTGCGTCAACAAGGTCTGCACAAAGAACGGAAGTTCTGAGTGCGAGACCGATGCTGACTGCAAAGATGCCAGCAAGCCCAAGTGCACCAACAACAAGTGCGTTGCCAGCTCCAGCTGCACCGGAAAAACGATCGACGGCACATGCTACACCGAGATCGCTGCAAGTCGTGAAAACGTAGCAGTGCTGAAAGTGGAGAATGGCAAGCGGTACTTGTGGATCGAAGGCATCTGGAGCCCGTACGTTGTTGTTCATCTTGAAGGCTCTGGACTGCCCGCTAAGAACGTGGTGTTGCAAGCGAATAGCTGGGTTGAAGTTGACAGTGTGAGCGCTCGGCCTGAACTGTTCATGTGGTTTGTCTGTACCTATGAGGCTTGTTGGGCACCTCAATCGGTCATGTCGCTGTTTGCCCTCAATTCGAAACTTACGTTTTCTCGACGACATCCTGACAACCCGGAGGATAAGTCGGTTTGGTTAAAGACTGTTGCCGGGTTCTAAGAGCTCTTCACAAAAAACAACAAAAGGAGGGAAACACCCCCAAGCGCAGATCATTATGATTTGTACCAGGCGCGCTTTGGGGGTTTTTCTTTTGGGAAAATTTTTCTTTTTGGTGAGGGGTATTGATTGTTGGCTCCAGTCTCTGACTGGAGCCAGAATGCACGTGATGATAGTATATCCACCGACGATGCTTACAGATATGTGCTCTCAGACAACGTCTTCAAGTATCTTTATCATCACATCAAAAAAGGCTCCAGTCAGAGACTGGAGCCAACATCTAGGTTATTATACGTTAATCGTTTTTACCTGATTTTTTCTTTGAGTATTTTATCGTGCTTGTCTACACGATGGTGAAGCGTAGTAACTTCTATCTCTGATTTTTGATACAACACAGTTAACCCATCTATTTGAGTTATCATTCTACTATGATCTGCTTGGTTTTGTTTTTTGAATTCTGTAAGCTCAGTTTTTAGATCTGCAGTGCCAATTTTGAGGTTGCCAATTTCTATTTTAAGTTCGTTAAGCTCTTCTTTTGTAGCTCCATTTTCTAAGATAAACTCAACTGCGTTCTTGAGACTACTAACATTCTCTTTAATGTCTTTTAGTTCTGTCTTTACCTCTCCTTGAAACGACTCTAAAGTACTTAAAACCTTGTGGAGTGTGCCTTGTTCCTGTTTTGTCATACATTTCCTATTACATTAATAACTAACAGACACTCCGCTTTGTCCGTGAATTAAGTATAATAGATGCTTGCTATTGTGTCAAAAAGCGGTTTTTTAGGCTTAAAATAGTGGATACGATAGATTGATATTATTAAGATTTGTGCATGCTGTGCTTAGAATTAGATAACAAAAGTTGGCTCCAGTCTCTGACTGGAGCCATTCTGTATTTGGTGACCATAAAAACTACAGATGTTGCTTGGAGGCGCTGGTAGGTGTAAGCAATTTCTGTGGATAGTAACATCATCACATCAAAAAGGCTCCAGTCGGAGACTGGAGCCAACATCTAGGTTATTATAGGTTAATCGTTTTTACCTGATTTTTTCTTTTAATATCTTATCGTGCCCATCTACACGAGAGTGCAGCGTTGCAACCTCAAGCTCTGATTTTTGATACAAAACGGTAAGGTCGTCAAATTGAGTCATCATTCTACTGTGGTCTGTTTTGTTTTGCTCTTTAAATTCCGCAAGATCTGTTTTTAAATCCGCAGTGTCAATTTTGAGATTGGTAATTTCTATTTTGAGTTCGTTTCTCAGTTCGCTAAGCTCTTTCTTTGTAGCTCCATTTTCTAAGATAAACTGGACTGTGTTCTTGAGACTACTGACATCCTTTTTAATGTCTTTTAGCTCTGTCTTCACCTCACTTTGAAACGACTCCAACGTCGTTAGAACCTTTTGGAGTGTGCCTTGTTCCTGTTTTGTCATAGTTTTTTCTTACTATTAATTAGGTACAGACACTCCGCTTGTCCGTATACGTAGTATATACTGCGTGTTATTTTGTGTCAAAAAGTTATTTCAGGGCTTAAAATAGGGGATACGATAGAATGATATTATTTATACTTAGTTTTTGTCTTCCCGGAATTTTGCTTCTGAGCAAAATATCCGGGATCTCGTTTCAAATACTGTAAGCAATGAGATCCCGGATAATTATTCAGAAATAATTTCCGGGATGACAGAGTATAGTTGATATGTCTCTAAAAGGCGCATCTGAGCCAAAACTCAAAATTCTACTTGACAGATACAATAGAGCGTGGTAATTTATATGGCTAGCCTGGTAAGTGAGAAAATCGCTTACATTGGCTACATTCGCACTTTTTCTAAAACCAACAGGAGGAGAAGTCTCATGAAGAGACAGTTGAAAACTACTATTCAATTTTTTAGTATGATTTGCGTTCTGGCGCTTTTTTGCGTCAGTTGCGCCTCGATCGAGAAAAAATATTGCCAGAATTCGGACGAATGTCCGGACGGTAAAATCTGCTTAAACGGAAATTGCGTTGGTTGCAGCTCCGACACCGACTGCGGTGACGGAAAAGTTTGTGAAAACGGATCTTGCGTTGCAAAGTGCACCAAAGACGGTGATTGCGGCGAAGGCAAAATCTGCATCAACGGGCACTGTACTGACAGTACCCGTTGTATTGATAATAATTGTGCAAACGGCCAAGTCTGCAAAGACGGCCTGTGCAAAGATTGTGCCGATAACGGCGATTGCAAAGAGGGCGAGATCTGCAAAGATGGTCAGTGCACCAAGAGTGGCTGCACGGATGATCGCGACTGCCCCAAAGATCACAAATGCGTCAACGGCACTTGCGTGCCTCCGACGACACAGCCTGCTTGCAAAGACGATCGTGATTGTCCGACTAATTATCACTGCGACAAGGGCGTCTGTGTGCCCGATCCTTGTGCATGCAACAATTCTTCTGATTGTGTCGGTGACAACAAAGGGTACGTTTGTGAGACATGTTCGTGTCGTCCATGTAAGGATGATACCGAATGTCCAACGGGGTTTGTGTGCAAGTCTGGGCGCTGTGAGCCCAAAAGCACGCCCCAATGCAAAACGTATACCGATTGTCCAATCGAGAACATTTGCAAAGAGGGCACTTGTGTACCTGGTTGCCCCGATGACAACTGGTGCAAAGGGACCAGGATCTGTATCGAAGGCCAGTGTGTGGACGGCTGTCGTAAAGACACTGACTGCAAGCAGGGTCAGATCTGCGTTAACAACAAATGTGTTGATCCTCCGCCCGAGTGCGTCGAGGACAAAGATTGTCCCAGCCCCAACAAATGCGTTGGCGGCAAATGCATCGGTCCTGGGACCAAAGATTACTGTTTTGTCGAATTAAAGTACGAGAAGGTTAACGGCGAATTGGTTCGCAAGATGTACATCAGCGGACATTATTGGCCAACGGACAAAGCGACTGAGCTTTCGATCCGAGGCCTGTGTTACGTCAATTTAACGTGCCGTAGTGCGTGTGCTCTTTCGCCACCACATCGTGCATCACTTGCAGCAGGGACTTCCCCAAGCTGGTGGGTACAGATCAATGACAAGACGAAGGACGGGCAAATTCTTTACAATCAGAAATGTTGGTATGTCGAACACTATGATCTCTCAGGTTGTGTACCTGGGGCTGGTGTTAGGATTCATAACAAAGTTTCTGCAGACAATCCGGGCAGCTTCTGGGTATGTGACTCGAGGTACAATCCCGATCCCGCAGCCCAAAAAGCCTGCTTCCCCAAATCCACTCCGTAAGGGTTGAGGCGGGCAAAAAAATTGAATTACTATTATAAAAACTAAAAAACCCCACCAGGCTATGCTTTGTGGGTGTTTTTGTTTTTAATGAGGTTTGGCATCGTTCACAAAAATAGGGCGGGGATGAACCCCGCCCCTACACGTGTGCCTTGAAAATGTTTGTGCTATTTTACCTTCTCGAGCTTTGTTATTCGATTTTCGTGACTATCTGTTCTTGCAACAAGGGCAATTTGCTCTTCATCAGTTTTTTTGTAGAGATGAAGAAAATCGTCAATGTGGTTTACTATTTCGTTTTGCATTTTACTCATTTCATCTTTAGTTACCGCAGTTTGCGTAAAAAATTCAAATGTTTCTCTTAAATCTGACACTTCTTGCTTGACTTTCTTTAAATCCTTCTTTGTAGCGAATTTCTTCATGTCTTCTTTTGTTGCAAACTTCTCTAAGTCTTTCTTTGTAGCAAGTTTTTCCTCACGTTTAAGATACTCTTTTTTTGTGAGCATTGTCTTCTTTAGATCTTCTACTGCTTCATTAAGTTCCTTTTTAGTAGCAGCAGTTTTTTTTGTAGCAGTAGTGCTTTTTAGCTCTTCAACTGCCTTGTACACATCTTGGAGCGTCTTTTCTTTACCCATGTGAATTTTGGTTATTCTTATTTAGAGCTGACTTAGACTCTCCGCTTAAATTTAGTATACTACAGGGACTATCTTGGGGCACTATGGATAACCCACTGAGTGGGATAAGTTACCCCCAATTCTCTTGACCGATCTTCTATTGTATGTTTCTATTAACTGCTGGACATTGTTTATTAGCTCGGGGGGATTTGTACTGAAAACCAATACAAGAGGAGAAGAGAACTATGAGCAAAAAACTGCTCACCCCGATTTTTGTAGCGATTTTTGCGGCCGGCTTTATTCTGGTCAGCAATTGTGGTAATACCAATTTGGAGACCAAGCGGGTTGCGATCATGCATACCGCAATGGTCAAGCAATATTGTGATGTAACTTATGAAACTGACACTGGTCAAGTGGCCAGTCAGTGCTTCTGCGAATTAATCTGCAACGGAATGGGCGTCAAAACCCCCATCAATTGCAACTGCCGTGAGCAATCCGGCCAGATCATTTGTGATCAGTGCGATCCTTGCACGTCGGTCATTTGCCCCATTCCCGAACCTCAGGCGGAACCGACACCGGAACCAACACCTGAAGCGGAACTGGTGGCTGAGGTTGTTTCCGAAGCTGGCCCTGAACCGCAGGCTGAACAGATTCCGGAACCCGAACCTACCGTCGAAGTTACACCCGAGGCGGGCCAGGAAGTTCAACCGGAAGAGATAGTTATGGAAGCTCAACCCGAACTAGCGGCAGAATCTACTCCCGAGTCTGAACCGGTTACGGAACCAGTACTTGAAGCAGGCCCCGAAGCTACTCCTGAAGAGATGACTGAGCCTCAAATCGAAACGCTACCCGAGCAAACCTGCTCGCTGAGCTTCGTGAACTTGATGAACACCCAGGGCGTTACCATCCCAGTGCCTTCTGACTTCGCGAATTACGTCTATCAAGGCATTGAAAGGCAAGTCGTGGCGCACGACCCGTGTAACAACAGGGTCTTTTGGAAAGGGTCTGAGGCATGGAGCTGGAGTGCTGACACAGTCAATTTGAACGGTGTTTATTCCGAATTCGGAAAGAAACCTTCTTCAAATGGTATGACTGTTCCGGTTATGTGTCCTATCAACTTCGGCACCATCGTCAATGGGAACGAGACGTACTACTACGTCTATGTTCCAGATATGAGCAGCGGTGGTAAGCATGACTTGATGGCTTTTCGTAAAAGCACTTCGACCTGTGGTACCAGTAGTGGGTACATGTGGTATTGGGAACCAGGTGTTGGATCAACGAAACTGATTCGGATCACGGTCTACATGCCACTGGCCAATAACGGCAACTGGGCTGAACTCCTGCAGTAAATTCCAACCCGAAATTCTAACAACAAATTACAAAGCCCCCGGCACGATTCTCGCGCTGGGTGTTTTTTTATCCAATAATCTTACCATCTTGACCTTCTTTCCAAAGTTAGTAGTATAGAGATGGGTCTTTGTAAAATGAATAGTGTTTGTTTTGAGGGTTTTGAACAGACTTTTACGACCACAAACAATCAAAGGAGGATAGCTGTGTTAAACAGACTTCATTTAATTTTTGCCTATTTTTTTGTCATCGGATTTCTATTACTTAGCAGCAGTTGCGGAAATTCACGCTTTGTCACGCAAATATTGGCGGTTTCTCATACCGGCACAATCAGTCAGTACTGTGAACTGCAGTACGATACAGATTCTCAACTTTTAACGTACAAATGCTATTGCGAGATAACGTGCAACGGCACTACTCTCAAAAAAGAAATCAATTGTCAGTGTTCAAAGACCAGCTCAGGATTTGAATGTGTAGGCTGTGACTCTTGTAACTCAGTGACGTGCCCTGTTGAAGGATTATCAGAGCCTCTGCCGGAAGGAGAAACAACACCAACCGATGGTGGAGAAGTTCTTCCTGAAGCAGTTTCTGAGCAACCTTTAGAATCACTACCAGAAATTCAGTCAGAGCAACAGACTGAGCAGGTGCCGGAAGCTAAAACGTGCACTCTAACATATGTTACAGCACAAACTGGCCTAGAAACGATTCAAATTCCTAAAGATTTTGTAGAAGCAAACTCAAAAAAAATTACCATCTCGTTTGACCCTTATCACTGCAATAATCGGTGGTGGTGGAAGGGAACATCGTGGTATTGGCCGGGGACAGGGGAAACCATAAATGATGCCGCACGAACTGTTTTACTCGAGGATATCTCCTACGTAAGCCTTGGAAGCTCACCGCTTCATCCAAGTCAGTTTGCATCAGAACTTCTTGTTCTTCAATATGTCCAGTACAAGACAGTTAGCTATAGTGGTCAAACACTGTTTTACGTTGATATTCCAAAGGACAAAGATTCAAACGGTCGTGTATATGACCTTATGGTGTTTAGACGTCGCGTTGGTGAAGTTAATAATTACTCCGCAGACGAATGGATTTGGTATACGGAACTTTCCCCCCAAAACGAGCTTATCAGAGCAAGTCACTACGACTCGCTTATTGGAAAATGGCTCTGGGGAAACAATAATTAGAATGATACGTATATTTATAGCCTCATGTCACCTAGTGATGTGAGGTTTTTTGTTACTTTTCCCCATAAACAACCCTAAAAATCTTGACAAAACACAAAAAAAGTGATATAGTTTTAACATGGAAAAAGTGTTATCCACATCAAAGTCTGTTTTTACCAAAGAGCGAGTTCTTTTGGGGCTCATATTTGTTTTTGGGGCGTTATATACTGCATCTGCCTATTTTAACCTACAAACAGAGCTTATTTTGCCGTTTGTGCTGCTTTTTTTGCTTATCTTTATTTTGCAGGGCTATTTTGCCGGATTTCTCTCGATCATAGTATTAACTATGATTTTTGAGCACTTTTTTACCCTTGCGCCGCTCACTCTTTTTGGCTCAGAGTTTAAGATCTACGCGCTTGATTTCATTATCATTTTTTCAATAATCTCCTACTTTTTACACGAACGGATAAGAAATAAGAGAAGGATTACGTTTGGCAGCCTTAAAACACCCCTATTAATCTTTGCAGGACTTTGTCTTTTTTCTTTTATCTATGGTGTTTTGCGTGGAGGTGACGCTGCAGTTGCGTTTTCAAGCTTTAAAAACTATGCGCTGTACGCGGTTTTGTATATTATGACCATCAATTTTGTTAACATTAAAGATAAATTAAGAGAGCTCATTAATACCATATTAGTAACAGGCCTTGGGCTTACTCTTTTTATTGTCGTGGGGATTGTGCGTGGAGAAGGAATATGGGCCGAGTATAACATTCTCTCAACAGAAGGCGCGCGTCTTATTGCGGCAAGTCATGGGTTTTACCTGGGTATTGTCGTGCTTTTTGCGCTTCCACTTTACTTAAGTTCAAATATCATACTCAAGAAATGGGCGTTTCCGGTTATTGTTTTTCAAATCTTTGGTATTATTATTTCACTTTCCAGGCATTTGTGGATTGGCCTAGCAGTCAGTCTCGCACTCATTTTTATACTTGTTCCAAGGATTCAAAAGAAAAAGATGCTTAAATCATTCGCGCTGTATGGCGGACTTTTTATAGCCGGACTTTCTGTATTAGTGTGGGGGTATGCTCTTGTAATCGGCAATGTTTCTGCACTCATTCCATCCGATTTTTTTGCAAATATTGCACAGAGGTTTTCGAGTATCAGCTTTATTAACGCGGATGATCCATCCGGTTTATGGCGACTCTTTTTGTGGCAAAAGTCTTTGGCGCTTCTTGCTCAAAGCCCGTTTATTGGCATTGGCTTTGGGTCTGCAGTGACGTTTGACTTCTTAGGGTACCCTATAGACGCGGAAGTGAGAAGCATGCACAATAGCTTTTTAGGTATTTTAGTACAGATGGGAGCTATTGGGCTTTTGGCTTTTTTAGCGCTTATCGCCAAAATTTTTTATGGGTTTGTACGAAATTTCAAACAGATGTCGGGTATTTATAAAGCGATTGCGATTGGTGCCTTAGCCAATGTGATCTATTTTCTGATACTTGCTAATTTTGGCGTGTATTTTGAGTTGAACTCTCTTGTTGTTTTCTTTTGGATTTTGGTCGGTATTCTAGAAGTGAGTATTATTTTTTCTAAACGTGAGCATGAAAAAAGTAACCGTTTAAAGTAATCAAATTATATGAAGAAATATTCATTTGTGATTTTGACCTACAATTCAGAGAAGACGATTAAAGACTGCATCCAGTCGGTAATTGATAAAACTACCGGCATTGAGCGTGAAATTATTGTAGTTGATAACGATTCCAAAGATGGGACAGTCGATTTTCTAAAGAAGGAGTTTGCTGGTTTGATCACCTTGATAGAAAATAAGAAGAATACAGGCTTTTCCGGCGGCATGAACGTAGGGCTAAAAAAAGCTACAGGTGATTACCTTATTATGCTCAACCCTGATGCGCATATAGAGAAAATTGACTTTGATACGATAGAAAAACAGTTTAAAAAAGAGGGGATAGGGGTGATTGCGCCAAAAATTGTTTGGCCAGATGGAACACTCCAGCCTTCATTTGGGTTTTATCCAACAAGACTCAGGCTTCTTTTACACTTTTCAAAACTACAAAGAGTGTTACCAAATGGGTTTTTAGTTTATAATAATAAGTGGAACAAGCATTTCTATAAAACTTTGAGTGATGTTGACTGGGCGTCGGGGTGTTCGCTTGTTATCCCTAAAACTGTTTTAGAGAAAATAGACTATTTTGATGAGAACTTCTTCTTGTATGTTGAGGACGTTGATCTCTGTAAACGGATTAAAGATGAAGGGTACTCGATCATTGTTGACCCATCTATTGTTATCTCTCACATTCTGCAAGCGAGTGTAAAAGAAGACTTAGGCAAAAACCTCGACTTTCAAAAAGAGAGCTTTGAGTATTTCTTTAAGAAACATTACAATAAGAATATTAAGGGTTTAATGACGGCGATATATGCGTTGATTAAGCGCAAACTGCCGAAGAAGTAAGTTTTAAAAATTGTACGCCTTGTTCCTCCCCCTATAACCCTCCCCTTAGTAAAAGGGAGGGGACACCTTTTACTCACAATCTTAAACACATATGAAGGTTCTGCACGCAAACAAATTCTACTACCTCCAAGGAGGTACTGAGCGATACTTCATTGAGACAATGGAGCTTTTGGAAAAGGAAAAAATCCAGTGTGTACCGTTTGCTATGCATCATCCAAAAAACTTAGAAACACCTTATAGCAAGTATTTTGTTAGTAATGTCGATTTTTCTAAAGTATCGTTTTCTAAAGAGGGGTTTAGGGTTGCTGGACGAATGCTCTACTCATTTGAGGCAAAGAAAAAGGTAGAAAAGCTCATAGAGGATGAAAAACCGGATATTGCGCATATCCACAACATTTATCATCAGATTTCACCATCGATTCTACCTGTTTTTAAAAATAACAACATTCCCGTTGTAATGTCTGTGCAGGACCATAAAATTATCTGTCCTGACTTTTTACTCTGTACCAATCATCCTAAACTCAGATATTGTCAAGACTGTAAACGGCATAAATATTACAAGGCGATCCAGAATAAGTGTATCAAGGAATCATATATGGCAAGTACGCTTACGGCGCTTGAGATGTCGTTTCACAAGCTGGTGGGATACTATGAACGGTTTGTTGATACCTATATAGCTCCCAGCAATTTTGTCAAAGAACTTCTTATTGAGTGGGGGTATCCAGAAAAGAAAATCGTTACTATTCCGCTTTACGTTAAACATGACGAGCGTCCATACTCGTTTATGTATGATTCACAGAACCCCTATATTATCTACTGGGGACGCCATTCAAAAGAAAAGGGTGTCAGGTATTTAGTTGCGGCAATGGAGAAGCTGCCTCACGTAAAGTGTATTATCTGTGGAACCGGTCCCGAGCATGAAGAGCTTAAACAAATTGCGAAAGACAAGAAGATTGATAACGTGGTGTTTTTAGGCTTTGTTCCTGACGAGGACTTAACACGAATTGCGCGGGATGCTCAGTTTGTCATTGTGCCATCAGTGTTTCCAGAAAACTTTGGACTGGTAGTAACAGAGGGGTTTGCGTTTGGAAAGCCGGTTATTGGGCCAAAGAGGGGAGCGCCTACTGAGCTTATTGATGTTGATAGAAATGGTCTCCTTTTTGAGGCACAGAATGCAACTGACCTTGCAGAAAAGATTGATTCTTTGTGGAATAAAAAGGATAAGATTTCAGAAATGGGCAAAGAGGCAAGACGTGATGCAGAAACACTCTATGATCCAAAATTACATATTGAAAGACTTATAACTACATACAACACTGTTCTTAAAAAAAATAAATAATTCATGAGAAAACGTGCGCTTGATTTTTATGCGTGTCCGGCGTGTAAGACGTTTCCACTGTTTCTTTCACATGATAGAGATGAGGTGATATTCAATAATCTCTTAGATGTCGCGGCAGAAACATATCAATGCAAGCAGTATTGTAGCCGTAATCGTCGGATGGTAAATAGCCAGGACGATGCATATGCACTCGGATGTAAGAAATGCCATGAAGAGCAGGTTAAAACAGCAACGCTTACCTGCAAAAAATGTGGCTATGTTTTTTGTATAGAAAACTTTCTTCCAAACTTTAGACTAGATCATGCTAAAAAGCATAGCAGCGATCATTGCGAGTCACTGGGGAAAGGCGTTGTTCAGAAGCATGAATCGTTTTATACAAGGGCAGAGCAGGAAAAGGAACTGTATAGAAGAGTTAAAGCACTTTTACCTTTTAGCAGAGCAAAAAAACCTCGAGCAAAAAAGAATATGGAGGACGATCTTGAGTATCGGTCTAAATATCCTGAGAAAGATAAATATATTCCGGTTTTTGAGGAATATCTGTCAAAAAAACCTGTATACACTCTAGAGCTCGGTATTGGTCAAGGTGGGTTTACCTCGAGCGTTAAGAAGTTTTTTAAACCTGCAGTGTCATTTGGCCTAGACTATGAGCCTAAATGGGCAGAGATTGCGTGGATTCGTGATCCGGAAACAGAAGTGCTTACAGCAGACGCGCGTAAACTTCCCTTTAGAGATAGTTCAATCGATTTAGTATTTTCTGCATATACACTTGAACACATTGTAAACGTTGATCCAGTCATTCATGAAACAGCGCGTGTTGCTGATGAAGCATTTTTAGTATTTGGCCCCAGCAAATGGTCTCTTTACGACGTTCATTTTGAAAAGGCGCCGCTTGTGCCACTCTTACCTGCGTTTTTAGCAAAGCGTCTTGCGTACTTGTGGAAGGTTAAGAAGGTTGGATTTAATTATGCACAGGGTGAAATATTTGATGAGTATGCTACAATGAACTACATACGACCGTCCTACTTTGAGAGACTTGCTCACAAGGCTGGTTTTAAACCTGTTCCGTTACTAAAAGAACAGCTTACTGAGTCGTTTAAGGAGGCGTATCAGTACCATTCAATTATGAAGGTTGTACAGAAGTTTGGCTTTATAGTACTTCCCATTGTTTCTTTGGTGGAGAAGATGAAGCTACAACCGTTTATGGTCTACTTTTTAAAAAAAGAAAAAGCAACGATAGTTGAAAAAAAGAAAGCAAAAAAGTAATATACATATGTCAAAGGACATTGACATGAAAAATGAGTACGAAGATGAATCGGATGACAGTTATGAATACGATGATTATGATGAGGATGAGATAAACGAGTTCTTGGAGAACGAAGAGGAGGAGGGGAAGTCTTTTGATGTAGTAAGAGCTGAAGTTCACGAGGTACTTGCTCGCTATTTTGAAAAGAACGAAGTTCCCTTTGCTTGGGAGGCAAAGATTTTGCTAGATAATGTTGCTCAGGCTATTCACGATCAATTTGCGACACATGAAGAAGATATTACCAAGTTGTACGAGGAGGTAGATCGGTTGAAGATGAGGGATAGAGAGAAGGATTCTAGGAAATAGGGCTATATTTTGGCTAAGTTTAAAAATACGATCGAATGATCGTATTTTTTTTGTTTGTATTTTATATGTCATCCCGGACAGTTTTTCCGAAAACTGATCCGGGATCTCGTTGAGTGCAGCATTAGAAACGAGATCCCGGATATCCACTTAAGAAAGTGAATTCCGAGATGACATAAAAAAGGGGAGCGGGCAGTATTACCTATCTCCTCGAACATAAAAAAGTCTTATCTATCTCCCGCAACATCAATGCCACCACGATGTTCTTTAGCAAATGCATAGAAGTTGACCGCAATTGCTTTACCGTTTGCTTCAAATGCACGAACTTGTGGGGTACCGCCATTCCCAGCACCGGTAATGACTTCGTCAATGCCATTATTATCAAGATCAGCAGTAGTAACGTGTGCCCCGACGGGGAAGTTACCATATGCTTTCCATTCACCCACAACTGTTTTTTGGTTGTTATATCTATACACTTTTACCCACGCATGCGCGTGACCGGATTGTGCGGCGACAATCTCATCCTTGCCGTCACCATCAGCGTCGCCTGCAGCAACGGAGATACCGTCTCTATATAATGGATGAAAGGCAAAGAATTGCATGGGGCGCCTGATCCCATTTCCTTCGTATACTCTAATTAATGGTCCGCCGCCTTTTCCTGCACCTACAATAATCTCATCTTGTCCATCGTTATCAATATCGCCAGCGGCAACATCTGCACCACATTGCACTTTTCCAAAAACGTTGAAGTTTGCTAGTACCGTTTTATTTGTGTCTGCTTTATACACTTTTACCCATGCTTCTCCGTCTGATTTTTGTGAGACAATAATTTCTGCTTTTCCATCACCATCTACATCACCACCGGCAACGTCAACGCCCCCTCTAAAGTTTGGATGAAAGGGGAAGAAGTTCATTATTTCTTTTCCTTCATGATCAAAAACACGAACATGCGGCCCACCTCCCGGACCTGCGCCAGTTATAATGTCTTTGTGACCATCTCCGTTTACGTCCGCATAGGCAACCGAGACGCCTCCTCTAAAGTTTTTATTATATGCCAAGAAACTTAGGTTAGTAGGAACACCAGATTTATCAAAGGTTTTAACATGCGGATTGCCTCCGGAAAGCGCTGAAGTGACTATTTTTGTTTCTCTGTCTTTAGCTTTCCTTGGCGGATCTTCAGTAATATCGGTTGTTTTTGGTGCAAATAGTGATTGAGATTGCTCATTTGAGGGTTCTTCATTTTGTGGTTCATTTTGTGGTTCATTTTGTGGAACTGAAGGCGTTGTTGGATTCGGTTCAGCTAGTGTGGGTATGGGTTCTGTATCGGGTGTTTCTTCAGGGGTTAGAGTAATATCAAGTTCAAGTATCGTTACTGAATGAGGGGGAAACGAGTAAGAAAATAGTGGCCCGACATTACTGATTGAACTTTGCTTGATGGTAACATCGATATAGTTTTCATTGTTTGCCCCAAGAGCATATCCATCTAAAGTATATACTTTTGCTGAAGACCCAGGTGCCGCATTCTTGATTTTAATTGAGGTCTGCATTGATGCAAGCTCATGCTTGTTGATACCTGCAATGTACAGTTTCTTGTCACTGGCGTCGCGTGATGCGTAAGAAGTAAAGTAAGGGGCATCTGAAAGCCCAGGAAGAGAGTCAAGTTCATCCACCGAGTAAACAGGTACGTCAAACAAGTTAACCGGAAGCATAATATCACCAAAGTGTTCAGAGAAGAGAGATAATGCAAGTGCAGATGGCCGTGCGTTTAAATTATCTGTAAATGCGTGCCAATGTGAATCGCTACTACCGAGTGCATGAAACTGAGCACGCTCGACATCGTTTTTGGCAGCTTCTGCTAAAAGTTCTGACGTTGCAATACCAAATGCAAGACTCTTTCCTTTGTCTGAGTCGTGCGTGTTGAATTCTGTGAGTAACACTTCTATTGATCCTGCTTTGCTGGGCGCATAGTGTCTTAACAAATCTCTCGTTTGCTCAACCTGTCCTTTTGATCCATTGTTGTACGATGACTTAAAAGCATTTCCCCAAGAGTAGGGGCTTGCAAGGAGTTGTTGGTTAGATACGTGCGTACCGCCTTCTGTGGGCATGTAGTAGTGTAGAACGATAAAGTCAAGATCGTGTGCCGCGGTTTGTAACACATCTCTATCCCAATCAGAAAAGCCAACAAGGAGCGACGCACCAACTTTTATTGTGGGATCGACTGCTTTCATGGCTTTGGCATATTCTTTGATCTGTTCGCCGTACGTGGCTCCGGGCATGTGATTGTCGCCATATGCCCATATTTCGTTTCCAAGCTCAAAATATTCTATGTTGAGCTTTTTGTTCTTATTTAAATCATAGACCAACTGTGCCGCATCTTCCGGTGTTCCCCGGAGATTAACGGTTACCTGTGGTTTGAGACTAGCATCCTTTGCTGTTTGTAGCTGGCCCTCAAAATCCATTACTTCCCATGGATTATTGGATGAGAAGGGGTGTGGATATGCGCTTTGCCACATAAACCTATACCCTGAAAGCGGATCTTTGTGCCTAAAAGCAATACCCATAAAGCCTCTTTCATATGCATGTGCAGCGGCACCACGGATGGTTGCTTTGACACTATAGTTTTTCCAGCCCTGCTCGCCAACTTTCTTAAGTGAGAGGCTTTGCTGGCCTACATGATGATACGCACCATCTTTGTGTTCCCAGGTTCCATTGTCAAACCATGAGGGGAATCCATCATTATTCCATGCAGGCGAAATGCCGGCATCAAAATTGTCCTCAAAGAGGGGATTTTCGTATTCGTCTAGGATTTGAACGTTATCAAAATACACTTCTTGATTAAAACTTGAATATAATCCGACTTCCCCCTCTGAAAATGCGCTGTCGGTTATATCAAAGATTTGCTGTCCATCAATGTATAATCGGTAATTATTACCATGCACGACAATTTCAACGCTGTAGTTTTTATTATATTCATATGGGACATTGTCACTTGCGAGTACATTCCATACACCATTGTCTACTTTTGCTATAAAACGCTTACCGGGGTCGTATGGCGCTGCAAGGCGTATTGATTCAGCGGGATAGTCTCTTAGTGTGCTACTTAAATCAGCGTTATGTACAAATTCTGAACTGACGCTGTATCCATAGAGATTGGGGTTGATGCTACTTGTTGCGTTTAAGGCATCTACAGTCATTTTGGGACTAAAACTCTGTCCGACGGACTCAATAATAGTTGATATTACAACAAGAATCGCAATTAATGCGATTACCTTAGAAAATCTTACCACTTGAGAAAATAGAAACCGTGGTGTTTTGTTTGCTCTTTTTAGAAAAGAGGTTCTTCTCTTCATATCTTCATACTATCAACTTGTAGTAAATACTATAGCATTTATTTTTGATGTTGTCAAGAGATTTGGGCTAGAAATAGAGATTTTCGGTGTATTGTGTATACTCTCCTTCCAAAACCCTTGACAAATTTTCTTTCGTATGCTAGTGTGAAACGTTATCAAATTCAACCAAAACGATAACACATAACGTTACTTCTAACCGATTTTATGAAGATAGCATTCATCGGACAAAAAGGACTTCCTGCCAAGCAGGGAGGAGTAGAAAAGCATGTTCATGAGCTTGCAGTTAGACTTGCAAACAACGGACATGATGTTTTTGCGTATTCCAGAAAGAGCTATACTAATACTGATAATACTACATTTCAAGGAGTAACACTCAAATATCTTCCGTCAATTGCGACAAAAAACTTTGATGCTATTTCCCATTCATTACTTGCAGCACTTGATGTGCTTAGACAAGATTATGATATTGTTCACTTCCACGGTGTTGGTCCATCACTTGTTTCTTTTATTCCAAGACTTCTTAAAAGACGAACCAAAGTTGTTGCAACATTTCATTGTCGTGATCAGTTTCATCAGAAATGGGGCATGATTGCGAGGGCATTTCTTTCTTTTGGTGAGTATGCTATTAATAAGTTCCCACATAAAACTATAGCTGTCTCTAAGATTCTACGTCAGTACTGCAGTGAAAAGTATGGAAGTGAAGCAGCATATGTCCCCAATGGATGTGCAATTACTGATACTGACAAGGCGTCAATGCTTCCTCTCTTTAATATTAAGAAAGGTAAGTATATTCTTGCCGTATCAAGACTCGTGAAGCATAAAGGTTTGCATTATTTGATTGATGCGTTTAAAGAGCTAAACGATCCTGAACTCAAATTGGTGATTGTTGGTGATACCAGTTATACTGACGAATATGTCTCACTACTTAAAGAGCGTGCTCAAGGTGATAATCGTATCGTTTTTGCTGGTCTTCAGACCGGTGAGGCGCTTGCACAACTCTTTAAGAATGCACGTTTGTACGTGCATCCATCTGAGGCAGAAGGTCTTCCTATCACTGTACTTGAAGCACTCAAATACGGTATTCCATCAATTGTCAGTAATATTCCTGAAAATATTGAGGCTTCTGGTGGCTACATCTATGTCTTTAAAAATAAAGAGCCCTTAGATCTTGCAAAGAAGATGAAGCTTGTCTTGGATCATCCAAACGAGGTTTCCGAGCTTGCAAAGGCCGGTCAAAAGTATGTCTCAATTACGTATGATTGGGACAGGATTACTGAAACTATTGAGTCGATTTATGAAGACTTACTTGAGGATGTCCGTGAAGACGTAGCTTACGAGCGAGAAGTTCCTTTGGTAAGATAAAAAAAGTAAAAGCAAATAGTATAAAACAGCTCCAATGGGGCTGTTTTTGTTTGTGTGTATTAGTAAGCTGTTGATAGCGCCTATTTACTTTTAAGCTAAAATATGCTTAAATAAAACAGTCTATAAAGTAACAATCAAAGCAATGATTGATGGTGTTAAAATAAAACAAATGAAGGTCTGGGAGGATATTCCTGATACTCCAGAAGAAGAGAATCAAAAGAAAGGGTTTCTCATGGAGGTCTTGAGGTCAGACGAGGACCTACTCAAGAAGTATGGACAAACAACGTTTACTGTTGCATACAAGGACACTATAAAAGCATTCCATTGGCATAAAAAGCAAGATGATTTGTGGTTCATTGGCAGCGGTAAAGCAGTGATCGTACTTCATGACATGCGTGAAGAGTCACCGACATTTGGAGAAACGCAGGAAATTTTTGCAGGAGAAGGGGACTATAAGCTTGTTTTGATTCCCGTTGGGGTTGCTCACGGATATAAAGCACTGAGCGAAGAACCGGTTCTTCTTTTTTATCACACAACAGAAGCCTACAATCCAGAAAATCCCGACGAAGAACGAATCCCCTACAATGATCCAAAAATTGACTATGACTGGAAACAGGACTTTGGAGCTAAGGAAGCAGAGGTTGCCCAGGTAGATGAAAAGGAGGCGTAAGGGAAAACATGGAAGACTGTATCTTTTGCAAAATTGTAAACGGTGATGTGCTGTCATCAAAGATATACGAAGACGATGCGTTTCTTGCATTCCTAGACATTGCACCAGTGCATCCCGGACATATCCTAGTTATTCCAAAAGAACACTACCCGCTTCTTACCAACGTTCCCGAAGAAATCCTCCAGAAATATCTTATTGTAGTCCAAAAAGTATCTCGTGCGCTCGTTGATGGTTTGGAGCTTAACGGGTTTAACTTGGGAATGAATAATGGTTCTGTCGCAGGGCAGATTGTCCCTCATGTTCATTTTCATGTTATGCCACGCACAGAAGGCGATGGGCTGAAGCTTTGGTCGCAGCGCAGTTATGCAGAAGGGGAGGCAGATGAGGTGGCAGGGAAGATTAAAGATGCGTTGTAGTATCAGTCTTTCTAAGGTTATACTCGAAGGTTGTTAGTAAAAATTAATTTAAGTAGGTAGTATGAAAATACTTGTCACAGGAGGTTTGGGATTCATTGGGAGTAACTTTGTCAGGTATGTTCTAAAAAAGTATCCTGAGTACGAAGTAGTTAATCTAGATAAGATGACGTATGCAGGGAATCCAGAGAATCTCAGGGATATTGAGGAGGATGCTCGCTATCATTTTTATAAGGGGGATATTTGTGATAGTGCTATTGTAGATACTATTTTCTCTGATCATGCTATAGACGCAATTATAAATTTTGCTGCGGAGTCACATGTTGACAGGTCCATTGAAGATCCCGGTGCATTTATTCAAACGGATGTGTATGGCACGTTTGTTTTGCTTGAAGCAGTAAAGAAACATGGTGTTAAGCGGTACATTCAAATTAGCACGGACGAGGTGTATGGCGATTTTGATGACGGGGGATTTGCAACAGAGGAGTCGTCACTTGAACCATCAAGCCCCTACTCTGCTTCAAAAACAGGAGGTGATTTACAGGTTATTGCTGCACGTAGAACGTACGATCTTCCCGTAATGATTACGCGGTGTACCAATAATTATGGGCCATACATGTATCCAGAAAAGCTCATTCCCCTATTTGTCACTAATTTGATTGAAGGGAAGAAGGTGCCGGTGTATGGTGCAGGTGATCAAATACGGGATTGGCTCTACGTTGATGATCATTGTAGTGCTATAGATCTTGTACTTCACAAAGGTGAGTTGGGAGAGATTTACAATGTAGCTGCAAATCAAGACCCTGAAGTCACCAATCTGGAGCTCACTAAAAGAATCCTTGAAGTGCTAAAGATGGGGGAAGAGATGATTGAGTATGTTAAAGATCGCCCCGGACATGATAAGCGCTATGCTGTTGATTGCAGCAAGATTAAGTTACTAGGATGGAAGGTTGAGACACCTCTTAAGGAAGGACTAGAAAAAACAGTACAGTGGTATGTTGACCATGAAGATTGGTGGAAGAAGATTAAGACAGGAGAGTATTTAGAATTTTATAAGAGACAGTACGAAGAACGTTAATCGTGCGCTGTTAACGTGATGGTAAGATAATATACTATGCGAAAAAACACTCAAATAGCAAAAAAGATAGCTATTACCGGATCAGAGGGTATGCTCGGCCATGATCTAAAAAAGGTTTTTGGGAGCGATAAAAAGTATGCACTTGTTTTGTATACAAAAAAAACTCTCGATATCACTGACGAAAAAAAAGTCCTTCAAAAATTAGAAAAAGATAAACCTGATATTATAATTAACGCTGCAGCGTTTACTGCGGTTGACGATTGTGAGGATAAAAAGCACAAAAAAGCATGTATTGCAGTAAACGGTGTGGGTCCAAAAAATGTTGCAAAAGCGGCAAAGAAGATTGGCGCGATTCTTGTCCAGATAAGTACTGATTATGTCTTTGATGGAAAGAAAAAAAGTGGGTATACTGAAAGATCGCGAGTGGGTCCTATTAATACGTATGGAAAGTCAAAGCTTATGGGTGAAGAAACGGTTAAAAAAGAGTGCACTAAGTTTTATATTGTGCGCACATCATGGCTTTTTGGCAAGAATGGACCTAATTTTGTTGAGACCATGCTTATGCTTGGCAAAAAACATCCAGAGCTTAAAGTGGTGCATGATCAGCATGGTAAACCAACGTGGACGTATGATTTAGCTTTGCATATCAAGAAACTTCTTGAGCGAAATAAAGCATTTGGAGTGTATCACTGTACCAATGAAGGTGAAACAACATGGTATAATTTTACCCGAGAGATTTTGAAACAAGCAAAGATTAAAACGCCGGTAAAGCCGTGTACATCTGAAGAGTTTCCACGGCCTGCAAAACGTCCCGAGTATTCCACGCTACTCAATACCAAGTTTTCGCGAATGCCACATTGGAAAAAGGCGCTTACAGGATATTTAAAGGATCGAAAGAAGAAAGCATAAATAATAACGATTAAGTCAACAACTATGAAGGCACTCATTGCTGCAGGTGGACATGGGACGAGGCTCCGTCCGATCACCTTCACCTTAAACAAGCATCTTATCCCTATCGCAAACAAGCCGATGATTTTTCATGCGCTTGATAAAATGGCAGAAGCGGGGATAAAAGAGGTTGGAATTAATGTAAATCCTGGAGACACCTCAATTAGCAAGGCATGTGGAAATGGTGAGGACTTTGGGCTTAATATTACGTATATCGAGCAATCCGGAGGTCCGCTTGGACTCGCTCATATTATAAAAAATGCTGAATCTTTTATTGGAGATGAAGATTTTATATTCTATTTAGGTGACAATATTATCCTTGGTAGCATTAAACCGTTTATTAAGAAGTTTAAGGATGAGAAGGCGGACTGTTTACTTGCGCTTTCTAGGGTAGAAGATCCTGAACGATTTGGTGTGCCGGATATTGATGAAAAGGGGAATATTATTGGCGTTGAAGAAAAGCCAAAACGACCTAAAAGTCCCTATGCAGTCACCGGTATTTATATCTACAACAAAAGCATTTTTGATGCAGTCAAAAAGCTAAAGCCTAGTGCGCGAGGAGAGCTTGAGATTTCTGATGCGCACCAGTATTTGATTGATCATGGTTACAAAGTTACTTTTGTTGAGATTACCGGCTGGTGGAAGGATACCGGGAAGCCGGATGACTTGATTCAAGGAAATCAGCTGCTTCTAAACGATATTACTTCTACGCAAGAAGGTGCGATAGTTGACGAGCATGTCCAGATTCAAGGGAAGGTGAGTATTGCAAAAGGAGCAAAGATTTTAGGACGAAGCTATATTAGAGGACCGGTCATGATTGGTCCGTGTGCGGTCATTAGAGATAGCTATATCGGTCCTTTTACTTCTGTTGGTGGTAGAGTAGAGATTTCTGGAGGAGAAATAGAAAATTCTATCGTTTTTGATGACGCTGATATTAGTTGTAAAAGAAAAATAGTTGATAGTCTTCTTGGAAAGAACTGTACTATCACAGATGCACACGCGACATTACCGTCCGGGAATAGACTGATTGTTGGAGAAAATTCAATCGTTGAACTCTAAAGATAACGAGCAGCACATGAACAGAAAGAAAAACACATTTTTCAAAACATTATTTGTTATTGTTGTAGCGCTTTTTTTGGTTGTTCCCCAACTATCATATGCGGCAACGTACAAACCAAACAATGTTATCACCGATGAGGAGTTTAATAACTACAACTCAATGTCCCGGGGATATATTCATGAGTTTTTGGTAAAAAAAGGAAGCGGTCTTGCTGATCTTATGATTCCAACAGAGAAAGGAAACAAAAGTGCTGCTGATTTGTTTTATGAAACTGCTCAAGCGTATAAAGTAAACCCGAAGCTACTTATAGTCACTGCACAAAAAGAACAGAGTGCTATTACTGACGACACTCTTTCTGATAGGCAAAAGGAAGATTTGATGGGGTACGGTGTATATAAAGGGAGTACCAATGAATGCACTGGAGTGGATAAACAAATTGATTGTGCTGCGTGGCAGTTTAGGCGCTATGTGGATCGATACGATAAATATAGCTTTCAAAAAGGAAAAACGAAAACGTCGCAAGATGGCGTTGATGTGACGCCGGAAAACCATGCGACCGCAGCGCTCTACAACTATACGCCTTATGCGGGTGGAAAAGATGGATACAATGTAAATGACACCGGTGAAGGTGGAAATTTTCTCTTTTGGAAGGTGTGGCGGCTTTGGTTTGCTCAGTACAGACCATCTGGAACGTTGATTCGTGAGATTGACACTCCGGGCATCTTTTTGCTTAAGGACAAGAAACGCTATCCGATTTGGAACATGAACGTGTTTAACGCGCATCACTTTTCAAAGGATGAGGTGGTAGATATATCTACGGAAGAAATGGAAGGGTATAGCACTATTGCCCCGGTGCGATATCCAGATGGAGCGCTTATTCGTTCACCAAAAGGAACGGTCTATATTATTGATCATGATGAGCGCAGAGGATTTGCCACGCGTGAGGTTTTTGAGGAACTGGGTTATCAAAACAATATTCTCTATGATGCAACTTGGGAGATAGTCAATGTGTACCCTGAAGGAAAATCGATTTCAAAAGATAGTAAAGAATATGCTAATGGTACATTGCTTCAGCCTGTGGGGAGTAAGAGCGTATTTCAACTCTGGGATGGAAAGCTTAGACCAATCCTTGATGTGTCACTTTTTGACAGAAATTTTTATTGGAAGAACGTTATACAGGTTGCTCCTGAAGTCATTAACTCTTTTCCATCGGGGAATGCAGTTGCGTTTCGTGATGGATCCTTAATTAGAAGTAGCAAAGGTGATATTTATGTGATTGAGAATGGGGAAAGAAAGCATATTGCTAGGCCGTCTGTGTTCCATGGATTTGGTTTTAAGATGAGCAATGTGATTACTGTCCCGGATTCTGTCTTGAATGCGCATCCTGAAGGGGAGAAGTTGGAGACGTATTAATTTGAAGAATTTTCAATGTTCAATTTAGCAATATTAAGGTGTTCTTTGCTTTCGTTATTCCCGCGGAAAGGCGGGAAGCCATCGAACTTGACCAGCTTAGGTTTTATATTTAAAAAATATGACTAAAAAAATACAGGTTCAAGGTGTTGAAATTTCTATCATTTCTAAAAATGAAGATGATTTTATATCTTTAACCAATATGTTAAAAGCAAAAGATGGTGATTTTTATATTTCAGATTGGTTAAGAAATAGAAATACGGTTGAATTTCTTGGTGTTTGGGAAAAAATAAATAATCCCAATTTTAATTATGGCGAGTTCGCCATAATTAAAAGTAAGGCAGGCTTAAATAGTTATAAAATAAGTGTTAAGGAATGGGTTAAAAAGACTCATGCTATTGGGTTACGATCAGTGGCTGGTCGATACGGCGGAACATATGCTCACAAAGATATTGCTTTTGAATTTGGAATGTGGATTAGCCCAGAATTTAAAATCTATCTTATCAAAGAGTTCCAAAGACTTAAAGAAGAAGAAAATGAACGTTTATTCCTTGGTTGGGATGCGAAACGAACACTAACAAAAATAAATTATAAAATTCACACAGACGCTATAAAGAAACATATTATTCCAACTTTAGTTACCAAGAAACAAATAGATTTTGTTTACGCGAATGAAGCAGATGTCCTGAATGTCGCTCTTTTTGGAATGACCGCAAAAGAATGGACGGATAAAAACGTGAAACTAAAAGGAAATATGCGAGATTATGCTAATGTTGTACAATTAGTGTGTTTAGCGAATTTAGAGAGTATGAATGCGGAATTTATCAGACAAGAGCTTTCGCAATCAGAGAGATTGCAAAGACTAAATAAAATCGCGCTTGTTCAGATGAAGTCTCTTGCTAAAAGTGAAAGTATTAAGAAATTTTAAATTCAAGACTATGAAAATACTTGTAACCGGTGGCGCCGGGTTTATAGGCTCACACATTGCAGATGCCTATGTATCGGAAGGGCATGATGTCGTTGTTGTTGATAACCTTTCAACAGGAAAAAAAGAAAATGTAAACGACAGCGTTCATTTTTATGAAGTAGATATTTGTGATAAAGAAGCTCTAAAAAAGGTTTTTGTCGAAGAGCAAATCGAGGTGGTAAACCATCAAGCCGCACATGCGAGTGTTCCTGAGTCGGTCAAGGATCCTATACATGATTTAGACGTTAACATAAAAGGAAGTGTAAACCTTGCTGAGTTGTGTAAAGATTATGGAGTAAAGAAGTTTATATTTGCTTCGACTGGAGGAGCGCTCTATGGGGATGCTGAGATAACTCCTACACCAGAAACATACCCCGCAAAGCCTATTTCACCTTACGGCGTTGCAAAGCTTTCTTTTGAGCACTATTTACATTACTATTATACCGTTTTTGGTCTTAACTATACGGTACTCAGATATGCTAACGTATATGGAGAACGCCAGGATCCTCATGGTGAGGCGGGTGTTGTTGCCATTTTCTCAAAAAAGATTGCAGGTGATGAGCAGCCGATTATTTTTGGAGACGGAGAGCAGACACGCGATTATGTGTATGTGGGTGATGTGGTAGAGGCAAGCGTTTCAGCGTTTAACAAAGATGCATTAAATGGTGCAGTAAATATTGGTACTGGCGTTGAAACCTCAGTCAATGAACTTTTTAGGCACATTGTTTCAGTATCCGGCAAGGAAGTCTCAGAGAAACACGCTGACGGGCGAGAGAAGGAGCAGAGGAGAAGTGTGCTTGATTATTCCCAGGCACATGAGCTTTTGGCGTGGGGGCCGGAGTTTGTATTGGGCGAGAAAGCCGGTGAAGAGGCTTTGAAGAAGACGTATGAGTTTTTTGCATTGCAGTAAAGAAATTTATAATTTATCAAAAATTATGGCTAAGGATACGTATCTTTTTACATCAGAATCGGTAACTGAGGGTCATCCGGACAAAATCTGTGACCAAATTTCTGACGCAGTTTTAGATGAAATTTTGACTCATGATCCTAATGGAAAATGTTGCTGTGAAGCGTTTACCACAACAGGGATGGTTGTTGTTGGCGGAGAAATTAGTACAAGTCATTATGTTGATATTCCAAAAATTGTTCGTTCAACATTAGAAGATATTGGGTATACCGATCCCGCGTATGGCATTGATTGTAATAGTTGTGGCGTTGTTAACGCGATAGATGAACAGAGTGCTGACATTGCGCAAGGTGAAGACGTTTCAGAAGGCACGCATAAAGCAATGGGCGCCGGTGATCAAGGGATGATGTTTGGCTATGCGGTAGATGAAACCGGTACTCTTATGCCCCTTCCCATTTCACTTGCTCATAGTCTTACAAAGAAGCTGGCAGAAGTTAGAAAGGATGGAGATCTGTCATATTTGAGGCCGGATGGGAAGTCGCAGGTCACCGTAGAGTATGAAGATGGTAAACCAAAACGAGTTGATGCTGTGGTTATTGCTGCACAGCATGATCCTGATGTTGAACTTGATAGTCTTAGGGATGATGTTAAGTCAAAAGTAATTGAGCCGGTGTGCGGAGAGTTTATTGACGATGATACGCGAATGTACATAAACGAGACCGGTAGGTTTGTAGAAGGAGGTCCTCATGCAGATACAGGGCTTACCGGAAGAAAGATTATTGTTGATACGTATGGTGGAAAAGGATCGCACGGCGGCGGTTGTTTTAGCGGCAAGGGGCCAAATAAGCAGGATCGGTCGGGCGCGTATGTGGGACGGTATATTGCGAAAAACATTGTTGCAGCAGGTCTTGCAAAGGAATGTGAAGTTCAGTTATCATATGCAATAGGGTATCCTGAGCCGGTTTCAGTCATGGTCAATACGTTTGGAACAGGGGTGGTGCCAGATAGCACTATCGCTGAGCTAGTGAAAGAAGTATTTGACCTTACTCCCTCAGGGATAATCGAGTCACTTGATCTTTTGCGTCCTATTTATAAGCCAACAGCAGCGTATGGTCATTTTGGAAGAGAGGATTTGAATGTCCCATGGGAAAAGACGAATAAAATAGATTCATTACAAAAAAAGGTATGAACGTACTAGTAACCGGTGGAGCGGGATTAATCGGAACGCACCTTTGCGAGAAGCTTCTAGATGAAGGTCACCGTGTTTTTTGCGTTGATAATTTTTCTTCGGGACAAAAAGCGAATATTGTAGTGCTCAGCAATAATTCGCAATTTACTCTTATTGAGCATGATATTTGTATTCCTCTTACTGTAGATGAAAAAATCGACCAGATCTATAATCTAGCAAGCCCTGCGTCCCCATTAGACTTTACTACTTTGAGTCTTGAGATTCTTCATGCAAATTCCCTGGGACTTGAGAATATGCTTAATCTTGCAAAGGAGCATTCGGCTAGAATCGTGCATGCTTCAACGTCTGAGGTGTATGGCGATCCTCTTGAACATCCGCAAAAAGAGACTTATTTTGGCAATGTTAATTCATATGGGCCACGTTCGTGCTATGATGAGTCTAAGCGGTACGGAGAAGCACTTATATACTCGTACAGAAAACGATATACTTTAGATACAGGCATTGTACGTATATTTAACACCTATGGTCCGTATATGCGGCCTGATGATGGCCGGGTGATTTCTACATTTGTGGTTCAGGCACTTAAAGGAGACGATTTGACGGTGATGGGCACTGGCGATCAGACTCGGTCATTCTGCTTTGTCTCTGATATGGTTTCTGGTCTTCAATCTATGATGGAAAGTACAGAAGAGGGGCCAATTAACCTGGGGAATCCCGATGAATATGCTATAGTAGATTTTGCAGAAAAAGTGATAGCGTTTACCGGTACCGAGTCAAAAATTAACTATATTCCTCTTACTAAAGATGATCCTGAAAAGAGAAGGCCAGACATTTCTCTTGCAAAAGAAAAGCTTGGGTTTAACCCTCAAGTTGCCTTAAAAGAGGGGATTTCAAAGACTGTTGATTATTTTAAAGGTATAATTTAGGAACAACCATGAAGATAACTGTTGTTGGAACAGGGTATGTAGGATTAGTAACCGGGACTATTTTTGCAGATTTCGGGAACGAGGTTACCTGTATTGACATTGACGAAGAGAAAGTAGAAAATTTAAAAAAAGGGATTTCGCCTATATACGAGCCGGGACTAGAAGAAGTTATTCAAAGAAATATTGAAAGTGGTAAGCTTTTATTTTCAACGGATATTACATTGCCTGCGCAGGAATCTGAGGTGATATTCATTGCTGTTGGGACGCCACAAGACGAAGACGGTAGCGCTGATTTGCAGTATGTCCAAGCTGTGGCAAAAGATATTGGTGAGGCACTCAAGAAATCTGATACACAGAATAGATCGTATAAAGTTATTGTTAATAAAAGTACTGTCCCAGTTGGAACGGGAGACATTGTTAAGAGTATTATTTCTGAGCACTATGAAGGACCGCTTGATGTTGTATCCAATCCGGAATTCTTACGAGAAGGACAAGCAGTGCATGATTGTATTAATCCCGACCGTGTAGTAGTTGGTATTGATGATATGACTGATAAAGCTAAAGAGGTGATACGAGAGCTTTATAGACCAGTAAAATGTCCGGTTTTATTTACTGACATAAAGAGTGCTGAGCTTATTAAATATGCATCGAATAGCTATCTTGCCATGTCTGTCTCCTTTATTAATGATGTTGCAGCAGTGTGCGAATCACTTGGTGGTAACGTTGATCTTGTGTCAGAGGGAATGAAGCTTGATAAGCGTATTGGCAAGCACGCGTTTCTCTCTGCAGGGCTTGGCTATGGTGGGTCTTGTTTTCCAAAAGATGTGCAGGCGCTTATTAATATTTCAAATAAGGCAGAAGTAAACTTTGGTATGCTTAAGGCAGCAGAGGAGACGAACATGCGACAAAAGAAAAGTGCTGTAGAGAAACTAAAGATTCTATTGGGCGATCTTTCCGGAAAGACGATTGCTCTTTGGGGGCTTGCGTTTAAGCCAAACACTGATGATTTACGGGATGCAGTATCGCTGGTGATTATTGAAGATCTTTTGCAAGAAGGAGTTACCGTTAAGGTCTATGATCCGGTTGCAATGGAGAACATGAAGAAAATACACGCTGATCTTACATATAGTGATTCAGCGTTTGCTGCTGTAGAGGATGCAAATGGTTTGATTGTTGTTACTGAGTGGGATGAGTTTTATCAGATTGATCCTGTTGAGTTAAAAAAGAGGATGAGCGAGCCTAATGTGGTGGATGGCAGGAACGTGTTTGATCCCAATGAAATGAGAGAAAATGGCTTTAATTACATAAGCGTAGGGAGATCATGAGAGTTCTTGTTACCGGAGTTGCTGGGTTTATAGGGAGTCATGTTGCGGGGAATCTTTTAGAACGTGGCGACACGGTTGTTGGTGTTGATAACTTTTGTGACTACTATGATCCGCAGATAAAAAAGAGGAATATTAGAGAGTTGGAATCGAATGAGCGTTTTACATTGTACCAAGAGGACGTTGAGGATTATCTACACATAAAGCTTATATTTGAGGAAGAAAAGCCGGATAAAGTTGTTCATCTTGCTGCGAGAGCAGGTGTTAGAGCCTCTATTGAGGATCCGCTTACCTATTCTCATGTAAATAATATTGGCACCTCAACCTTACTTGAGATGTCCCGGGTGTTCGATGTACAAAATTTTGTGTTTGCGTCTTCTTCTTCCGTGTATGGGAATAATACAAAGGTGCCGTTTTCAGAAAAAGATTCCGTCGATTTTCCTATTTCTCCGTATGCTGCAACCAAAAAGGCCGGTGAGTTACTCTGTCATGTATATAGTCATCTGCATAATCTTCCCTGTACGTGCCTTAGGTTCTTTACAGTGTATGGACCAAAGGGAAGACCGGATATGGCGCCATACAAGTTTGTTAAGGTGGTTTCTGAGGGTACTGAGCTTACGAAGTTTGGTGATGGTACTACCAGTAGAGATTATACGTATATTGATGATATCGTAGATGGTGTGGTTTCGGCAGTTGATGCTAATCTTCAGTATGAGATAATCAATCTTGGAAATTCTCAAACGGTGACCCTAAATCAGTTTATTGACGTTGTGGAAAGGCTTATAGACAAGCAGGCACACATTGTTCAGATGCCAATACCACCTGGAGATGTAGAGCGTACGTATGCGGATATTTCTCGGGCTAAAGAACTTTTGGGGTATAATCCAATTACCAAGTTTGAAGATGGAATGGAGAAGTTTGTTGAGTGGTATTTAGAAGAGAGAGTGTAGTGTTTCTAAATTATCAATGATCAATTCTCATTTTTCTGACAGAATTAAGTGTTGAAAATTGGTAATTGATCATTGATCATTTCAAGATGACTAACATAACTAACTATTGATAACTATAAAAGTATGGCTAAAAGAGCACTTATAACCGGTATTTTAGGACAGGATGGTCCGTATCTTGCAAAGCTTCTTTTGGAGAAGGACTATAAAGTGTATGGTCTTATTAGACGGTATACCAATCCCAATTTTAGTAATATCGACTATCTCGGGATTACCGATGATATTGAGTTCGTGACCGGTGACATGACTGATGAATCGTCACTTTTGAATTTAATTAAAAACCTTCGTCCAGATGAGGTGTATAACCTTGCTGCGCAGTCTTTTGTCGGTGTTTCATGGGAACAAGCTAAACTTACTACTGAGGTCAATTCACTTGGCGTTCTTTACTTACTCGATGCGATTCGATTTTTTCATCCTAAAGCAAAGTTTTACCAGGCTTCTACCAGTGAAATGTTTGGTAACAACTCGGACGGAGGCGTGCAGAGTGATGAAACGCCGTTTCAACCACGGAGTCCGTATGGTATTTCTAAGCTTTACGCACATTGGATGACTCGTAATTATCGTGAGAGTTATGGTATGTTTACCTCTAGTGGAATATTGTTTAATCACGAAAGTCCTATTAGAGGAAAAGAATTCGTTACCCGCAAGATTTCTGACGGTGTTGCCAAGATTAAGCTTGGCAAAGAAAAGGAGATACGGCTTGGAAACTTAGATGCCAGCAGAGATTGGGGATTTGCAGGTGATTTTGTGGAGGCAATGTGGCTTATGCTCCAACAGGAAGAGCCGGATGATTACGTTGTTGCTACCGGTGAGACTCATACTATCAAAGATTATCTTGATGTTGCGTTTAAACACGTAGGGATAGATGATTGGAAGCCATATGTAACTGTTGACCCTATGTTTAAGAGACCAGCTGAAGTTGATCTTTTGAAGGGGGATTGTTCAAAAGCTAAAGAGAAGCTTGGTTGGAAGCCTAAGGTTAGTTTTGATGAGTTGGTTAAGATGATGGTGGATGCGGATTTGGAGAGGGTGGGGGAGGAGTAGGGGGAATTTGACAAATAGAGCCCATAAAGATTACAATTCAGAGCTATGAATGATCATAAGATTTTAGAGTATTCTGTTGTTGTTCCATTTTACAATGAGCAGGGGAATGTCACTCCTCTTTATTCTGATCTAAAAAAAGTATTTGAAGAAATAAGTGGAGAGTACGAAATTATTTTTGTCAATGACGGTTCAATCGACAACACATTGCAGGAAATGAAGGAGCTTAAGCCTCTCAAGATAATCAATTTTAGGAAAAATTTTGGGCAAACTGCTGCACTAGATGCGGGTTTCAAAGAAGCGAAAGGAAAGTATATTATTACCTTGGACGGTGACGGGCAAAATCCTCCTTCAGAAATTCCTATACTGATATCAAAAATGGAGGAAGGTGGTCTTGATGTTGTCTGTGGGTGGCGGTATAAGCGCAAGGACACTACATTGAAACGAGTTTTTTCACGAGGAGCGTATTTTTTGAGAGGGTTTTTGGTTAAAGATCATGTGCATGATGCGGGGTGTACGCTTAGATTGTATAAAAAAGAGTGTTTTGATGATTTTGATTTATTCGGGGAGATGCACAGGTTCATTCCTGCGGCATTGTATTGGAGAGGTTTTAGGGTAGGTGAAATAAAGGTGTCACACAAACCTCGTGTGCATGGTCTAAGCAAGTACAATTGGACACGAGCGCTTAAAGGGTTTATTGACATGATTTCTATTTGGTTTTGGAGAAAGTTCTCTAATCGGCCCCTTCATTTATTTGGAGGCGCAGGAATATTTTTTGTTCTTATTGGTGTACTGTTTTTTATTGTTCTTGGTTTGTTAAGACTTTTTCTTGGGTATAGTCTTTCTGACAAGATTTGGCCACTTGTTGCAACGTTGCTTATTGTTGTTGGTGTCCAGCTTTTTGTATCAGGAATAATGACCGATATTCTAATTAAGGGCTATTATTCTAACGGAAAGACATCGTATAATATCAAAGACATTATTGTAAATTAGAGGGATGAGGATACTCGTACTCAACCATGAATTTCCCCCTGTCGGAGGCGGTGCGAGCCCGGTTAGTTTTGGTTTAGCTGAATACTATGCTAAAGCCGGTCATGAAGTATCTGTAGTTACTATGGCATTTTCAGATTTGCCTGAAAAACAGAAAGTAAATGAGAAACTTACTATTTTTAGGGTGACCCCAGGTAGGAAGCATAAGGAAAAATCTAAAATGAGTGAACACATAACATATATCCAAAGAGGGTATGCGATGTGTAAACATCTGCATCGGGAGAAACAATTTGATGTATGCCACACGCATTTTGCTTTACCAGGGGGAATCCTTGCCCTACGGTTAAAGAATAAGCTCGGATTACCCTATATTTTGTCAGTGCATGGTAGTGATGTTCCAGGTCATAATCCAGGCTTTAATACTATCCACACAATAATGAGTTCATTGACCAAGAGGGTTTTCAGCAATGCTCGTAACGTTACTTATCCATCAAGAAGCTTGAAGGATATAGTGATAAAGCTATATCCTTCGTTGTCAAATAAAAGTGTCACTATTGCAAATGGATCAAAAGACTATTATCGGGAGGCTATCAAGGAAGAGAATATTGTTATTTTTGTGGGGAGACTGCAGAATATAAAAAGGGTTGATGTATTGATTGAGGCTTTTAAGAGAGCTAATAATTCACATTGGAAACTCTATATTATTGGCGATGGTCCGGAAAAGGAGAATTTGAAGGCTAATTCAGAAGGCAAAGAAAATATCATTTTTACTGGGTGGATGAGCAATGAAAGTAATGAATATACTGAATTGCTTAACAAGGCTAAGATTTTTTGTTCACTTTCTTCGACTGAATCTCAGGGGATAGCCCTTGTGGAAGCAATGAGTGCAGGCTGTGCACTGGTAGTGTCTAATATTGATGCGCATAGAGAGACAACAGACAAAAGCACAGCAGTGTTTATTAATGGCGAGAAAATTGATGAGGCGCGTAAAGCCATTCAGTGGTTAATAGATAATCCTAGTGAATGTCGAAAGAAGGGAAGTAATGCACGTCAAATGTATAAAGAAAGATTTATTTGGGATACTATTTCACCTCGATATTTAGATCTGTTCACTTAGTAATATGAGTATAAATAGCACAACTTATTCATATGCATTACTTATTTTGCATTGGAAGAATGTCGATGATACCCTTGCATGCGTCGATTCGCTCTTAGGAAGTGTAAGTGACTCATGTATGCTGTATTTGCTTTGCAATGGTTCGTCTGAAGGAGATAATTCAGTAATTAAAAAAAAGTGTGCAAGCATTCCCTTCGTTACTATAATAAACTCTGAGTATAATCGTGGCTTCGCAGGCGGAAGCAATTATTTGATAAAGACAGCTAAAGAGAATGATCACGACTTTTACATTCTTATTAATAATGACACAATTCTTGACCGACAGTTTGTTCAAAAAGTTGATAGAGAATTAGTAGCCATAAATGATGATAAGATAGGTATTTTTGTTCCCACAATTTATTATTATGACTCAGATTTAAGTAAGAAGAATATTTGGCGTGCAGGTGATTCAAAAAAGGTTCTTTTAGAAAGTAACAAAATTAAGAGACCTGTTGGCTGTATATATGGCATAAGTGAGAAACTTATAAACAAAATAGGGTATTTTGATGAGAATTTTTTTGCATACGGTGAAGAGGTTGATTATAATTATAGAGCAAAAAAAGCAGGCTTTTCATTGTGTTATCTTCCAAAGGTCAATGCATGGCATAAAGTTGTTGAACATGCAGATTCGGAGTTAAAGACGTATCTTAGTGTGCGGAATAACTATTATCTGTACAATAAAAGGAACTTCCTTGATAGATACCTCTATTTCACTTATTTTTTTATTGTTAAATTACCGCGTAAATTTTTTTTGATATTATATAAAAACAAAAAAAATTTACCCGTATTTTTTAGGGCTAATAAAGATGGATTGGCCTGGATAAAAACAGGGAAAAAGCCTCGGAGTGATTTTATAACTGAAACCGAACGGACATGAAAAAAGTATTGATTATTAATGATGGAAATTCAATTGGAGGTGGAGTGATTGTTACAAATCGTATAGTAAATTATATTCGTGAACATTATAGCAGTGATGTTGATATTAAAGTTTTAAGCCCATTTGACGGTCTGGAAGATCTTCCTAAAGAACGCAAAATTTCTGTCCGCGTGTTCAATATCTTTGACGAATACTTGTTCTACCCAACGAGCTTTATTCGTCTTATTAAGTCAATAAGAGAAGTAGATATTGTTCATTTTCATAATGTATGGACATTTTCTTCCCTTATTCCTTTATTTCTCTCATTTTTGCTTAGAAAAATAATAATTTCTACTCAGCATGCGATGCCTGGGGATCCCTGTAAAAAGGGGATTCAGAAGGTTATTATGGCAACGAGGCACTCAGTTATTATCCAGTGCATTGCTCTTATTCCAAAGACAGTGGTTTTTTTAACGAATGCTCAAAAGAATGAGTTTCTAAAGCGAACACTCTTTAAGTCTAGTCTTAGCAAAAAGAGTATTATTATTCCAAACTGTCTTAGTAAATCATATTTACAAAAAAAACAGCAAGTAAGCCAAAAGCGAATGAAGCTGCTTTATGTCGGTAGATTGAGCTACAGTAAAGGGTTTGATACAATGCTTGCATTGATTACTGAGCTTGGTTTAATAGATTGCTGCTATACAATAGTTGGTAAGGTAAAAGAGGACGATTTACTTATGAGAATGAAGCGTTTGCAAGAAATTGGTTATCCTGTTACCTATGTTGAAGTGGTTGAATCAAATGATATGGTTTGCTATTATGATAGCAATGACGTGCTTATAGTACCGTCATGTTCAGAGGTTTCTCCACTTGTAGTGCTAGAAGCAAAAGCACGTGGGTTATCTATTGTTATTTCAGACATTCCTGGTATGAATGAATGTGTCGTTGAAGGAGAAAATGGATTTAGGTTTACGCTTTTAGATGCAAAGGAAGCAGCATGCAAAGTGCGTGCATTGCGTAATGACTCTGGACTAATGCATTATATCTCAGAAAATAATAATAAGAATGCTGAGGCACAAACATTAGACAAGATTGTACCTCAAGTTTTAGAATTGTATTCATAAATGGTTATCCAGCCGTATCATAAGGATTTATTTTTAGAGCTTCTTAAGGCAGACTTTAAGGTTCGTTACCAAGGGTCGATTTTGGGTTTTGTCTGGGTATTGCTCAGACCCTTTCTCTTGTTTATGATTTTTTATATTATCTTCTCGTATATTTTTTCACGAGGGGATAGTCACTTTGCGATTCGATTAATACTAGGACTAATCATTTTTACGTATTTTTCTGAGGCGACAACTCATGGTCTTACCTCCCTGATAAATAAAGCTGATGTTATTCTAAAGGTGAATTTTCCAAGACAAATTGTTGTTATTTCCTCTATAGTAAATTCTTTACTTACACTCTTTTTTAGTTTTGTTATTTTTATTGCATTTTGGGTTTTTAATCCAACCTCAGTTTCCGCGCTTTGGCTTTTGTTTCCAGTGTATCTGCTTGTCCTCTCAATTCTTATTACTGGACTTTCTTTTTTTCTAAGTGTTCTATCTGTTAAATTCAGAGATATGCAGATGATTTGGGAGCTTTTTATCCAGATCCTTTTTTATGGCAGTGCAATTTTTTATCCAATTTCTATATTATCGCCAAAGTTGCAAGAGTATATGTATTGGAATCCTATTTTTGTTATAATTCAGCAATGCAGGGAAATTTTGATAGACAACACTATGCCTGATTTAAAGTTTCTTTTTGTTATTTCGCTCGCAAGTGTTGCATTTTTTATTTTGGGATATGTTTATTTCAAACGTAATATTAAGCGAATAGCAGAATACTTCTAGTATGAACGAAGCTATAATACAAGTTAAAAATATTTCTAAGGTTTTTATGATCCCTGAAGAAAACAGGAATACTTTACGGGAACATTTTTGGAATTTTTTTCGTCCGATGAAACACAAAAAGTTTCAAGCGCTTGATAATGTTTCTTTTGAAGTGAACAGGGGTGAGTGGCTAGGTATAATAGGAAGGAACGGTTCAGGGAAGTCGACTCTACTTAAAATTTTAGCTGGGATTTATTTGCCGGATTCAGGAAGGTTTTGTAGAAATGGTTCCCTTGTTCCTTTCTTGGAGCTTGGTGTTGGTTTCAATTTTGAACTTTCAGCTCGTGAAAATATTTTCTTGAATGGAACAATTCTAGGAATGACTCGAAAAGAAATCAATGCTGTTTTTGACGCGATTGTAGAGTTTGCTGAGATTAAAGAATTTTTAGACTTGCCTCTTAAAAACTATTCTTCAGGAATGAAGGTGCGTCTTGCATTTGCAATAGCTACAAAAGTTGATGCTGACATTTACCTTTTAGACGAGGTAATGGCTGTTGGCGATTACGTTTTTAAGGAGAAATGTACCAGTGTTTTTGAAGAAATGAAGGAAAAGGGGAAAACAATTATTTTTGTAAGTCATAGTATGGATGACATTAAAAGGTACTGTGACAAAGCGCTTATAATTAAGAAGGGTGTGCTCGATAAATTTGGAGATGCTGATACTATTACTTCCTTATATGAAGTACAAGAGTAGTTAAGTTTTGGAATTGATATTTACTTTAATTACAAAGTTAGTGGTTTATAGATGAGAAAAGTGAAAACACCTCATTTCGACATGTATCTTTTACCAGGGTTTGAGAGCTATTATTGTGACGATTTTGAACCTCTTTCTGTTTCCATTTTTAATTCTATAATAAAAAATGGAAATGTTGTTGTTGATGTTGGAGCCCACTTTGGTTATTTTACTTTACTTGCTTCAAAAAAGACTGATCGAGTTTATGCTATTGAGCCAGTAAAGAAAAATAATGAGGTTTTAAGGCAGAATATTGTACTTAATAACTCTCAAGCAATCGTATTTGATTGTGCAATTTCTGATCGTTTAGGAAAGAAAAAAATAAATGTAGCTACTTCTTCTGACTGCTCAGGTTTTTATGTGCATCCATTCTCTAAGCCGATTGATCAAGAATTGGTTTCAGTAAAGACCCTTGACGATCTTTTCCATAATAAACGTATAGACTTGCTTAAAGTTGATACTGAAGGGAATGAATATAAGGTTCTTATGGGAATGGAAAGTGTATTGCTGCAAAATTCAAATCTTAAGCTGTTATTTGAGTTTAACCCCAAATGTTTAATATGTGCTGGAGACAAGCCTAGTGTTTTTTTAGAAACACTTAAACAACATAATTATTCAATCTTTTTTATAGATGACAAAAGTCAAAAGATTGAAAATTATACGCAGTCTCCTGCTAGATGGTCTGAGATGATAGATGAAGATGCGTGTGTTAATTTGCTTTGCGTTCGCACAAGTGATCCAGATTACAACAATGTACTTTGCACAATTGATACTATAAAAAGAAAAATAGAAACTGCAAAAACTAGGGCTCGTAGTATTAGGTTTACTATTGGCATTACTGTATACAATAGAAAAGAGTACTTGGAAGAATGCGTTGAAAGTGCATTATCTCAGACGTATAAACCAGATGAAATTATTATTGTTGATGACTTTTCACAAGATAAGGGCGTGATTGATATTCTTGAGAAATATAGGAATCGAGAAAATATCAAACTTATTTATAATAAAGAGAATTTAGGCATTGCTGGATCTTGGAATACAGTGCTAGATAATATGAGTAGTGAATGGTTGGTCATGCTAGATGGTGATGATGTTCTTGAAAAAAATGCTCTTGAAGAGATAACAAAGTATATTGCGCTTCACAATGAAATCGAATTTATTTCAACCTTGCATACAATTATTAATAGTAAAGGAGAAACACTCGGGGTTTTTGATAGGCCCCTAGGTAAAGATCCAAAGAAGTTGATTTTAGAGGGAATGTATTTGTCACATCTTAAAGTTTTTAATAAAATGTGCTTTGAAAAAGTGGGGAGCTTCAGAGGCAAGATAGCAGTTGACTATGACATGGTAGTAAGGGTTCTGGAAATGTGCAAGATGGGCATGCTTCATAAGTGTTTGTACAAATATCGTTTTCATGAAGATTCGTGTACCAAGAAAAGAGCTAAAGAACAATATGAAAAAGGATGCAAGATTCTATTGGGCACTTACAAAAGGCAAATGATCGATGAAAATCTCTATATAGACTCTATCATTGAGCGAGGGGCCCTGGCCCATTCCACAAATCTCGGATTACAGAGTAAAATTACACAGAATATTTACCGTATAAAGGAATTAACTAGCAAGATTGTACAGGAAACAGCTGAAAAAGAAAGAATAGATGTACTTTATAACAAGGAAGCAAAAAGTCATTCTACAGATCTAAATTCATTGGAATGGAGACTTGGGTGGTGTATTTGCAATCCGTTGAAAGCAGCAAAAAAAATACCTGTATTCGTTGATTATGTGTATGCTAAACGTAAAAAAGACATTATCTGGGCAAAAAATAATCCAATTAGGTGTTGTAAAAAATATTTGAAAGTGCTTGTTTCTAAGGGAAAAACATGTGAAGAAGATTTAGAAAGAAGTATCTATGATTCACTTACGTATACCGAAATAAATATTGATAAGTGGTCAGAAGATACGCCGCTTATCAGTGTGATTATCCCTTGCTATAATTATGGAAATTATATTAGCGAAGCTTTAAATTCTATTTTTGCACAAACACTTCAAGATTTTGAGGTAATTATTATTGATGATGGGTCAACAGATCCTGGAACAGAGAAGGAGTTAAAAACGATAAAGCATCCTAAGGTCCAGGTTATTTTTCAAGAGAATTCCGGAGTCTCTAATGCTAGAAACAAGGGAATTAGTAAAGCAAAAGGAAAATATATTTGTTGTCTAGATCCGGACGACATTCTTGATCCGACCTATTTTGAAAAATGTTTATTGGTTCTGGAAAGAGATGCACAATTAGGCCTTGCATATTCATGGGTAAAGGAAATTGGGGCTAGGGATATTTTATGGAAGACTACTGATTTGGATATTGACACATTACTTTCATCAAATCATGTACCAATAAGTGCGATTTTCAGAAAAGAAATAGCTGATAGCGTGTTCTTTGATCCAGATATTCGTCATGAAGACTGGGATTTTTGGCTTTCCGTTGTGGGAAAAGGGTGGCGTGGAAAAGTAATTCCCGAAGTTCTTATGTATAGCAAGAGACATGGAAACAATAAATCGTTACAAGATGAGCAATTTTATAAAGAAACACTATTAGCACTGAAAGAAAAGCATAAAAACCTTTTGAAGAAAGATTTCAGAGAAAAAGTGAAAGAGGAGTACATAAAAAAAATAGCGTTAAATCCTTTTACGAATTTAAATAGATCCGTCTATCAAGAAAAACACAAGAAAAGAGTGTTTGTTGTTGTTCCATTTTTAATATGTGGAGGAGCGGAGACACTTCTTTATAATTTTGCATCAAAGCTTAAGAATGAAGTCGATTTTACTTTTATTTCCGTGATTAAGTCAAAAAATGAATGGGAAGACAGGTTTAAGGGAATTAGCTCTCGAGTGTATCATTTACCCAAACTTTTTGAAAGTAAAAATGTTTGTGATGATTTTTTACTCAATTATATTCAGACAAGAAATATTGATGTATTGCATTTCTTTCACTGTGGTTATTTTTATGACATACTTCCGATAATTGGCAGAAAATTTTCTTCATTAAAGATAGTTGTAACCCTGTTTAATTCATATGTTGACCACTTTGTTGATGCTACCAAGTATCATGAGAATGTAAGTATGTATACCTCAGATAATCAAGCTACCATTTCTACGTTTAAGAAACTCGGGGTTTCTGAAGAAAAGTTGCAGCTTTTGCCAAACGCAATTGATCCTTTTGAAACGTATAATCCTGCAACTATCGATAGAGAAAATGAAAGAAAAAAGATTGGAGTAAAGGAAAATGAAATAGCCGTCTTTTTTATTGGACGCTTATCAGAAGAGAAAAATCCGGATGTATTTTTGAAGATTGCAAGGCAGGTAGTGGCAAAAAAGAAGAATGTAAAATTTTTCGTTGTGGGTGATGGTAACATGAAGAAAGAAATCATGCGGATGATTAAGCGGATTGGTAGTGCTAACATCACCTATCTAGGATATAGAAGTGATATCCCAAATTTGCTTACCGCAGCGGATATTTTTGTTCTACCTTCTAGGATTGAAGGATTTCCCTCATCTATGCTCGAGGCTATGGCAACAGAAAACTGTGTTATTGCTTCAGACGTTGGTGCTGTAGGAGATGTGATAGAGGACGGAAAGACAGGATTTGTGGTAAATAAAAAGGATTACAGGCGTTTTGTTGAGAGAATCCTTCAACTGGTTGATTCAAGAGAGACAATTGTTAACATGGGGAGAAAGGCACGAGAGGTTGTTGTACAAAACTATACTACTGAAAAATTAGCCAACAATTATAGAAAACTATACTCAAATGAAGAAAGTTCTCGTTTTGGGGAGTAGAGGATTCATTGGAAGAGCGGTCACCAGTTACTTGCAAAATAAAGAAGTGTTTGTGGTAACTGCAGATAGATCTGACACCACGTGTGATTTTACTGTAGATTTAAAGAATAAAGATGATGTTCTTGATCTTGTAAGAAAAACGTTACCAAGTTATATTATTAATTGCGCGGGAATTTTAACTGCTGAGCATTGTTTTCTAAACCCTGTTTTTAGCATGAATGTTCTTAGTGCTCTAGAGGTATTTAAGAGTCAAATAACCTGTAAACTTATCGTCTTAGGATCTGCGTCAGAGTATGGAATAGTTGGTAAGCTTCCGGTATCTGAAGATGCTCCGTTGATGCCCCAGAACGCATATGACATGAGTAAGGTTATTGAAACATTGAGTGCACTAAAATATGCAGAGCTCCATGGTCTTAATGTCGTAATTGCACGGCTTTTTAATCCAATTGGTGCTTTAATGCACGAGCGAACACTCATTCCAAGTCTTATTAGACAGGTGAAAGAATTAGCACGTAGCAGTCAAAAAAAGCTAGAGGTCAATAGGCTTGATTCTAAAAGGGATTTTTTGGCGGTTTCTGATGTAGCAGAAGCTATTGCCACAATTGCCCTATCGGAAGAGAATAAAGAGAAGGTATATAACATTGGCTCTGGGGAAGAGGCAAGCGTGGAGCAACTGATTCAGTCGTTTCTTGAAACTGTTAATTTTTCTCGGAATATAGAAATCGTTGAGACTAGTGAACAACCCGAGCCTCAATATGCATCTAGGGCGGATATTAGTAGAATTTCAACAGAGTTTGGCTGGAAACCTAAGAATAATTTAAGGGAAGTTGTTAACGAGCTGGTTAATGAGCAAGAATGAAGAATAAAATAAAGATAATTATTGTAGGAGCAGGGGAGGCTGGTTCTCTTATTTCAAAGAATATTTATGATGATAAAAACTCTCCTTTTGAACTTGTAGGCTTTGTTGATGATGATTTGAAGAAGAAAGAAAAAAAGATTAATGGGAAAAAGGTTTTGGGGGAGCTTAAAAATCTGAAAGAATTAATTGATGAGTTTTCAATAAAAGAATTGCTTATAGCTATGCCCTCCGGACGCGGTGATGTCATTCGGAAGGTTCTGGATTGCACTAAAGATAGGCGGGTTCGGTATAAAATAATTCCCAGAAGTACCAAGGTGTTGATACAGGACTTTGGCGAGAGCTATCTTAAACATATCCGAGATGTATCGGTTGAAGATTTGCTTGGAGGTGAGATTGTAAAATCTGAACTTAAGGTAATTGGAAAATATCTCAAGAATAAATGCATATTGATAACCGGTGCGGCAGGGTCAATTGGCTCTGAGCTTGCACGGCAAGTTGCCGCTTTTAGCAATGCTAAAAAGGTTATTTTGTTTGATTGGTCAGAAAACGGTATGTTCTTGTTGCAAAATGATATTCAGGGGAGCTATCCGAACCATCCCGTTGAGTTTGTTATTGGTGATATTAAAGATAAACAAAGATTGAATTATATTTTTGACACTTTTTCTCCTGATCTTGTGTTTCATGCTGCAGTGTATAAGCACGTACCTTTAATCTCTCCAGGGGTTCTATCCCCCGCCGCTTGCGGCGTGATATACTAGAGCTATGAGCACATATGTACATAAAAGTCATAATGTAAGCGTGTTACTGTATCACCTGGTATTTCCTGCAAAGTATCGTCGTGTGGTTATCGATGCACAGGTAGATGAAATTATCAAAGAAACATGCTTGGAAATTGCACAGAGGTACGAAGTACATTTCCTTGAAATAGGTACAGACAAGAACCACATACATCTGTTGGTACAAAGTGTTCCCACATACACGGTGACCAAACTTGTTACGATGATAAAAAATATTACAGCCAGACACGTTTTCAACCAATGTCCCGATGTGAAAAAACAACTTTGGGGTGGAGAATTCTGGTCAGACGGATACTTTGCAAGTACGGTAAGTAAACACGGAAATGAAGATATGATATCAAATTATGTAAAAAAGCAGAGAGAAGAGTACACAAAGCTACACAATAATCATCAACTTCGGTTATTCTAGCGGATACCCCGTCCGCTTGCGGCGGGGTAGTTTATTCTACATATAGGCCAGAATTTAACTATCTGACAATATCCAAATGGAATGAACGTGAATTGGAAAATCATGGCTATAGCTCAACTATTGCTTCTCCTGGAATAAACCAGGAAGTTTATAAATGTTATGATGACGTAGGAAGAAGAGATGATTTACTTCTTTCTGTTGGCTGGTCACATTACTTAAAGAATTTAGATTATCTTTTAGATGGGTGGAGAGGAATGAAAACCAAGCCGAAATTAGAGCTTTTTAGAATTGAGCCTCGTCTAGGTAAGAAGAATGGTGTAAAGTATTATTACAAACCAAATGATATTCAAGTGGCACGCTTGTATAACAGGGCAACCGTTTTTGCTCAAACTTCGCTTCATGAAGGGTTTTGTTTACCGATTCTTGAGGCTATGGCATGTGGATGTCCAGTTGTTTGTACGGATGCAGATGGCAATTTGGATTTTTGTGTTGATGGTAAGAATTGTTTAATAGTTGCAAAAGATGATGTTAATGCTTTAACTGGTGCTCTTGAATCTTTGCTTAGAGATGAAGGCTTGAGAGAGAGACTTTCTCGAGAAGGGAAGAGAACGGCTGAGAAATATGTGTGGGATATGCAAAATACTTTACTTGAAGCGTTTATGTATGATCTCAAATAGTATTTGATTTAATTTTATTGTTACTTTATTCAAAAAAATTGCGAGTCATGGAGATAGTAAAGAAAAAAACACTTATTTCAGTAGTCATTCCTGTATATGGCTGTTATTCATGCTTAGAAGAGCTTTGCAATAGGATCAATAAAGTTTTTAAGCTTAAAATGCCAGACACTGAATATGAAGTTCTGCTCGTCAATGATGCTAGCCCAGATGAATCTTGGAAAAAAATTGAGGAATTGGCTAAAATAGATAAACGTATTATGGGGATAAGTTTATCAAGGAATTTTGGACAGCATAGAGCAATCACAGCAGGTCTTGACTTTTCAGGTGGGGATTGGGTTGTTGTGATGGATTGTGACTTACAGGACCCTCCTGAAGAGATTGCAAGACTTTACAATGAAGCTCTTATGGGCTATGACATAGTGATGGGGAGGAGAAGTGTTCGGATAGATTCGTTTTTCAAAAAGGTATCATCAAAGCTTTTTCATTTGATTCATAATTGGCTGTCTGGTACAAAAACTGATCCAGATGTTGCAAATTTTTGTATTTGCTCGAGAAAAGTGGTTAATGCTATTAAGAAAATTCGAGAGCAAAGCAGATTTTTCCCAAGTTTACTACAATGGGTTGGATTCAAGAAAACATACATAGATATAAACCATGCGAAGAGAAGAGAAGGAAAGTCGTCGTATAGTTTGAGAAAGTTGATTAGCTTAGCCATTGAAGATATTGTTGCATTTTCTAATAAGCCTCTCAAAATGGCAGTCTATTTTGGTTTCTTTGTTTCTCTTTTTTCTTTCTCTTATGCGTTTTATTTAGTCGTAAGGTATATATTTTTTAGCTTTTCTGTTGAGGGTTGGACAAGCGTTATTGTTTCGATATGGCTTGCGACTGGTTTAATCATTATGATTGCTGGTATTGTTGGAATTTATGTTAGTAGAATCTTTGATGAGGTTAAAGGGAGGCCCATTTATATAGTTAAAGATACTACTGAAAATAGAACAATAGAGCGTGATTTACTTGTTGAATAAAAGTTTACTAATTTCTATATTATAATAAATTTGTGTATATGGTAGAGTTTATTGCATGATTATCCATTCTGTTAGTTAACAATACGATTTGTATCAGAAATGAACGCTATATTATTTATCATTCTTACAATAATTTTCACGGTTTCAAGTCAGCTTCTCTTAAAATGGAGAGTTACAGCTATAATTGAGGAACATGGGCTATTAGAAAGTAAAGTTAGTATTATCTCTAAAACATTATTGGACCCATTAGCTCTTTTAGCTTTGTTTTTTGCCTTTGTTGCATCATTGTCTTGGATATTAGCACTTTCGAAAAAAATTGAACTAAGTATTGCTTATCCTTTAACAAGCATGAGTTTTGTATTAGTCTTTATATTTTCGATAGCTGTCTTTAACGAGTCTTTTAGTATATTTAAGGTTATTGGTCTTCTCATAATCATAACAGGGGTAGTTTTTTTAAGTTTTAGTTTATGATAGTTTTCCCAAAGTGCTTAATGAAAATAGAAACTGATAAAAAGTGTGAACACATTTTATTTCGAGATGGCGTATATTATTTTGATAAAGATAAGTCCAAAGATTATCTAGAAGCGTTTGATCCTCGTTCATTTAAGGCTCTTTGTAACGCTGAAACGACACATTTTTGGTTTCAACAGAGAAAAAAATAAGAGCGAATATTTTTGTAGAGTATATTCCTAAGGAAAGTTCTGTACTTGAAATAGGTGCAGGAACAGGTATCATTACAAAAGAAATAAGAAATCCTGGATACTATTTCAGCAGCAGATATACATGGAGAGTCGCTTAAGCTCTAAAACAAGTTAAAATAGGAAAAATCTCTAATACAATGTTAAATATTGTTACAAAAGCAGAAGAAGGGTTGACTCGATTTAAGCTGCCATTCGGAAGTAGCATATTAATTATTGCCCAAAAAAAATGATTCCTTTCAATATTCCTACTTTTTTAGGTAAAGAAAAAAGTTATCTATTAGATGCTATTGATAAATTAAAGCTTTGTGGCGATGGTTCTTACACAAAGAAGTGTCAAGAGCTAATGGAAAAAAAATTTCATTGTAAAAAGGTTTTACTGACAACTTCTTGCTCTCATGCTTTGGATATGTCAGCTATCCTTATTGATGTAAAGGAGGGCGATGAAGTTATAATGCCTTCGTACACCTTTGTTTCAACTGCAAATGCTTTTGTGTTAAGGGGCGCTAAAGTTGTGTTTGTTGACATTCGGCCCGATACTATGAATATTGATGAAAACCTAATAGAAGAGGCAATTACAGAAAAGACTAAGGCTATTGTAGTTGTTCACTATGCAGGGGTAGGTTGTGAAATGGACACAATTATTGATATTGGAAAAAAATATAATTTGAAAGTGATTGAAGACGCTGCTCAAGGAGTAAATGCAAAATACAATGGGAAGTATTTAGGAACAATAGGAGACATTGGGTGTTATAGTTTCCACGAGACTAAGAATTATACTTGTGGAGAAGGTGGAGCTCTTTTGCTTAATGATGAGCAAATGATTGAAAGGGCTGAGATTATTAGAGAAAAAGGTACTAATAGAGCGAAGTTTTTTAGAGGGCAGGTTGATAAATACTCATGGGTTGATATAGGTTCATCTTTTTTGCCTAGTGAGTTGAATGCAGCTTATCTCTTGGCACAATTGGAAGATATCGAAAAAGTAAACGAACGTCGATTATCTATTTGGAATATGTATCGTAAGAAACTCAATTTACTTGATCAAAATATTCACATTGAATTCCCATTCATTCCTAGCTCCTGCAAGCAAAATGGACACATGTTTTATATTAAGGTTAAAGATTTAACTGAAAGACAGAATTTAATAGATTTTTTAAAAAATAGAGACATAATGACTGTTTTTCATTATATTCCTTTACATTCTTCTAAAGCAGGGAAAAAAAATGGAAGATTTTTTGGGAAGGAAATTTATACTACTAAGGAGAGCGAGAAACTGTTGCGTTTGCCGATGTTTTATAGTCTATGCGAAGAAGATATTGATTATGTCTCAAGTGAAATAATAAATTATTATAAGCAAAATGATCTTTCAATATCTTAAATTAAATAAAAGTGAATTTAAGTATTTCTTGTATGCTTTCTTAGCCTCACTTTTGGCAAGGGGCGTAGTATTGTTTAATCTTTCTTACGCGATAGATGATTACTCATATATGTTTACCCATATTACTTTGGATAGAAATTGTATATCTTTTGGTAGGTGGGGGCTTGGTATTGTTAATGATTTTTTCTTTTATTTAGGAATTGAGGGTCCATACGCTTTTCCTTTTGTTGCTATATTATCTTTTCTAACTTTGGCTTATGTTAGTGTTTTAATATGTAGAATGTGGGACGTGAAGGGGTTTTGGGCTTGTATATTGGTTTCACTTTTTTTCATTCTCCATCCATATCAGTCTGAAATTTATACCTTTAGGATAGCATCAATTTCCTTTTTCGTTGCGCTTTTGTTTGCATTTACCTCTTTTTATTTAGCGGGAGTTTTAAAAAGAAGGCTATTGTTCTTACCGATAATGCTATTTGTTTTTTCTTTGAGCGTATACCAAATAGTATTGAATTACGTTTTTGTAGTATATTTTTTCTCTTTAATAGTCTTCTTACTCTTTAAACAAAATGAGAGGAGGAATAGAGAGTCTTTATTCTCGCAATTTATTTTGCTTATAGGGGGTACTTTTGTCTACTTCATAGTAAATAAGCTAATTTTATACTTAACTCAGATAGAAACTCCTAAGCGTGCAGAATTTGTGACTTTCGATCAAATTCCTGATCGAGTGAAAGAAATTTCCTTGTTGGTTTTTGGGATGTTTTATCAAGCTGAAAGTATTCTACCTTTTTTGACAAAAATATTATTACTTTTATTTCTTTTACTCTTTATTTTTTCTGTCTCTATTTTTTTACTAAAAAAGAAATTGTATTTAAAATTAGCACTTTTTATTTTTGTTTTCATTTTGGCTTATTTTTCAACAATAGGCGTCAATATGATGAATGGTGTTTGGTGGCCAGCTCCTAGGGTTCTGGCTAGTGTCGGTATTTTCTGGGGAGGCATTTTGGCAATTACATATAAGCTTAAAATGAAACTAATTTTGAAGATTTCCTTGACTCTTTCAATAGTAGTTTTATTTAGTTTTGTAGGAGTCAACAATAAAGTTTTTGTTGATCAAATACGTATTAACAAGTTCGATTTTAGTTCAGCAATAAGAATTACTAGTTTACTTGAAAAACAGCCTAATTTTTCACCTTCTATGCCATTGTACATAGATGGGCGTATACAATATACTTATTTACCAGTTACTATGATGTATGACATGAATGTATCTGCTTTATTACAGCCTTGGTCAAAAGTTTCTCTTCTTAATGAATCCGTTGGGTATAGTTTTTTACAACCAAATCCAATGCAGGTTGATATAGGTAGAAAGGCATGTGAAGACGCTGCAAAATGGCCTAGCGAGAAATCTGTCTTTGTTGTTGAAGGGGTAGGTGTTGTTTGTCTATAAAAAAAGAACGCATAAGGCTGCGTTCATAAATAATTAAGATTTACTTTGCTTGAAGTGAGTATGCAATGCTAATTTCCTTATCACTTAATGCTCTGCTAATGTAAGCAATCTTTGCATAGCGAGCTTTCATGTGATAATCGGTATAGACTCCTGTTAGAGGGTTCCAAGAAATGAACATGTACGAGGAAGAGGTAGCTGCACTACATGTAATATTGGTGGATGTTCCATCAAGTTTGCCATCAATGTAGAACTTTACGGTCGATGCTGCCTTGTTGTATACATATGTAAGGTGCACATATTTGTTGATTACAAGCGAGGTTTTTGGGCTTCTATCCATACCTGTCCCACAGTACCCAACATATTTGTTTGCCCAATGACTAAGGCTTAGTGATGTTCCAGGTGATCTAATAATAAATGACGCACCATAGCTAGGAGTTGTTGTTATTTGTGCATAAACCATGACAGTGAAGGATTCAACAGAAGTTGTCTGAAGTGTTCCTACATTTGTGATAACAGCATATCCTTTGATAGAGGTATCAAAATATGTTTTGGCCCCAAGGGTCACTACACGGCCACCGTTTTTGATTCCCGCGTGCCTTCCTTTACCGGAGACATCTGGAATTTTGATGTTGTCGTTTTTTTGTGGTACTAACAAGAATTCGAGGGCAGAGCAATTAGATTCATCTGTTTGACCATCGCAGTTATCGTCGATGTTGTTGCTACAGACTTCAACACCGTAACTACCGCCGCAACATCTACCATGCAGGCATAGCTGTCCCAACGTACACTGTGTGCCGCATTTTCCACAGTTATTCTTGTCTACTTGGAGGTTAAACCCATTATCAACAACTCCATCACAATCATTATCCTTCCCATCACAGATCTCTTTTGAGGAGGGCATAGGTGTACAGGTCTGAGCTACGCCACCAACACATTTCTGAACCGTATTGGAGCACTCTCCAACACCACATGCTAACGTTCCAAGATTCTCATCAATTTGGCCGTTGCAGTTGTTGTCTTTGCCATCGCAGACTTCCGTAGAAGGCTGTTTTGGCACACAACTTTGCGGTTTTCCGCTTGAGCAGTTGTTAACTTCAACAAAGCACTCTCCAACACCACAAGAACTTTTCCCTAAATCTTCATCAATCGCACCATCACAGTCGTTATCAAGACCGTCACAAGTCTCAGGCTTTGGTTCAACGAGGCCTATACAAGGTCCCCATGATCCATCAGATAAGCACGTTTGCCTTCCTCTCTTACAAAGTCCTTTAAGCGGTACTGTTCCACAATCTAGGGTATTTCCTGCTGTACAACAAGGGATACCATCATCAATCTGACCGTTGCAGTCGTTGTCAAGTCTGTCGCAGGTCTCCTTAGCAGGTTGATTCTTTTGAATGCAAATTAGTTTACCGGATGCACAAGTATATGAACCTTCAGTACAAATTCCCGGTTTTCCTGTTACACAAGGCTTACCAAATAATTTCTTGTATTTATCACAGGGATCAATTTTTTCAGATTCAGGGAGAATCTCTGGAGAAACCTTTTCTTCAGATGATGTAGATTCTTCGTGAACAAAACGTTCTTCTTGAATGGTGCGTTCAGGTTCCCGAGGGATTTCCTCAGGAAGTTCTCCTGCATCATTTAACTCAGCAGTGTATTCATCAATACGCTGTTCATTAATATCTTCACCAAATTCATGATCAATTAACTGTTCTTTTGTGTCAACAAGAATTTTTTCTTTGTCACCACCTGTTTCAATTTTATCTTTGGGGATACAATATTCACCACTTCGGCAGTAATGGTTTGCTGGGCAATCACTATCAACGTCACATTCGAGCATACCTGAGGGGTTTGAACAATTCAGTGTAAAAATAGCAGAAAAAAGAAAAATTACATACAAAAACTTCGGCATTTTTGTCATAATCTCCTCCTCTTGAGGTGTAAAAGGGTTCAAAGTTTGCGCTTTATTATGGAACGTTTTGCCGAAAAAAGCAAGTCCTTTTGGTAATGTGCACACACATATGGCGGTTTTTTGACAGGGTCCAGGAAGTTGAATACAATCTCTACTAATGTACAAGAAGAGCACTATCGATGGATAGCACTCATTATGGTGGAAAAGATATCCATAGCATTGATTGCAGGGATTTCTCCTTTCCCTGATAGAACCATTAGGTATTGGCTTCCTCGGTTGGCATTGTAAACCTTGTAAGTATGTCTAGAAGACCAAAATCATATTCTTGTGAAACACTAATATGTGTCCAAAATTATCAAGGAGAAGAGAATAAGATGAAAAACTGCTAATTTTTTTTATCAAATAGATTGTTTTACATGATTATTTCTAAGGCACTGGAGTTTAAGCCCATAACGTTATCTATTTGAACGGATGCGTATATCTGCTATTCTTGATTTATTAGTAGTAAAAATTTTGTCAGTGAAAAAAATGAAGAGAGTTGGAAAAGTAAAAAAAGTTGTCATATTTTTTGTTTTAATGGCGATCTGTACGCTTATCTTGTTACCAAGTCTTATTTCTTTGTCAGAGAATGAAATTTTTGGTGTAGAAGGTGACGCCTATCAAGTATACTCTACAACCTTTTACAAAGATGCAATAAAAGGAGATTCAATTTTTGAAAAGATTTTTGGTTATAAAAAAGGCATTGATGTTCCTCTTGACTTACTCAGTTTACACACATATCGATATATGTCATTTAAGCTTATAGGTAATCCTCTTGGCTTTAATCTAGTGTGGATCGCTTCTTTCTATTTAACTATCGTTGCTGGTTATCTTCTTATTAAAGTTTTTACCAAATCAGATTTAGCGGCAATAATTGGCGGGACATTAATAACTTTTGTCCCAACACATTTTGCATTTGGTTTGGGTTTTGGAGGTGCGACGCATATTGAATTTATTGTTTTTTTTCTGTATTTTTTCTTTTCTTTTTTTCAAAAACCAAAAATTTGGAAATTTATTGGAACTCTTGTAAGTTTAGCCATAATGGTGGCCAACGAACATCATTTTGCATTTTTTTCAATTATTTTTGTCCTAGTATATCTGTGTTATCTATGCATAGCAAAGAGAGATATTTTAAAAAAAGTTGCAACAACGAACTATGTAATAGCTTCTTGCATATTTTTCTTGGTTAGTTGTATCTATTTAGTCATATTCTATATCAATTTAGATAAAGTAGCTGAATTACAACTAGGAATAGAGGAAACAGTAAGCCGGTCCGTTGATGTTCTTGGCTTTTTTGTTCCTTACCAATTTCATCCTATTTGGGGAGATTTCTTTTCTAGAGGGATAACAAGTAAATTTATCACTCCCGTTTCGGAAACGACAGCGTATCTTGGGTTTGTATCGATTTTTTTGATTATAATCTTTTTTGTGAAAAGCAAAAAGAAATTTGATTATAATCAAAAAGCCTTATTCTTGATTGGCTTTATTTTTTTATGCATAGCCTTAGGGCCGTTATTACATCTAAATGGCTTATTTAACCCTCAAATTCGACTTCCATATTATCTGGTGTACTCATTTTTACCAATATTTTCATCAATGAGAGCTGTCGGAAGAGCGGTAATTTACTTAGAAATTATAGCTTTTATTTTTGCATCAACTGGTTTTGCTTTACTTATTAAAAAAAAGTCAATCAAGAAACAGTTTTTTTATGCCGGAGCAGTAATTATTCTTATCGCTATAGAATTTCTAGCTATCTCTCCGACAGTTTCCACAAACTATCCCGATTTCTATAACAAGATTGCCAACGAAGAAGGTAATTTCAAAATATTGCAAATTCTAAACTCAACTAGTTATGCATATGCTTCAAGGGCGCTCTATTTCAATTCTCATCATAATAAAACAGCTGTTGGTGGATACACTTTTGCACGCCCGGTACCGGGTATGTTTCAAATGGAGACTGGCACCCCGGTAATCGAGGACTTACTCTATCGAATACCGAAAGGTGAAGGTATTGACCCCTCGTTGGTATATGATCCAAAAGAAGTATCAAATCTCGTTCTTAATTACAATAATATTAAATATATTGTGCAAGAAAAAGAATATATTTCAAACAAGAATGTTGGTCCAGAGCATCAATTGACGCCCGAAAAGTTTTCAGAAATAAAAGAGTATATAACTTCAAATATTAAAGGTGAGGTTGTGCAAGATGACAATGAAATATATGTTTTTAAGGTTAAAGAAATAAATAATCAAGATATGTTTGTTTCAAGAGGAATAGGCTTTAAAGAAGTTCCAGAAAAACATACTACTAAGCTTTATAAAGAAGATGGCTATTTTTACGTTAATAATCCTTCTGATCACGTCCGGAAGGGATATTTGACTTTTAAGGCTTCTGCACGGGGTGAAAGTAGGAAACTATCGGTGTCATTTAACGAGAATGATTTTCAAGATGTTGAACTGGGGAAAACAGAAAATATCTTTTCTCTCGAGCTCGGTAACATTTTACCGGGACAAAATCGAGTGAAATTTATTTCTCCTAGTTACAATGAATCTGAGATCGAATTGTCTGATTTTATAATTTTTGAAGATCTTGTCAATAATCATGGTTTACTATCCAATCAATCAATCAATGATACTCTTGAGTTTCCACCTACTATTAGGAGTAAAGAAGGAAGTAATCAGTATCCAAAATCCCTTTTAAACAGCGATTGTATTTCAAGTGGTGTCGCATGTTCACTGTTGCCGAAAAATTTTTCAGAAAAAAAAGGGATTCTTTCAGATTTCCAGTATGGAGTTAATTATGCAAAATTTTTACAAAACAAAGGTATAAATCGTATTGTAATTCATAAAGATCGTTTAACATTACAGGATCTTTTTTACGCTCAATATTTTTTCACTTTCCATTTGAAAAATTATGAGTTGATTAATGAAGACAACAATACATTACTTTACGTGAAAGATGTAGATGCTCCTTCACTTGATACTAGTGTTTTTGTAGATTTTTCTGAGAGTTTAGAGGGAAGTGAATCAAAAAGTTTGTTAGATCACCGTAAGCTTTTGGATACTAATTCATTGATTCGTTTGAGTTCAGAAAAACAAATAGCTGGAAATTTGAATGTTGATTTATTCCTTGACACAATTAGCACTAAAAAGTATCAAATTGAAGTAGCAGATGAACAGGGCAAGATTTTAGAGAACGTGCTAATTGAGCCGAATAAACCAATAAATTTGAGTTTTGCCGTGAATAGTTCAGAGCTTATTAGGTTCAATATTTTAGAGGAAGATAGATCTCCAGTAGAAACTGTTCCGCCGGTATATATTTCTAACATGTGGTTTGATGATTCTGAGGGAATATATAACTACTTTGATAGTAAAACGTTGGAGGATAACAAGTATAATGATCTCGTGGCTTTTAAAAACTTTGCAGGCGATATCTCAGACTTGTCTGTTGTAACAGAGTCTATAGGAAGAGAGTCTAAATACATTCTTTTTAGAGATCCGACAAAACAGGTAAGTTTTGAAACAGAGGTCAGAATTAATGATTGGATCGGCTCAACCATAGGTATTGGCTTTGTTAAGGATTACGGTGAAGTAAAAGACACTATTTCTACTGGTGTTTTGAGCATGCAATGTTCCGGTGTGAGGACATGCTCATTTGCTGGTAAACAATTTTCATTAAAACAACCACTCACGGACAACGGAAAATTGAACTTTAGTTTTAACGATGGCAAGGTTGTTATTAAGCAAGACGGCGAGAAAGTTTTTGAAGATAGGATTGAAATTGAAGCAGTCTATGGTATAGTGTTTGGTAGTTTTAACAACACGGATAATTTAAAGATTGATTTTGATTTACTTCATTTTAGCCTATTTTTCCCATGAAGGAAAAAGTTTGTCTAGTAATCCCTGCTTATAATGAAGTAGGATCTCTTGAAGGAGTCGTAAAGGAGGCGTCTCGCTATTCTGATACAATAATTGTCGTAGATGACGGTTCACGTGATAAAACAGGGGATTTTTGTATAGAAAAAAATGAAAAGGACGTATATTTTCTTAGACATGTTGTCAATTTAGGTAAAGGGGCTGCCATGAGGACGGGAGCTATTTTTGCACAAAACCTCAAGTGTGATTTTTTGGTCTTTATGGATGCCGATGGACAACATGATCCTCAAGACATCAAAAAGTTGGTGGATTGTGTAAAAGAGAAAAAAGGACTGGCCATTGGTAAGCGTGAAAAAAATAAAAATATGCCCTTAGCTATGAAAGTAGGGAATTTTTCACTTTCTTTACTGATAAAGACTCTTTTTAAACTTTCAGTTGAAGATACACAGTCGGGTTTTAGAGCAATAAGATTAGAGGATTTGGATAAGATTCTCTGGACTAGTTGTGATTATAATGTAGAAACGGAAATGCTTATCAAAGCTAAAAAGAATCAAATATCGATATTTGAGGTTCCAATAAAAACAGTATATAATGATAAATATAAGGGAACGACATTTATTGATGGAATTAAAATTTTTTTACAACTTTTAAAACTTAGATTTTATGATTAATGGAGTAGCAACACTAGGTGTGTTTTTTGGCTTGTTTATGGGTTATTATACCTTTGTTAAGTATAAAAGAAAGGAAATTAGTTCGTGGCAAGCTTTAGGCTGGGAAGTAATATGGACTGGTATTATTGTTGTGGTATTGATTCCGGGTCAAATTAGTAATTTTCTTGATAAGGTTAAGATTGCGCGTGCTCTCGATCTTTTTTTAGTTTTAGGGATGATTTTTTTGCTCGCAGTGTCTTTCTATCTATTTGTAAACATAAATAAGCAAAAGAGGAAACATGAGGAGCTCGTGCAAATTTTAGCTATAAAGAAAGCCGAGAAGAGATGAGGATTCTTTTTGTTTTAGAATATTATTATCCTAATGTGGGTGGCGTGGAGACGTTGTTTAAGAATCTCGCCGAAGGTTTAGCTAAGGAAGGACATCATGTTTGTGTGGTAACAAGTAAAATTCAAGCGTCTCCGTTTCGTGAAAAAGTTAACGGAGTAGAAATAGTTCGAGTGTTTTGTCCTAATATTTTTGATCGACGATACTGGTTTACATTTACTGCTATTCCAAAGGTGTTAGTTTTAGCTAGAAAGTATGATATTGTGCACACAACTACCTATAATGCGATAATTCCAGCAAAAATTGCTAGTGTACTACTAGGGAAACCAATAGTGTTAACAGTTCTTGAGGTGATGGATCATTTATTCTATAAAATAAACTTATCTAAAGTTTCTGCGTTTTTTCACTGGTGTTTTGAGAGGTTAGTTCTAAGATTTTATTATAGTAAAATTATTGCAATTTCTGATTTTACCAAGAGTAGGGTAGTAGATTTAGTACAGAAAAAAATGAGGGGTAATGTTGTTAGAGTCTATCATGGATTAGATTATAATAATTTTTGTTTTGAAAATATTAGAAAGCGAAACCTGAAAAAAGAATTAGGGCTTGATGATCGTTTTGTGTTCTTGTACTTTGGCAGACCTGGTTTTTTAAAGGGCGTAGATATGTTGGTTGATTCGTTTAACCTCTTAAGTAAGACTCACAAAGATGTTTTTTTGTTGCTAATTCTTTCTAAAAAGCCTTTAAAGCAATATAAGAGTATACAAAATAAAGTTAATGTATCTGAAAATAAATCTATAAAAATAATTGATTCTGTACCTTATAGTGATCTTCCGTCTTATATACATATGGCGGACAGAGTGGTTATTCCATCAATTTCAGAAGGGTTTGGATATACTGCGGCAGAAGCATGCACGTTAAAAAAACCAGTAATCGTAAATATCAAAGAGACATCGTTAGGTGAAGTAGTGGGCGGTGCATACACTCAGGTCATACAAGCAGATATAGATTCACTTTTTGACGCTCTTTTGAAGTCTTGCAGGGGAGAATTTGAGTATGCTGTCCCAAAACGTTTTGAATGGAAGGATACTATTTTGACGACAATTAAGTTGTATAAGGAAATCATTTGATGAAGATTGCTATTCTTACACCTACTTTATATAAATATAGCGGTATAGATAGGGTTGCATATAAGCAAGCTAAAGAATTTGCTGCTCAAGGGAATACTGTAAAATTTATTACTTTTAAATCTGAGATTGAGAGTCATGGAAGGAATATTGAAGTAATTGAACTTGGTATGCCGTCCTCGTCTTTTTTTGAACGAGTGTATCGATTATTCTTTTTTTTAGATTATTTCAAAGTAATTACCGCAAAAAAAGCAATACACGACTGTCAGAAAATTATTTGTCACTCATATCCTATGAGTGTAATTGCTTGTAAGGTAAAAAAAGAGAGACCACAGATAAAATATATTTATTATAATCATGGAGTGGCAGAACCTAGCGCATTTGAATCTATAATTGAAAAGGTGTATTTGCGTATTTTTGGTAAACTATCTAACCATTTTCTCAAAAATGCTGATGAAGTTATTTGTATTAGCAAATATTTACAAAACGTTCTTGAAAATGAAACTGGTATTGGGAGCAAGGTTGTATATAATGAGCTAGTTCTAGATCATAGTATTAAACCTAAAACAAAAATAAAGAGTAAGTTTGGTATTGGAGAAGACCGTTTTATTCTATTCGTAGGGAGAGTTTCTCCTCATAAAGGTGTGCATTTGCTCATTAAGGCATTTAAGTTGGTTCAAGAGAAGGACAAAGATCTTAAATTAGTAATAGTTGGAAAAAATACCTTTGGGAAATATGCTAAACGGCTTAAAGATATAGCGGCTGATAATGTTATCATTACAGGTTCCGTTTCAGACGAAGAACTTATAGATTTTTATAGGCATTGTAGTTTGTATGCTACTGCATCACTTTGGGAAGGTTTTGATTTGCCAATTATTGAAGCTCAAAAAGAAGTTAAGCCTATTGTTGCCTTTGATATAGGACCACATTTTGAAATAGCAGATAAAAATACAATGCTCGTTGAAAAAGGCGATGTACAAGCTTTTGCTCTCGCAATAAATAAAGCACTCAATGAAGAGTAGATTTACAGATAAACTTATTTTGCTACTTGTAATTTTTGTAGTTTTTATTGGTATTTTTTCTTTTTATCAAAGTAATCCAAAGTACCTTACTGGTGATGATGCGGCTATTCATTTGAGCAAAGCTGTTTTTAACGTTAATAAAGCGAGTGTCAATTACATAAATCCTTTTAAGCCTTTTTCTGAAGAACCAGCGTATGGTAATCTTTATATTGATGAATTTCCTTTCCATGTTCTGGTTTCTGGGATTATGCTTAGCACAGGAACAGACGTGATTTCGGCAACAAAAGTTGTCATTTTTGTTTTGCAAATTTTTCTTTTTATTGGTTTGTTTCTTTTTCTTGAATGTATATTCAGAGATAGAATGTTTTCGTTTCTTGCAGCTTTTTTTGCAATGTTTAGTTATTGGATTGCAATTATGTATTTTGAAGGAACTTACGCACAAATTATGGGCATGGTGTTTATACCTTTCTACTTATTATTAGTTAACGATTATTTCAATAAAAAAAACAATCCATCTCTTATTGGCGCAATAGCAATTAATGGGTTGCTTTTTTTCGTTCATCCTTTAACTTTTATTTTTGTATGTGTTCTTAGTTTCTCTTATCTTCTCTATTTTTTAGTACTTAATAAAAAATACATTGTATTAGCCTTACTTATCATAGCTACTGTTGTTATTCTTATTGTTATTGCTCTTTTTCCAAACTTGCCATATCCTAAATTCTACTCTGGGAATATTACTGATAACCCAAGTTTTGAGTTAAAAGATTTTTATGGTAAGCTAATTTCAGGCTTGTCGCCATACATTATTTTAGGACTTTTTGTTGCGGGTATTGTAAGCTCTTTAAAGTCTAAAAAAATAGTATTGATAGCTCTTCTCATATCATATCTTTTTATCTCGAGTGAAACATTCGGAGTTCCTTTCTTTCCACACCGGTTTAATCCTTATTTCATGGTTCTAGTGATTATTACTGTTTTTTATGGTTTTAAAGAGCTTTTCATAAGAATAAAGAATTATCGTTTAGCATATTTACTCCTTGTATTGTTTTTTATTGTTATTTCGGTGGGAGTGGTATATTCTTTCCAAGCGGTTAAAGAAGCACATGTCCATTTTTCCAAAGGACTGAGCCCGGCTATTATTACTGATAATGATTATGCGGCACTATCGTGGATTAAAGAAAATATACCGGGTGATGAAACAATACTGGCGACAAATAAATGGGGGTACTTTGTTCCTTCATTGGCAGAGCATACTGTATTACTAGGAGATTCATTCGAATTACACGATGTTGAGAAAAAAGATCTAAAGAACAGACAAGAGATTGCTCAACAGAATGGACATGCTGTTTTTCGGGAGACTGATTCAAGAGTAAAGGCAGAATTATTACAAAGTATTGGTGTTAAGTATATTTTTGTACCTGATCAAATGAGAAAATATATCAGTGACTATGCACCATATGAAATCTATAATACTGATTTTGATTCAAAGTATTTTAGTGTTTTTTATAAGAGAGGCGATGCAATTGTATATAAGTTGAGGTAATGTCGATAATTTGTATTCTATTAGCTCTTCCGATATGGTTGGTGAAAAACTTTTCACTTTTATTGAATATTGATGGAGATAATGTCGTTTTTATATCCCTTTTCTTAGGCTTTCCCTTTGAAGTACTTTATTTATATATTTTGCTTGTAGGTGTTAGAAAATTTCTTTTACTATTCAATGAAAAACACTAGAATTGGAATAATTATCCTAAACTACAACGGTTTTAAAGACACTGTGGCTTGTGTTAATTCTCTTAAAAAGTCTATAGATACTGATTTTGAAATTCTTTTAATTGATAACCATTCAGTAATAGATGAAGCTGCTAAATTAAGAAAAATATTTTCTGAGATAGAATGCATTAGAACACAAAAAAACTTAGGTTTTGCTGAAGGAAATAATGTAGGTATACGATATTTTTTAAATAAGGATGATATACATGCAATTATGCTTTTAAATAATGATACTGAAGTTAGTGACAATCTCATATCAGAAATGAAGGTTGAGGTTGCCGGGGACAAAAAAGTAATGGTTGGGGTTTCTATTTATGCATATAAAGATCATAAAAGATTGGATAGTCAAGGGGTAGTCTTATATAAATCGTTTTTAGCAAATTCTGCAAAAGAGGATGATCTTTCTTTTGCACCTAATGGGTGTTGTGCATTATTTCATCGAAACTTTTTTAAGGATATAGCAATTAATAACGAATATTTAGATAAAGACTTCTTTTGTTATGGAGAGGATGTTGACATTGGAATACGAGGCAGACTTTGTGGCTACAAATCAAGGATTGTGAAAAGTGCCCAAGTGTTCCATAAGGGTTCTGCTACTGCCATAACTATGTCTGATTTCTCTGTTTTCTATGGTCATCGAAACAATGTTTTATATGTTTTTAAGTCAATGCCCCTTTGGTTATTAATAAAGAAGTTACCGTATTTTATTGTTGGCCAAATTGCAACACTTGTTTATTATTTGAAGATTAGGCGTCCTACAATTTTCATGAAAGCTAAATGGGATAGCCTAAAATTTCTTCCAAGAATGATTAAAAAAAGAAAGTTTGTCATGAGAAAAAGAGTCATTTCTACGAGAGATCTCGAAAGTTATCTAGACAATAAATTATTCCATGCAAGATAAGAAAAGAATTGCCATAGTAAGAGGCACTAAACTTTCCAAAGTAGAGTGTCAAACATACGAACCTCTTTTAGATGCTTTCGTTATTGATGGTATCGTTGCAAAGCCAAATTCTGTAGATTTTTCCTCAGAGCTGAGCATCGGTATAAAAGAATTTTTTTCCCCTTCTTATTTTTTTGAGAAGCTTGGGTTTGATGTACAGTATCTTCTGGGTGCTTCAACGGGTTTATCAAATTATGATTTAGTATTAACACCTGAACTATCATCGGTAAGTACATGGCATGGAATGAAAGCAAAAGAAAAAAATCCAAAGATGATTATAGCTACTTTGGTATGGGAAAATATTCCTTTTGTGCATGAAAACTATTCTATTCAAAAGAAGATAAAAAAGCGAGCTCTAAAGGAAGTCGATCATTTTATTGCAGTAACAAAAAGAGCAGAGTTTGCTTTGCGTAAAGAAGGAGTGTCAAAAGATAAGATTAGCGTTATTCCAGTAGGAATCGATGTCAAAAGATTTATACCCCAAGGCAAAGATACCGCGCTTATGAGTAAGTATGAGCTAGCCGAAAGCGATTTTGTTATTCTAACTTCAGCAAGAAATGTTTGGGAGAAGGGCATTCAGGACATAATCATTGGCTCATCAAGCCTGCTAAAAAAACACAAAGAGGCTAAGATTTTAATCCTTGGTGCAGGTCCTTTGCATCAGGCGTATCTGGATCTTTCCGCTCGTCTTGGTATTAAAAATCAGATTAGAATTGTTGGTAAAGTTCCATATGATGAGGTTCCAAAATTCTATAATCTTGCTGACATTTTTGCTTTACTTAGTATTCCAGTTCCAAGTTGGCAAGAACAGTTTGGGATGGTTTTGGTTGAAAATATGTCTTCAGGAAATGCGATCATTACTACAAATACTGGATCTATTCCGGAAGTAGTCGGCGATGCTGCATATCTTATAGGTCCTTCAGATCCTTATTTGCTTGGACAGAAAGTTGAATTCCTTCATTCAAATTTGGATGAAAGAATGAGACTTGGAGGGGTCGCTCGGAGGAGAGCTCTTGAACATTTTTCCCTTGAATTGATCTCTGAAAGATTTAAAGAAATTTTTCAAAAACTTTTATATATCCAACAATGAAGGTGAATTTTAAAAGGATGTTTCAGGTTTTAAGCGTTTTTTTCACTCTTTTGATTCTTGGATATGCCGGGGTCTACACAATCAATTATTTTGGTTTTTTGGGATTTAAGGTAATTACGTATAGTCCGGATTATTACTTTCTTAATGGAAATTCTTCTTTAGATGTATCAAAAAGTGGAGGCAAAACGTATTTGGAATTTGTAAAAAATGAGTTAGATTTTAATTTGAATAAAAAGTTCAAGGAAGCTTATTTGGAAGTAAAAACTGATATGCCGAATGAAGTTTTTCAGGTCGAGCAGCTCACTGATAAAGGCAAAGAGATGGATTCAATTATTCTAGGAGGGGAGTATATTTCTAATACTCAGTTTAGAAGAATACAAAATGGCGAAAATATTTTTTATACACTGGACAAAGATTTAAATGTGAACGATAAAACATTTTCTGACTTGATTACTGAATCCTTAAAAGGTCAACAGGATATAGCGCTAACACGCCCAATTTCTGAAAATGATATCAATTTGATGGCTTACAAACCAAGTGATAAAAAAACATTTTATAATCTTTTTTTACGGGGTCACCATAAGTTATTAGTATATGTAAAAGATGAAGTACTTGATTTTGTATTTAATTACTATGATATTAATAGAAAAGAAGGTCCAGATAGATTTAATATTATTTTGAAAAAAAACGGAGTTTTTAAGGGTATTGTTCAGGAAGATGATCGTGAAATTAAAAATCAACAAAATGTACATATCAGTGTTCCTGACTTGGAAGAAGGTATTTACGAACTTGATATTGATATTAGCGATGATTTAATAATCTCTGGCATAGAAACAAGTCAGAGTGAATTCGTGTTTAAGGATAATTTTTTCCCGGTTGAAAATATTGAATATAGTTCTATTCCTCAGATCATAAATAATAAGGAATCGTCATTTTTTACTAATTCTGATTTTTTCTGGTTAAAAACGTTGCATGAAAACGGTGTACAAAAGGTTGAGGTGAATAGTCATGTTTTTGACTTAAAGGAGTATCCAAAAAAATATTTATTTTATGATTATTTAAACTATAGCGAGTGCAATGATTTTAAAGAAGAGAATAGTGTTTTTTGCTTTTTACCAAGTAACGATCTAAATGAAATAGTACTTGAAAAGCAAAATGTGTTTTTAGATTTAGATGGTAAATACCTGGCTCTCGGGAACAATGCATTAATTCACGCTTTAAATTGGCGAGAAATCAACTTTGCTAACTTCAAAGAAGCTAAAACGATCATTACAAAACCATCACAAGGTTTTAGTAAGAACAAAGAGGGATATATTGTGTGGAATATTTTTAATGTTAATGATGCAGGTAAGCTCAAATATAGATTTAGTTCAGTAGATGAAAAAAGAACTAGGGTGAAAAGCATCCGATTTGTTTTTTACAATCCTGATTCAATTTTCTATCGTACCTATAAAAAGTTATTCTTGCATGATGAGTAAAAAAATATTTTTTAAGAAAATAGTTGATCTAATTGTATTTTTATCTTTTGTTCTTCTCGTTTTCTTTGTTTTTATGAATTTCTTTTTTGCTAGTTTTGCGAGCAAAATATTCATTAATAATTTAACAATTGTTGTATTGGTTCTTTTGGTAATTCAAGCAATAATGTCCTATTTTATTCAAAATAATAGCCAAAGTAAACATTCTCGTGTTTTTGATAGAGCAATGATTTTACTTGTGTTTCTTACTTGTTTAGTAGTAATAGTAAAATTGTATATCGACCTTGAAACAAAGTTATTCGTGGTTTCACTGGTGTTGGCTTTTGTACTCCTATCTTTTTTATATGTTAAGGAATTTCATGTTTCTAAAAAAGTACAGTAAACTTTTTTTATTTGGTTTTTTATTACTATTTGTAAGTAGTTTCTATATTACTCAATATAGAGATTTTTTTGAACCAATAACGACCGATGGTATTAGGGTAGCTCTTGGTGCGGAACGGTTAATAGAAAAAGGTGAAATTCAGCCTGATTATGAGGTTCTAGGTGGAACTGCGAATGTTGAAGCGCGCGGTTCCTTGTATCCTTTTATACAAATAAATGTAGCTATTCTCTCAGATATCAGTGGGATTTCGACGTATCATGCGATTTTTTTGTTTTATTTGATTATTTTTGTTATTTTAGCATTAACGCTCTATATATTATTAGGTCGATTTACAAAGAGTCGAGAGACACAGATTATTTCCTTCTTATTATCTATTCTATTTTTGCCTCTTTTGCGATCAATACTATTAACTCCTCAAAACTTAATTGGGTATTTGTTGATTGTGACGATTATAAATCTTCTTTTTTTAGTGCAAGGGAAGAAGTTGCTTCTTCTCCTTTTTATGATTATAGGTTGTATGGCTTTCTACCATCATCTGACTCTCTTTATTGTGCTTATTTTTTTGTTTGTATACTTGATAACTGGTAAGCATTTTAGCAAACTGTTGGTTTTTTTTGTTATTAGCCTTGCTGCCGTATTCTTGGCAAGTAAGATTTTATTAGGGTCATATGATATTCTATTTTTTGTAAAGAGTATTTTTAGTAGTTTTTTCTCTCCATCTGAGCTCGATTATTTCAATTTGAATACACCACTTGATTTTCCTTATGTACTTGGAATTTACCAGACACTTTTAGGTATTTTTGGAGCGTTAATTTTGGCACTTAGTAGAAAAAAGTTTGTAATGGGTTATCATATAGCTATTTCTCTGGGTTTTGTAATATTATTTCTTTCGAATATTTTATTTTTTGGTATTGGATTTCACCCGGATAGATTTTTAAACTATCTTTTTATTCCTCTGGCACTTTGCATTCCGCTGTGTATTGATTTTATAAAAAATATTTTCTTCGTAAAGCGGCGGCTCATTGCGACTGGACTATGTGCGTTTATTATTATTGTTTCCTTTGTTCAGAATGTAAGTGTTTCCGCTCATGAGCAAAGTTATTTTGGTGAAACTTTTATTCTTTCAAGGGGAGAGTTAGAAGCTGCTGAATTTCTGAAGAAAAAAATGAGTGATACTGAAGTTGTACTTATAGCTTCAAGAGAAAGAACTAGGAAGGCGGATTCATATGCACGTTATTTGGGGAATAAAAAGACACTAATTTTTGATGAACCTTCTTTAGCTTCTATTCCTCAAAAGAATGAACAAAGTCTTCGGTTTGATATATGGCAAATGACAGTTTTCCCTTCCATTAAAAACTCAGAAGATTTGTTTAAGAAATATGGTGTTGAATTTTTCTTGTTTCCTGCTGGTTCAAAAGAAAGAATTGCATTTGAAAATTTTTCGTATGTGATAATACTATTTGAAAATGAAAATGTTGTTATTTTTGCAAAAAAGAAATAAAGTATTAAATATTCTCACTCGTTTATTTACTTCATTGCTTTTTTTGCTTGGATTGAGTATTATTATTGCTCCTGGAAGCGTACAAGGGAAATGGTTGTTAGGAGATATTTATATTCAAGTTAAAGATGGTTTTTATACTGTATTACCTGCTACTTTTATTGTTTTTTATACTAGCTTGCTTGTAGGAATTATTATTGTATTAATCTATAAATATGAAAAAAAGTGACTTTTTTTATGACATAGCATTGTACCCTTTAACCTTTACTGTTTTTCTTTTTTTTGCTTCAGTTCTATTGTTTAAGTTTGATTTTTTTCAAGGAATTTTAGTCTCTTTGTTTTTTATCCTTTTCCTATATTTACCCGGGCTTCTTTTTTTTAAAATTATTTTTGGAACGAAATTTAAAAACCTGAATCTTTTTGCTTTCTCGGTTGTATTTTCTTTGTTAATCGTTCCACCAATTGTTTTTTTTACATTAAGGACAGGATTGCTATTTAATCTCCTTAACTCTGTGTTAATCATAGGTGTTGTTTTGTTTTTAGAATCAGTTATTTTGATAATAAAGAATGTCAGAGCAAAGAAGAAAATTAAAAGTCGGGATTGATGTTTCCGAAGCCTTTTTTGAAGGCTATGGGGGAGTTATTTTGTATGCAAAAGAAATAATCAAGTCATTCATTGGCAGTGATGAATTTGATATTTTTTTATTTTCTTTTAAGAATATTCCCCTAAATGAAATGAAAAAATTATCAGATGTCTCAGTGTACATTTCTCCAATTCACATCGAGACTCTTTGGGATTTAATAATATTGCCAGTTCAAATTAAGATAAAGAGAATTGATGTTTTCCTTTCATTAACACATAATGGTCCATTCTTTGTTCCATCATCAACAAGATATATCTGCGTTATTCATGATGTGGCATATAGATTTTTTCCTCAAAGCTTTAAATTAAGAGAACGTTTTTTTCATAATCTAGGGATTAAAAGAGCGTTACGAATATCGGATCAAGTCATTGTAGATTCAAAAAACACCAAAAATGATTTGATTACATTGTATAATTATCCGGAAGAAAAGATTACTCCGATTTATCTTGGAATCAAGAAAAACGTTCAAATTTTTAAATTGCGTGAAAAGCAGGAAGTTCTTAAGAAGTTCGGCATAAGTGATAGATTTATGCTATTTGTCGGAAATATATCTCCGAGAAAAAATTTGTCAAAAGTAATTGAAGCATATAAAAAATTACCGAAAGACTTAGGATACCAGTTAGTTATTGTTGGGGCCAGAGGATATAAGGCGGACTCGGAGATTAAAAAAAATGCAACAGAGAACGCTGATATCATTATTTTACATGCGGTTAATTCTTTTGAAATGGAAGTTATTTATCGAGCCGCCTCACTTTTAGTGTTTATGTCTCTTTATGAAGGCTTTGGTCTTCCATTACTTGAAGCAATGGCATGTGGAACTCCTGTGCTTACTTCGAATGTTTCTTCTATGCCCGAGGTTGCGAAAGACGCAGCACTATATGTTGAAGATCCAAACGACTCTAGTGAAATTTCATTGAAAATGCAATATATATTGCGTGACAAAAAGCTACAGTCTAAACTTATTAGTAATGGATACAAGAGAGTTAAGGACTTCTCTTGGAAAAAATGTGCGCATGAAGCAACACAAGTAATAAATAATGTTTATAGAAATAATGAATAGAAAGTTACGAATTGGAATAGACGCAAGACCGCTATTTGTAGAAAAAAAGACAGGAATCGAAGTGTATTTAACTAATTTACTTAGAGAGCTTAGGGAGGTTGATACACAGAATGAGTATTTACTCTTTACTCACAAAATAGATTCCAAAAATATAGTAGAAAGTAATAATTTTAAGTATATTACAGTAAACGGCCCAAATTTTGCTTGGCCTCAACTTTCCTTGGCAAGATATCTAAAAAAGAACCAAGATGACATAGATGTATGCTTGTTCACGCATCATTCAATTCCTTTGCGTTCTCCAGTAAAAACAGTTGCGGTGATTCTTGATCTGGCTTTTATTGATTATAAAGAATATTTTCCTTACTTTTCATATTTATTAAACACAAAGCTAACGACAAATTTTACCGTTAAAAAGGCAGATCATTTAGTAGCTATTTCCCAGCAAACTAAAAAAGATATTCTTACACATTATCAGGTAGATGAAAAGAAAATTGATGTAATTTATTTGGGGTTCAACTCAAAAAAATACCATCCTAGAGGTTCTGTAGAAATCAGTTCAGTTTTGAATAAATATCACATAAAAAATGATTATGTTTTGTATGTAGGTACTATGCAGAAAAGGAAGAATTTGATTAATTTACTTAAAGCTTTTGCAGTAGTAAAAAAATCAAAACCATCAATGCAAATGGTTTTTGCAGGGAAAAAAGGTTGGTTTTTTGAAGAAATTCAGGAAACTGTCAGGAAAGAAAAATTGGTAGATTCGGTAATGTTCCTTGGCTATGTTCCAGAGAATGATTTACCTGCGTTATATTCAGGATCAAAAGTCTTTGCTTTAGTTTCTTTATATGAAGGCTTTGGGATTCCTTTGCTTGAAGCAATGGCCTGTGGATGCCCGGTAATTACCAGTAATATTTCCTCGCTTCCCGAGGTCGCAGGTGATGCAGGTGTTTTAATACATAATCCTCACGATTATGAAGAGATAGCGAAAAAACTCATTCATGTGTTATCAGATCAAAAATTGTTAAGTGAGATGTCAAAAAAAAGTCTTAGTAGGGCAAAAGAATTTAGTTGGAAGAAATGTGCTGCTGAGACCTTAAATACTCTAACTCATGTTGCTAACTCATAGATGTCTTGATTGAGTAGTATAAAAATAAAATTGGTGAGAGGAGATGGACAGGTGTATCAGCAATGAGATTTTGTAAAATGCTTCTTATACCTTTTGCTTGCCTACCGTTTGCGTTGAAAAAATATATTAGTCCAATAGTGGCAAAAATTCCTAGATATTGCCATGTAATTATTGACGCTACGAATAGTGCTAGGCTCCCATAAATAACTAGTGTTTGAATTCCAATGTAGGTATTAATTGGAGACCCAAAATTCTCTTTAAATACTTTTGGGGTTTTTTTGTAAAAATACAAATCCATAAGAATTCTTGTTTTAAGCTTCTTTAGTTCTGCAAAGAAGGATATCTCTCTTGGAGGATGAAGAACATAGACTTCAGGAGCAAAAATAATTTTGCCGATTTTTTTAACTCTCAGTGCGAAATCGGAATCTTCTCTGTGCATCAATGTAAAACCCTCATCAAAAAATCCCGCTTTTTCAATAATTTCTTTAACATATGCTACGTTGCAGGTAATGTATAAATCCCCCGAAGTGTTTTGAACGGAATGCGTACCAAGAAAGTTTTTATTGGAAGTTACGACACATCCTTCAATACCGACTATTTCTGGATAATCATCAAAATATCTGTTAATCATTTCGATCCAATAATGACTGGGAAGACAATCGTCATCGGTAAAGGCTATTATTTCCCCAGAAGCATTTTTGATTCCAGTGTTTCGAGCTTTTGCCGCTCTTCCGTTTTCTTGGTATATATATTTTAGGTTAAGATCCGTTTCTTTTTTTATTTTTTGTATTTGTTTAGCCGTATTGTCCGTTGACCCATCATCAACAACAATAACTTCAAAATTGTTCTTTGGAAATGACTGATTCTCTAGCGCGTGAAGGACGTGTGTCAGTTTTTCTTCTCTATTAAAGGTTCCGATTACAACAGATATTTTATACTTGTTTTGGTTGATCATTTTTACGGCTTGTTATTTTCTTAAAAATATCAATACTCTCAAGGAGTATTGATTTGTCAAAAAGTACTGCACAACCAAAGTAGATAAAAATTGAAACGACAATAATTACCAGGAGAATATAGATACTTGAAATAGTCATATTGTATTTTAACACTGTCAAAGAAATTCCCATTATAATGCTTGGGAAAGAAATTCTTATCAGCAACATTAATGATTTTTTGATTCCTTCTTCAATAATTTTTGAACCATAATATAAGCTAATGAAGAATTGAACAATAACAGGTAATGTTAATGCCAAGGCTGTGCCTTGCATACCATAAGACTTTGTTAACGGGTAGATTATTATTGCCATTAAGAGTAGTTGAAATAGAATAATTCTAGAAAAAAGCTTGGTTTTTCCAACGGCCTTAATGACATCATGGACTACCCAAGTTATGGATCTAAGACATCCGTAAACAGAAATTATTTGGAGAGCAGGAATCATGGGGAGCCATTTTTCGCCAAAAACATATTTTGTGATTTCAGGAGCAAGGATTATCATTCCAACTGAAATGGGGATAGCAAGTAAGGCAATAAATTGGATATTCTTATAGTAGGCTGACCTTAACACTTTTATATCGTTTCTGATTTTTGAAAAAGCTGGGAAAGATACTTGTTGAACAACTGCTGAAATACTAAGAGCAGGTAAGTTCGCGAGATTATATGAAAGGGTATAGTAACCTAAATCAACAGAACCTTTCATTCTACCAAGAACAAATTTATCACCTTGATCAATTGCTGTTAGAAAGATATCAGATTTAATAAGGTGTTTTCCATAGTTGAAAATTTGACTAAAAACTTTTTTGTCAAATGTTTGACTAGGTTTCCAAGGAGAAAGAATAAAAAACAAAATAGTATTTATCAAAACTCCTGATAAGTTACCAATAACAAGACTCCAAACGTGGAAATTATTTAGAGCAAGAACGACAGTAATGAGAATTGAAGAAATTGATGAAACTACCGTTGTCACTGAGATCCAGAAGAACTTAAATTTCTTTTGTAAAAGAGCCAAGCTTGTAAGTCCAAGATAATGAAGGATAAATTGAAAAGAAAGAACTTGAATAACTAGCTTTGATTCCGGGCTTTTAAAAAAGTCTGCCAAATAAGGTGCTAGAAAAAACGTTAAGCTTGTATATAGAAGGCCAAGGATGACGTTAATATAAAAAACAGTATCAGCTGCTATTTTTATTTTCTCTCTTTGAAATATTAACGCATCTTTTATTCCAAGATTTCCAAGTATGCCAACAAAAGCAATTATGGTAGTCGCAATTGCAATTAACCCAAAATCATTTGGGTTAAGGATTCTCGCTAAAATTATTCCTGAAATCACAATAGCTGACTTTTGTATCAAGTGTGCGATTCCAACCCAAAAATAGCTTTTGGCAACTGTTGTCTTTAGTGACTTGATCTTATCCATGGCTTCTCTTACCTCTTCTTAAATATCAACATCACCCCAAAAAACAACACAATATACTTCAGAATATTCAAATCAAAATAGTCACTAATAAATCCCGGATTTAACGTATCAATAAGTAAAAATACAATAAAGGTGATACACGCTATAATAAAACAAAAAGTCGTGATATCAAAAATAAATGTAAGTGTAGGATTATCTGATTGTTCTTTGCTGTCCATCATATCTTAAAGAATTTTCTTGCTTTAGTTATCACTTTCTCAAAGGTGAGCGGTTCTTTTTCTAATGTAATCTTAATTTCTGCAATTTCAATTTCACTGTCTTTCTCTTTTAAACCCGGTGCTGCAAGCATGAATCTGATAGTGTTTTTGTTGTCAACGTAAGCATTTTTGTAGTCGAACGTATTTTTGGCAACGGTCCAACCATTAACGTTGTCTGGGGGAGTGTAGTGTGCAAGAATATAGTCAATTCCCTCCAAATCGACGTTGTGCCTTAGAGGACTTATTAGTGTTGGCTCAATCTTTTCCTTAGGTACGTATTTTGTTATATCAAAATTGTATACTAGTATTCGCTTGTCATTTGGATAGTTAGTGTAAAATTCTTCAAGAGAGGAAAAGTCATTGTTTTTCTGGTATAAAGTTCCTTCTGGCCCTTCGACTTTGTTCCAGTCACTGGTATTAAGTAGTTTTGACTCAAGAGGGAGTTTTTTGTAGTTATCCTTATCATTGATTCTGAGTCCCAGATCAAAAATGGTAGCGCCTGGATTTTTGTAGGTAATCTGAACCGTTATTTTCTCAAAAGGGTCCTTTTTTTCTAAATCAAAATAGACTGCATCGTCATGCATTTTCTGAAAATAGATCCCATCTTGCTCCAAAATAGGGGAGAGTCGTTCCCAAGGCTCAAGGTGGGAAATAAGTGCGTTATCCTCGCTAAAATCGTATACAAGCTCTCTTTTGCCTGAGAATACGAAATTTTTTTCTAAAATCCAAAAAAGAAGCAGGATTGGTAGTATGCAAATGACTACTTTTAGCGCAATAGACAGTATTTTGAGCGACTTACTTTGTCGTTTTTCCATATACTTATTATACGGGTTTTTAGGTGAAATCCAAGGTTTCTTTTGTGAAAAGTAGGGTATGAAGCAGCGTGATCTTACTCATAAATAGTCTGTCATCCCGGATCAGTCTTTCCGAAGACTGATCCGGGATGACAGATAGTTTATTGTATTTCGGTGCCTACTGGGGTTATAGGATGGTAGGCTTACTATTTTTTCTCTTGAAAAGCATCAAGAATTATGCTAGAGTATTAGCAATATGTCAACTATCAAACATGCGTCAAAAAATGCGCTCTGGCTTACGATTGCAGAAATTGTTGCCAAGGTTGTTGCGTTTATTTCAGTTATTCTAATCACGCGCTATTTAACCAAAGATTCCTTTGGACAATACACGTTTGTCATGTCTATGGGTATTATCTTTGGTGTTTTGGCCAATTTTGGCTTTGGGGTGTACGTCACCAGAGAAATAGCAAGAAGTAAAGAGAAAGCAGGGAAGATTGTGGGGAATTTGCTTTCACTAAAGCTTATTCTCTCGGGTGTGGTGCTGGTTTTACTTTTTCTTACTGCGCAGTTCTTAGATAAACCTTCGTACGTTGTTATTGCAATTTACGTTGTTAGTTTCTTGACAGTGTTTGATGCACTGAGGTCTTTTTTAGGTGGCGTGTTTCAAGCCTATGAAAAAATGGGCTATTTGGCCGTAGTCAAGGTAGGGGAGCGACTTCTCTACTTAGTACTTGTGCTTGTTGCTATTTATCTCGATAAAGGCATTGTTTTTATAGTCGGGTCTGCTGCTGCAGCATCCTTTATTTTTGCGCTCGTTTCTTTTGCTCTTGTTCATTACAAATTTACTCCAATCAGGCTCAGATGGGACAAGGTTTTTATCTTACAGATTTTGCTTGGCACCGTCTTTTTCCTTATTAACGATATATTCATTGTTGTCTTTTTTAGAATCGACACTGTGATGCTTTCACTTATGACGAGTGATGCGCTTACGGCAACGTATAGTGCAGCCTATAACCTGATTTACGCGGTTACCTTTATCCCTGGAGTCCTTTCTGCGGTATTATTTCCCGTTCTTACGCGATTCTACAAGACCAATAAAGATGTTTTTAAAAGCAATCTTACCCTCATTTTCAAGTACTTTATGCTTGTGTCTCTTCCGGTCATGGCATTTTTTATTATTTTTTCTGAAAAGCTTATTGTTATTATTTACAAAGAGAAGTATATAGATTCAGTACCGATATTTCAGCTGTTGACGTTTGGGCTTGGCTTTGTCTTTTTGAACTTTATTTTTAGTACCATTTTGAACACGGTAAATAAGCAAAAATTGGTAGCTGCATCATCGTTTATTGCTATGATATTAAACATTGTTTTAAATTTTATCCTTATTCCTCAGTTCACTATGTATGGTGCAGCGGTAGCAACAATTATTACCGAATTCACTTTTTGCCTTGCCTTAGCACTATTTGTCCATAAACAGTTTAAGATAGTAAATACTGTTATTCTAAAAAAGCTTTTGTTTGTTTGCATTTCACTAGTGGTTGCTATTGTCTGTGCGTATATTGCTCGGTTTAATCCGTATGTATCGTTCACGGTGTTCTTACTTGTATTTGCTGTGCTGCTGTTTTTCTTTAGAATATTTGCAAAAAAGGACAAGGATTACATTTTAGAAGCACTTCACTTAAAATAAGGTCATGAAGAAAAAGATTGCTATAGTTCGAGGTTCAAATCTCAACAAATGGGAGATGCAAAACTATGAGGGGCTTGTGAAGGATTTTGACGTAACTGCGTTTAACGGCAAGAATGCTTTTTTTGATACATCTCAGATTTCACTTCCTATTAAAACGTTATCATCTCCGGAGAGAACAATGAGTCAGGTTCCAGGGCCCACCAGAGCGTCAAAGTATCTCTTTGGCAATACACAAAAATTGATCGGTTTAGAAAAAGCACTTAAAGACTTTGATATTGTACACACCGCAGGGACTGAGACGATTTATACCAAGCAGTGCATCAATGCGAAAAAGTACAATAAAAAATTGAAAGTAGTGGCAACAATTTGGGAGAACATTCCTTTTGCTCATGAGCAATTTAAGAAGCAAGTTGAGCTTAAGGAATTCAATCTGGCGGGAATTGACCATTTTGTAGCAATGAGCAAACGCGCAGCGTTTGCGTTAGAGGTAGAAGGAGTGTCCAAAGAAAAAATATCAACTATGTATATTGGTGTCGATTTAGAGAAATTTAAGCCACAGAAAAAGGATGAGTCACTTTTATCTCAGTTAAATATCAGTGCAGATGATTTTGTCGTTACTACGGTTGCGCGGGTTATTTGGGATAAAGGAATTTTAGATGTGTTAATTGCTGTTTCTGAGCTTATCAAAAAGGATCCTAAGGTAAAGTATTTGCTCATAGGTCAGGGGGATATGCTTTCCAAAGTGCTCGGTATTGCAAAGCGTCTAGGAATTGAGAAAAATATTATTAGTACAACTCTTCCCTATACAGACATTCCAAAAGCGCTTTCAGGCTCTGATGTCTTTGTACTCCCGAGTATTCCCACATGGCGGTGGCAAGAGCAGCTTGGCATGGCTCTTATTGAGGCTATGGGGTCTGCCGTACCTGTCATCAGTTCACGGTCCGGATCAATAGATGAGGTTGTTGGTGACGCGGGCATCTTGGTTCCACCTGCAGATTCATACATTCTAACCCATGAACTTGCAAGGTTGCATGAAAGCGAATCGTTACGAGAGGAGCTTGCACTCAGAGGAAGGAAACGTGCAGATATGATGTTTGATTCTCGAATAAAATACAAGGAATTAGCACGGATTTATTCCGAGCCTTCTTCAGTAATTGAGCGTTTTTAGAAAATGCTGTACACTACATGTAATATGCATTCGTGCAAAAATAACATAAACAAAATCTATGCGAAAAATACGTAACATATGTATGGGGAGTACACTCGCTCTATTTCTCCTTTTTGTACTTTCCGGGTGTTTTAATAGACAAGAAGTAGTTACAGAAGAGGTAACTGATACCTATCAGGTAGATTCCCAGGACAAAAAGTGGTCTTCTGACAAGAGCAAGGGGGCTATCCCTGATACGGCAATTGCCGGGAAGATTAATGGTGAAGAAGTGACCATTCAGGATGTACAAATCTCAACATATGGCGATGAATACAGTTGGTCTTTTTCTAATGAGGCTCCAGAAAAAACATGTGGCATGATGACTGATAATAATGAAGTAAATTTTAGTTCAATCGCATTGAAAGAAGGTACGTTTGAAAAAGCAATGGATGAGGAAGTCGACTTTGATGAGTATCATGCCTATTACATGTATCAACAAGAAAACGGAACACCAATGAGTGTTAATGTTGATTGGGCAGCAAAGGTTGTTGTTGATTCGGTTGATGGGGAAAGTAATACGGTCACTGGTTTTGCACGGTTTGATTTTGGTGATGGTGAGACTTTGATTGAGGGTAAATTTACGGCTGATTTGTGTGAATAATAGAAGGAAGGAGTAAATCCTATTCCTTCAGATATAAAAATCTTAAGGGTGGTATGTGTGCCACCCGTTTTTTTGTGATTGTAGCGTGTTATTGTTGCTGATATACTAAATGTAGTTTAACTGCTATTTAGATAATCTCAATGAAATTTAAAATCACTCCATATCCTTATCATCTTTGCATTGCTACTTACCAGTTGCACAGTTCAAAACAGAACAACTGAGTCTATTGCTGAACAAAGAAAAGAAGCCGTCTTTGAAAGGCGTATTCAAGAGAAGATGGAAGCGATTGATACATCTGGGTGGGAGACGTATAGGGACGAGGAATATGAGTATGAATTTAAATATAGTCCTAGTTTTTGGGGTC
>JAHISJ010000014.1 GCA_018818205.1 Patescibacteria group bacterium
AAGGTATACATACCAAGTGTAAACTCATCAAAAGACTCAGTTTTGGCCTCAAAAACCCCCAAGTCTATGTCGAAAAGGTATCTTTAGCCTTTCTTAAGCCTAGTCAATTAACTTTGTCCCACACTGGTTGACAGAGAGCCGTGTTTTCTCCAATAAACAAAGGATTTTCTGCATAAGCGCTCCTATTCTTCCTTTGTTAAGAGATTGCTCTACTTCATTGTACCAATAATAGTCTCTATATCACTCGTGCTTGGTCCAGAAAATTCAACTACATCATCACCTTTTTGAACAAAGTAGATGTAATCATCTTCATAGAGACTATCTTGCATCTTGTATTTGTATGCAGTGATATCGCCTATCTTTACTTCTTCCTTTGTTTCCAGCGTAGCATCATTGGTGATATATTTTTTTTCTACTTCGTCTACTGTTTTTCCTGGATATGACTTAACAATAAGCTGTGGCTGTGGACCTTCGGTTTCGAGTCCTTCTTCTTGAATTTTATCGTATTCTGCTTTGGTTTCTGCATTCAAGAAGATGAGTTCGTTGCTTCTGACTTTGTTTCCTGCTATTTCTGCACCAGGCTCATACAGTGTCCAGCTTGTTGTATAACTAAACGTAAAAGGAAACCCATCAGCCTTAAATTCTTTTTTATCACCTGAATCTTCAGAAGATGATTCTGTCTTCGCTTTTGATAGTGTTTCAATTTTACTATCAAACTCTTCTATTGCGCTATCTAAGTCGGCTTGAAGCATCTCTACATCACTGGCAACCGTGGTCACAGAGTCTGAAACGGAATTTGCCTTTTTAAACGCCTGGTCAGCTTTACTCATAGCATCATCAATCTTAGGCATAATCATCATATACATATATGCCCCTGCACCAGCGACACCTAAAACTAAGAGTAGAAGAATGACAAGAAAAGTATATACTCCTGCCATTGATTGTTTTTTTTCTTTTTTCATTTCCATGTTTTTTCTGTTAGTATGTTTTTATTAGTATATCGTATTATTGATAAAAAAAGTAGTTTTATATGGAGCCACCCATCGGATTCGAACCGATGACCTACTGTTTACAAAACAGTTGCTCTACCACTGAGCTAGGGTGGCAAACTAATTCGCCATAAATCGACTTCTAGTCTGATTTATGGGTGGCACTCATACCACCCATTGTAGCACATTAATTCAGAGAGACAAGATCCTGAGTCATTATGTAATTATGGTGAAACTATCCTTTCTCAGCATTTCCATTTTTAGTGTAATCTTCTTTTGTTCTTCTTTATCGTTCGACTCCATATCACTTACAGCACGCATCAACCTATCTGTATCAATTTTTTCCCGTACATCAAACAAATATTTCTGTTGATCAAAATCCTTCATAAGTTCTTCATACTTAACAGCCCAGCCAAGTACAATCGCAGGAACACCATTCCTATATGAATGCACCAATGAATGATATCTAGAAGCAACAACATAATCAAATTGTTTAATAATGCGCTCTACCTCAAGCGCATTAAAATCCTCTGGAAGTAATAGTACCTTATCATTGCTAGAAAAAAGTCTTTTTATACTTTGGTTTAGAGGCTCATCTTCGTATGAATGCTTAAGAATATACACTCTTTTTGACTGTAAAAGTAATTTCTCAATAACGCTCTTATACAAGGCTAAAAGATCTTTTTCATTCATATATCTAAGCACATTATTATTGGTGACTATTCCTACGGCAGGTGCTTTGATGTCTATTCTTTTTATCCTTTGCTCATCTTTAAATACAACTGAGGGATCATAGTGGTCGCCCTGTAACACAACGTCATGTTCCTTTTTAGCGCTACGAATATGTAATCGCTTAAGCGAATTTAATCCTTCTTGCTCTCTAACAAAAATCTTGCGCGGCCAGGATAAGTATTTTTTTATAAGCGGAAGGAGTAGTATTTTTTGTCCAAGCGGATAATCAAACGGCCCTATTGACTGTGGAAAAATATAAAACGGAATAGACAACGTACAAGCAAGTGCAATAGTCATTACATATCCAAGAGAAGACCTAAAATCTCTTTGTGAAGATAGTGAATACCCACTCACATCTACACAAAACGCCGTATTATGCAAAATGTGCTTTAGCTCTGCAAGACTAGAACTATACTCGTTTTCCTGCATAAAAAAAGATTCCCTAACACCCATTAATTGTGCTATTACCCGTGAATTGAGTGGAAGTATCTTAAAACTGTAGGAGCTTTGACCGCCATCTATTCGTTCATAATCACGTGCTGAGAGAAGATAGATATCTTTATTTGGATATTTCTCCTTTAAAAGCTGGACAGTGGTAAAAACCATTGCTTGAGACCCTCTGTTAAAAAGATTGCCTCCGGTGAGAATTATATTTTTCTTATCTCTACGCCCTTTTGGCTCATCCGCATTACAACGATTCTTCATGAGCAAGTAACATACGTATATCCCCTCAAATGTATTACGGACTCTATGAACTGCTGCATGAGTAGTAGCTATTGCCGTAGCAAAAGCAACAGCTCGGTTAATAGATGCAAAAGAATATTCCTGGCCCTTTTTTATCTTCTTATTACGTCGTTTAACTCTCTTGAACGCTTTTTTCCCTTGCTCTGTCCGTATATACTCCTTATGTTCTTTATCCTTAAGGAGTGTTACAAATGTATAATTATCCTTTTTTCGTGAAGCCTGCTGTGAAACGGCGATACTCTCCAGCGAGACTCTTTCATGCACAAAAAGATCTGAATACAGATTAAAAACGTCCCTTCCCTTGTCGCTGCGAATTAATACACTTGATTTTCCCTCTACACTTTTGCATTCCCTAACATACGAGTCTCCACACGCAATATCTGCATTACGGTTGAATTTATCCAAGCAATACAAACACCGATTGAGCTGAAAATAGTCTTTTACTTTTGTTCTCAACTTTCTGTCAACAATACTCGCTCTTCCTGAATCAAACGTGAGTTTTACATGCCCCGGCCACCCATGTTTTTCTTTTGTTCTAAATTGAACCGTTTGCAGTCGTTCTCCAGGTTTTTTGCACGAATCTTCAAAATACAAAATACTGTTGAAATTTAAGGTTTTGTCACAAAACAAACCTACAAAAAATAAGGTATCTTGAGAGAATTTCCTATGACCTAAATAATTTTTTATCCCCTGAAACTGACAGGGGGTTCCAATAACAATTCGCTTCTTATCTTGATCATTCTTAAGTGCAGTAATCACATTAAAAACAGACACCGGAATATACTTTGACTTTGCGGCACCAAAAATATCCTGAACGTTAGATCTTTCTTCAAGTCGCGCTGGCTTACCGCAAAATGAGTCAAAATCTAACACAAACGCCGAGTCATACCTTTTATCCTCTATAAGCTTTGTAACAAGGCTCGTCACAAAGCCACCACTTATTGAGTTGCTACAAATTCTCTTATCCTTGGATTGCACAATAAATGAATCAGAAACATTTCCAAAGAGTTTCTCTGGAGTAAAGGTATCGCTGCAGTCAGCAAATGGATCAATGTCTGCCCCAGGGCATATCTTCAAACACGTGCCACATTGAATACATTTTTTTGTATCAATTTTTGGTAAAAACTGCCCATTGACAAATTCCATCCGAATTGCTTGCACAGGACAAACTGCTAAGCAAATCTCACAGGACGTACACAAATCTGCCTTCCTTGTTTCAAATACAGTATTATTTTTTTGAATCACTGGATATGGATTACGAGTTCACTTAAGAATTAAAACGAGCATCTATACTTCTTTTCACCTGCCGAGCTTTAATTATGAGTTGTGCCTTTTTCATAGAATACAGCAAATCTAACACTGCCTTGTTGTCTGATTTTTCCTTTGCAAGCTCCAAAAGCTCTTTAATAAATGAAAGATCATTTTTATTTCTAACCTCGGCTGATCTTACAACATTCCTTCCTAGAGGCAATGGAAATGACCTTTTGTATTCACTTAGCACTCCCATAAGCTTTAACGTAATCATCGTTCTTACACATTTCCTACATCGACAACAGTTCATTAAATCACGTTCTGGCTGTTTTATACAAACACGCACCCGTTCATACGTTTCTTGCCGCTCACTAATCTTTCGCGTTTTCTCCGTTCGAGTAACTTCTATGCCATCATGAAACGTTTCTAACGATTCAGTCGAAATATAATGATCAATAAGTGGATTTGACCCCCAGGGATATGAATCAGCATAGGTGTGCGTTGCAGGGATATAAAAACGTGAAAAATACCCATCAAATAGGATTGGCATTGAAAGAAGACTTGCTCCATGTGCAAAATCACCCCACGTAAGTTCGCCTCCATAAAAATCGTTTCTAATATTTGTACTGACTGGAATCAACTGTACGCCAATCTCTTTAAAAAAGGGAGCAAATCGTCTCATCATCTGATCATATCCACACGTATCGTTGATCTCAATATCAAATCCATGGACATACAGACAATGAGTAATCCTATCAAATGGGTTAACAGTATCTCCTAAATGAGAGAGTAATGTATAATATGAGTCGATTCCTCCTGAAAAAGCACTCAAAACAAAGTTCTCTTGCCTATTACTTTCTACTAATGCATCTGAAACAATAGCTACTTCAGAAACGGTATTCTTATACCAAAAACAAAAGTACTTTTGATACTCTTTAAGTCCATACAGAAGTCTTGGAGAAAAATTCCCCTTAACCTTGATATCCTCACCCACATACATCGCAAGTAACAAAAGTGCTACCGCAAAACCTTCGGACCTCAAAGAAATATGTTCTTCATATTCTTTGGGAAACGTAAACCACAGCTCCTTTGAGAGATGTGGTTTTTTCTCAATTTCAATAAACGAAGATAAACGAATCGAATCTTTTTCTCTAACACATTGAGGAGGATGAATAATCATATACCTACATACCGATTATACCAAGAAGATGGTACCTATATTATCTTCTTAAACAAGTACTTAAGCTGCTTTTCAGGAAGCAACTGCCTGTAATGACTGTGGTAGTACTCCTTATACTCTCTTGACTGTCCAATCTTAAAAGCTTCTTTCAAATGATGAGGTCTATCGTCTCTCTCAAACTTACCTCCCATGCTGTCAAAAAGAAAACCGTTTCTTTTAAGTGCCAACGTTAAACTTGTCAACAACGCAAGTGGATCTCTCACATGTTCAAACACTTCGGTTGCGATAATGATATCGAAGTTGTTTTTTGGGAACAGAGGAATTTTTTCAGCATCTACCACTCTTACAGTATCTGGATTGTACCCTCTTCGTGTAAACCGCTTTAGAACAAAATCGAACCTTTTATTATCAAGATCACACAGAGTAACATGTGCACCAAGTGAAGAAAAGAGAAGCCCAATATCTGAAACACCACAACCATAGTCCAACATGGAAATACGTGAAAACGGTTTATTCATATTCCTTTGTATAAAACGTAGGTATGGAGTAATCATTGAATACCTCTCATACTTCATCATCAGTCGGTATAATCAAAATCTATACTATCATACGCTTTCTTCAACTCACCTGGTTTTGTATTTCCGTAAAATGCTTTAAGATAGTTTTCTTTAAATCGCTCAGAATTAGGAAAACCAAATTTTACATAATGTTTTAAAAGATCAGCGGTACTTTTACTAAAAGAATCCTTGATCTCTGACTGTCTGTCAAGAAAGAGTGGTAAATTTGAATGTATCTGAGTCTTTTTTATCGCTTCATACCATTCATTTTTTATCCTGCCCGGATCAAAAAAGACGTACAACGGAATTCCCCTATTAATACAAAACCGAAATGCTAATTTCGGTACGTAACGCATATACGAGTTTTTATCGAACCTTAAGCCTTTTTTCATCAAAAATAGTTACTTCAACTCTCATAGCATGTTTTTCAAATCAAAACTTTTCACCAGCACTATCTTTTGCAAGAGTCTTGAGCATCTCCACCTGGCTATCCTCAAGATGTATAACTTGACGCTTCTCCTTAATAAATAACAAAGCTTCATCTATGCTTTTTCCTGTTTTCATTAAATATGCTGCAACAAGCGTTGGTGCTCTCCCATGACCATTTTTACAGTGAACATATACTTTCTTTCCAAGTGATACCAACTGCTCGATTGATCCCACACCAAAGTGCAACTGGTCCATTGTGGGTGGGGTAAGATCTTTTGTAGGCAGCCACACAAAAAAGTTCACCCCAAACGGTGCATCTAGTCGTTCTTCTTCAAGCGAGATATCTGCCTCAATACCAAGAGATAGGAGCTTTTCATCAAAATGAACCTGGCAACACATGTTTGTACCAATGTAGATATTCTCGGTTATCTGGTTGAATTCTAAAAAGTGTGGTACGTCATGTCCCATGATTATATCTCCTTCGGATTAAAACTATCATCAGCACTAGCAAGTTTTTCCTCAATTTGATCTCGTGAGAGCAGCCCTTCCTGCGCACCAATCTTTTGGAGTACGGCAGCCGAGCTAACAGTTCCCCATTTCATCGCTTCTTTTACCTCTTTTCCTAAAACCAGTGCCGCAATAAATCCTGTTGAATAGGCATCGCCGCACCCCGTCCTCTCAACAACCGGTGCGTCAAAAACGGGTAAATGATATTTAGCATTTCCATCAAAACAATAAGATCCTTCTTTCCCGTCAGTAATTATCACTATTTTAGGGCCATGCTCATACACCAGATCAAGCAGTTTATGAATATCTCCTGTTCTACCCACTATCCGCTGTGCCTCTTCACGATTTACTATAAATACTTCGGAAACACTCATGAGCGGTTTAAGTTTCCTCAGTCCATCTTTAATCTGATGGGTCCCTGGATTAAACCCAAGTTTAACACCATTTGAGTGAATATACTCATATACATCATCATGAAGGATCTGATGGTTAGGTGCAACCGACGATAAATAAATCCACTTGGTTTCGCCTAAATCAGGCAAGTGATAATCGCGCGGCTCATGATACACCAAAATGGTTCGCTCCCCTTTATACACAAGAACAGAAGAATAGTTACTTGCCTTCCCAGCGTCAATTACAATAAAATCGCCTACTATGTTCTCTTTTTTTAAAACCTTTGCAATATCCTCACCTGCATCATCATCACCCAGATGAGTATAGAGTGCTGCGTTTAACCCAAGCCGAGCATTACCAACAGCATTATTTGCTGCATTGCCTACTCCGGGTATTTCTTTGATATTGCTAACGGGAATTTTATCCGCATAGTTAATACAAATATTGCACGTATCTCTATCTAAATCACAAAGGACCGTTGCATCATCTATGGTTAAAAAGACATCAACAGTGGTATCGCCAATTGAAATAACGTCGTACATCTACTTCTTCCTTTTTAATACTTTTTTGACTGCCTGCTTTATTTCTTTTTTTGTCATGCCAAAATGTGCCAAAAGTTCGCCTGGTTCGCCGGAAATGCCAAATTCATCGGGCATGCCAATCATCTCTATCGGAACAGGAATATTCTTTGAAGCAAATTCTGCAATCGCACCGCCAAACCCTGCAAATATTTGATGTTCCTCTACGGTTACTACTGCACCAGTCTTTGTAAACGACTTAAGCAGTGTCTCTTCATCAAGCGGTTTTACCGTATGAGAGTTTATTACCTCAACACTTATTTTTTCCTTCTCAAGTTCATGCGCGGCCAAAAGTGCCTCATGAACAAGCGGACCAATTGCTGTAATAGTAACGTCAGCACCTTCGCGCAATACTAATGCCTTTCCAATTTCAAATGGGGTGTCATCAGTCGTAAACACCGGTGTTTTTTCACGAGTAAACCTAAGATACACCGGTCCCTTCATTTTAGCAGCAGCAATGGTTGCCTTCTTTGTCTCGTTATAATCGCACGGGACAATGACCGTTATCCCTGGCAAAACCCGCGTTATTGCAATATCCTCAAGTGCTTGATGCGTCGCGCCATCTGGTCCAACAGAAACACCCGTATGTGCTCCTGCTATCTTCACGTTTGCATCAGAGTAACAGACACTTACTCTTAGCTGATCCCAGTTTCTTCCGGGAGAAAACACCGCATATGATGACACAAACGGAACCTTCCCTGCCATTGCAAGCCCTGCAGCAACACCCATCATATTTTGCTCTTGTATGCCCATCTCAATAAATCTATCTAAAAAGCGCTCCTTAAACATATTACTGCGTGTTGAGTCTGTAAGATCAGCACAAAGCACTACAACGTTTTCATCCGCTGCCCCAGCATCAACAAGCCCTTCACCATAGCCATTCCTGGTGGGGATTTGTTCTAGTTTTTCTAAGTTGTAGACGTTTTTTGAAAGCATACTTTTTTACTAAATGTAAAATGAGTTATCACTAGTCAAACAACTGTTCTTCAATCTCACGCCTAAATCTTGACACAGGCGTTTCATCTTCATAGGGATTAGTGAGTACTTCTTCTACTTCAGGTTCAGGCTGTGGTAATTCTTGAGGAGTATACAACATCAGTGATACCTTTTTTATATCCATATTTTTACCACTTTTCTTCTTTTTCTTGGTATCAGAAACTTCAGCTCGATCAATATATACTCCATGTTTTTGCATTTCTGTCATAAGTCGCATCCATTCTTCTCTCCCAGAGACCAAAGTCGTCATTACATCACAAACAATGTCTTCTGTATAAGGGAGCTCCAACCCAGGTGGCAATGCATTTTGTATTCTAGAGCGTGTACGTTCCTGCAAATCATCAAGAAGTGCACCCATTGAATCAATTCCTTCTAGGTGTCTGCGCCCTACAACCTCTCCGTAATGCGCTTTAAACCCTGGTTTTATAAAAAATGATCGTATTTCCCCCCTTCCTTGACTAACTTGCTTCGTCCAATCGACCTCTCGTAATATTTTCTTATCGGTTAAAAAATGTGTGATGCTCTTTCTATCTTTCTTCTTCTTTGGAAGACTCCACTCATTTTCTTTATTTTTAAGTTTTTCTCCTCTTCTCATTTCTTCAATTACCCAAAAAGCCATTATTTCCATCTCTTGCTGTTCTTTAACTGTTGTCAAATCACCTTCAAAATGAAACTCACCGTTTTGAAGTGCAGAAAAAATCTCTGCAATTTCTTGAAATCGTCTTTCTAGCTCTCGTCTTTTTTCTTCCATTTGCCCTTGAAGTCCTGCAACCCTCTCTGGGCGATCGAGCCGTTGCTGCATCGCGATATCTCGCCTGAGCTCATCATCCATCATATTCGATTCTAAAAAAACTTCATATGATTCTGGCAACATATCTTGCCAGTTGATAGGCTTCCTTTCCTCTTGAACCATGTATTCTCTACTACTTTCTCCTCTCGCCATTTTTTTGTTAATTTAAGTTTTTTTAAATACTACTATTCACACTCGCTACAAATATTTCCCCCAAGCGTTCTGATAGTCCTAATATCATGCAACGCTTCTTTTGCTTGCTTAGCATTTGGTGGAATTCCGTGCCACTCAAATTTGCGCTCCATAAATTCAACGCCTTTTCCGGGAATTGTCCGCGCAATAATAACGCTTGGTTTCTCATACACTACCTTGGCTTCCTCACACGCAGCAATCACTTCTCTGATATTGTGCCCGTTTACCTCTAAAACATGCCAGCCAAATGCCTCGTATTTTTCCTTAAACGGCTCAAGCGGCATAATATCCTCAGTATAGCCATCAATTTGAATGTTGTTTCTATCAACAATATTTATTAAATTGTAAAGCTTTTGTTTACCGGCAAACATAATCGACTCCCAGGTCTGACCTTCATCATGCTCTCCATCACTGGTGATACAAAAAACATAGTTACGTTTGTCATCCATGCGTGCAGCGAGAGCATGACCAACTGCTTGTGATGTTCCTTGGCCTAGCGGCCCTGAAGAATTTTCTATTCCGGGAAGCGCTCGTACTTGCGGATGTCCATAAAGCTTTGAATCGATTTTTCTGAGTGTCTTTAGTTTTGATTTAGGAAAATATCCTGCATGTGCAAGTGTTGCATAGAGCACCGGACAAATATGTCCACACGATAATATTACCTTATCTCTGTTTTCATTCCATGGATCTTGTGGATTCTGATTGAGTACAGCAAAATAGAGTGCCGTAAACACATCAGCCATGCCAAGCGGCCCTGCCGAGTGCCCTGACTTCGCTTCAAGAAGCATTTCTATTATATCTTCTCTGATTTCTTTTGCTTTTTGATTGAGCTGAGCTAGAGTGAGTTCTTTCATAGTTTTGTTAAAACGGCTCTTTTTACGAACAATCCCAAAGGGTTGTTATTGATTCAACACCACAGTTATCGCATCCAAAAAAGTAGATATTCCCCATATCACCTATCGACAGTCCGTGTGGTGGTTCGCCATCGTCTCCTTCATCACTTCCGGAAAGTTGGAAGAAAAACGTCATTTCTTTACCACACTTACACTCTGGTGTTGCATTGTCTTGAATCCAGTCCGGATGCCCATTAATTTTAGTCCCCACCGGACTCCCGTATTTTTCATAGAATACTTCAATAACATCCTCAAAATTGTCATACTTTTCCTCAAGATCAACGTACAGACTTTGGCTATCGTAATCAAGTCTTCTCTCAGGATTAAAAAGACAATCAGGAATAGGCTCTTCTAGCTGATCCCCATCCGCAGACGGCCGCTGAATTTCTTTATTAGAATCAGTAATAGCTTCTGAATAAAACCACTGCATTAAGTGATCGCTACACTCGTCATACGCACCTTTACAATCATCATTTGGACATCTAAAGAGTTGAAACAGGTCTGAGCCTTCTGGAAATGGAAACTCAGGATACTCAGATTTGTAGAGTTGTAACACAAAAATATACAGTGTTTTGCAATCCGAGCATTCTGGCCACGCATCGAATGCATTCATATTGGGCTCTCCACCCATTTTGCTTACAGAAAATGGTAACGGCTCAGATGATCTTTTGGGATTTAAAAACACTGCTTCCTTGCCTGTTTCTAAAATTGCCTTTATTTCTGGAATCGATGCCAAATCAGACACATTTGCTATTTCACCTTTCTTTTCTTTTCTTGAGAAAAATCCCATATGTTAAAATAAATTTGTAGATAGATTTATTATACCATAACAAAAGAGGATCTGAAAAATCTACACACAAGAACTTGACAAGATGTGTATTACATAGTACTATCGAGAGCTTTGTGCAATATGCACGTTCACTAGGAGGAAAGATGACGAAAAAAGAACTAGCATTTTTATTTTTCGTAGCGGTTTTGTTTGCATTTTCATGCAAACATGATTCTATGGAAAAAATTGTTAAACAAAACACCCGCTTGAAACAAGAACTTAAAAAGTGTTGCCCAAAACAATACGCCACTTTGATTAAGAAATTTGATGGCAAAAAAGTCAAAAAGTCAAAAAAGACGCCCAACAAATTAGACACGCTTCTCAAAAAAATCAAAGGACGTCTTGCTAAGAAAAAAGGTGACTTGTCAAAATTGAATCTTGATACAAATCAAAAGAGTCGGAGTAAATCCAAGCTCTGGATACTTAACTTCAAATCGGAAAAAGTACTCACGGGTATTACTTCACCAGTATACGGTATTTCATCAAGCAACACTGCATTTGTGGTAGTAGTAGATACACTCTTAGTATTCTATACTTCTTCTCCTTCATTTAGAAAAACGAGACCAATTTTTACCCTTGAGCTTCCTAAAGAAATGAGACACGTAGCTTTTGCAATCAAGATCAAGCTTGCAAAAGACAAGAGCAGCCTCGTACTTTACCGAATTGACAGAAACATGGTTTATTTTTGGTCACTAGCAAATCCAAGAAAATGGAAAGTGATCGAAACAGACGGACCAGTAATTCAAAACGTGCTTTACATAAACGATTCTAAAAGTATTGTCATTCTCAGAGAGGCACGCGAAGAAATCAATGCTCTTGCGTATACATTTGCCACAAACACACAAATTGATTATGGTGTTATTCCTACGACTTCATCAAAATGTCACTTCAGATCCAGTGAATGGTTTTGGTATCAAGATGAATCAGGGAGAATTATTGAAAAAAGAAAATCCAAAAAGAATCAAGTGTTCAAAAAGAAATTTGAGGAGCACGATATCACATTCATGAGAAAAAATAACAAAGTCTTTGCAGTTTTTACACCATCTCTATTTGATTCTTGGAAATACATGTATATTTACAAAGTATTTCCGCAAAAAATGAAGACTGCAACGATTAAGCTCAGAAAATACAAAATCAAAGGAATGGACATCTCACCAGATGGAAAACATATTGCAATTGCCTTTGAGGACAACACAGTTTCTGTTTATACTACCAAAGGCAAGCTAGTTCTTCAAAACTTCCAGACTTCTATAAGAATTCAGGGACTTTCATTTATTTCTAACACAAACATAGCGGTGACAAGCTACCGCTAAGACACACATATTCGCTCAGGCATGCATCCAAACGGATCATGCTTTTTTTGTTTTTTTTACAAGAGACACCAGTTTTTTGTATTGCTTGTGCACATCGCTCGCCCTATAAAGCCCACTGCCAATCGAAACACTGTCTGCTCCGGCATCTGTTATTGCCTTAATGTTCGTTTCATCTACTCCCCCGTCTACAGAAATCTCTGTGTGTGGAAAAAGACTCCGCACTTCTTTTATCTTATCTATTGTTCCTAGAATAAATTTCTGCCCACTTTTACCAGGAGTAACACCAAGTAAAAGTAACATCTCAAAAGAAGCATGATGCTCTACAAGATCCCCTGCACTGCTCTCTGGATTAAGCGCTACTCCTGTATCAAAAAAATAATCATCCATTGCCTCAAGAACATGTTTTGGAGATAACACTGCCTCTCTGTGGAATATAACACGCTGTGCCTTAGCCTCATGACAATCATCTAAATACTTTATTGGGTCAGAAACCATAAGGTGAATTTCTAACTTAAGTGTGGTTTTGATTGTTACCAAATCTAAAACTGATACCGTTTTATACGGCACAAACGTATTGTCCATAATGTCGATTTGCACCCACTCAGCAACTCCTTCAACCGCTTTGATTCGCTCTTTAAGAACTGAGATATCATCAGTGAGGATTGCTGGAATTATTTGTTTCATTGCTCCTTTTGAGAATACATATCTATTTTTTCTATTCGCCTCACATGGCGTTCATCCCCAGGAAAATCAGTATTAAGCCATTGCATGACGACTTCTTTTGCCTCATCTTCACTTAAAAAACGTGCGCCCAAAGAAAGAATATTTGCATTGTTATGCTCTCTTGAAAGAGTAATTATTTCGCGCGGCCCCCCATAGTACACTGTTGCGCGTACATGAGGAAAGCGATTTGCAATCATGGCTTCCCCTTGGCCAGAACCACCTAAAATAATAGCACGAACGTTTTCCGGATCCCTAGAAACAGCTTGTGCAGCAGAAGCAATAAAATCTGGGTAATCATCAAGCTCATCGTGCGTTAGGGCACCTTTATCGTCAACTTCAAACCCTTCCTCTTCTAAAAAGGTTTTTAACATCTCTTTTAATTCATACCCTGCGTGATCAGTGCCTAAAAGAATAGTCATAATATTTCCCAATTTTTTACCACCTCAAGTACAAAACTGATGATGATTAGCGCAATACCAAGAAACACCAGTTTTTGTTCTCGCCTTATTTCATCAAAAACCTTCTTATCAAATTTATGCTCAATAAGCATCTTGTGATGTACGCGCAATACAACATACGCAATCAATACTTCACCAATAATATTAATGGTGAGTGCAACAAACGTAATATCCATAATTTTCTTTTACACCCATAAAAGACATAAACGTACTGAGTGTTTTTGTCTGTCAACGCTATTCTGAGATTTCAAGGAGCTCTACAAGCTTATCTTTATCAAAACCAACAATGACCTCTTCTTTATCGTCCTTTGCCACAATAATGACCGGCACTCCCATTTGTCCACTCTTTTTGACCATCTCTTCTGCAGCCTCTTGATTAGTAGCAACATCAATCTCTTCAAATTCCACGTCCTTTTCTCCCAAAAAATCCTTGGCCAGTTTACAGTATGGACACGTTGGCGTAGAGTACACTTTTACTGACGCCATAGTATTCTTTGTTAAAAAATAATTACATCCTAGGTACTACAACAACTTGGATCATGATCACCATCGCCACAATCACAAGATTTAGCACGTCCTTGGCCACAACACTCACCTGGCTCATCTGAGAGAGAACCACACGTTGCACACTTATATTGATCTTTTTTTTCTTCTTCCACGTATATCACCCCCTTCCGTTATGATAATACGTCTAGTATAGCACATTTTTTATACACACTATGCACAGCAGGTATTTTCACAATCCACAAAAAAACCACCAAGGAGTGGCTAATTAGACAAAAAACTAAGGAGTCTCAAATAATTCTTATTGTTTGGGGAGAAGGAGGAACACTATGGAAGCTGGAGTGGGTTCCGAAGGCTTTGCGAAGGAACACACGCAAGCTGGAATGACGGGGCCCCCGCAAATTTCTGAATTTGTGGGGAAAAGGAGGAACACTATGGAAGCTGGAGTGGGTTCCGAAGGCTTTGCGAAGGAACACACGCAAGCTGGAATGACGGGGCCCCCGCAAATTTCTGAATTTGTGGGGAAAAGGAGGAACACTAT
>JAHISJ010000015.1 GCA_018818205.1 Patescibacteria group bacterium
AATCTGCCGGTGTTGTTTACAACGAGTTCGTCGTTGTAGGTGATAGTACCTGCATACACTGCGCCGGCAACGAAGAGTGTTGCGAAGAGGGTGGTGGCTATCACGGAGAAGATTGTCTTTTTCTTCATGTTGTTTTTTGGTTATGTTGAGACGCAAGATGTTGCGTCTTTAGTTAGAGACACAAAATCTTGTGTCTTTACTGTTGAGACGCAAGATGTTGCGTCTTTACTGTTGAGACGGACGACCATACGTCTGTGTTGCTACTAGTATACACTACACACTAAAATTTTGGAAATAGGTGTGGATAAAAAAAACCTCACATCACGTAAACGCGATATGAGGCTTGCACTGACTCCGAAGAGCAGTGTGTAAAAATTGATTTATAAATCAGTTAGAATTTTTTGGAGGGGTTTTCAAAAGTCCCTCCATTTTCTGTTGACTGCTCTGTCTTAGGAAACCACGAGTTTCAGCTGATCCTTCTCCTTAAGGTACGCAATAAGCCGCGCAGCAGCATTCACTGTCATGCCGCAGGGCAACGTAAGCGCGTCCCAGATGGAGATAAGCTCACAACCCATCATGGTCTCAACGGTCGATGACTGTGCTTTGACATCCTTTTTGAAACGGATGTCATCGTCACCAACCTCGAGAACGTCAGGAGTAAGCTCAAACGCCCAGTAAGAGACACCGCCGCCAGTCACCGTGTTGAACAGCGCACTGTTGACGTTGACATCTTCTCCAGGCATCTTTTCTGGGTCAACATTGTTGAGGCCTGTAATTTCCTCTCCCTGTTCCCGAAGCGCAGCAAGCTTGGGATCTTCATCTTGGCGTTTCATGCCCCGCACCGCGTTCTTGACAACCCCACCCATCAAAGGACGATTCTGCTTGAGCACGGTAACAAAGATCTCGCCTTTGTGGATGTAAAACCCCAGAACAACAGGTCCACCTTGCTCCTCAATGTACGGCGCATCGTAGGCCCCGGCAGATCCGTAAACGATCTTCATGCCGAGGTAGTCTTGCACCATCGCAAAGAGGGGCGGAAGCGTCACTTCCTGTCCTGTGGTAAGGTCTACACCTTTCCATCCGCGTTTCTGGCCTTCAGGGATCGGTTTGTACAGAGTTTCCATAGTACCCTCTAGTGAGGTCTGCATTTTCTTTCTTGTTTTGCAGATCACTCACACTGGGCTCAAACGGCACCTGCAGCGCCAAATGAGTTTTTTACTATGGCCGGCACCTGCAGCGCCAGCACGTCTTGTCACCTAAGTGACCATGCATACTAATTGACTCTCTCAAAAAATGCAAATGTTTTTTTGAAGCGCGTTTTTCTCTTCAAAAGAGATACCAATTGACCTCTTTATCTCGCGCTTTCCAAATTTCCACGTAACTATGTCTATGGCACAGGGAAACTCCCCTTCGCCAAACATCTCATATACGTTTTTAATGGTATACATGCGAAACGTAATTGGATCACTTGCATGCATCCCATCAAGAAAACTGTTAAATTTTTCTTCATCAACATCCAAGTACAACGCGTAAATTCTGGTGCAGTTGTCGTCTAAGCCTGTATCGGGGTAAAAATCCCCAATATAGGTGACCGACTTCTTCTTAAGCATTTTTGGAGAAAACAGCCACGCAAACTTGGGGTTTTCTTCAAATTCCTTAAATTGCTCGGCAGATGCCTCATATTCCCACGTAAAACACCGCGGGAACCCCAGCATCTTCCTTTTAACGGGAAACCGATACTGCATGTCAAACAAGACATACTTGCGGTTAATGATTGGCACCACTACCATACCGTTTGAAATTCTTACGGTAAACGGTGCGGTAGAGAGACTTAATTGTTCAATTTCATCCATCTCATCTTGATGCAGTTCTTCAGAAGTCTCTTTGTCGACTTCACCTTCTTCCATAGAAAGCTTACAACTACACTCTTCTTGAAACGGAAACTGAACCAAGTATTTTGCAATAACATATTTACCATTAAGAATACTGAGGGATTCCTCAGCCCTAAAGTCAAGTGCTAAAACCTCACCATTTTGGGTAAAGCCAAGCTTACTGTGCTCGTGCCCCTTAGGAACCCCAAAATCATGCATCTTTGCATTAATTCTTTCTGCAATTCGTTTGTTTCGCGCAATTAATTTCTTTTTGCGCGATCTTGATAAGGCCATCTTTCCTCTTCCTCCCATCTGGAATGTTAGGTTAGAGGGTTATTGTGAAAGGTGCTAAAGCACCCACTATTAAGTCAGAGTGAGCACATTAAAATACCATGAAAATGGGTTTGAGTCAAGGTTTTTTTAATTTGTCATCCCGGAAATCATTTCCGAATGATTATCCGGGATCTCGTAGCTTACAGAAACAGAAACGAGATCCCGGATCAGTTTTAGGAAAAACTGTCCGGGATAACACACTATTAAAAATTCTAAAACCCCTCAAAATACATCTTCATTGACAGTTGATCAATATCTGACTTGTTATCTGAAAAATAGTCTCCTTCACCAAACGTCAGCATATCAACATCGTTAAACCAATGCTTGAGTGTCACAACTTTTGGATTATCGATATTTCTCACCTTATTAAAGTCAAGTTCTTCCTTTGATCCAATCAACAAATAATTCCAGTACTCATTGACCTTAACACTGTAGGGGAAATTATACGCCCCCGCAAAAGTCCGGGTAAATTTTGTATAAAACTCACTTTCTTTACTAGGTGCATTGATGTTAACAGCGACTATCCCCTGCTCATTTAACTTACTCTCAACCTCTTCAAAAAACTCGTACGTAGCTAGATGTGATGGAATAAAAGACTCTTTTGCATAGACATCAATAATAATTAAATCGTAGGTCTTATCTGTTTTTTGTAAAAAAAGACGCGCGTCATCGGTTACCACCTCCTCATTCATATTAAACTCTTCCCTCGCAATTTCCGTGAGCTCCGGATCAATTTCTACCCCGGTAACGTTAAACGTGAAGTCTTCTCCTGTGAGCTTTCTCAGTTGCGCTGTTGCCGTTCCCCCTGCCATACCTAAAACCAAGACATCTTTTTCTTTTTTCCCGTCATTCATTACATACGGCAATACCGCAAAACTATCCCAGTAGTTTTGGCTTAACTCCGCATCAGGATAATAAACCGACTGAATGCCAAAGCCGGTGTCAATCTTCATTTCTTTATGATCGCCCTCGTCTGTCACTCTCACCAACTGATACTGTGTTTCCTCAACGACCAAATCCTTGTCTGACTGCTGTTTGTAAAAATAATCTGAGGTAAAATAGAGTAAAATGGGTATAAGTATAAGCAAATAGAGATACGGCTTTTTTCTAAAGTAAAACAAGGAAACCAAAAGTCCAAAAAGCACTAAACCGAGTATTGTCTCACGCGTTCCCAGATAGGGAATCGTAATAAATGCCGGAATAAACACACCAAAAATAGAACCGATGGTTGAGTACGAGAAAATCTTACCCGCATCAGTGCCTGAGTGAGAAACATCCTTAGTAACAATACGTACCGCAAACGGCACAATACAGCCAAATAAAAAGACAGGAACCGCAAAAAAGAGGAGTGACACAATAAGAAGAAAAATAAGCAGATCAAATGAGGTAATAAAAAGATTCTCGGGGTTGAGATTAGAAAACACCAGATCAAACAAAAACGTTATCACGGAAATCAAAATACTGGCAATAATACCGATAGAAAACAACAATGATTTTTTTGGTTTCTTGTCAGCCCATCTTCCGCCAATATAATAGCCAAGAGAGAGTGCTATAAGAACCGTTCCAATAACCGCTCCCCAGACGACCAGAGAAGTGCCAAAATAAGGCGCAAAAAGCCGTGAGAGCACCATCTCAAGTGTCATACTCTCAAAACCCATGGCAAAGACAAAGAGATATACGTGGAAAAGTTTTTTCATAAAATAGAATTAGGGTAGCCATAAAGGCTACCCGTACAGTATATCAAATAACTTCCCTCAAATCGATCCCTGTCATTCCGTCCCCCAGGGGAAGATTAAAATACCCAAGCACTGTTGGTGCAATATCCGCAAGGACTCCCGTTGTCTGGCTGGCATACAAATTCATGAAATCGACAGGGTCTACTTTTCCTTTATATGCATCATCTACCAATATAAACGGAACCGGGTAAGTGCTGTGTTCTTTATCAATATCGCCGGAAAGCCTTTTGATAAGCTCCTCCGCATTGCCGTGATCTGCAGTAACTAAGACCACTCCCCCACTTTTTGTAATCATCTCGGTCACTGTTTTGAGGTGGGTATCAACCGCTTTAATAGCCTGCACCGTTGCCTCCATGTTGCCCGTGTGGCCCACCATGTCTGGATTTGCGTAGTTTATGAGTGTGAAGTTGTACTTATTCTTGGCAAACTTATCAACTATTTTCTCCGTTACCTCTCCTGCGGACATCTGCGGTAGCAAATCGTAACTCTCCACCACGGGGGACGGTACCAAAATGCGATCCTCTCCTTCCTGTGCCTTTTCTGAAAGTCCGTTAAAAAAGTAGGTTACATGCGCATACTTCTCTGTTTCTGCCGCATGTAGGTGAGTTAGATTATTGTTTGAGAGAACTTCTGTGAGGTAATTGTGAACCATCTCACGCTCAAATGCGACAAACGTGTCTAAATCATCAGCATATTTGGTAAACGAGGTGAATGACAGATTGTTAACATACCGCTTACGGGGAAATCTATCAAAATCTTCGTTAATCATTGCACGAGTCATCTGCCGCGCTCTATCTGGCCTAAAGTTAAAAAATATGATGCCGTCATTGTCATCAATAGTAGTAACTGCTTCACCTCCCTTAGTCACTACCACCGGGTCAACCTGTTCATCATAAATCTTTTTATCATAAAACTCTTGCAAGCGCTTTTCCGGATTTTCAGTACTGATGTCTGACTCCCCCTCTACGATAGTGTTGTATGCCTTCTCTATACGCTTCCAGTTTTGATTTCTGTCCATGCCGTACATTCTCCCTCCAAATGAAGCAATATGTACGTGCCGCATCCACTGTATCTTCTTTTTTAACTCTTTTAAAAACACAAGTCCCGCATCCTTTGGGCTGTCTCTTCCATCCAAAAAGAGATGCAGGTATACCGGTTTTACTTTTTCACGTTTTATGAGTTTTAACAGAGCGTACAAATGCTCCTGCGACGCATGGACTCCACCATTGCCAATAAGCCCCATAATATGGAGTTTACTGCTGTGTTTTTTGACATGCATGGTGGTTTTAAGAAGGGCCGTATTTTCAAAAAAACGATTGGTCACAATATCATGATCGATTCTGTATAAACTTTGTTTAACGATTCTCCCGGCACCAATCGTAAAATGTCCGACTTCTGAGTTACCCATTTCTCCCCAAGGCAAACCGACACTGTGACTTGACGCATCAAGTAGTGTGCTTGGATAGTTTTTTAACAGGTAATCAAAAAACAGCGGATTTGCCCGCGTGATTGCGTTCCCGTTATAATCATCCGTCACACCCCATCCATCGAGAATAATAAGCGCTACCGGTCTAGTAGTTGAAGCAATCGGTGCACTGTGTTTCATCTTCTTTATTTTCGAGTGTATTTTTAATTTTCTGTCTAATTATTGTGTCGTATTCACTAATAGAAGCGTACAGTTCTTTTTTCTTTGTCTCGCCAGCTGCCTTTTGGTAATTGATCACTTCTTGGTTCCGCTCATACACAAGCTGTGAAACCACAAACAAGACCTTCTCTTGAAGTTCTTTGGGCACTTCTTCTTCTTGGAGATAGTGCGTGAGAGGTTTTTGTTTGATTTCAGTTGTTGCCATACCGCTTATTTTAGGCTTTGTGTTAATTATAGCATAAAATACACTATGAAGCAATGTTTTGTGTTTCAAAACTATCTTTTTATTATGCTATACTACATATACTAATACATAGTGATTTCAAAAAAAATGAAAACAAAAAAGAAAATACTGTCAAAAGGTGAATCAGCCGAGAAAAAGATTCTTCTTGAGAATATTACATCCATGATTGAAACATTCAATACTACACCGTCTTTACAAGAGGAATTAAAAGGTACACAGGGATGGATTAATGCGACTATTGGGTTTAAGATCGACAATGATAAGAATATGAGGATGGCCGTCGTCATCAAGGATGGAAAGATCACGGTCAGAAAAAGCATCCCAAAAAATGCTGATGCCACCCTGGTTTTTGCCACTAAAAAAGATTTGACCGACTATAAAACAGCAAGCAAAGACAAAGTCTGCAGGATGATACTTGCCAGTCGTGTTCGAGTTGATGGAAACCTTGCCTTGTATGGTTATTTTGACTATTTGTCGTCCCTGATTTTTGGGGAAGATGACATAAAGGCATCTAAGGTTCAAGCCAAGGAACACCACAAAGAAAATTTAGCACTGGCGAAAAATGCAAAAAAAAGTGGCAGGCAGACAAAGAAAAAGCGCATAGCCGGCAGGTTGAAGGGTGAAAAAGTAGACCCCGGTGTCCATTGGCTAGATGAGCCCTATCTGTCTAAATACGATCTAGATGATTTCCCCCGAGTGAAGCAGTTTAAGCACGATCACCATACCACGTTACCTGAAGTAACTGCGGAACAAGGGAAACTGTTGACTGATTTCTACATTAAAAACGGCTATGAAACCAAAAAAGACGGGACACCCTGGGATCCCAACCTACGCACGGCAGAAGGTTTTTATTATCTTATGGCCAATAAAGAACCGGTTGTCCGTCAAGATGATCTGCTTGCCGGCACTATAACGCCCAATCCGATCTGCGGCTCCGTGACCCAGCCATATACTATAGGCTGGTCAATCTGGGGCGAGCTCAGAACTATTCATGAGCGCGAACTGGATCCTTATGATATTTCCAGTGAGACTATTGAAACACTGCATAAACATGTTTTTCCTTTTTGGAAAGACCGAAACATTCACCAGCTCTGGAAGGTCCAGTTTAATAATCCACTACCCGCAAAGATAAATGATCGCATGTTCTGCCTAAACTTATGGGGACTAGTATCCCTAAATCCGGGCAGTCCCGGTTTTGAAAAAGTCTTAAAGAAGGGACTTACAGGGATTAAGAAGGAAATTAACGAAGAATTGAAAAAGGATGCAAAAGCAAACAAGGAAAAGAAAAATACACTTGAGGCTATAAAGATAAGTCTTGACGGCGTATCTGTATACACCAAGAACTTGGCGACCCAAGTCAAAAAAGAGGCAGGCAAGGAAAAGAATCCAAAAAGAAAAAAGGAGCTGGAAGATATGCATACGGTCCTTCTCCGCGTACCGGAAAATCCCGCAAGGACCCTGCATGAAGCATTGCAGGCGCTCTGGATCATGTATATTGCCGTCGGACTGGAAGGTATGGACGATGATGTTGCCCTGGGCCGACTGGACCAGATCTTGCAGCCATATTTTGAAGCAGATATGAAAAAGATATCCACGAAGAAAGACCATGAAGCCTATCTCTCACACGCTCTTGAGCTAGTAGGCTGCCTTTTTATGCGCATTACCAGTCATAGAGTTGGTGCGCCGACAATTGCTTCCTGGCAAAATTCCGGAGCACCAGCCGTGGCCTCTACTGTTGTAGGTGGCGTTACGCCGAAAGGAAAAGACGGGGTTAATGACATGACGTACATAGTTCTAAAAATAGTAGAAATGCTGTCTTTAAACGATCCTGACATGGATGCGCGCTTTATGCCCGGGGTCAATAGTCGGACATTTCTTAAACGGGTATGCGAGGTAAATTACATAACCTGGGGCACGCCGGCCATTCACAACGATGATGCCGTAATCAAGGCATGGAGCCAGTTTAAAGGATGGGCCATTGAGGATATTCGGGACTGGGTGCCGGTGGGTTGTGTGGAACCGGTCATTGCAGGCAAGCATCTGGCTGCCACCGGCGACATTGACTCCAACCTCATGGCGCCTTTTGGCATGGCGCTTAACAATGGTCGTCATCCGGTTGCCATGTGGGATCTTGGACCAAAGACTGGCCGAGTTGAAGATTTTAAGACCTTTGATGCTTTTTACAACGCTTTTAAAAAGCAGTTTACGTTCATTTATTCACAAGCGTTTATTGGGTCTAAGCAGCTCCTTACAATCCACCAGCAACTCATGCCATCACCGATTTATTCTGCCTTGCTAGATGGATGTATCAAGAAGGGTCGTGGCATGACCCGGGGCGGAGCAAAATATAATTCCTCGGGCGCTTCCCTCATTGCACTGTCTGACGTTGTTGATTCGTTATTGGTAATAAAAAGACTGGTTTTTGAAGAAAAAAAGTATACGTTCAAGGAACTCAAAGAGGCTGTTGATACAAATTTTGAAGGGCATAAAAAAATGCACGCGCTGATTAATAGTAGTGTCCCCAAGTTTGGATCAGGCAGCAAGGAAGCCACAGACATGGCCAACAAGGTTACGCACATGGTTTCTGACTTACTCCACAATGAAGATAACGGCAGAGGCGGCCATTATTCCACAGGGTATCGGACAAACAACAACCACACGGTTTACGGCCGTGTTTCTGGAGCATCACCATCAGGCAGGTTAGCAGGCAAACCTTTTACGCCCGGGCTTACCCCCAGCCCACTAGCATCAAAAAACATTTTGGATAATATTGGCGATGTGGCTAAATTAGATCCCCTTACCCTTGATAACAATATTGCTTTTAATGTACGACTAGTATTTTCAGATAAGAATACACACAGGCAAAACGTCGATCATGTAACAGACATTGTGCAAACCTATTGCGAGCAGGGCGGCATGCAGATGCAGTTTATTATGGCTGACAGCGATACGTTAAAGGACGCGATGGCACACCCGGAGTATTACTCTGATCTTATTGTGCGCGTTTCCGGTTATACTGGCTACTACGTGCAGATGCAACGCGATCTCCAGTTAGAAATACTGGGACGGTGTGAATATGAAGTTTAGTTGTTGACTAATGAAGCCACTGATCATTGACATTAAGGGAAACTCCTTGGATGACGGTCCGGGAATCCGCTCGGTTGTGTTTTTTAAGGGCTGCCCTTTGGATTGCTTTTGGTATCATAATCCAGAAAGCAAGAGCGTGCAAAATGAACTGTGGTGGGAGAAAAGTAAATGCATTGGGTGTAAATCATGTGAAAAGGCCTGTCCTCATGGAGCAATTTCTCCGGATGCCTCCCCGTTTGTTACTAAGGACTTGTGCGATTTATGCTATACGTGTGTGGAAGAATGCCCAGCAAAAGCCTTGGACCACGTAGGCAAGGAAATGGATATCGAAACGATTGTCAAAAAGGTGCTCCGCTATAAGCCATTTTTTGACACCTCCGGCGGAGGGGTCACTGCATCTGGTGGTGAGCCGACCATGCATATGAAGTTTGTTTCGCAATTATTTAAACGCTTTAACGATGAAGGAATCCATACCTTACTAGAAACCTGCGGGCTATTTGACATAGCTTCTTTTGAAACCATGCTCTTGCCACATACTGACTCGATTTACTTTGATCTTAAGTGTATCGATTCTGAAAAACATAAAAAATATTGCGGAGCTTACAACAAAGGTATCTTGAATAATTTCATAACACTAAAAAAGAAATCCCAATCGGAAGAATTCAGCTTATTACCTCGTACACCCATAATTCCAGGGATAACGGACACAGAAGATGCCCTTTTAGCGCTTGCAGATTTTTATGAAAAGCACTCCGTGCATAAAGCTGCTATTTTGCTTAACAATCCGATCTGGATAGAGAAATTCGAAAAATTAGGAAAAGAGTCTACAATTGGTGCAAAAAACCCGATCCGGAAGTTCTATGACAAGGAAAAAGCAGAAGAAATCAAGCACGTATTTTCTAAGCGCGGGATTAAAATAATAATCGGATAAATTAATGTATACATCTATAAAAGAATTCACCAGACTCGAGTCCTTTTTATAATAAAAAAACAGTATGTCTTTTATTGCGTTATCTACATCGGCAGTTGGCATTGGGTTAATAGACTCATCTGACCCTATTGCGTATGCCCTTATTTTCAGAATACTTGCTACAAAAAGACCCATAAGGAATTTTTTATATTTCTTGCTTCCTTATTTTATTTTGGTCTTTCTGCTGGGAAATGTATTCTTTTTTCTGGGTCAAAGTCTTGTTGAAAGCCTAAAGAGCTCGTTTGCACAGGGCCAAAGCATATTTTTTCTTGCTTTAGGGGGTATACTTATATGTATTGGAGTACTGCAGTTTTTCTTGTCCGAAAAGAAAAAAAAGAAACAATGGAATGTAAAGTTGGAAGGAATATATTGCTCACTCTCTGCGCTAATACTTTTTTTAATAAATGCTCCTCTTTTTATTTTATATGCCGGTCTAGTTTTAACGATCATACAATCCGGTGTTGCTTTTCCCTTGAGCATAGTTTTTATTTTGATCTATTCGATCACTTTGATTATGCCTTACATCCTTGTAGCTATCTTGTATAAGAAGTATGAGACTACCATTAGAAAGATATTAGACAAAGTATTCACATTCCTGGGAAATAAATATGTTTTTGGCAGTCTGCTCATCCTAATCGGATTATATTTAGTATTTGGTTAATTAGTTATGTTCTTTCTAGATAACCAAAAAGGCTCCCATGCAGGAGCCTTTTTTATAATCTCAACACATTACTTTAGCATCCACCACCACCATCTACCTGCGCCCAACTCGTTCCATCACAATCACACAGTTCATTTAATGAATCATCCCAGTAAAGTCCACCATCCATAGAACCACCACAAGCAAGTGGTGCGTCTGTTGGAAGCAACCGCATAGTGTCGTTTATATCCAAATGCGACTGCAAGTCATTTGCCCGCACACCAACTTTATCTTGCGCGGCGTCAACAAAGAACAGTGGTTCTACGGCATTTCCTTCAAACGTCGCAGACGCATTGTTTAAATTGTTTGGATTCCATGTCATGTTGGCATCAGCAACAAAAAAGGTATCGTCATTTTCACTTGCAGTAAGATCAGCAGCAGTATAACTATTTAATCCACCTTGCCATACAAATTGTCTGGTACCTGCTTTAAGATTTTCACCATGCGCAACTAGAGTTTTCTCACCTTCAATAGAACTGCTATTTCCGCTTACAAAAACAGAGTTGCTTGCATTTTTGATCGATAGGTCACCTCCGGATGCAACCAATGAATTTCCGGAGTTTTGATCTATTTCATTGTTTTGACCTGCATATACCGCACTATCTTGGCCATTAGCTTTATTACTTACTCCTTGAAGTACGAAAGACCGCAAACCAGAAGCCTCATTTTGATATCCACCCATAACGACTGCATAATTCCCGCTCACTTCATGGAGCTGCCCATTCCATGCACCAGCATATGAAATACCGTTAGCAACGTTTGAATTATTTGCTACTGCATTGTTCCCTTGGCCATCTCCGGCACTACTTCCTGACTTTTGAAGGTTACCAGGATCAAGCACCCATGCTTGATTGACAATGTTGTATTCTAAAGGTCTTTCTTCCCAAGTATATTTGCTGGTTGCCTTATTGTATGACACGTCTACTTTTCCACTTCCGGATGGGCCACCTGCAGTTGCCGGTGTATTTGATGCATCTACATCCTGTGCTTTGGAAAGGCCATCCATTGTCCTGGTGACTCCATCATTATTAACCGCATAAATATTACCCCCTTCTGAATAGATCTTCTCACCATCAAAATATATTTCTCCACCAACATAGAGACTCTTCCATCGTTTCTTAGACGTTCCCAATGAATATGTTAAATCAGTATAGGGATTTACATTGTCCGCAAAATGGACATCATTTGGCCCGCCTACTTGAGTGTCAAAACGGTACGACGTGTCTACCCTAAATCCATCCGGATCACTAAACGTAACCGGCTTATTTGTAGGGTTGGTTATAGTATTGTGCAGGAAACTCACCCCTTTAAAATGCGCTCCTTGATTAAAGTAACTGGGTAGCTCTACTTGGATTGAGCTATTAATATCTGTTGCTTCATTGTAGATAATTGTCTGTGCGGGCTGCAGTTCCTCAGCAGTCATTGCAGAGGCTGACCCTGCACACAGAAGTACGCCTACAAACACGAAGGCTCCAATGAGCATATACGTTTTTTTGTGCATGTGTATTTTTGTTAGTTAGTTTTTAGGTATAGTGTTATAGTAGCACATCTAGAGAAAAAGTGGTGTGGAAAAATATCTTGCTAAAAAGGCTCCAGTCAGAGACTGGAGCCGAATGTTTCATATTTGAGCTATGTATTAACTTGGATCACAGGTTAAATTACCATCCATTTGCCACCAATCCAGTGGATTGGTACTTGGGTTTCCACAATAGCATGGTCTATTAATGTCATTTGTTTCATCAACGTAAATTACCATACCTTCTCTTTCAGGATGCGCATTACACGCATCACGAAAAGCCTCTTGAAAATAGTCTTCCCATTCAGGAATGGAGCGAGGTCTAAGCCGCATTGCACTACCAATATCAACTGCAGTAAACTCAGTAACATCATCTCCGTCAAGAAGTCCAAACCCTACACCACCTCGTGAAGCATCAGCATACATCGAATAGGTATAACCATAAGGATCAGGATAACTTTGCGTGTTTGCTATGCTCAAATCTTGATCTTGCCCTGATCCATTAAATGCTAGACGTAACCCTGGATTGCTAATATCATATCCCGCCATATCTATAGTATCACCGCCAAGATAGAGGTTTGCCCATCTTTGTGAGGTTGAGCCAAGATCGTACGTATCGTTTGTTACTGGCAGTACGTGCTGTCCTTGAATAGTTCCTGCAACATCAAGTGGATGTGCTGGGGTTGCGGTTCCGATACCAACGTTTCCGGTGTTGTAGTAAATGTTATTACCACTTACTATCCATGGGCTTGACCCAATAGTTGTCCACGTAAACGTACCGCCTTGAATGCTCAATACCTGTCCATTTGTAGGATTGTTGCTTGTTTGAAGATTATCTGGAGTAACTTTTGGCTTTTCTGTTAAGTTGTGCCACTCGCCTTCATCTCTAAAGAAGAGATTGTCACCATCGTATTGCATCACGCCTTCTGTTGGAGGATTTTGAAGAGAAGTTGTCCCGAGCATAAATCCCTGGTCAGCAGAAACGGTGTCTGAGAATTTTCCGTTTTGGAATTTGTTTGTTGCTGTTCCAAGGTCATAGCTTCCTGTTGGCATTATCGTATCTGCAACCTTGATTGGGTACGTACCACCGTCACCTAGTCTTGAGATTTTACCGTCTACTCGTAAATCATCACCAATGGTAACCGGTACCGCGTCTTCACCTTTTGAATTCTTTGCAACATTTCTTAATGTTCCGTTTACAAAGAAAACACCGCCAACACCAGGAGAAGTTGAACCAACGTGGATGCTCTCTAAAAAGCGTCCGGTTTTATCAACCTTTATTGCACTTTGGACGTTTACCGGTTCTAAATAATCAATCTCGGCCGCAGGTTGAATGTTGTTTCCTGAAGCTGCAGATGCGCTCAATGCAACTGCAACAAGTGCGATGGAAAAACAGCCACCTATGGCGAACTTGAGAGTCTTTGCCATATTTTTCTCTTATTTCTATTTTAGATTTGTAATTATGGTAAGTATACCACACTGCCTCTAAAGCTCAAAAATGATATGCCTTAAGATATCCACACTACTTATTTTTTTCTTGCTTAATAGCCTCAACGACGCCTGAATCGCTTTTTAAGTTCTCATAAAAAAGTATGTGTTCTTTATTAATGACCATTTCATCCTCCGGACCATGAAGTTCATTTCCTAGCTTTACTAAACTTAATTCAGGTTGTGCTTGTTGCTTCTCAGCTGCAGCTTCGCCCTCTTCTCCTGCTGACTGAAGTTGCTGATTTGCTTGGAGATAATATACATCCATGAGATGCACACCGTCTTTTTGCTTATCCATTTTACCAAAGTATACCTGGCCGTTTTGTAAAAAGACTGCCTGATACGTATCTGTATTCTCAACATTCTTCTTGTCCATAAGGTAATAGACACCGCCACCAATCAAAATACCGATAACAATAATAAGGAGAACAATCAACAACGTGTTTGCTCCCTTTTTTGATGATTGAGGTTGAGATTGAGTTTGCTCTACAGATTCATTCATATGATTAACTATTAGCTTTTTTAGATCACAAATTACGTAACTACATCTCTTCTACCTACTAGCATACCATACACATACCCCCTTTGCGCCACTCAATCTTATACACAACAAAACCTCTCATTTCTAGAGAAGTTTTGTAAAGAGTGTGTTCTATTTAGTTTACTCTAGAAGTTCTGGAAAACAGCCACCGCCAGAAAAGGTTTTCCATCCCCATCCAGTCCACTCACTATATGAACACACACATGGTGTGCTCATTCGTGTCTCAAAAACTGTATCTGACCAAAAGAAATACACACCTTCAAGTTCTTCAACGTTTTCCTGATCATTGTTACAATGCATCCCCAGAGACTCCTCTACAGCTTCTGGAGTAGTTGGCTTCATCCAACCAACAGTATCCATGGTAAAATCTACGCCTTTTTTAAATGAACTTCCTCCAGCAGAAACACCTCGTTCTGTTGGGTCAATGTCATCTTTTTTAACATACAGCGCATTATCAACATTTAATATATCTGCTGAGGAAGAGAGTGTATTGGAGTCAACATATATACTTCCCGGGCCAACGTATACATCTTTCCAAGGCATCGATTCGGACCCTAGACTGTATGTATTCGCAACGGCAGGAATTATGTTTTGCCCTTGAATAGTACCTGCTACATCAAGCCTTTGCGTAGGTGCCTTTTTCCCAATACCAACGTTTCCAGACAGATAATACACGTCACTACCTTCTGTCATCCATGGACTTGCTCCGTCTAGTTGGGTCCATTCATGACCATTCCAACCCTGAAAATTTTGTCCATTCCACTGAATCGTTCCTGCTTCCAGCGAAAGACTACCAGACTGTTCACCAAAAGATCCCGTTTGAGCATTGCCTACATTCACACCACCTCGCGCCTTAATACTTCCCTCAACAGTAAGCTGACCATCCGGTTTCATTGAGTTTACATTAATCTGGCCTGAGAAGTATCCATCTTTGAATCTGCTTTGCGACATGCCTAGACTATACGTGTTATCGTCCTTTGGCATGATTGAATCAGCAACCTTAATCGGATAGGTGCCCCCTTCTTCCATTCTAAAAAAGGCTCCATCAATCCGAACATCGTCACCTACCGTAAACGCAACTTCATTTCCATTCTCATCTTTTGATTTATTCACCACAGTGCCATTCATATAGGTTACTCCACCAACTCCCGGTTTTGAAGATCCTACATGAATGCTTTCAAGAAATCGTCCGGTTTTATCTACTTTTATTGCTCCTTTAAAGTGTGCCTCCACAGCATCAAGCACTGATGCATTCGCAGCGGGCTGCATTTCTGTTCCTGCGGCTGCATTAGTTGCTACCGGGACAATAAGTAAAGCAACGAGCACCAGCATAAAACCGAAAACTGAAACTTTTCTTTGCATATGAGTGTTTTTATTTACTAATTTTTTTACTTTAGTTCATTATAGCAAAGAATGTACGTAAGGATATCCCCATATTAAAATAAGACCTCTAAACAAGAGGTCTTATTTCTTAAGTAACTGATACTTCTTTTACCAGTTACGACTAGTATCCACGATTTTGATAATCAACTGTCTTTTCCCATTCCTTCTTTTGAATAGTGGTGTGCACAACGCCCGGACCGTACAACACTTCATTCTCAATATCTTGTTCAGAATATCCACCGTAGTACCATGCCTGGAACAGATTTAGAAACCATAGCGCATCAACGCCTATATCTCTTCCTAAGCGCTTCTGCATAATCTCTCTAAACTCTTTTGCTGCTCGCTGCTCTTTTACCAGGTATTCTCTATCAACCTCGCCTCTTCCATAGCGATAATCAAGACTGTTTATGAGGTATCTATACTCCTCACCATAGTAGTGAGAATCAATGGTACGCTCAATCCAGTGTGACTCGTTTATAATATTTAGGTTTTCTTTGCTGACAATATGATAGAGCTCATGCTCACGCTTTTCACCATCATCTTTAAGCATACTATATGGATATTCGGCAAATGTTTTTGACACTTCAATAAATCCTCGACGATAATCGATGTCAAAGGGAAGTGAAACTGAAATGCTTTTGTCATTACCACCGGTAACATAAAAAGGGTTTCCTGTATCTCCAAGATAACTAACCCGAGTGTTTTCTGACCAGTTTTCTTCCCCTAAATTCTCACCGTAGATAGTTACATATTCACCTCTCAGTGCATTCTTTTTTGAAAAAGCGACAATTCTAGGATCAGAAGTTAATGTAGTTGCAGCTATTACATGAGAATATGGCTCCGTGTCACCTACAACAATTTTAATTGAAAACTCATATTTTCTTCCGGGTTCAAGCCCGGTTACGGCATGTTGATACACGGTATACCTACCAAAGACAAATTCCATCTCTTCTTTGGGCACCTCATGAACAAGAGTATATCCCTCTCCCTTTTCTACATCCCGCTGATACAATCTGATAGTATCACTGTAACTTTCTGTAGTTAAAATGGCATTGAGTACAACCGTGTCCTTAGTTTGTGCAGACACGCCAAACGATTCAATACCTGGCTTATAGCTGTCTTCTTCTCCATTCATATTGCTTTGCCCTACTTCTTCAGGAATCGTAGCAGATGCAGCTGGTACGAATCCAGAAAAAGTAACAACGCTTGTCACTGCAAGCATTAGCGTAAGTAGTCTTCTCATAAAAAATATGTTACCATTTAATTAGCATTGAACCTTAGCATGTTTTTGTCGATTTGTCAAGTTTTTTTGCGTATGAACACCAAATTTAACATAAAAGAACTCTACGCGTTCCCCAATCTTATCTCATACACACGGATTATTATTGCCGTGTATATTGTTGTTGCCTCTTTTTTCCCCACAAATCCACTGTATGTACAGGTATTTTACTTTTACGGTATGATTTCTGACAAAATGGATGGTATTATTGCACGCAAGTTCAAGCTTGAAACATACTTTGGTGGCCATATTCTTGAGCCAATTGCAGACGGGCTCCTTATTACCTCAGGCTTCTTTTTTATGGTCTTTAGAACTGATATTCCACCAGCAATTGTGATCACCGCTGCAACAATTTTGATTATTGGGGTTATTGCAAGTATTGCGTATATTGCCAAATACAAACGTCCATACGATATTCACAACATTGATGCCCGCACGGGCGTGCTCTTTGCTCATATACTGGTTGTCTTTTTTATCTTTGATATTCCATACCGAATCGAAGTTGCATACGTCATTATGGGAATTGGTGCATTTTTGCTGGTTGACTTTATCAGAAGACTTCTTGCGAATAACAGGCAAGTTGCTCATTAAGGATTGAGTTCCTACGCGAGACATACACCCCATCCTAACCTCCCCCTTTAAAAAGGGGGAGGAACAAAGAAAGAAAAATAAAAAAACCTCTCACCAAAAAGTGAGAGGTTTTTAGTGGTGATACTTTATTCAGCAAGCATCTTTTCTATCGCAAGTTCAAAATACTCTTGAGGATACGCACCACGAAGCGCAATTCCTTCAACCGTTCCATCTCCTTTAACCTTTCCCACTACAAAACCTGGAGTACCTTCCATACCAATCTTAGCTGCATCCTCCGCATCATTTTTTACCTCTTCTTTCATCTTCTCGTCCAAAAGGCATGTTTTAAACTGCGCCTCTTTCACTCCTACTTGTTTTGCAAATGACAGTGTTTCTTCTTCTGAAATGCCTTTTCCATTTGCCTTGGTGTTTTCATAAATCAAGTCATGATACTGATAATATGCTGCATCACCACCGAGCTTTCCTGCGCACTCCGCAGCAATAGACTCTTCTGTTGCCTTAGGATCATGAAAGTCTAGGGGAAGATCCCGATAGACAAAGAAAGCTTTATCTGAATCGATATATTTTTCAGTAAGTGGGGGCAACGTCTGTTCCCAAAACCGCTTACAGTAGGGGCACTCAAAATCACTAAACTCAACTACTGCAACTTTTGCCTCTTTATTTCCCTTTATCGCATCGTCATCAATGGACACAGTAACCGTCTCAGCTTGGGCTATGAACTCCTCAGGTGTCGGATTCTCTTGCTCAGCTTCCTTAGCTTGTGGAATCGCCTCTGCTTTTAATGCTTCTGTGTTTGAATCCCCTTTAGTGGCAATAATTGCAAAGGCAATAATAAGCCCCGCAATAACAATTGAGAGCGGGATAATGAATACTTGGGCGTTTATTTCTTTCTTGCTCATAAATATATAATTATTTTTTGGCTTCAGGTAAGTGTAACAGAAGATTTGGGGGACGGCAAATTCCGGATGCACGATTCCGCAAATAATAGTATGATAATAATTAAATAATTCATACCAAATCATGAAAATCATCTCATGGAATGTAAACGGTATACGTACACGCATAGAAGAGACTTGTTGCAAGATATAGCCAGCAAGGATAAAAAACTATATGATGAAAGGGCCAATAGTTATCGTAGGGTGCGGTCATAGTGGAACTTCAGTATTGCTTGCAGCACTAGGTTCGCACTCTGAAATTTTTGCGGTTCCTCAGGAATCTTCGTTCGGCTTCATGAATGAGCGGGAAGCTAAGAAGTCGCTTCTAGATTTTAGCACTCAAGCGGCTGCCTCAGAAAAACGTCGGTGGGCTGAAAAAACGCCAAAACATATTCACAAGCTAGAGCGCATCTTTTCGCTTGTACCTGATGCAAAAGTCGTTATTATGTTGCGGGATGGTCGCGATGTGGCTTGTTCCATTCGTGATAGAACGGGGAGTTTGATCGGGGGAATACAACGATGGGTAACTGACAATACAGCCGGATTGCCGTATTGGGACGACCCCCGGGTTCATGTTGTCCGCTATGAAGATCTGGTTGCTCATTTTGAAGCTACAATGCGAAATGTGATGGTATTCTTGAAAGAGGAGTATGAACAAGAAATACGTATGTTCCATAAAGATGAGAAGAAATGGTACTCAAATAAACTATCTCGACCTCCTTCCTCTTTTGGCGAATACCACAATCAATATCGTAACTGGCAAATCAATCAGCCTTTGTTTGATGGTCGAGGAAGATGGAAAAAATTGACTGCAGATGAATACGATAGTATTGAAACAATAGGTAAAGATCTCCTGACCAAGCTGGGTTATATATAATAGATCTGTTATACGATACTAAAATAATCAATCAAAAAACATCATGAAAATTCTCTCATGGAATGTAAACGGTATCAGAGCAGCATATAAAAAAGGTATTTTAGACTTTCTTAAAAACGAAAAGCCGGACATTTTGTGTGTTCAAGAAATCAAAGCAAAAGAAGATCAACTCCCAAAAAAACTGATCGCTCCTCAAGGGTACGTTACCTGTTGGAACCCAGCTGAGAAAAAAGGGTACAGTGGTACTGCGATTTTTTCACGCATTAAACCCACGCGAGTTAAAACGGATTTTGGAGAGAAATCACCACTCTCACAGGAAGGCCGTGTGATTGAAGCCGAATACGATAGATTTATATTATTTAATGTCTATTTTCCAAATGGGAAAAAGGATGCAGACAGGCTTACCTTTAAGATGGACTTCTATAAGGCATTTTTACACTACATTGACCGACTCAAGAAGAAGGGCAAGAAGATCATCTTTTGCGGAGATGTAAATACGGCACATACAGAAAAAGATATTGCACGACCAAAGGAGAATTCAAAACGATCGGGGTTTTTACCCATGGAGCGTGCATGGATCGATACTGTTATTAAGCACGGATATGTAGATACATTTAGAAAATATAACACCAAGCCAGATCAGTACTCATGGTGGGATCTAAAAACACGTGCGAGAGAAAGAAACGTTGGATGGAGAATCGATTATTTTTTTGTCAGTAAAAATTGTATGCCCTACGTAAAAGATGCTTTCATTCTAAAAGACGTCTTTGGATCCGACCATGCTCCGGTAGGGGTAACGCTCAAAGGACTTAACAATTTTTAGAATTTATATCGTTTTTGTGTTTTTATTTCCCAGTACTTTCTGGCAATCCGTCTCGCTGCAACAGCTGACCACAGTTGTACTTTTGACATTTGTCCATACTTTACCCCCTCTTGATCGGTAAAGAGCAGGGGCTTTTTTTGTTTTTCAGACCACACATGAAGTTCCGGAATGGCACTAAGCTCCAAAAATGCCTTCATAGTTGCCTCTGCAGTGATGAGTAATGTTTCTCTGATTTCTTTAACAAGATCTTTGTCCCATCCTTCTTTTAGACCAAGCTTTAAGTTTTTTGAAAGGCCCAAAATAACAAACGCTGCCTGCTTAGCCCAAATAACAACCCCGTGGTATTCCTTTGACGTGTACCCATGGGAGTTGTTACGTGCAATAAGCACCGGCCCTGCTGGTGTATAGAAATATTTCTCGTCTTTAAGCCTTTCGCAAAAACTGGCGATATCATCTGGATCAATATCTGTTCCGTAAGTATACAAATATGATTCATCTAAATGATTAACCTTGAACTGCTTCCAAACAAACTCTTCTTTACTGTTTTTTCCACCGTAGAGTGCCAATGCAAACGCCGTTTTCCCATCTCTGTTTGTGAATCGATACCGATCTTTGACACTATCCCATTTCTGAATTAGTTCATCAATATCTGGAACATCTAGCTCTAAATCATCAATCTGTGTTTTAAGTACTCTGAGTGCTTCGGGATAAAATACTGCATTGACGTCAAACGGAGCTATTACATCGCTTACTCTTTTATATGCATCGGCACTATCACGCCAGTTTCCTGCATCATAAAAAACATCCCCCGGTTTACGTCTGTTTTGAGGAAATGGCTTAAACGTAATCAATTCTCTTGTTCTCGCACGGTCAATTATGTACTCCGCGATCCGCCGTATTTTGCTTTGATTATCATTTTGACGAATAAAGTAATACGGCAAGTGTTTAAGTCCCATAATAGTATGCGGCTCAATATCAATCATCTTTCTATCAAAGATATCGCGCCCACCTACCAAATGCTCGTACCGGTATTCACCAACAACATCCTCATGCCATCCTTGCCCATATTCACTCACATTTTTAATAGTCACCTCGTACATGTAGCGTCTCGCATTTTCAGTCAAATCATGCACACTAAGATCGGCTGCTTCCATGTAATCCCGGGGGAAAATGGTCCCGTAATTATCACCACTCGTTTTGCTCCACGTAATCAAATGCTTGATCTCCCTGCCCGCTTGATCCCAAAATAGTTTAATACAACTGTCTTTTTTACATACTTTCTCAATATCCAAAAAGACTGAAAAATCAATACGTTGTCGTACAAAAAGACGTGCGATGGGATGGTACGAAGTAAAATCGTTTGTTGCCGCTTTAATGGTAAAAGGAATTTCATCGCCCTGCGTGTTAAACAGTGCAAACCCTCTGAAGGGAGCATCTATTTCTTTAACACTGACGCCACGGTCAAACATAACATCAACTCCATACCAATATTTTCCATAATGTCGTCTAAATCGCAAGATATTGTCGATACCTTCAGTAAACTTCCGTGCTTCACGAGGTAATGAGAGGCTCAAAAATTTCTTACGAATCTCAGCAAATGACATGTAGAGTTTCTTTGGACTCTCCGAACTCACGAGCTGCCGCACCGTTCTCATATCCTCCATCACCGGATAAAAAAACTTAATTTTCTTTTTGGTGAACACTCCAGATACCTCGAGCTCAAATCTTTTGTTCATTTTGAGCTTTTGTATCACTATATCTTCCCGAGGAATAGTAACAAATCCACAATACAAGTGGTTGTTTGGTCCTATGATTCTAAATTGTCCGAGCTCATCAAAATCAACATAGTATCCTCCTTCAATCCACACATCTTTTTCATGCTCTGCCATTTACGTGCCCATTAACGTATCATTTTCTTTTTTCAATCTTTTTATCTCATCTTTCATCTCGATCATTTTATGCTCGCGGCCAATGAGAATCTTGTTGAATTCTTTGAGCTTTTCTTGTTCATTTTCTCTCTCTTTTTCCGCCTCCACTTGCTTTGTAATATCCCTAAAAATGCCCCGTAAGGAGACTAACTCGCTATCTACAACTTTTGCAGATAAGTTACCTTCCACCTGTATTCTTTCCCTATCTTTAGTTATAAATACCGTTCTAAATCGTCGTTCTCTTTCTCCTTTCTCAAATGGAGCAATGAAGTTTTTAAATTCATCCTCACATTCCCTACAGAGTATATCACTAAAGTTGAGTTTTTTTGTATCACTCTTAGTATACCCAAGCACCTCGCGCCACTTGTTATTCACGTAGAGTATAGTGCCTTGCGCATCTATGCTTACTATCAAATCATTTACAGAATCAAAGAGATCATCGTACTTCTTTTTGACTTTACTGTACTTTTTGAGCGCCTCTCGAAAGGCATCCTGGAGCAACCGTGACTCCTTGGTAAGATAGCGAGTAAAGTAAAAAAGGAGACCGAGCAAAAAGACTACAGAAATAGCATCGGATAGCACAACACCAAATTCTTGATAATAGTTAATATTATCACCCCGCTCAGACTGGTGCGCAATGTATCCAGTCATCTCTCCAAATATAAGTCCGAGATAAAAGAGAGACATACACCCATATAAGAAATATCCATAATACGCATCCACAATAACTGCGGCAACTACCAATACAAATACGTAGAGTAACACCATGTGTGATTCTATTCCACCATCAAAATATATGATGAGTGTGAGAAGAACAATGTCAACGAGTAGCTGGACAGTTGCAAGCATGTTCAGATTAACTTGCGTTCTTTTTCCCTTTGTGTAGTGTTTTATGCGTTTTAAATGAATGTAGTTAAGCCCCGTATATATAAGATATATAACAAGTATGCCGGAAAAAATAGTAATGCTTCTTATATTTGGTCGCGACGTAAATCCAAGCATCATAACAACCCACAGAGTAATGGGAGTAATAAAACGTATTTTGAGTATCCAAAAAAGTTTGTCTACCTTTTCTTGGAACAGTACATCTTTAATTTTTACCTGCTCGATCATTTTGATCTTTTCTTTACTTCACCCTTTTTATTGTACCAAAAAATGCTACTTCTTATCTATGAGAATTTTTCTTTTACTCCCTTTATTGCTTTGCATGTAAATCAATACAAAAAACACCAATGAAATCACAATAAACGGAATGCTCAAGTATTGCCCCATAGTAAGTGGACTCGACGCACTAAGCGTTTGGTATTCTTTAAAGAATTCAACAAGAAATCGTGTGGTGAAATACAAGAAAATAAATAGACTAAACGTAACGTACGGAATCTTCTTTTTGACTGTGAAGTATTTATAAGAAAATAACACTACAACAAATATGAATAATCCAAGGAACGCCTCATATAACTGACTGGGATGTCTTAAGACAGCGCTGCGCTCAAATAAATGAAACCGGACCCCCCACTCGCCACCCGTTACCCTGCCGACGATTTCTGAATTGATAAAGTTTGCGAGTCTAATACATACTACGAGAAGTGGAATAGGAATAATCACGAGATCTATGTAGTCTCTAATTTTTATGTGTTTGATTTGGATAAAGAGAATAAACGTAATCGCAAGTCCTATGGTAAGCCCATGGCTTGAGAGTCCTCCACGATGAATCATAAGTATCTCAAGAAGATTGTGACTGTAATAACTCCATTCATAAAAAAACACGTGGCCAAGCCGTGCACCAATGGTTCCACCAATAATAAGCCATACGAGCAAATCAAAAAGGACGGTAAATTTCTCTTTATCATTTTTGAGAAGTAACCGCCAGGATAATAAGCTTACAAGAATCCCGAATACAATCAAAAGACCGTAGTACCGTACGGTAAATGGACCAAGCGAAACAAGGATGGGGTCAATACGATGATCAAAAATCATAGGCTCTGTTAGTATAATCATTGTAACACACCTTTTTGCCTTCATACACCAAAGTGAAAAATCGATTGACAGAAAGTGTAAATTAGGGGAAAATCGCGGTTAGATTCTTTGGATATAGTATAGGAGGATACTGAAAAATGGGTAGTTCACCTATCCGAGAGGAAGACTTGAAAAAGCATCACGCTGGTGATGCAAGAACCATTGGAGCAAGAGACAATCGTATGTATACCATTACTCCCGCCCCACGAGAACAGGGTGAATTTTTGAACGGATGTATTTATTCTCCAAACGAGGATGATGTTCAGGGACAACGAAAAACGTTCAAGACCCTAGCCAGGCAAACCATTGCTATATCACCAACCTATGAATTGGAAGCCGATATGTGCGGCAGGATTACACAGGTAGGAGCATACTTAGCTCGTCATTTAGGACCAGAACGGGTATTTTTCTTATCTTCAGGACTTCACAGAAAAACTATTCAAGCATTGCAGGACAGTGGCGTTCACGTTATTCATGAGAAGACTGAAGTAAGACACCGGATTGACTGGAAGAAATTTTCTGAAATATTGTGCTTAGATGAAGCAGGTATTCAGGAGTGGTTTATTGGCAAAGGTGCAACACTGTACTTGGGTATTTTAGGAATTTTATTAAATCACTCACAGATTCTTGAGTCTACTAAGTGGGTGTTCCAAAGCGACAGTGAACTCGAAAGCTATGAAACATACGATCCATTGCGATATATTTTTACACCGGTTGCAGAAAATATTTTACGTAGTCGTGGAAAAGTTAATACATCACTCAGGAAATGTATTTTTGGTAAAGTTGGACGTAACAACGAACTTGTCGCAGCAACCCTTAACAGCTTACATATTATTGCCCATGCGGCAAAAAGCAACATTCCGAATGAAATTCGTGAAGCTGCTGATAGCGTTTATCACGGCCTTGCACGACTTGTGTGGCCCTGCTGTGGAGAGATGCTGTGGGATGCTCACACGCTCCTACATGAACGTCAATTTGCGACTGGATATGGGCTTGAAACACTTGAGAATATTCAATTTGGCGCAAGCCAAAGTGAAATTCCGGCAATCTGGCAGGTTATTCATGACAAGCCCCGTCTTGACGGAACCAACACACATTTAAAAGAGCACTTTATGCTCTTTAGAATTGGACAACTTATTACTGCGATTGTAATGAGCGGCACACTTCCACACACTCTACAGACTATTGAAGAGATTGCTGAGTACAACAAAGATGTTCTTGCACCACTTGATAACCAATTGGTTACCATTATTCCGGAAAAGCTGGGCCCGGTCGAAGCACATTGTATCCCCTTTGACCGTATTATGCCACCGCCTCAAATGCTCATTGAGGCTGGTATTGTACAATAAATACTCCACCACTATTTTCTTGCGCTCCCTAAACTCAGGTAGCGCTTTTTTGTTTGACCTTTTCATGCGAACTCGATACTATTTAATTACACTTCTAAGTATAATAAAAAAATAAATGACGCCGTACGAGGAACTCAAAGAACACTTTAAAAAATATAAATGGGAAGTAAAACGAAAAGCGTCAGGTAAAATCAAGTATGACTACCTCGTCCCCGCTGGCCCCTATGATGAACATTGGGATTGGGATGGGTTTTTTATTGGCATGGCACTTTCTAGTCAGATTCCGTCTGAAGCCATTTACTTAAAAAACTGGACACGTAATTATTTAGAAAACGTAAAGAAAGATGGATTCACGCCAGGGCTTTTAACTCCCGAGGGTGTTGATACTCGGCTTAAGCATATTAAACCGTTTTTTGCACAAGCCGCGTATCATGCTTCAAAAAATTTGGGAGATTTTAGTTGGCTTAAAAATGGGCTAGGCAAAATAGAAAAAGCAACGGAGTATCGTCAAAAAAAGTATTACGATTCACAGACAGGCCTCTCGTGCTGGGCTGACTCTATGGAATCAGGTGCAGACAACAACATTGCAGCGCTAGACTACCCCGATGGATCCGTTATTGCTGTTGATTTGAATGCGTTTTTGTACTTGGAGCTTAGAGCACTTTCAAAAATAGCGGGAGAACTCGGCAAAAAACCAACTGCTACAAAATATTCAAAGAAAGCACAGACCCTTAAAAAACAGATCAACTCAGTTTTGTGGAGTACAAAGGATGAGAGTTACTACAACATAGATAGAAAGACCGGTGCATTTATTACACGAGACACGTACTCAAATTTCATACCCCTTTTTGCCGGCATTGCTCCAAAAAATAAAGCTGAAGCACTAATCACAAAATACTTGATAAACCCCAAGAAAATGTGGGCAAAGCACGGTATTAGAACGCTTGCGAAAGATGACCCGGGTTATAGTCAAAGAAACATCATTAAGCCACATTCCAATTGGCAAGGCCCGGTGTGGCCCATTGCAAACTACCTGTACTTTCAGGGACTGCTACAGTATGGTTTTACCAAAGAAGCCACCGAGCTTTCAAAAAAGATTATCTCAATTTGCCTTAAAGACATTAAGACTTCTGGTGGTATGCATGAAGATTACAATGCTGAGACGGGTGCTCCTCTTGCTGCGCCCAATTTTGTGTCGTGGAATCTACTTGTTGAGCTTATGCCCGTTAATTCAAAAGAGAAACATAATCCGTTTTTGGTGTAACTATAAATGTCAAATTCAAAAATCAAAATGATAAATGAATTAAAAATGCCAAAACCGATTTTTTGAATTTGACATTTCTCCCACCGTTTTCCCCTTGACCAACAAAAAATAATACGTACTATTGAGGCAGAACGTTTTTGTTTTCAAAAGACAAGGAGGATTTTTTGTGTTAGGAATGAAGTCAAAACAGCACTTAGCATTAGTCACCAATGATGAATCGGTTGCTCAATTCGTGGAGGAATATTGTCCAGACACCGTCGAGTGTCAACGTTACACCGATCTTAATGAATTGCTAAAAAATATTCTCCGGTATCATGTAAATGGTATTATTCACGTCACTGACCAGAAATGCACGTTAGAGACTGAACTGAGAAACAGACTTTCACAAATAAAGAAAGTTGAGTTTGCGCAAGATTATATCTTCCCCGTTATCTGGCACGTACCGCTTAACAAAAAGGATTCTCTTGTTTCCCACCTTTCTCTTGTCTCTACAGGAAGCTTATTTGTATGGGGGAACCACAATACCCTGTATACACTTGAAGAAGCAATTCGGTTTTTTATTCCCATTATGCATATTCCATATGCGTCGGCAACAGTAGCTATTGTTGATGCTGATCTTGCTGTTATGAAAACGTTTAGACATATATTCCATGCATGGGGTCATATGTCAATAACCCAATCTCTTTATTTGCCTGACCTATCTGCAGAAGATGCCGCGCGTAGGACCGGAAGAAATGCGCATGTTGTCCTTATTGACAATGTTCTTGCCCAAAACGCAGCATTGTTTGAAGCATTGCATACGCTGCATCCCAAGGCTTCTTTTATCACAACACACGAGGGCACGGCTTCAGAAGCGGATAAGACGACCTTCGCGCAAAAGCACTTATTGACTACAAGTGAAGTGCCGGTAGGACTTGTAAAAGAGTTTGTGGGATATATCAATTTTGCAATAAAAAAGCTGTAATTAATAAAATACTATTTCTTATACGTGCATACGCACGTTTTTTTGTTGCTAAAATGGAAAATATTGACAAAATCTGTTACTTAACGTATAATTCATTGCTGCTATTTGTTACTTTTTTTTGGAGGAAAAGATGAAAAAGAGTTTTTGGGAGCTCAGAACGTTCCCAATGATGATTATTGTTTTTGAAGCTATTTTTTGGCTCCTGTGGGCGCAATTTATAACTATTCCACAAATCACTACAATCGATTTGTACCCAATTCTTAACGATGAGATCAAGCTTCCTTTTGCCATTTCCCGCGCATGGGATATTCTGCTTGGGCCAATAATTTGGATTTTTTTGCTAATAGAGCAAAAATTTTCTGAGCGTATTCTTGAGAAAGAGAATAGCTTCACATTATTATTGTCTTTTGCATCCGCAGCACTTATATTAGTCTTTCTTTTTGGTTATATTCTTGTTGATAACATCTCTTCATCGTATATCAGTATATTTGCCACTATTCTTATTGGAACATGTTCTCTGTTTATTGGCGGCTATTTAGCTGCTTTTATACGGGCACGGAAAGAAAAATACAGACCTTTGCTACTTCGTGCCGTTACGGTTACCTTTTTTGTGGGAATTGTTTTGGGAATCGTTTTTGGAATCATTTTTGGAATCATTTTTGGAGTAATCCTCTTCATTACATTAATGCTCTCTGTACTTCTTACTGGCCTTATTTGTAAAGTGCTTTTCCAAAAAAGCCTTTCCAAATAGAATTAATTTTGATTATTAAAGAAAAGGGGACTTTACTCACCGGGTATAAAGTCTTTTTTTTGTACTAAAAAACGCCCCATATAGAGAACGTTTTTAAAAATCGATTTTATGAGTGCTTTAACACATACTCATGCGCAGAGAGAATCGCCTTAATAGAGTCCCCTGCTGATATATTATTTTGTTTATATTTGGCATCTGTTACATCGCCTGCTGCAAAAATGCCTTCTGCAGACGTTTCTCCTGTTTTATGGTCGACTATTATTTCTCCATAATCACTCAGATCAACCAGACCTTTTACAAATTCAGAATTGGGCACAGATCCAATCTCAACAAAAATACCTTCGACATCTAACATTTTTTCTTCCCCGGATTCTCTATCTGTATATTTAATTCCAGAAACAAGCGTTTCACCAAGCACTTCTTTAGTCTCAGCATTAAAAATAATCTCTTTAACCTTGTCTGATTTTTTGACTTGCTCAACGGTTACCGGGTCTGCTTTTAATGCATCGCCATATTCCATGAGTCTAATTTCTTTTGCGTATGGAATCAAATCTTGGGCTGCCTCAACACCGCTATTTCCCCCGCCAACGACCACAACAGTCTTGTCTCTAAACAGTGGCGCGTCGCACGTTGAACAATACACTACTCCCCGACCTTCAAACTGTTCCTCTCCAGGCACTCCAAGACGTCTTCGCCTGGCACCAGAGGTTACGACAACTGTTTTAGTCTCATACTCGCCTTTATCTGTTTTTACTATATACCCACCTTCCTTTTTTTCCACTGACTCAACCTTTTCCGGCATCTTAATCTCAAGCCCTTCTTGTGCTCGTACGTGTTCCTCGAGTTTCTTTGCAAGATCAGTGCCGGCAATAGAAACTTCACCAATCCAGTTTTGAATGTCTCCAGCCACAATAGATTGGCCACCAAATTCTGATGCTATAAGTAGTGCGTTCATTTTTTTTCTGGCTGCATAGACTCCTGCTGCCGTGCCGCCCGGACCACCACCGATTATGATTACGTCGTACATATCATAGAATTTAATAGTGAATAACATTCATAGCATATCACTAAATAGATGCTCGCTCCAGATATACTTCACTTTTGTTTTCTTTACCTCAATGCGATATACTCATATCAAAGATAAAAGTAACCCTAGAAAAATGAAACCAGATCGAAACAAAGAAGAATCAAACCTCACCTACCTTGAAGAGGCTGAAGAGAAACAAGGATCTAAACTTCCAGAAAACGTTCGTGAGAAAGCGGATAAGCCCACCAAATTGCCAAAAAAGAAACGAGCTGGCGGTAAAGAATCGTATAGACCACTTCAAAGAAACTAAAAAAGCTGCGCTTGATACGCAACCTTTAAAAACACAAACGAGTACTAACCGACTACTTCTTGATGAGCGTCCGTAAGTCGTATTTTTTACCTTCTTCTTGCCATTTCTGAAGCGTTCTAAGCGCCCTTGTTGAAAGCTTTACAATCATCATTCTGCCTGTAGCGGGGTTTAGAAGACTCTTTTTTTGTACATTAGGAAGAAACGTCTTTTTGGTGTGACGTTTACTATGACTAACATTGTAGCCCTTGAGTGACTTTTTTCCTGTAATTTGACAGCGTCTTGACATAGATCTACATTAAAACACTAAAAAAACCTATTTTGTCTCTTTGTAAAGCGTGTGCTTTTTTGCAATAGGGTTGTACTTTTTTAACTCGAGGCGATTTTTAAGCTTCTTTTTATTCTTATGCGAATAAATGATATGGCCCTTACCAACACCATTTTCATCACCTTGAGACTCTAATTTTACGAGATTCGGTTGCGGCATATATACTCATTAAAACGATTACTTAGCTATGATATCCTCATATTAGTTTGCTGTCAAGAAATTTTAGCATCATGTCAATTACAAATAGAAATGTCATGCTTTTTCGTCAAATAGAAATGTCATAGCGAAGACATTTATTAAAAAATAAGTAACTATTAATTCTGAACTCTCTTTTTTGAAAACTGAAACTTTTTCCATGGATGGTTAGCGGGTGGTATATACTGTGATTTCCTTACAGTGATCGCTGATAATTGCAGAGAGATTTCTTTGTGTGGTTTTTCGTTCAATTCAATAAATGTTAGAGAGTGTTGTTTTTTTACGATAAAGAGAACTCCATCTCTATGCTCTTCAACCATTACCGTGTCTTTCTTGTACACGGTTGCTGGTTGGATCTCATCTAATTGAAGGTATCTATTCTTGTACTGCACGATGAAATCATTGCGGACAATTCTTTGGTGTTTGATGCACAGAATGTGATCAAGTCTTTCCTTTTCCTGTATCGATAGTATCCTGTGTACGTTTCCTTGTTTACGTGGAACAATAGAAAACCGTTTGTTGAACTGTGGAATAAAGATATTTTTAATAAAAAGATTCGCTTCTTTTACAGTATTGATCTTTTGAAGACGGGGTTCTTTGACCAATCGGTCTTGAAGCGTTCCATTCATACGTTCTACACGTCCTTTCGCTTGTGGTGAGTGTGCGGAAATGATGGTGATATCAAGTTCTTGCATCGCTCTTTGAAACTGTGTGAGGAGGTCCTTGTTGTCCGTTGCATTTTTGTGGTTAATTTTGTAGGTAGAATACTTATCTAGGTAGATATCACCCGGTTTTCCGAGCTCTCGAATATAGTCACTCCAGAAGAGAAAAACAGCTTCTATACTTTCATTTTTACCTAGTGTTGCATGTGTGATCTCTCCTTTTGCATCATCTACTGCCAGGAGGAGACATTGTTCATCTTCCAGCCGCTTGTCTGTACATCTTCCTTCAAACCAATCATGATAGGAGCCATCAAATTGTTGCAATTGTCCGTAGTGATCTTTTCGGGGTCTTTGCGCATGGTATCCTTTGTTTGTTTTTCTTGTCTTTGGCGTGTAGAGATGTTCTGCGATCATGATATTTCTTACTGTGCCATAACTAAGCGTGATCCTATGAAGTTTTTCTAACTTCTCCATAGTAAATGCTGGCGTGAAATCGTGATAGTTTCTTTCTATTATACGTGTGATCTTCTTGTATTGTTTGTCTGGAAGTTTCCGGTTGCTTGTTTTACCTCGGTTCTTGTGAACAATCCCCTTAACTCCTTCTTTGATGACACGTGCCTTTAATCGTTTTGCTTGTCTGACAGAGAGGTTTAGCTTCTGCGCTGCACAAGGGCCATTAATCTTGTTGTTTATGAGCTCTGTAATGATCTTGTGTCGTTGGGATTCCTTTGGTGTCATAGTGATTATTGTGTCTTTCATAGCAGATTGATCGTTAAAATTTAACTATCAATACTACCATGTATGACATTTCTATTTGACTGCTACTATGACATTATCATTTGTAACTAACAAAAATTTTAGCATCAAAAAACCCAGGTTCGTAGACGAACCGGGGTAATGTTAGATTTTTTCATCTTTTCCTCCTTTTCAAGCATCAAGAATTCTCACATTAACTGCATGCCCAGCCTGTTGTCCCGGTGAGCTTGCAATGCAAAATGCAACAACAGTATTTTCCGTAAATCGTCCAAAGGGAGTACCGTTAGCAATACTGTCCTCTGAAAAGTGATATTCCATAAGCGTCCCATTAACAACTGCTTCAATAAATCCGTAAGGTCTTTTTGGAGCGACATGCAGAATTTTCCCAACTTTGGTTCCTTCTTTAAGATTTGAATGAATAACTTCTCCATCTTTAAGCAATGCAAATTCACCCTGTGGCTCATTATAAAATTCATGGGCAAAGTCCTCAAGTTTCATAAAATAAATGCCACTTACCATATAATACAGAGGATCTCCATGATCATAATACACGCTTGCGCACGATTCCTGAATTGTTGCCAAAACTACTCTTTTTCCTGCATCTAATACCTTATGAATTGGAGGAACAAAATCTCTGTCCCCGGCAACTACTACAACCGCGTCAAAAGTATCGTAATGGAGTTGATCAACAAGCTCAGTTGCAAGTGCAACATCAACGCATTTCTCTTGAGGAACAAAATCGTCCCCTGGACGATTTGTACGACTCATTCGCTTCCCATGAAAATTCACAGGATAGATATGAGTAATAAAGCCTTGCCTGGTCTCAAGCATATTAAAGAATTTAAGTCGCTCTTGTGCAATAAGATCATCTTGTTGGTCAAAGTTGTGCGCATAACTTCCAAATATGTGTGTTGCAACTATCTCTGTACTAGCATGAAATGCATGACCAACTTTATCCGAAAGTACATGAACTAATTTTTCATATGAAATAGGAAAATGACCTCTACCAAATTTCTTGGCAAAATGTTTCTTATTAATACACAGCCACATGCTGTCTATTAATATAAGAATGCGTAAACAACAATCAGAGTGTTTTTCTGATTTTTGCACGATTCCTCCTACAATGTAAAAAGAGAGTTCAAAGCACCGTAACATACCATTTTTCCTCAGTGCTGTCAAGGACTTTCGGTAATTTTTTGGTGATTTACTGAGAAAGAAAAAAAGGGCCCTTGACACAAAACGTACACCATGATAATGTATTAACGTATTAAAACATTGAACCTATGCCGCAAGAAAAGAACCTAAACTCAATAAAGATGAAATCGCTCTTTAGCGCGATCGCTTCTTTGGATTCTGAGGCAGAAGCAAAGAACTTTATGCGTGATCTCCTTACCATTTCTGAGCTTGAAGAGGCTGCACTTAGGTTTGATATTGCAAAACGGGTAACACGTAAAGAGTCATATAGATCTATTAGTAAAAACACCGGTGCTAGCACTGCCACTATCACTCGTGTTTCACATTGGATACATCACGGCATGGGCGGATATAATCATGTACTCAGTCATTTGAAAAAATAAGACTGAATACATTTTTTGTTCTGCCCTACCTCGCAACACGCGGGGTTTTTTATTTGTTAACCTAACTGGAAAAACATGACTAAACAACCACACATTAATGTTTCTGCTAAAGATATTTCACCGTATGTGCTCCTCCCAGGTGACCCGGGAAGAGTGTACACGATCGGGAAAAAGCTTAAGAATTTTAAGATTTTATCCAAAAAGCGCGAGTATACCGTGGGAATTGGTACGTACAAAGATACTCCCGTGACCATCTGCTCAACCGGCATTGGTTGCCCCTCTACTGCTATTGCAACCGAGGAGTTAATCGACAGTGGCGCAAAATACCTTATTCGTATTGGAACCTGCGGTGGTGGGTGGCGAAGTGATGTAAAACCCGGAAGCATCATTATCCCCACTGCATCAATCAGAGATGAAGGAACGACCAAAGAATATATTCCAAAAGAGTTCCCAGCGGTTGCAAATTTTGAGGTTGTACAAACACTTGTGCGGTCTGCAAAGCAATGCGGGGTTCCCTACTCTATTGGTATTAATCGGACACATGATGCATTTTATGGAAACCAAGAAGACATTACCAAATGGGGTGCTTATCTTAAAGAAGATAGGTGGAAAAACTATGATACCCCCATTCTTTCTTCTGAAATGGAGAGTGCTGCACTATTTGTCATAGCTGCTTTAAAAGGCGTGAAGGCTGGAGCGCTATTTGCCGTAAATGCTGAGCCTGAACCGCTTAAAAATAGGATTTTTGGTACTGATCAGGCCGTTATTACAGAATCAAGCAAGGATATCACTAAGCAAACAGTTAGTGCCATAATAGACGTTGCACTTGAAGCACTAGTAGAGCTTGACAAATCATAGTGTTTCCATGAGAGGGGCTCTTTAATGCCCTTTTCATGGGGACAGTAATGATCCCTTTTTTTGCACCCTTACTTTTGGAGGATACAATGAAAACTCTTATTGCTGATGTGCCTGTTTCAGTTGAACATCAGAAAATATTTGAGGGCTTCGGCCTTAACGTTTTCTTTGCTTCTCAATTGACTGAAAGTTTGCTCTCATTCCCTGAGTGGAGACAGTTTAATCCTGAAACAACGCTCCTTGTGTTCCCCGGGAACGGATCGCAAATACTGAGAGAGTTCATACCTCAAAGTTGGCTCAACACCTGGAACTATACATCTGTACATGCAAAGCGTTTCTGGGAACCTGGACAGGACCCCCATGTTTACACCGAGCGAATCTTCACTAACCGTGTGATTGTTGGCATAACCGATGTGGTTATTGTTGATGATGTTATCTCGTCCGGATTGACGTGTAGAAAAATCAGAGCAATAAATCGACCGTGGCTTGCTAATGTACGGTGGCACGCAGCAACGTGGATCAAACAGAAAAATGCAGGGATGAAGGGATTTTCGTCAGTTTTTTCAGCATTAACTGTTGGCACAAATACAAGACGCGTTCCGATTATTTCTCTTTCTACGCTACTTAGTGACACCGTAATTGCTCGCTCATTTGCTGCAAGAAACATTGACGACTCACATGCATTTCTAGACGCTCTAAGCAGTCTATAACATTTCTCGCCAGAAGAGCCTACGCTTCTTCTGGTTTTTTGTTTAGTTAAAATGGTATACTTACAAAAAATAATAGAATACCCATGCGATATATCATTATTACCGGCGCAGCGCGCGGTCTTGGAAAGGCATTTGCAGAAAATCTATCAAAAAAAGAAACAACGCTCTTTTTGATTGATAAACGAGATTTGAGTGAGACTAAAAAAGCATGCGAAAAAAAAGGCGCTGCTGTTTTTGACTCCCTGCTTGATCTCACTAAAACCGAGGAAATAACGCCACTATTTGATACTATTTTTAGTAAAATAGATACTGACACCGCTTCAACTCTTGATTTAATCAATAACGCCGCCGCAGTGCTCCCGCTTGGACTTATGGGACTTCCTCAAAATAATGAGATAGACTACGAGATTACTACAGACTTTACCGCATATGTCCTTACCACCAATGAGTTTATAAGGCGTACACAAGAACGCAATGTAACTAAAAGAATCATCAATATTTCATCTGGTGCTGCAGTTAAAACTATCAAAGGTGCCGCTGTATATTGTGGCTGCAAGGCTGCAGTCGACATGTTTACTAAAACGGTTGGAAAAGAACAAAGTAAAAAAGAACACCCGATACATATAGTCTCAGTCACACCTGGCGTTATTGATACCGAGATGCAGGTTGATCTTAGGTCAGCACCCAAAGACGCGTTCCCTCCAAAAAATCAATTTGCCGCAATGAAAAAACTCGGGGTCTTGCAACCTGCCGAGTCTACTGCACAAAAAATTTGTTCACTGTATGAAAGGAAGAAGTTTCCAAGTGGTGAGGTACTCTCGTATAGAAACATTTAGTATCAACTAGTAAATTCTCCATGAAAAACAGTCTTGTAAAACACGCAAAAGATGTAGCAAAGCAAAAAGGCTTTGCTATTAACAAATTACTCTATCAGGCTGACTACTACACCAAAGATCATCCCAGAAATGTTATTTACGATGGAATTTACCAAGGGAACAAAGCAGTATTAAAGGTCTACTCTGACCCCCGTGTCACGGATGAGCCCATCTCACTTACTGCTTTCAACAAAGCTAACAAAAGCACTATTTTAAAGGCGCCTGCTGTTTTTGCATACGAAATAGAGTCACCTCACACAGGCTGGATGATTGTAGAACAATTGCCAGAGGGTGGACATTTCTTTAAAACTCCCCTCTCGCTTCAAAGCAGAGATGAGTTTTTGTCAGTATACAAAGAATACAAAAAGAATTTTCCAAAAAAGCCGACAAGACCCTTAAGACTTGCTGAATATTTACCGGCAGAAGAGTTTCACCATGCACGAATTATTAGATGGTTTGAACTTGCACACAACAAAGAGGCAGCAAGTAAAGAACAGGTGCTCGCTCCAAGTGAATTCATTCCGCGTTATCTCAAAGCACTTTCCCTCATTGAAAGAGAGTTTAAAGGAAGAAAAATGGAATGGATCCACGGACACTTCAAACCTGCAGAATTGTATAAGGCCTCTAACAATACGTACTATCTTCTTGATTTTGCGCATACGCATCTCTTCCCTGAAGGCTATGAGCTTGCCTTTATGATTTGGGCTGAACTTTTGAAACAAGGGGCTGATTACAAGAAAAGTTACTCTGAATGGAGGGAATCTATTTTTGAGTGGGTTTTAGTACTTGAACCAATTGCAAAAGAATTGGGAATTAAGAGATACAGTGACTATATGCGAGCTGCGCTTACCGAGAGAACACTTGGCACACTATTGGCTGACGTTACTGCAACGGATGAAAAACCGCACAGTAAGAAAGAAAAAATTGCCCGCCTGTACCATCTCTTGGATGATCTATCTTAAAAAATGTGTTATCCATTTTTTTGTTTTACCAATATATGCTACTATGATTTTACAAAATGGTTTTATCTACAAATCTAAAGTTAAGAAAAAAATATGAAAAGAATTATTTCTTTTTTCATTATTGCGACATTTCTTGTGCTTCCCCTTCAAAACGTCCTTGCGGGTGAAGAAGTGCAAACCCAATCGAAAGTCGCCGAGCGCGTTCAAGGACGCATTGTGCTTCAAGTGCAAGAAAATGGTGAGGCATGGTACATAAACCCCGCAGATCAAAAGAGGTATTACCTCGGTAGACCCGGTGACGCATTTGATATTATGCGCTATCTTTCCCTGGGTATTACGGACACCAACCTCGCAAAGGTTCCACGGTACAATTCTGATGATGTTGGTGATCAAGCAATGGTTGACAGAGTTAAGGGTAAGATTTTGCTTCAAGTTGAAGAACATGGCGAAGCGTGGTATGTATCACCGGTTAACGGCAAGAGATACTACATGGGACGTCCTGCAGATGCGTTTCAACTCATGAGAAACCTAGGACTCGGCATTAACGATAAGGACCTGGATACCATTACAATCGGTACTACCACTGTTAAAACAAGTGACGGCACTGATGCAGTATCGGTTAGAAACGGTGATGCGAATGTCATTCTCGAAGGTAATGCACAAGCAGATGGTGTACACCTTTCATGGTCAAAAAGTAACCGAGGTGAAAACTTCAAGTACTACAAAGTAGTCAGATCAAAGACAAATGATAACCCTACCTACTCAGAGGATGGTCATATTAAAGCAATTTCAAACATAAACGATCTTGTTTATACTGATACGTCTGCAAAGAGCGCCCAAAATTACTACTACAGAGTGTGTGTGCTTTATAATAACAACTCAGCAGGAGCGCTCTATGGTAATCCTTCCACATCAGATTCATCATACAATGAAGAATGCTCAAATGTTATTCAGGTTACCGGAGACACTGATGGTACGACCTCTGACGATTCTGATCTACAAGCGCCAACCCTCACTGCATCATTGGACGGAAGTGGCATGCATATGTCATGGTCAAAAAACTCTGAGAGCAACTTCAAGTATTACAAGGTAGTACGGTCTCAGACAAATTCAAACCCCGTCTATCCAACTGATGGTTACATTCATTACAGCAGCTCAAGCAACAGCTACACCGATTCAAAAATCACTAACCAGTCATCAGGAACCTACTACTACCGGATATGTTCGGTAAACGATGCAAATGAAGTATTTTGCAGCAATGTTATTACCGTTAAAAACGGATCAGTTCAGTAGAAAAAAAATCAAATAAAAAAACCGCCACGGGCACACTTGGCGGTTTTTTTGTGGAACTTTTTATTCTTGACGGCGGTCACATTGACCATCACCGTCTTTATCTATAAATCCTTCCCTATGCATTCCTCTCCCTTTTCCTTTACCCCCTGGTCCTCTCATTCCTTTGTCTGGAAGACCAAGTTCTTCTCTAATTTTTTCAGCTTCCTCACGATTTCCGTCTCGCATGAGCTTGTGCATCTCTGAAAATTTAGAAAAGTTTTCTTCAGTGATGTAATCGGTTACCTTTGGTTTACTTTCAACGGTTTCCTTCCATTTTGCAAAGTCGCCGTTTTCTACTGCTTCTCTCATTTCATCACGCTGCTCCATTTTTGGCCGTACAGATGACTCGGTTGAGTCATCATTCGCTCGTGCAAATGATGCAACGCTTACTGCTGAAAGTACGAACGCTAATGCTGAAAGTGCTATTACTACTGACTTCTTTTTCTTCATTGAATATACGTTAGTTATTAACTATGCTCGAGCCTTACACTACTTAATACGCACGCAGCATTATTTTTCTTTCAAGCATTATTTTATGCCCTTTTCGCATATTTGGGCCTGGACCACCTACAGCAATAACCTCTGCTTTAAATTCACCGGGACCTATTAACGTTCCAACAACTCGCACCGGAACACCTTGCTCACAGGGCACTTTCCCTTTTATCTGCGCATCACGTACGTCAACTACCCATCTGTCCTGCCCTCTCGATTCAAGAAGTATATACTCATCATTTTTTTCAATAATAATACCAGCAAGCATACCCATCTCTGGACGCTCCCACTGAGTCATTCTCTTTTCATGCATCGTGTGATAATAGGGAACATTTGTATAGAAGATACTGTCGAGCACTCTTCCTCCTCCAAAAACATACAACACACATCCTGCAATAATACTTACGCCAACGCTAAAGGCAACAATCAAAACTCCTTTAAATCTATATCCTCCACGCATTTTTCTTACCACATACACTGCAAGAAAAAGTGAAACTAAAAGCGCAATAAACCATACGTATGGAAGACTCAGTAATACATACTGGAGTATATTTTTTCCGTAGCGTGAATATAACTCAAAGTCATTATTGCTTGAAAGATACATCATCACACTGACCGAAATCGATCCGATTACAATCATAAGTGCAAAAAGCGTTAAAAGGAAAGAATCCTTAAGCAAAAACTGCCACTTCGGTTTAGGAGTGATTTTTTCTTTCTTGATTTTTTCTAGTGTCTTATCTGAAATGTTACTCATGGTGTTTTACTAATTGTTTCGCTTTCTTCTTGAACACTTTTTTTGCTCGATTAAGCAACGTCGCAACAGTTCCGGGGGGCTTTTTTAATATGTCGGCAATCTCCTCATACGACTTGTCTTCCAAATACCTTAAAACAAGTACATCCCGGTACTTCTTGCTGAGTGACTCAATGATATCACGTACTTCCTTGCTTTGGATCCTCTGATCAACTTCTTTTTGTACGTCCGCTTCAGCTATCATCTTCTTTGCTATTACTTCATCATCAACCGAATAAGTCACTTCCGGTCTTACCTTTCTTTTTCTCGCCTGACTTATTGTCTCGTTTCTTGCAATACGGTAAATCCATGATGAAAAAGACTTTTTTACATCAAAACCATTTAAATTTTGATACACTTTAATAAACACTTCTTGCAAAATATCTTCTCCGTCCTCCACTGAGACCCGGCTAATGCGCATAACATACCTGAGCAACTTACCCTCGTATCGCTCCATTATACATACGTAAAAATCCTGATTTTTAAGTGTCAGTGTTACTAAGTCCTCATCAGTTTTATTCTTGCAGCTAATCTCTTCAGGCATACCTCTCCTTATACACTCTAATACGTATAAAACTGCGAGTATCTTTCACTATTTTTTTTTGCTGTGCTTCTCTAATGTATCAAAGCTCTTTAAAGCTGCTCTGCAAAACATGTATTTGCCACTTTCCTCTCCAACTCATCGTAATTTTTTATCATATCTCGTAAGCTTGGTGATGCAATTTTTTTCAAACGGGTAGATGTACATGTAGGAGGCACACTAAGAAAATTAAAAATATCTTCATAAGAAGCGATCCATTTGTCGTGATTAAGCAGGTGCTTTTCGTATATCACTGAATACGAATTATACTTACTGAGTAAACATTCATCCTCTTTATCATTTTCAAAAAAAGTATTGGCCATCTTTATTACCTGATCCACATCAACGGTCATATCTTTTGTATGGTTTTGCTTTCTCTTTGTAATATAGATTTTTGTTTTATCAGCGACATACTTTGACAACGCTTGTTTTAAACTATTTTTTCTTTGTATGTGAATTATTTTACACCCCTTTTTTGTAAGACTATCTAAAAGATTTTCTTTGTTATACATTGACCACTCATTAGGTTCAATTTTAAACCCATAATATCCCTTCTTCTGAATACGACTCAGTTTATGAATATACGTCTTTGGAAAACGAACCGGATGTGACACTCTTTTTTTTGTAGGATGAAAAATGCCACCTTCACAATGTATTAAATTGTGAGCATTCAGAAGATCAACAAGCAAATTACTCCCCGTTCGTGGTTGCCCATAAATAATAAAAATACCAAGTGGTTTAAGGCCCAAGACTGAAACGTAACTCTTGCAGATAATTACGAATTGACTTTGTCTTTGTGTTCATAATACATTTTATACTTGAATTCTGGAGAAGAGATAGCTTCCAATTGCCCAGACAACAGCGGTAAGAACACCAAGTACCAAAAGATCGGTTGAATACCCGTAGAGCGTAATACCGGTTAGTGTTCCTCTGAGTGCATCAACACCATATGACAATGGATTTATTGACGCAATGACCTGTATAAATTCCGGTGTATCCTCAAGCGGAAAGATAGCTCCGGAAAGAAAAAATATGGGCATCACCAAGAAATTCATAATAAGCTGGAATCCCTGCATATCATCAAGAAGCGATGCGATTGCCGTACCAAGCGCAGCAAACAGTATTGCAATTAAAAACATAAAAAAGATGGCAAACGGAACCATGCCTAAGCTCACCGGGCTAAACCCAATAATCATTGCAGCGAACATAACAATGATGCCCTGGAATACTGCAACTGTCGCTCCACCAAGCGTTTTCCCTATTACTATTTCAAATCTAGAGACGGGCGCTACAAGCGTCTCTTTTAGAAACCCGAATTGTCTGTCCCAAATGATCTCAATACCGGAAAACAGGGCCGTAAAAAGAATGCTCATAACAATAATTCCCGGTGTTAGAAACTGAATGTAACTCCCCTGACCTGCTTTTTCAAATGTAGGACCAAACCCAAAACCAAGTGCGACAAGAAAAAGAAGGGGCTGTCCAATAGATCCAACGATTCGCGCTTTGGACCGATAATACCTCTTTAATTGTCTCAGCCACATTATGTATATTGCACGCATAGATGAAAATTAACTCTTAATGTCTCATACCCTGACGCATTTGCTCAACGCCGTCTGCTTCTTGATCCCTGATATCTCGTCCAGTCAGTTCAATAAACGCTTCTTCTAGCGACTCTTTGCTCGTTTGCTCTTTTAGTTCGTCTACGCTTCCACCGGCGACTATTTTTCCGTGATCAATTACTGCGACTCTATCGGCATGTTGTTCAACTTCTTCCATATAATGAGTGGTAAAAAAGATAGTAATGTCCTTTTCTTTGTTGAGCGTTTTTATATACTTCCAGATATAATTCCTAGTTTGCGGATCAAGTCCTAGCGTCGGTTCATCTAAAAAGAATATTGCGGGGTGGTGCAAAAGCCCTCTGGCAACTTCAAGCCGCCGTTTCATACCACCAGAAAACTTTTTAACAATATCCTTTCTTCTGTCCCACAAGTCAACAAAATCGAGCATCTCTTTAATTCGTTTCTTAAGTAGATCTCGTGGTACCCCATAGAGCACTCCATGATACTTGAGATTTTCATACGCGGTAAGCCTATCATCTAAACTTGAGTCTTGGAAAACAATACCAAACGACTTACGTGCTTCATGTGCATCCTTTTCTGGGTCAAAACCATTTATTTCCATTGAGCCACTTGTTGGTCTAAGCACCGTTGTAAGCATCTTTATTGTCGTACTTTTACCAGCACCATTTGGCCCGAGAAATGCAAAAATCTCGCCCTTCTTCACAGAAAAAGACACATTATCAACCGCAACAAGAGAGTTGTATTTTTTGGTTAGGTTTTTTGCCTCGATTATATTCATATGATTCACAATCGTTTTTAGGTTTTCATTGTAACACACCAACGCTTAGAATTAAAAAGAAAATCCTAGTAAAGCGTGATGATATCAATCACTGGAGGATTGTTAAGCCTCATCGGAAGTCCTACCTCACCTACTCCAGTGGTAATAAATACTTTGTTTCCTTTAACTACATATAATCCTTTATCAAAATCTCCTTCTGTTGGAATCCGTGATTTGTATAGATACGGTATGCGAATTTGGCCTCCATGAGTATGTCCTGAAAGAGTAATATCGGCAAAGCTATTTGGATATGTAGCTACTACATCAGGGTTATGTGCAAGCACAATGATATTTTCCTCATCACTTACCGAGTTTAGAAGTGATACATCTGCGTCATCTTTCCACAGACTCCCTAACCCCACTATTTTTGTATTCATGTCGAGCTGTACAACTTCGTTGTTCAAGAGTGTTGCACTATTTTTTTCAAAAACTTCAGTTAACTCAGTACGAAGATCGTCACCAGGAACACCGGCATCGTGGTTTCCGACTATCACATAGACTGGCACTGTACTCTTTTCTAACGGAGAGAATAATTCTTCCAAAGATGTAACATCAGGTTTATACAGCAAATCTCCTGCAATAAACAACGCATCAACATTCTGCTCGTTTACAATAGCAACCACTCGTTCTAAAAAATCTTCACCCTTATAGAGACCTAAGTGCGGATCAGAAATAAGTGCGTATCTCCCCTCAAATCCTTGCTGTATGGCGTGCTCTTCGATGGTTATCATATTTGGCTCAACAAAACGTAACCAAATGATAAGTCCAGAGAGAATAACAAGAAGCCAAGCGGCACTTCTGCCTTTTGCAATGAGAATAATACCTGCAAGGAGCAGTGGAAAAATAAGATAGCTTCCGTAAAAAAATATAAAAAAAATCATATGATTGTTTTGAGCTGCTACAGTACCATGTTCCACTCGATAAATCAATGCTTGCACTCAAAAAATCCCCAATCATGTCTTCCTTTTTTCTTTAAGTATGCTACACTTTTATGCTATAATTTTGTTACAAATATTAACATAACAAAGCCTATGTCACCTACTGGAGAAACTTTTTACCCCCCAGGCCCAGAGCCTGATTTTGAGACAGGTGTAGATGAACAAGAATTAAGAAGACAAGTAGAAATTGACCAGATTGTTGAGAACTTCTACTCACGTTTTGCACAAAACTTGCAAGAGAGTCTAGGATTAAACATGGCAGAACTGTATGGCCCGGATCTTTCTCCAGAAGAAAAACATGAAATTATAACAAGCATTGAAGCAAAACTTCCGACAACATATTTTCAAATAGAAGGTCTTGTTACTCTTGATCCAGACGTTATCAAAAGAGCAAATGATGCGATCAAAGAAAGGGTGAGAATGTTTCTTTCTGAACTTAGAGAGTCAATTCCCTATGAACCAGCAGAGGAACAAGCACCTGAAGAAAAATCAGATCCACAACAAGAAGAGCCACAACAAGAAACAGAGGTATTGGAAAATGAAATCCAAGCGGTGCTTGATGATTTTGATACAGACCCTCTGCAGGCAGTACTCTCAAGCGGGGATGGTTTTAGTTATGATAGCAACAGAGAAGAGTTAGATTTTTGGGAAACCACATGGTTTGTAAATAGGCTTAGATTTAGCGCCAGGTCGATAGCTACTATAATACTATTAAAAAACAACTTATCAAATAGACAGCCAAATGAACTAGCAGTGTTGACTGAAAAACTTACTGAGCGCATAGCTACGCTTGCTGATACACTTGAACTAAAGGCTAAGGAGTATAAAAAAAGTGAGATTCAAAAAGTCGTAGACACGTTTAATGAAAACCCAACAAAATATTTTGATATAGCCAAGATTGCATCAATCGATTCAAGACCTACTCTTAAAGAAAAAATGGCGGGGCTCAAGTATATTAAAAGCACCTCTTTCTTTGCTGCAAGCGATTTAATAAAAGAATTGAATGTACCTAAAGCACTCAGCTTTTCTGCCCAAGAAAGACTTATGGAAGAATTTGACAAGACTTTCTTTGAACCAAAAAAACAAGAAATACTTGCTGAAGAAGCAGAGTCATACCTTGCTGCATTTGATGCTGATACAGAAAATCTTACTAAAAAACTTCTTCTAAATGGTCTTGATTTGGCAAATCTTGAGATGAAACCGGCTTCAAAGCAAAGGGAGATAATTAACGCTGCCAGAGGATACGCAGATGACGCAGGAAGCGCGTATGTTATGAGAGAAAATATACCAAGCACTGGGGGCTTGGGTGTCTTTATTGCAAAAGAGGTCGCTCAAAAAATTCGAGATTACTTAGATTCTTTGGAAGACAGAATTACTGCAAAGGAAGAGGCAAAAAGAAAAGCTCAAGAACAAAGCGCTGATACAGAGAAAAGAAAAAAAGCCGAAGCTAGAAAAAAGAAAAGAGAGGAAGAAGCAAAAAAAAGACGTGGAGAAGAACAGAAAAAAAGAGAGGAATCAAAAACAGAAGAGCACGAACAAGAATTTGATGAAGCCACAGCAGTAAATGCAGGTCGCGCATTAGCCTTTAATAAAATTTCTGAAATCAGAGCGACCTTGGGTATTAAACCTTACGAAGCATACGAGGATATAAGTAAAAATAAAAACGGAGTAAAACAACTAAAAAGTCTTCACAGAGAAATTTTAAAGGCTGCCGGAAAGGAATGGCATGTAGACAAAACTCAAGCATTACCACCAGAACTTAAAACTGTCTATAACGCTGCTTTTCAAATTTGTTCAAGTGCTGCAGCAGAAATTGCAAAATATTTTTAAAATAAATCCATGAGAGTCAAAGACTACATGACCACACATTTCGCGACCATCTTACCTCACACCACCCTTTCTGAAGCAGTAAAAAAAATGGTTGATGAAAAAACCAACAGCATGGTTGTTATTGATGACACAGAAAAACCGGTAGGACTCATCTCGTCACATCTTCTTATTAAAGAAGTGGTTCCCGATTACTTCAAAGACGATCCTACGTACTCACAATATGGTGCAGAAGGAACATTTAAGAAGTACGCGGGGGAAGTAAAAGACTCCCTCGTCTCCAAGTTTATGATCACTGACTTTCATACACTGACTCTTGACGACTTTATGATTGAAGCTGCATCATACATGATGGTTGATAGACTACGTACAATTCCCGTCGTGGACAATGAAAAGAAGGTAGTGGGCATCATTTCACGTACTGCTGCCAAAAAAGCACTGTACGATGCACTATACGACACAAAAACAAAAAATCCTCCAGAAGAGGAAGATGAAGAATCACTTTTGTAATGTATACTGATGCACGGCATTGAATCAGAATTTTCGCATATAACCACAGGGGCTGTGACGGCAGCTCTTCTGATTTTTATTGGCGTCTATGCACTCATCATTTCTGAAAAAGTACACAGAACGGTGATTGCTCTATTTGGTGGTGCGATCATGATTATTGTCGGTATATTCCTTGGCTTTTATGAGCAAGATAAGGCAATTGCAGCGGTTGACTTTAATACGATTGGACTCCTGATTGGCATGATGATTGTAGTGAGCATTACTAAAACTACCGGGTTGTTTCAGTATATTGCCATAAAAGCTGCGAAGTTTGCCAAAGGGAAGCCGTGGCGCATTATGGTCATGTTTGCCATAATTACCGCTGTTTTTTCAGCCCTTCTTGATAACGTCACCACCGTGCTCCTCATGGTTCCTATGGCACTGGTCATTTGCGATAATCTTAAAATAAAGCCGTATCCGTTCTTTTTTGTCATCATACTCACTAGCAACATTGGAGGAACTGCAACGCTCATTGGTGATCCACCTAACATTATTATTGGTAGTGCAGCGGGACTTTCTTTTAGCGACTTTCTACTTAACCTTGCCCCTATTTCCGCTATTATCTTTATTGCAACCGTGCCTCTCTTTTGGCTTCTCTATAGAAAAGCAATCAAGACAAACAAGCGCTACATGGACAAAATTATGCACCTTAAGGAAAAGGACAGCATAAAGGATAAAACGCTGCTCATAAAATCCCTTGCTGTCTTAGGAATTGTGATTGTTGGATTTTTTCTTCATGGTTTTTTACATTTAGATGGAGCGACTATTGCTCTCTTTGGTGCAGGTCTTCTGCTTCTCTTAGATTTTAGAAATCTTGAAAAAGTACTCCAAGAAATCGAATGGACAACTATTTTCTTTTTTATCGGTTTGTTTGTTTTGGTAGGTGGGCTTGAGCAGGTTGGGGTGATTCATTATGGTGCATCAAAGCTGCTTGAACTTACCGGCGGCAATCTGACTACTACCGCTCTCGCAATTATGTGGGGAGGAGGTATTTTTTCTGCATTTGTAGACAACATCCCTTTTGTTGCCACCATGGTTCCATTGGTCCAATCAATGAGCCCCGTCTTTTCTGATTTAAATCCTCTCTGGTGGTCACTCGCGCTTGGTGCGTGTCTTGGAGGAAACGGTACGCTTGTAGGTGCAAGTGCCAACTTGGTCGTTGCTGGTATGGCAGAAAAATCTGGCTATAAAATCAAATTTGTTGAGTTTATGAAAGTTGGTCTTTTAGTTGCAGCAATTAGTTTGGTGTTTAGTACTGCGTATGTATTGATTCGATACGTATAAAAGACTACAACCATAAAAGAGTCTTTTGACTCTTTTTTTGTATAAAAAATCCCCGCTGGAGCATTAAAGTCCAAAGAGGAAATAAATATAATGAGTGTTACTCTAATTTAAAAAGAACCCTGAGTCCTGAAGGCCACATAAGCACTTGAAATACTATCATCCAATTTCTTGGAGTAAAATTAAACATATGAGTTGTTTTTGTCCATAGCGTAATCCCAATCATTCCTGCAATATACATTCCAGCAAGAACAACGAGTACTGCAATAACTACAATAACAAGGTGTACTTCTTTAAGTAATTGTGCGGTTAAATACGCGGAGCTTCCAAGCAATATCAAAAAATTGCTCACCTCAAGAAATCGAACTGCTTTTTCAGAAAATCGTACTGACATTTTCATCTTTTGTTGCATTTTTCCCTCGCTTTTTTAAAAAACCTCTTCTATTGTAATGATAAATGCATTTATTTGCAAGGATGCCACGTATAGGAAATGAAAGTTTTTTTACAAGATACGTAAACAAAAGGATGTTCATTATTGAACATCCTTTTTAAAAAAGCACACTATTTTCTTACCTTTATTTTTCTTTTGTACTCATGCTCGTTCCTTCTCCCCGCTTTTTCTTTCTCGTAAACGTGTACTGAATAACTGGTATCACAATAAGCGTTCCTAGCGTTGAAAATATCAATCCGCTAATAATGCTTGTTCCAAGCCCCCGCCAAAAAATGTCGGTGATAGTTATTGGCAAGATACCAAATATAGTGGTAATCGAGGTTGAGAAGATTGGTTTAAGTCGTGTCTCTCCTGTCTTAACAAGCACTTGAGCAAGTGGCATAGTAGGGTTTTCTCGTCTAAACCTGTTCATGTAGTCAATAAAGACAATCGCATCATTAACCACAATGCCAACTACCGCAACCACGCCAAGCCCTGAGATCATATTAAGAGAATCTCCTACCAGTTTAAGCCCGGGAAGGATACCAATAAACGCAAGAGGAATTGTGAACATAATCAAAAACGGCTGTCCGTATGATCTAAATTGATACACCAGAATAATAAACACACCAATAATTGCAAGAATAAACACAATCCCTAAGTTCGAGAAATCTTCATCGTTAGAAAATGCAAGCCCGCCAAATGATAAATCGTCTGCGTTAAGTCCATACTCCTTAAGTTTTTCGTCAGTAAGAAAGTCTTTTACTTCCTGATTAAAGGCCGCGATGTCTTCACCTTCTTTGAGTTGCACTTTAAGCGATGATACCCGTTTACCATCAAGATGCTTAATGGTCTCAAGCTTTTCTATGTCTGCAACCGTAGCAACGTCAGAAAGTTTTACCGGCCTCCCTGAAATTGACGGAATCAATAGTTCATCTATATCCTCAATTGAGCGCTTGTCTTCATCTGGATATCTGAGAAGCACTTTTTCAGATGTGCCTCCTTTTTTTATTGATATCTTTCCTGCTTCACTTTGCGAGAAAAAACTGTTGATTACTTGCGAGGCAATAAAGGGATTCACCCCATTTTCATCAAGCTTCTGTTTGTCAAACACCACATCGACTGAAGGCACTAGATCATCTTTTTCACTATTTAAAATGCGCTCAACTGTGTCACCTTTTTCATCAACAAACTGTTCTAACCCTTCTAGAGCTTTCTTCCGTGCGTCATTGCTATTTGAAACAAAATTGACCTCTACATCATACCCCGCTTCCGGTGGACCGTACGTCATTGACTCTGCAGCGATAACGACCCCTTCTGGGGCTTCATCTCTGATAGGATCAATTCGAGCATCAAGTTCCGACATGAGCTCATCTATCTTTTCCCCATCTTCACGATCCTTTGGTTGCTTGAAGAAAATAGTAGTACTCCCCTCTAAAAGAAAGTAGGAATCAAAATACTTGGTTTTAACAATCTCATCACCTATCTTGCGAGCTATGTCGTTTTTTGTTTCGCCTGACGTGCCTGTTGGATATTCTACGCTCACTTGTGCTACTTCTGAGTCATTATCTGGAAACTGCTCAAATTTGAGCATCGGGCCAAAAATCAATATACTTGCCAGAATCAGAACTACTGCTGAAATCAATACTGACCATCTAAGATATGTTTTGGCAAGTACTCGTCGCATCATGCCGCCATACAGTGTTACCAACCGATCAATACATCGCTGGCCATAAAAAACAATTGCAGGTAGTACCAAATACTTTTGCCATTTCTTAAGCTTCCTTGCCTGTCTTTGCTCCTTTGTTTCTTCTTTTAAAAGCCACACGCCAAAGAGAGGCGTTATGGTCATTGCCAAAAAGTACGAAGAAGCGATCAAAATCATAACCGTATACGGAATGTACTTGATGATCTCACCCATTATGCCGCCAATCGTTGCAAATGGAATAAACACCACAAAGGTGGTTAATGTTGCAACCGTAACCGCTGGACCAAGCTCACAAATAGTAGTGAGTGCTGCATCACGTTTCTTTTTGCCATTGTCTATGTGGAACATCATTCCCTCGGCAATCACAATGGCATTATCAACCAAAATACCGAGCGTCAATATCATAGCAAAAAGCGTCAGAATATTGATGGTAAATCCCAGAAGAGGAAGTATAAACAGAGTAATCAAAAATGCAATAGGTATAATAATCGCTACGACAACACCAGTTCTAATATTAATAAAGAACATCAAAACCGCAAGGATAAGAACAAGCCCTAAAATTCCATTATTAACTAACGTTGAAATCTGATCTTCGATCGCTGGTGAGGTATCATATACCTTTGCAATCTTAATATTTTCAGGAAGAATGTCTTCAGAATATACATCATCGATACGTCCCTCAAGTGCTTGTGCGATATTAATAATGTCCCCATCATCAGTCTTGTATGCCATAACATATACCGAGTTTTTTGAAAGCGCTTCATCACCAGTAACAAAGCCCGCAAATGTTTGGAGTTCACCCTCGGAAACAATTCTGTTTACTTCTGCTACATCACCAAGAGTTACCGGTCCAAGCTCAATAGCTTTAATTTCATCAAAATTTGAAATAGGAACAGTGATATTGATTGGCTTTTCTACATCATCTTCTGTTGTGAGATTCCCCCCGGGAAGCGTACTGATTGATCCTTGGATAGCCTTGGTAACGTCTTCTGACGTTAAGCCTGCTTTTGACAGCTCCTCAGCATTTAACAAAATCTCCACCTCTGTCTCTGGATCAGGAGTAATCTCAACCTTCTTGATATCGCTTGACGCACCTTCAAGATACGTCTTGAGCTCAGGTGCCTTTTCTAAAATGTCTTGTTTAGAAACATCATCGCTGTAAAGCGCATACGCGACAGTCGGCCCAAACGCTTCAAAAAGACCCACATCAGTCTCGACTTTTTCAGGCAGTGATGTGGTATCAACGGCTTCAGATATCTTGGCAACCTTATCCTTAACATCATCAAGATTCTCAAGCTCAACTGTTAAATGTCCAAAGTTATTACTCGCTGTTCCGCTAATCTTCTTAATCCCAATATCTAACGACCCAATCTTTGTCTCCAGAGGGTTCACTACTTCTCGTTCTACGTCTCCTGCAGTAGCTCCAATATACGTTGCCGATACACTCACGTAATTGGTATCTATTTCTGGAAAGTCTTGCCTCTGGTTATTCCATAGACCCCACGCACCAGCAATAAGCACTGCAACCAAAAACAGAATAGTAATCTTGTAATTGATAATAAAAAACTTGGACCACTTTGCAAGAAAATTTAATTCGCCCTTTTCACAATTTTTTGACATTTTTTAGTATTTAGTATGTTATGTACTTTTTATAATGAGTATATAGTGTACTGCTCATTTTTAAATAAATCAACCATAAAATAGTGCATAACTTACGTCAATTTAGAAATGCAACCTATCCTACGTCTTTTTGTTTGATTCTATTTCTTCTTGAACGCTTGTTGTTTCTGCTTCACGAGTAAATTTTCTGTAATACAAAAACACAATCACAAAAAAAGCAATGCCGATAATTACTCCAATAATTATCTCTGTCCAACTGTTGGCAGCGATTGAATGGCTTAAAAAAACAATCATACCCGCTCCGGGCATAGAACCAAGTAGTGTCCCCCAAAAGTAATCCTTGAAGGAAACCTTAGTAAGCCCCAAAGCGTAATTAAATAGGTTAAAATGAAAAATCGGAATGAGCCTTAAAACAAAAACGGTCTTAAATCCCTCTTCTCCAAGCTTCTTATCGTATTTAAGAACAGTATGCATTCTTTCTTTAAGTACATTCTCTACAAAAGGTCTCCCCAAATACCGCGCAATAACAAAGGAAATAGTCGCGCCAATAGTCGTTCCAAGAACAATGTAGATAAACCCCAGAAACTTACCAAAAAGAATTCCACTTGCTACGCCCAAAAATGAAGCCGGAAGAAACGTCACTGTTGAGATAATACTGAATATAAGAAATAAAATATGCGACCATGCACCATATTGATCCACAACACGTTCAAAAAATTCTAACGTCAAATACTCATCAAGATTATATCTTTTGATGCCAAAAAGAATCAGTGCAATTAAAAAAATAAAGAGTAAAAACTTGAGCGTTATTGCATAGCGTTTACGCATGTATGTTCATTTTCTTGTATATCTTATTATTTACTATAACATACACTGACCCGCTCCCTAAAGAAACAATACTTTCGTCTGAAGATTTTTTCCAAAAATATGGTATAATTATAAAGTTGGACTATCAAATATTTGTAAATAAAATACATAGTAATACATACTCTATGCACCAAAAAAAGAAAGACACCACAAATAGTGGTCATGCAAGTACATATAGTACTCGGTACTTTGATGAAGAAGTTCCTAAGTATGAGATGCCTAAAACGAGCATGCCCTCAAACGCTGCGTATCAACTCATTCACGACGAGCTTAATATGGATGGAAACCCATCACTCAATCTTGCGAGCTTCGTTACCACATGGATGGAGCCTGAGGCAGATAAGCTCATTCAAGAAAATATCAACAAAAATTTCATTGATCATGACGAGTATCCTCAAACTGAGATTATTCACGAACGAGTCGTTAATATGCTTGCTAGGCTCTTTAATTCTCCCAAAGACTGTGAGTCTATGGGTACGGTCACTATTGGTTCCTCCGAAGCAATAATGCTTGGTCTCCTTGCCCATAAATGGACATGGAAGAACAAGAGAAAAGCAGAAGGAAAACCATACGATAAGCCAAACATTGTCTACGGCGCCGATGTTCACGTTTGCTGGGAAAAGTTTGCTAAATATTTTGATGTTGAGATGCGATCCGTCCCTATGGAAGAAGACCGCTATATTATTACCCCAAAAGAAATCGAAGGACTCATTGATGAAAACACGATTGCCGTCGGTGCAATTTTAGGTACTACCTTCACCGGACAAGCAGATGCCATTAAAGAGATAAACGATCTCCTGGTAACCATTAAAAAAGAAAAGGGTTGGGATATTCCTCTGCACGTTGATGGTGCAAGCGGCGGATTTGTTGCTCCATTTGTCTACCCTGACCTTGAATGGGACTTTAGATTAGAGCAGGTAAAGACCATAAACGTATCGGGACACAAATATGGACTCGTTTATCCGGGAGCTGGCTGGCTTGTCTTTAGAGACAAGAGCGATATCCCGGAAGATATTGTCTTTAAGGTCAACTACCTTGGTGGTGAGATGCCCACGTATACCCTGAACTTCTCACGCGGTGGATCAATGGTTATTGCGCAGTACTACAACTTGATCCGTCTTGGCGTAGAGGGGTACAAAAAGATTATGACCAACGTAGTAGATAATGCTAAATATCTTTCTGAAAAACTTCTGGACACCGGACTCTTTGACACACTCAATCCAACACAGCTTCTCCCCGTTGTTGCCGTAAAACTTAAAAGTGAAGATGATTATACTGTCTTTGACTTAACGAGCAAACTCAGAGAACGCGGATGGATCATCCCTGCGTATACCCTGCCACCTAATGCAGAAAAAGTTGCCATTATGCGCGTGGTCGTTAAAGAAAACTTCAGTAGAGATATGGCTGATATGCTTCTTGCAGACATTAACAATGCATGCGAAACACTAAAAAAGACAGCAGAAAAGAAAAAGGCACCCACACAAAAAGGGGTGTGCTAAACACACACAAAAAACAGCTCCGCTCGGAGCTGTTTTTTGTTGACCTCTAATCCTCCCCCTGGGGAGGGGATAAGACAAGTGACTCAATCCGTATTTCTTACGTATCCTTTTTGCAGTAAAAAAGATACGATTTGTTCAGCACATGCATCAGGACTGGTGCATGTAGTCTTCACTTCTATGTCAGGGTTTTTAGGAACATCGAATGGATCAGAGATACCCGTAAAATGGGTAATCTCTCCTTCTCTTGCCCGTTTATACATACCCTTAGTATCACGTTTTTCACAGACTTCGAGCGGGGTGTTAACATACACTTCAATATAGTTCTCCACCATCATGCGGATTTCTTCTCGTTGTCTTTTGTAGGGAGTAATAAATGATGCAATGACGCCAACACCGTTTCTACTGAGAAGCTTTGCAACAAACGCCACTCGCCTCACGTTTTCATCTCTATCTTGTGGTGAAAATCCTAAGTCCCGCGTAAGAGATTCTCTCACAATATCCCCGTCAAGCCTCTCTACAAGACAGCCTTTCTTTTGAAGTTCACTAAATACACTATCACTAATCGTGCTCTTCCCTGCTTGCGAGAGCCCTGTAAGCCAAAGAACAAATCCTTTGTTCGCCTCTCCTTCTTTGAAATCACTGCAAAAAACTGACCTCTTTTTTTGCATAAGATAATCATATACCTTAGGTCTCATGAGGTAATCTGGAACAGTCTTCTTTTCTCTAAGCGCATCTCTAATATGCGTTGCAGAAAAAGAGACAGTGTCTTCTTTTAAGCATTCACCAGTAAAACAGTGTTTCTTCTTCTTACCATCAAGCACCACTTCTGGAAATTTTAGGATCTGTATACCTATCTCTCCCTTATTAAATTCATCAAATATTTTATGTGCTGCAAAGGGATGATAGTAATCAGAAACACCTGCATGATCTCTGCCTACAATAAAGTGAGTACATCCGAAATTTTTGCGTATGAGCGCATGGAGTACTGCTTCCCTTGGCCCTGCGTACCTCATTTTAAGCGGCAAAACCCCAAGCACAACTTTTTCTTTAGGAAGATAATGATCTATGTATACCGAGTAGCTACCAATAATGCTCTCATTATCAAAATCATCAGGCTTTTTTTCACCAACAACCGGTTGAATAAAAAGGCCATCGGTTTCTTTTAGTGCTTCTCTTTGTAAAAACTCATGACCCCTATGCGGTACGTTTCTAGTTTGGAAAGCAACAACACTGTGCCACCCTCTTCCCTGAAACATTTTCCTAGTTTCTTGTGGAGTGAAATGATACTGAGTAAATCGATATTCTGTGTCGTCCAATAGATCTACGTTGCCGCCAATACACATCTCCTCCATTCTATATATTCCACTTACCCCCGGATGCTTACTATCAGTTGTCCCAAACACAGACTGAGCAAAATCGTTTTTATTGTATTCGTATATTTCTTGAACGTTCAAAAGCGCGCAGGGGTTTTGTTTTTCATCAATAAGTAACACACACGACTCATCTTTTAGTCCATGTGCTTTTTCTTTTGAAATATCAAGAACAATAGGAATCGGCCAAACTGTTCCATCCTGGAGACGCATTGAATCAAGAACACTCTCAAAATCTACTTTACTTAAAAACCCCTTAAGAGGCGAGTACACACCGCGTGCAATGTTTTTTACATCACTGATCTGCTCTGGACTTAATAGGATTGTTTTATATTCTTTGTCTCCTAAAATCTCTTCTGTTTTTTCTTTTGGGAAGACACGATCAACGAGCATGCCCCCGTGTGGTGTAATCATACGTTTATACGTTCAATTAAATCATCATGGATGACGCCGTTACTAGCGACAATCCCATACTTATTTTTTGTCTCCTTTGTATCATACCGAATTTCTTTTCCAAAAGCATCAGTAATTCTACCCCCCGCTTCCTCAATAATAATATGTGGCGCGCATGAGTCCCAAAGCCCCATTTTATCTGACAAATTTAGAAAAAAATCAGCATTATTCTCTGCAATAAGACCAAGTTTTACTCCATTGCTTCCTACCTTTCTCATTTCTCTCACTCCCGCCTCCTTAGCAATCGCAATTTCTTTAGTGCCTAAATGATTTCTGCTCACGACAAGACGTGCATACAGAAGATCATTTACTGAAGATACTTGAATTGGTAAAGGGCTCTTAGTTTTCTCTATAACATATGCCCCTTCCCCTTTTACTGCGTAGTATGTCTTGTTTTTTGCCGGACAATACACAACACCAAAAATAGGTTGGCCATCTTCTACAAGCCCGAGCATTATAGAAAAATCATCCGTTTTTTGTATAAAATCTTTAGTGCCATCGAGTGGATCTAAAATCCATTTTTTCTCGGAGTTATGTAGTGCTTGAGGATTCTTTGACTCCTCAGAAAGTACTGGAATATCGTATTGTAACAGTCCCTCTTGAATACAGGTATGAGAGGTAAGGTCAGCCATAGTAACCGGAGAAGAATCACTCTTTTCTATAGAAATAATATCGCCAGAATAATGACTCATAACTTGGTGGCCTGCAGTATGTACCAGAAGTAGTACATCAGAAACAAATTTTTGTGAGATTGTCATAATGGTAATGTATATTCCATGGTACCATTCCTCGTTTAGAATTCAAAATCGTTTTTTCCTCACATTTTTAATTAGATATGTTAGAATATAGGTAGTGTTATATATAATAAGTTAAACAAAAACATATGTTTGAAAAGATGCCCGAAAGTGAGGGAAATACTGTTGGCTACAAGGCCATAGGTAAGCTCACCGACGAAGATTATAAAGCAATTGTTCCTGAGCTCGATGCACTTGTTGAGGAACACGATTCTATTAGTGTTCTTTTTGATATTGAGAGTTTTGAAGGATGGAGCCTTAAAGCAAGTTTTGATGATTTACGCTTTGTCATGAAGCACCACAGTGATGTAAAAAAGCTTGCTATTGTAGGAGATAGAAAATGGGAAGAGGAAATGGCAAAGTGTTCAAAATTTTTCATTAGTGCTGAAATAAAAACATTCGAGACAGGAGAAATGAGTCAAGCGTGGGAATGGCTCAAAGAATAATTAGACGTCATTATAATAAAAGTAGATGTTTGAAAAATTGCCCGAGAGTTTAGGGAATGTTGTTGGGTATAAAGCAACCGGTACCTTATCAGATGCGGACTATAAAAAGCTCATTCCTGAACTTGATAGTTTAATAAATGAAAAAGGAGAAATTGGACTCCTTCTTGACTTTGAAGAATTTGATGGATGGAGTCTAAAAGCAGCTTTTGATGATTTTCGTTTTGCTTTTAAACACCACAAAAAAGTAAAAAAATTTGCACTCGTAGGCGACAAGAAATGGGAAGAGGAAATGGCAAAGCTTGCCAAGATATTTGTTTTTGCAGATGCACGCTTCTTTGAAACATCAAAGATTGAAGATGCTTGGGAGTGGCTCAAAGAAGGTTCTAAAGAATAAATCGACACAAAAAAGACCAGTGCTACCACCGGTCTTTTTTAATTACCACACAAAAGAAATGAGTTTCTTTGTCTTTTGAGTATAGTCTGCATACTCGTTCTCTAGTGATTCCTTGAGATAGTATTCCTCTTTAGAAATACGATAGATCGTTGCAGGGATCATCAGAAAAACGGTTGCAAGAATGCCAAGCACAGAACAAAAAATCCCAGGAATACCAAGAAATATAAGTATATTAGCGCCATACATGGGATGCCGCACATACATCCTTGTTATTCCGGAAGAAGCCCGGTACATCGCCAGTTTATTTCTGCACTGCCTGATTCTGTGTCAATAACACAAGCGGGGCTACACCCTTTTTTATCAACATCAAGATCTATCCACCAGGTTCCTGAATTTTCATTACACATGTGCGTTTCTTTAAGTCCCCCTTCTTTGACACAATCGCTTTTTTCTGCAATTGCCTTTGCGTCATCATAGCTCATTTTTTTATCTGAGCCAGTCTTTGCACAGTACTCTTCAGTTTTTTGCTCATTGTCTTGCTTCTCAACTTGAGCCTGCTCCTGTTTTTGACATGAAACAGCAAAAAACAGTAAAAAAACAAAAACCGTTATCCCTATGATTTTTTTCATAGATTTTTTTATTACTTATTAGTACGTTATAATGTTTCTGTACCTTTGGCAATTCGTCTTTTTTCATATCGTCTAGATAGTATCGAAAGGGTAAGGCTAGCAACGATATAAAACAACCAAAAGAATGGAACTAAAACAGGGGAAATATAAATGAACCCTATTGAAATCAAGAATACAATAGGTACAACAAACACTTGCCTTCCAACGTACGCAATGATTCTTTTATCTACGTGATCCTGAAGCATTTTGGGGTGTTTGTATACATAAAACCATAGAAAAAAGTTAATGAGCGCTACCAGCGTAATGCTCAGCGCATATAGCACCAAAGCAAACCGGCTACTGGAATGTGTACCGTAGAGATCTGTAGGGAAGGGTAAGAAGGTTATGGTAAACAGAAACAGTAAATTGAGTATCGCAAATTTCCTATCAACTGTTTTAAGATAACTAAACAGATGAAGATGACTGAACCAAAACCGACTAATAACTGCAAAACTGATAATATAACTGAGTGCATTTGGCCACGTTTCAATAAGTTGGCTTGGAAGTTCGGCTGCGCCTATTTTGTCTGGTACATCAATTTGTAAAATGAGAATCGTTACCGCAATCGCAAAAACAGCATCACTATATGCGATGATTCTACTCAAACTCGAACTTGTCTTAATCCAAGCTTCCTTTTTTTGGAAAAAGTGCCGAATCGTAAATTTTTCTTTGTGTTTTGTGTCTTCCACGGTGCTTAATTTTCTTTGCTTAACCCATGGATCTTCGCCCCAAAACCAACAAGAACCACGCCATACATTAACGCAAAAATACCAATAAGCCATACAATCGCAAATAACCCACTAAGCGGAAATGAAAAGACCAATATACCAAGGATAATTGAAAGTGCCCCAGCAATGCCTAAAAACCATTTTGATCCTTTAGTAAATTCAATGCTAACAGCTGCAATGATTTCAAAGATACCAGAGATAAGTGCCCACGCAGCAATCAGATAGACCAACAGTAAAAGAGTGATAGTTGGCCAAAAAAGCGCAATAAACCCTGCTGCAATGCTTATTAGACCGTTAATAATAAATATCCACCATCGCTCATGCTTCTTTGCTGCACCAATCGAGGCTAAGAGTGAAAGAAGCCCATCAATAAGGACATAAAACGCAAACACGTAGAGAAGCACAATAACGGTTACATCTGGCCAAAATAGGGCAATAACACCAAAAATGATGGCAACAAGCCCCCTAAGCCACATAACCCAGGAATATTGCGCAAGTAACTCTTTTTCCATTTTTTTGTTTTTACTTTTTTTTACTAAGCGTGCCTATATTATAGCAGAAAATAGCACTTTTTGCAAGTTAGTATCCGAGTTTCCACAAAACAAGCAATGTCATCAAAACCACCGGTGTTAAAATATCTGAGTAAAGAACTGAACCTGCGTTGTAAACCGCTTTGTTACCACTTTTCTTTATATCAATAATGTGCCCCACTCCCATCATAAAATACATAAATGACACGCCGATTATTGTTGCTGTCCAAAAATTTCCGTGAATCCAATTACTAAGAATTCCCAAAATACCAAATGCACCGCCAGCAGCAGCAACTTCTTTTTGAAATGGGCTTCCTGGCTCCCAGCCTATTTTTTCGGCTATTTTGTCAGCTGTGGGCCCATACCAGTGAAGGAAAAATGATACACACCCCATAATACCCACAAGCCAGAAGAGAATGACCGCAATGGCAGTTTCAACAAGCGGTGCATGATAGAAGAAAACAAGTATCCCCCAATTAATGATTGCGGCTATCCAATACAATACAAAAATATTGTTATTGATAAAATTGCTTACTGCTTTTGCCATGTGTTTCTTTATTATTTTTTTAGCTCACTTTTATACGTTTCAGATCTTCCTCCATCTACCTTTTTTAATGCTTCATATGTTGGTACTTCATACACTTGTAAGTTTGAATCAAGAAAGTTTGAAAACACCAGTTTGGAGCCATCATGTGAAACCGCAAGTGCCGTTGGTTGATTGCCTCCAATAATTGCGTCAAGCATCTCACCTGTTTCTGTATCAAAGAGAAGTACGGATCCCCACTCGGGTCCTGGCACATAATACGACGATTCAGCATTTTTACCTCTACACGATACATAGAGAATCTTTTTGTCCGGTGAAAGAACAATGGTGTTTGGATTAATATCAGTTTCTGCAAAAAGTGACGTTTCACCGGTGTTTAGATCATGTACATACAGTTCATCATTTGCCATATCTGAGATATAGAGCACCCCCTTCTCTTCATCTGGAACAATATGTCTTAGTGCTCCGTTGCTAGCAAAGATAATATCACCTTCCCCTGTCTCCAAATCGATTTTCATAAGCTCTCCCCGGGCAAATCCTGCAACGTAGAGATATGCTTCATCCGCAGTTTCATATAATCCACGCGGCGTTTTTATTGTTGGAAGAATTCTCTCCACTTCACCAGTCTCTAAATTGATTTCCGAGATGTTGTTTCCTGACCAATTTGATACGTACAGCGTTTTTCCATCATGCGAAAGTTCCATCACTTTACACCACGTACTCTTGGTCTTAAATGTCCGTGTTATTTCATAGACTTGAGTATCGATTTCATAAATAGTATCCGTTTCCATTTGAGATACATACGCGCTGCTCCCATCATGCGCAAATACAACTTCAACACCGCCATTCCCTGCAAGGTCAATTTTTTTGATTAACGACCCATCTTGTGCATCAAAAACGGCAACGCCGTTTTGTTTGTTCATAAGAAGTGAAGCCCATATTTCAGTGTCACCTTGTAAAAACGCTACACCCTTTGGCGAAGGAACGTTAGGTACATCAAAGAGATGATGCACGACTTGTCCAACAGGATCAAGATGCATCGTTACCTCTTCTTCCTTGTCATGGAAAAAATCTCTTTCCAACGTTTCATAGCCATCATGCGAGATCTCTATGGTTACGTTTCCTGATGAAAGAACACCAGAAAAAGGGGCTTTCCCTTCTTTTACTTCCCCATTTGGCGATGTAACTGTGTACTCAGCTGCTTTTGGTTTAGTATTAAGTGTAAACGTATGTTCAAGCGGCTCAAGGGTCACTTCTGTCGAAGGATTTATGCCACGCGAAAGCGTTACGTTACCTTGAAACGACTTAAACCCCTCTCTTGAAACAAAGAGTTCATACGTGCCTGCTTTGATTTGCTTACGAGCACCGCTCTCAAGCACCGTATCCCCAAGCAGTATATCCGCGTCAGACGGTGACAATGCAAAAGACACTTCTGCATCTTTGAAGTAGTATAGTGCCCCAACAATAAGTGCAAATACAATAATTACCGCAAAGAGTATAGCGCCTGCGTTACTTTTTTTTGGCTTAAGGGGAAGACGGTAATATGTTCTGTTATTCATTTTTGCTCGTCCAGTCAAAAAAACAAAATCAGTGTAAAATAAGAGCACTAATACTAGCGCTCTTTTAATTCCTCCACTTCCTTTTTTCCTTCTTCGAGTTCTTCTTCTTGCTCTTTATCACGCTCAAGGAGCAGCGCCTCGAATTCTCCTACATGTTCCTTTTCTTCTTTGGCAATAGCACTAAACGCTTTTTTAAGGAATGGATCATCTGTCATGCTAGCCATTTGATTGTACAGGTTTATTGCATCATACTCCGCAATCAGTCCAATGCGAAGCAACTGTCTTTCTAGATCCTCTTTGGGAATATTGTTTAAATCGTAGGGAATTTGTGATATCATTTTTTTTGTTATGTTATCTTCTTTTTCCAAATAGTCTTAACAGTTGTAAGAAAAGATTGATAAAATCGAGATAGAGAGAAAGTGCACCGGAAATCGATGCCTTCATCTGTTGCTTTGGATCATCGCTAAGTTTGAGTGATCCTTTTTTAATGCGCTGCACGTCAAACGCAGTCAGTCCTGTAAAGATTATAACACCAATGATTGATATAATAAAATCAAACGCCTGACTTCGTAAAAAAATATTAACGATAAGGGCAAGGATAATACCAACAAGCCCCATAAAGAGAATAACACCTAACTTTGAGAGATCAAGACGCGTCACAAAACCAATAAGTGCCATAACGCCAAACATGGCTGCAGCAATAAAAAAGACAGCAACGACAGATCCAAGTGTGTAAACAATAAATACCGTTGAGAGCGTAAGTCCCGTTATAAATGAATACACCAAAAACAAAACAACGGCTGTTGTTGCAGAAATTCTTCTTAGAAGCCAGGTAAGAAGTAAAACAAGTCCCAGTTGTAAAATGACCAACACAATCAAGATAAATGGATTTCCTAGAATCAGAGAACTAAACCCAGGAAGAGTGTAGGTAGCAAAGGCAACTGCTCCAGAAATAATCAAACCTAAAAACATCCACCCAAATACTTTTTGGAAGAATGCGCGTGTTTTATCTTGTACGTCAGTTTCTGAGAACTCTTGCATGTAATTTATTATAACATTTTTTTAGTGCAAAATGAAAACCACCAACGTGACGCTGGTGGTTTATGTTGATAATAGGATACTTACTAGTGTCCTTTCTAATAGTAAGTGTGAGATTATGTGATGCTTATAAGCAATGCCACAAGCTTTCAATTTTTATTTTGACACAACTTTTCCCCTCACCGCAATACTTTTTTAGATCAAGTGTGCAATGCCGACACATGTTGTCGTAACACATCAAACCGTCTGGACAGTCCGAGTATGTATAACATTGTCGTCCAACTTTGTCATCTTCGGGCAAGTCTCTACAAATTTCAAATACGCAAAGTTGGTTATTGTTGCAATCACTATCCTTACCACAATTCACATCTATAGGAACACACAGCTTATCCTTGCAATGTTCCCCACCTTTGCAATCAAAATTGGTTTTGCACGTCAATGGTTTCTCAACAATTGATTCCTTGGGAACCCCAGCATCAATTGCACATTCTTGACAAGTTGGACATTCTTGAGAAATAATTTTTCCGCACCCATTAGAAAATATAATAATTAGGACTACAAAAAACGACAATTTTCCTCTCATTCTTCCTCCTTACTAAATCAAAGTTCAAGCATTTCTTGATGATTATCCACCAAAAAAATGCTTTATTAAGCACTCTACCATACAATACAAATTTGATATTGTCAACTCTGTAACAATTTTTTTCGCCCGTCTCCAGTTTCAGCCCGATCAAGCCAATAACAGCCATAACACCAGGCATGGCTGCAGCAATAAAATAGGGGCCATTGTATCATTTTTTTGGGTAAAAACAAAAAAAGCTTCATATGAAAATTTTTACAGTATGTGCTATGCGTCTATATTTATTTGTTATGTATTTTTGAGAAAACGACACACCCGCACACAAGAATCACACAAAATACGCAATCACAAAGGCAATGACAAAACTCCCTATAGTTCCGTTCACAAACTCAACAACTAAAAGCTTATTTGGATACGTTGTCTGAATCCACATATCGTATCCTCTGGGAATTATTTTAATTGCAACGAGTACGAGACCAAAATATAAACCGGTCAACATGATACTCTCTGGAAAAATTGGTTGTATGAATGCAAAAACAACCGCCCAGAGCAAACATTGAACCAAAGCTCCAAGGTACTGAAAAGTAAGATATTTAGGATTGCTTGACCATTTTTTAAGGCCCGGTGACCCTTCCGCATTCTTGTACATCTTTGCCACGAGAGGATTTAAATACAGTGCTCCGCCAACTATAAACCACACTACTGAGGCTAAAAATCCTCCAAGGATTATCTGAAAAATAGTTGCTTCCATTGTTATATTTATATTGCTATATCTCTTTTATTAAACCAAATCGCGCCAATAACCGTACACACCACAGTCACTCCAAGAAACACTAAAACTGATGTTGTATCTATCTCACCATAAATAAGTGTTTTATTTGCATCAAAGTAATGAAAGAATGATGCATATTTTAAATTCTCAAGATTGTCCTCAAGTGACGACATAATCTTAAGCACATACATCAAAATGAGCACCCCGCCAGAAATCATATATGCCTTGCTCCGCTCAGAGAACATCGCAGAGAGCATGTAGCTAAAAGAGAAAATGGCAAGGCCAAACAAGAAGCCAAGAAGTGCCGTCTTTGCCTGATTTTCTAAAGAATAGTCAATGTTATACATCTCTGCAAGAGGAACAACGGAAAAAATAGAAACTATCGTAAAAATGGCAAACGCTTTAATTCCTGCAATATACTTGGAAAAAAATATGGTAAGTCTGGATACTGGACGCGAAAGCAAAATTTCTGCCGTTCCCTTTTCTATCTCCCGCGCAAGCGCCATGCCTGCAAAAGAGACAACCATAAATACTGCCATCAGTGGCCAGGTTATGCTGTATTGCTCAACCGCTAAAAACCGCTCGAGTGTATCAAAACTCAACTCCTCAATACCAAACGCCTTAATAAGCTCTTGCGGATAGGCTTTTAACAGTTCATCAAACTCAGCAGTGTTTTCTTTTATAGATGGATATAGCCCTACAAACATCCACATAAAAAGTATGCCTGCGAGAGAGTAGGCTATAACAGAGACTTTTCTATCTAAAATTGTTCGCCAGATTATTGTAAACATCGTTGTTTGTTTCTCACTCGTAGTATTCTAAAAAAATATCTTCCAGCGTTGCCTCGGTTACTTCCAAATCTCGGATAGTATGCTTAGCTAGAATTTTAACTAATTTGTCGATTCCACCTTTCACTTGCAAGACTAACTCTTGATCAAATTTTTTGTTCACCTCAACACCCTCTATCTCAAACTCTTTTGGATCTACTTTATTAGCAAAAAGAACACGTACCGTATTGATCCTTTTTTCTTTAAGAGAAACAATGCTCTCAATAGCTGCCATTTTCCCCTCTTTGATTATGCCAACTCTGTCACAAATACGTTGAACCTCGGCAAGATTATGAGAAGACATAAAAACCGTTGCGCCTCGTTTTGTCGCATCAGCAATCATATCGTAAACTGTGTTTTGTAGGAGTGGGTCAAGTGCGTTGGTTGGCTCATCAAAAATAAGTACGTCTGGTTCACACATAAACGACATAATAAGACCAAGTTTTTGACGATTCCCTGATGAAAGATGTTTTGTTTTTCTATTTGGATCAAAATCGAGTTTTTTTATGAGCTCCTTCGCAATATCTGTTTTGCCATTTAGTTTGCTCACAAAATCAATATGCATGCGACCAGTCCATTTATCGTAGAGTTTTACTTGCCCTGAGAGATAGCCAATTTTCTTTTTAAGCCACACGTCATCTTTATGTGCGTCTTTGTCTAAAATCGAAATGTTCCCCTCGCTCGGCCTTATAAAATCCATCATGCAGCGGATCGTGGTTGTTTTTCCCGCACCATTTGGTCCAAGAAATCCAAAAATCTCTCCCTTTTCTACCTCAAAAGAGATGCCATCTATTGCTTTGACTTTTCCGAAATGTTTTTTTAGGTTTTGGACGCCAATAATGGTGGACATGAAAACAGTGTAGCACAAAATAAAATCATAAACAAAAAAAACCCACATGCTATAACGTGAGTAAAATACTATCGTTTTCGCTTGCCCCTGCCTTTGATATTTCGTATTACTACTCGTACTCGAATTATTGGTCTTTTTGTACGCTTTGATATGACACGAATGTTTTTGGAAGACAGTTGGCTCGGCTCGAACCCAAATATATAGCTGGTTCCTATCAAAACGTATACAATGTGAGCAATGTCACGTTTCCCCGCCTGAGTCACAAGTTGCAAATTGGATACTGCTACTGGTCCGTTAATACGTAGTATTTTAGACCAATTGCCTGCCAATTTCTTTCTCTTTGAGTAACTAGTAGAAACGTAAAAAAACAAGATAAAAAAAACAGAATGCTTCTCAAGCACCGGTTCCGGTTATTCACTTCCCACCTCCGTATTTTAAAGAACCACTTACTAGTAGCGCTTATCTAAATTTTGTCAATGAACCGCTATGAGGCTAGGTTGACATGGGACAACTTATTCCTATAATGAAGGTAGTCATTTTTTGAAAGTCTCAAAAAGGAGGACGTTGTGAAATATTTGCGATATGTCTTACGCATTCGCTACATTCTTGCTGTTGGAATAGTATTTGCTATACGTGAACTGCATTCCTTTGCCGCGACCCTCAAAGTGGCTCCATTTATAAAAGAAATTGTCATTATCAATGGAGAGATCATCCCTATTGGATGGTCAATCCAACTTGGATCACCAATTTCCAGAGCAAACGAATCCACATACGCGCTCTTTCTTGGCATTGTTACTGCTATACTCTATCTTGGCGCAAGTGAACTTAGAGCAAATGATCCAGAAAAAGACTGGTTTGAATGTAATGGTCCTTTTCTCCATGTCATTGGAGCAACGTTTATTGCAGTACCACTCTTTAGTATTGTTGGTATCTTATTTGGCCTTTTCTTTGGCATTGTGCTTTCCATAGGTGCAGTACATATGATCACTGATGGAAAGCATCAAAATGAGTTTGATAGATGGGCAATACCATTCTTTGCACTTGGAGGCGCAGTTGCAACCATGTTTGGTATTGGTCTTCACACAACTTTTGGCATAAGCCTTATAATCATGATAGCTGTTGTTGTGTTATATGCTCTGTGGCTATTCCTTTGGAAGCAGCTGATAGAAAAAGATAATGATGGCCTTGAAGAAGAGGAACAAAATTCTTTATAAATTACACTACAATTTGTCCTCGATCTCGTCTTGATTGGGGTCTTTTTTTTATAAAAAAGGCCTGCAAAAGCAATCGCTCTTGCAGACCTGGTATGAACAACATTTTTCGTGTCATTCCTTTTTTTTCTTAAGTTTCTCACGTAATAACTTTTTCTCTGCTTGAGATAGAACTCTTAAGCCCTTTCTCCTGAGCCACCTGCGCAACACGTTAACTGGAATGGGATAATTATGATCCAAGACAACAAAATACCATTTTTCATTTCTGCACATTTTTTTCAACTACCTCCTGTACATGGATAAGTGAGCGAGGAAGTATAACCGACTTCTTTAATCATGTCAAGGGCTAATCCCAGCTTTTACGGCTATCGCCGGTGATAGGAATTGTTTCTCCTAATAAACGTGGCTTCTTATGAATCAACGTTAATAAGAAAGCCTTGTTCCTGGCTAAAAATTCACGCTTCTCTTGGTATTCTAACTGACTTTTGGGATAAGGCGTTAAATCTGCGCTGATTCCATACGTATCAATCCCCAATGCATTACCAATATATACGGCCCGTGGAAGATGAAATGCTTGTGTAACTACAATTGCAAATTCTACTTCAAAAATGTCATGAGCTCGATATAAACTATCGTACGTCTCAAACCCTGCATGATCCAAAAAAATATCTTCTGCAGGAACCCCTAGTTCAAGTACGTACTCTTTCATCGCATTTACCTCGTCATAGATTTTTGTGCCATGATCACCGGTGAGCAAAATTTTATCTGCTTTTCCTGCGGTATATACGGTATATGCTTGCACCACCCTATCCTCGAGCATGCCAGAAAGTCTTCCTTCTTCATGTACCTTTGCACCAAGAACAATTACAGCATCCACTTTAGGAAGCGCATCACTATCTGACGAAGAAACCATTTTTTCGTTATTAGATGTTTCAACGTACCAGTTAACCGTAAAAGCATATACTGCTCCCAGTACGCAAAAACCAACCACTGCTATAAGTGCCACTACTCCAATTTTTACTATCTTTTTATCAAGGCTCATCATTGTATTTCTTATTGTCTCACGACTATTATACGACGATTTTACTCCTATTGACCAGTTAAAGATTTGAATTCTATTGATAGTCTACGGATTACCATCTTACTGTTGACTTAATTTAAAAATAGACTAGACTACCTTTAAATTAGTACGTTTCAGAGGAGGACTCCTTGAAAAATCTCACACTAAGTACATGTGTACTCCTTTTGGCTACTCTCGTAAACTGTACCTGCAATACCAGTATTAAAATCTATGAACATCCATCGTATTCTTCAGATAGCGGCATTGTTCGTGAATATACTTTTGAAAAACAAGTTGAGAAATTACCAAGCAATACTAATGCAAGCAGTAAGATTGTAAGAGAAATTCAATCTGCTTTTAGTAAATGTGCAAGGACCATCCTTGCTGTTCATGCGCTCGACACTAAGTCTGTATCTGATGTGAGAATTCTCTCATCAAGTACATTCTTAACAGAGGCATCTTACTACAGAAAAGATGTAAGTTACTTACATCTTTGGAGTACAAATTCACAAGCCACAACGCTTTCATCAACGTTTTCTATCCCTATAGCTGCACATAAGTTAGGAGTGTTAAACAAAGACACTTTGGCAGCAATTAGACATTCTGACCAACACACTGTTACCATTTTTACAAAAGGTAAAAATACTCAGTCTATTTCACTTAAACCCGAGTTAGAGCCCTACTTTCTTGACTTTGCAGATGACTCCACCTTAATAGGGGTTTATAACAAAATCGAACGGCTCCCCGGAGGCTATAAAGATTCAGGTACAATAACAGTATATGCATGGAACCTTGCGGGGAGAGAATTGAGTAAACTCTCATGGAAGCATCACACAGCAAGAAACGCGACTATTTCTCGTGATCGAGAAAAAATTGCAATAGCATACAACGCATCTGATCACAATTCATGGATTATGCTTTATAACACCTGCACATACGGATTTAACATACTCCCTGTTCCAGATGGTAACAGTGTTACACAGTCTCTGGCATTTAACCCCCAAAGAAATCTACTAGCTCTTACCACAGATAACAAGGAACTTTTTATTGTTGATCTTAATACATCGCTTTTTGCTGATGCTATACATCTCCCAAGAGAATATCGTTGGATGACATTTTCTCCAGATTCAAAAGAAATTGCGTTAGCTACAGCTGTTTTTGAAAACGGCAAAACAACCAAGGCAGTTCTTAGCTTTCTCAACATTGCATCAAAAAAAATCTGTTCTATTGAGCTTCCTGCGCAATGGATAAACCTCTATGGAAGAATCTTTCAATACTTACCAAATGGACACTTTGTGTTTGTATATGACAATCACATTATTGTTGGGAAGTAACATCGCTGCACATGGTTACTGAAAAATATTTCCTGCATCATTTACTCATTTTTTTACTAAAAATCCCGAGACTTACATTGTGAGTCTCATTTTTTTATTCATTTTTTTCTTATTTCCCATAACAAAAAACCGCATCTCATATAAGAGAAAACGGCTGTAATAATAATTTTTTATCAAATGCGAAGGTTAGTAAGAACAACTGGCTTGACATAACCATGCCTCATCTCTTCCTTGGCCAGCGTTCTCATGCCAAATTCTCCTGCGCTGCTTTCATAGGCAGGAATTTGAACTAGGTAGCTAAATGCGCAAACTTTCTTCTTGCACGTCACTTTAGCAAAAAGTGCTTTTACGCTGTCTCCAAGACGCCCCTTGGAGTACTGCCATCCCTTTTTGCCAATGTATAAGACGTGCATCCAATCTCCATCGCCCGTAATTTCATATACGTTTTCGCTAGAAGCTACAAACTCTAATTTTTCTTTATGACTTAAATTAAGTTGCACTTTTGGATCTCCATCGTTCCAGATACAAATCGTTTTTTTGGTAATGACGTAGGTTTTCCCATGTGCCTTTTCTACGCTTATAAAATTTCCAACAAGTGAAAGCGTATTGCTCTTGTTGTCTACATACGTTGATGTGCTCTTGAACCACCCAATTCTTTCTTTGATTGAGTGCCTCCCAATTTTGCGCATTTTTGTTTCTGGAAGTACGTAGGTGCTTAGTGCACCATAAACGCCAAGCACAAACAAAGACATAACAATAAGCACGATGAATACGTCAGCCATTACGCCAATAATTTTTTTGATCATTTTCATTGAGTCCTCCTCACTTTGGGTACAAAATTCACTGCAAGTATACAGTCCTATTGTGATAAAGTCAAAGCATTTACTCCCACTATAATCCACACAGGGGTGATGATAGAGAAGTTCCCGTAGAAGCCCAATACTAAGTATGGCGGTCATACTATAAACTACTAATTTATGTCGAACAAGTATTTTGTTCGGTTTTTATTTAGCGAACATATTTACTTACATACGATATGCTGATACACTTTGGGGACATAAATAATAAGCGGAGATATGAAAAAAATTATTGTTTTTTTAGCATTTGTGCTTACTTTGAGTACTCTTGCTTTTGCCCCTTCAGCTAACGCAGCGTCAACATCTGAACGTTTAAGTGGCCGAATTCTTTTGCAAGTTGAGGCAAATGGAGAGGCATGGTTTGTTAATCCCGATGATAAACAGAGGTACTATCTTGGCAGACCATATGATGCATGGAATATTATGCGCTCTCTCGGACTAGGTATAAGTAATGCAGATCTTGCAAAAATTCCTACCGATTCTGATTCGTGGGACGGAGAACAATCACTCATAAACAGACTCAAGGGTAAGATACTCCTTCAAACCGAAAAGAACGGTGAGGGATGGTATCTCTCGCCCGTGAACGGAAAACGTTACTACTTAGGTAAACCTTCCGATGCTTTTGGTGTCATGAGAAATCTGGGCCTCGGTATAACAAATAGGGATCTTTTCTCAATTCCGTCCAATATCCAAATTGTAAGAATTAATTATAACGGTACTGGCAGAACAGAACCTGACGAATACATTGAAATCAAAAATACTGGAAAACTTGCACAAACATTCAATACATGGACACTTGCTGATGGTGATGGACATGTTTTTACCTTTCCCAATGACTTTACATTAAAGCCAAGCGAAGTTACTCGAGTATACACTAATCAAGGTGAGCTCTCCTTTAAAAGCAATACAGCAATATGGAATAATTCTGGTGACTCTATTGAACTTCGTGGAGCAAATGGTGCGCTTATTAGTGCATATTCTTATATAAGTACATTATTTTTCATTGTAAAATAACTTCTGATTTAAAGACAACTCAGCAACTGTCCTGAGTTGTCTTTTTTAATTAGTATAAAAACACTAAAAACTTTGTTAGAATACTATAGACAGATACAGAATAAAATAAAAAAGTAAAAACCTAAATGTTTTTACTTTTTTATATACATTACTACGCTATTGGTGCGTAAATCTCAGTAAGCAATTCTTCTTCTGAAACTTCTTCAGGACTGTTTAGATATACTTCTCTCGTAGGACCAGAAATGTGTTTACCGTTTTCCTCTAGCCATTTATATAGCTGAGCGTATGTAGGCTCACACTTTTCATATGGCCCAGTATGTACAATCTTTGCCATAGTACCGCCGGGCACTTCATAGCATGTGATTTCTTCTGTTCCTTCTACTTCGGCTGTAACGGGTGCGACAACCTCAACATCCGCGTTTCCTTCTGCATCCGCCTTCTTTGCTTCTTCAGAAGATGTCTCGTGACAAATGTACATTGGAGCTCCTGCAAATTCAGCGCCCTTCTCTCCAAGATGTCCATAAAGCATCATCAAAAGATCCTTAATAGAAGAATACGGTCCTTGTTTTCTAATACCGCACACTAGTTGAGGTTTTACCTCGACTATTTCAACTTCTGCCATGTGTATCACCTCCTTTCTTATAATAAACGTAGACGATTACTCAGATACCTTGATTCATTTTTTGTTTTTTTAATCTTCAAAATTGATCATTCTCACTCTTCGTTTTCATCTGTTTTATTGCCTTCTTCTTCCATGAGTTTTTTGACCTTCTTTTCTTCCCAGTTCTTTCCTAAAAACTTTCCCTTGATTAATACATCAATCGCATGGAAAATAAGCGCAATTCCCCAAAAAATGGTTACCCAATAAAACCACCAACCACCACCTATAGCAAAGTTTATAATAAATAACACTACGTTCACTGTGACATAGGCAATAAGATGAGAGTAAAATGCCTTGAGCTCTCTTGCTCTTCTTTCTGCCCATTCTCGCTTTTTTTGATCGTCCATTTTTTTATTTAGACACTTATTAATTGATTACTATTTATTACACTGGCCGCAATGTTCCCGCAAATACCTGCCAGGCTAGCACAGATTTTGCAACTAAACTCAAAATGATATAAACCTTTTCTCCAAAAACGTAGTCCTTCCACGGACCCACCTTTTTGTACTGCAAGATCATGTTGATTGCAAAAATGTTAAAGAAGATAAATATAGAAAAGAAGACCCCATAGACAAAGTTTGGCGGACCTTGCTCACCTTCTATACTACCCACTAAATACAGTGCAACTGCAACCCAGGGAATAAGCCCCGCAAAGCAGCCAAAAATATACGACGTCCAATTGGTCTTTTTTGTATATTGATTATGGACTTCCATAACCCAGCCAAAAAGAATCATACACGCGTTAAGTGAGAACATCAAAAGCAAGCTCACACCATCATACATGCCCACAAGCATCGCAATAATCACAATCATGAGTGAGGAACTTACACTATATTCCATCCATCGTGCTTTGTTGATTCCTTTTTTTAGATTAGTGATATACCAATCATAAATGCCTGGAAGGGATATGAGCAAATGTGCTGCGGCAGACAAAAACAAAAACCCGGCAACCATAGGGCCGATTCTGACTTCCCAGATCGTCTCAGTAACTGGAAACAGCTTCTGAATCATTGGGTTAAACTTGAGAAACGAGGTCGTAATAGGAAGCGAGAAGTCATTACTTAGATAGAGCATCAAAGCTCCTTGCACTGCGTGCAAAAATGCCATTACTAAATTGAAAATACGGAGGTTTTTGAATTTTTTTTCTTTCATTTTTTGTGATTATTTTTTTACTAACCAAAAAAATATCTACCTTGTTTACATTATATCACATTCTTACTCAGGACAATAATGAAGCACATAAGTATAGATCTTGACTAAAACCCATAAATGCAACTAGTACAGCACATCCTCCCATTCTTCTAAAGCTTTTCGTAATCCTGCGCTCATACCTGTTGTCTGTAATTTTTCCTGCGCTTCACGCAATTCCTTAAATGCATTTTTCCTGTCCTCTAAAAGAGGGGTTCTTACACTTTGTATTTCCTTGATAGTGCTTTCTGGATCATCTAAATAATCGCCAAAAAGCTCCTTAAGCTCTTCACTCTCAAGCATTTCACGGGCCTTTTCTCTATAATCTGCAAAAAGCTGACTTTGTTGTCTCTGAGGGTCAACTTCACTTTCTGCAATTCTTTTAAGACTCTCCGGGTAGAGGCTCAAGTTTTTTAGAGCTACAGCTGCATCTTCAGACAATTCCCGTGAAAAAGAGTGTATTTGTGTACTATCAAATGAATGAATGATATTCTCTTCTATTTCTTTAGCCAGATCTTCTGAAACATCAGCTGGACTGGCAAATTTTCCTGCTGAGACTAGCTTATCGCGCTTGGTTGCTTTTTCCATCATTACTACCTTTTCTAACAGTTCTGGGTTAGTATCAGGATCAACATTGCGAATAAGCGTAGGTATAATTTCATGCAATTGAATATCTTCCCTTATTTCCTGTTGATCTAAGAGTGTGTTAATGACTTCTGGAGAATGAACAAAAAGTGCCAGTTGTTGAATTTGGGCTCTTTCTTTTACGTTCTTTTCTGCAATTTGGAGTATGTACCATTGCATGGCTGAATCATGAACATCGTCCAATCTCATATATCTGGCCAACGCATGCGAAAAAACATCTTTTGATAATCGCCAAAGCCCATCCTGATTTCCAGGATCGACTGTATCTTTTAATATCTTTCTTAGATACTCCACATCCTGAACACACCCGACCAATTGACTCATGAATGCAATATCCATTTCTCTTTGAATATGACCGGAAGGATCCTTAAAGGTGTATTCTCTCAACTGAGTATCTAGTGTTTCTATCTCTGATTTAACTGCTTGGTCAAGCTCTTCTGAATGTCTCTCACGTAGTGCTTGAAAAGCTCGCGTCATCTCAAGAGCAGATGCTTCTGTTCGTGTTTTTCCCACTACCTCAAATAGCTTCATTGGATCCTCAATACTTTGAAGGTAAGAAAAAGCTTCTCGATGTGGTAGCGTTTCCCCTGATTCGTCATCAGTATTATATATTTCATGAAACCTATTATAGATTTCATCTGCCGATGGTCCTTGCTCGACTGTAGGTTCAGTATGTGGTCCTCCTTGTTCTCTATTCATACCTATGTTATTAATTACTGTTCAAATAAAATTTGTCTGCTTCTTTTATGCCTCGATTTTATTTACTCCACGAAAAAATAATCATCTGATGTTCTATCAAGTACTTTACCTTTTACTTTTCTTCTCAGCCGGTGAAACCCAACTCGGCTTCTTAAAGATAAAGACATATTGTGTTGTTGGTATTTTTTTAAACCACAAAAGAGTACATAAGTGTTACCACGTAACGGTATACGTACATACTTTATCGCCCTTTTTTCTACATTCATCTGTTTCATCATGCTCAACTTTCACAAGCAACGAATCCTCTGGTTTAAAACGCTGAGCCATCTCCTTCACTATTCCCTTGTCAAAGTCACAGGGATATGGATTATCACAAATAACTTCTGCTTGTTTGTCTCCTGTTTTCTTGAACGTGTAGTGACCTATACCCTCCTTCATACTACCGTCCTTTTCATTAAACATCGGCTCGCCATCTATTTTGTGATTCATATGATACGCAACGTCTATTGAAGCTAGTGCCTTCTCAATATCATCTATCTCCGACGGAAACTCTGCGTTCTTGGGAATAGATCTACCAATAGCAAACAATGTATGTGGTCCTATGTTTTCTGCAATTTGTTTAAATGCACTTAACCACTCTTCTTGCGAATACCACTCATTGGGAACAGGATCATCAATCCCATTTTCTGATAAAATACGCATTCCCATTTCTTTTGCAGTCCCCATACCATCAACTACTGCGTAGACGGTTTGGCCATTTACTTCAAGATATGGATTTTCTTTTGTCATATATTTTACGTTAGTTTTTCTTGAGTATATTATACCACGTTACTCTTAAAAAGAAACCAAGCAATTCATCTTTTTTAGAGTTTTTTTCTCTTAAGTAGCAGTGAATTTACCACAACAGAAACAGAGCTAAGCGCCATCGCAAGCCCCGCAAATTCCGCTCTAAGTAACCCTAGCGCTGCAATCGGAATACCAATACTGTTATAAAAAAGTGCCCAGAAAAGATTTTGTTTGATTTTGCTAAATGTTGCTTGGCTCAGTTTTATTGCTTTAACGACATCGCGAATATCATTTTTAATAAGGACTATTCCCCCCGCTTCAATAGCAATGTCGGTCCCCGCTCCCATTGCAATCCCCAAATCAGCTTTTGTTAATGCCGGAGCATCATTGATTCCGTCTCCAACCATAGCAACTTTTTTGCCTTCCTTTTGAAGCTTCTCAATTTCGTTTGCCTTGTCGCTTGGCAATACTTCTGCAAGTACTAAATCAATCCCTACTTGCTTAGCAATGGCTCGTGCTGTTTTTGTATTATCCCCTGTTATCATAACCGTTTTAATACCCATATTCTGTAGCTCACTAATCGCCTCTTTGCTTGTATTTTTAGGTTCATCTGCTATTGCAATGAGTCCAATAATGTCTTTTTCTCTGGAAACCAAAACCACTGTTTTCCCCTGATTTTCAAGCTTTGACATTTCATCGCTCACTTTTCCTACTACCGAAATATCATAGTTTTTCATCAATCTCCTTGTTCCAACAAGAATCTGTTTGTTATCTATTGTTCCGTAAATTCCTTTTCCAACAATCGCGTTAAAATCAGATACACCCTTTAAAGCTATTTTTTCTTTCTCCGCCTCACTTATTATCGCCGCAGCCAAAGGATGTTCTGACTTTTTTTCAAGTGATGCAGCAATGAGAAGAACGTCGTTTTCATTTACCGAATTCAAGCTCATTATGTCAGTTACACTCGGTTTTCCCTTTGTAAGTGTTCCTGTCTTATCAAAAACAATCGTTTCTATTTTATTGGCTACCTCCAACATCTCACCGTTTTTTATTAAAATACCGTTTTGGGCTCCTTTCCCCGTTCCTACAATAATTGCTGTGGGGGTAGCAAGTCCCAAAGCACACGGACAGGCGATTACTAATACCGCCGTTGCGGTTAACAATGCATCGGCGAAAGATGCGGAAAATCCAAAATACCAAACCAAAAACGTGACCGCAGCAATCCCCATAACCGTCGGTACAAAATAGCTTGAAACAGTATCGACAAACTTCTGAATTGGAGCTTTTTGACCTTGAGCCTCTTCAACTATCTTGATAATGCCAGAGAGAATTGTGTCTTTCCCGACCTTTACGGCTTTAAAGGTTAGCGTTCCTGTTTTATTGATTGTCGCACCAATAACCATGTCGCCGACTTTCTTTTCAACCGGGATACTTTCACCCGAGATCATGGACTCATCAACACTTGAATACCCATCGGTAATACTCCCATCAACCGGAATCTTTTCTCCTGGGCGAACCAGAATCACATCACCGACTACAACTGTTTCAATTGGTGTTTCTACTTCCTTGCCATCTTTCAATACTAACGCTGTTTTTGCTTGAAGATGCAAAAGCTTTTTGATTGACTCAGACGCCTTGCCTTTGGTTCTACTTTCAAGCCATTTTCCAAGAACAATAAATGTGATCAAAAGCGCTGAAGTTTCATAAAACACGTCTCCCTGTATAAAATACGTCGTGGCAATACTATAGAAGAAGGCAGCGCTAGTTCCAATGGCAACCAGCGTATCCATATTGGCGGTTTTGTTTCTCAGTGCTGCAAAAGCCCCTTTATAAAATCGAAAGCCAATGTAGAATTGTATAATTGCTGCCAAAAGTGACTGAATGACGCGGCTTTGAAAAGAGTGATCCATAAGGACCATTGAAAGAACCACGATTGGAATCGAGAAAACTAAACTCAAAATAAATGAGTTTCTTTCCTTGATGGTTTTTTGCTCTTTAGCATTCTCATGTTTCTCTTCCATATCATGACCAGCTTCTATGGTGATTGCTTTGTATCCCGACTTTTCAACGCTCTTTAAAATATGATCGTCATCAACTTTTTTCCCATCATATTCAACGTTTGCTTTCTCAGTAGCAAAGTTGACATTTGCATTGCTAACCCCGGGTAGTTTTTTTAGACTTTTTTCTATTGTCAAAGCACACGAAGCACAATCCATGCCGGAAATTTGATATTCTTTTTTTATCTTTGACATAGTATTGCTCTTAATGTATTTATTCTACTCCAATTCGACTATCAAAGCTACAAAGGCTTGGCTACAGCCCCGCACAGGGTTCTGATCCATCACAACTGCCGCCTATTGGTTCTTCAATTTCTTCTTGATAGAGTTCACCGCTTTCTGAAGTTTCTCCATCCTCTGTCACAATAAATTTTCCCCAAACCATCTGCATCCAACATGAAAATTTTATCTCGCTTACTTCTTTTGGAGTAAATTCAATTTGGATCAAATTCAAGCTCTAAAAAACCTGTTTCAAAGTCGACACAAGCACTCTTTACACCGGGAAGAGCGTTTTTGGTAATTTTCTCTTTATTTCTCCCCTACTCCGGCTTCTCCGGATACGTATACCCTCCCTCCATCAAGTTCGTATTCTCATCAATCGGTTTTTCTGAGTCGTTGTAAAATTTTGCTTCATTTGAGGTCATCTCGCCGTAGAGATTTGGTCTTCTGTCTTGGAGATAGTTATACTTTGGTGCTGGGTGCGTATCGCCATAGAATGCCGGTACTACGTCAGATACAAGCATGGTATCTTGCTCGTGGCTTGCTTCAACCAACACATCACCGTACGGACCTGTTACAATGCTATTCCCTTTGTAATGCCATACATCACTACCACGCTTTTCATACCCCGCCCTATTTGAGTAGGCAAAGAAGATATTGTTTTGATACGAATTTGCTGGAGCCAATATGTGAGAAATGTCAGGGTAGGGCACGTCTGACCTCTCACCATCCGGAAGTACATAGTAGTTGTCTGCGGCAGTTGGTGCGACTATGAGCTTTGCACCGTTTAGCGCTAAGATTCTACTGAGCTCAGGAAATTCTGCCTCGTAGCAATTTAAAACACCAACAGGGAATCCAAAGATCGCATGCACCGGATAATCACTCGTGCCAAAGCTCCAATTATCTCGTTCTTGCTGGCCATAGAGATGCGTCTTTTGGTAACTATCAAGAAGATCTCCGTTTTCATTAATAACTGCAATGCTGTCAAAGTATTTGGTTTCACCCTCTATGTCTGCCTTTTCTGCATACGGGACAAGAAGCGCCATGTTGTTTGCTTTAGCAACTTGACGAGCTTTGGAAATGCTTGGCCCATCTTTGTATTCTGCAACTTTCTTTGCGTCATCAGAACTTAATGTGTAGCCTGGAACGTAAAGCTCAGGAAATGAAAGCAGCTGTACATCATATTTTTTAGCTTCTTTTACCGCTTCCTCCAACTGGTTCATGTTTTTTTCTGAAGCTCCATCACCATAAGCCGCTTGCGCTTGGTAAACGCCTAGCCTTAACCCCGACCCTTCTTTTGGCACCTCTCCATATAGTGAGGTTCTGTATTGAAGATTTCTATAGCTGTTTTCTACTGAGTCGCGATAAATCGGGGCACAGGCTTCCTCTTGATCTTTTTTGGTGATCGTTTGATCATCACCGTCTCCTGTATCACTTTTGTCACAATTTTGTGTATTTTGCGTATTGGCATTTGTTTGCGATGCATCGTTAGTCGTAGCGCTCTCTTGAGTTTTGGCACACCCCGTTAGCACGATTGAAAGTACTAATACTAAAAATACTGAGACGATTTTTTGCATGTGTTTTTTGTTAGTATTTTATCTATTTATTATTGTAACTGATATGAAGCAATGATTTCTGTCTTGCCCGGATGACACCCCGCGTTTGTCTTAATAAGCGATACTGTTTTGGCGTCAAAAGCTCCGGTTTCTGTATCTTTGATTTTTTTATATTTCTTCCAGAATTCTTGATTAGGTTTTGACGTAAATCTACACACTGTTGTATTACCAATTATAACATCTTTTGATACATATTTCTTGTCATCGGGAATTCCTGCTTTTTTGAGCTCTGTTCTAAGATCAAAAACCAACTCTTTTATTTCTTCTCCACAAAATCCTTTTATTCCTATGCTCGTTGGTGCCTTAAAGATTCCCTGTAAATTAAAACGTACAGCAGTATGTCTTGGTACTACTTGTTCAAAAACTTCTTTCGCTTTTTCTATTGCATCGCTATTAAACTTTGGGGGATCATGAATAACACGAACATTTTGGATTGTCAGGTGGAGAGATTCAGGTGAGTAAAAATAGTGTTCAGTATCAGATTTTTTTAACGGGGCTATAATTTCTTCTTGAATTTTGTAGGTAATTTCACAGGGTAAAAAAATAACACCCGTTAAACATAGTCGATTGTCTCCACTAAAGTCTGCAACAGGCTTAACAAAAGAAGCGATATCACTTTGATCATTCGCCTTTTCAATTTTATTAAACACTTCTTCTTGCTTTTGGCGATACGTGGTCATGAACAATAGTTGTTGAGAAAAAAGTTAGCGTACCACTAAACTGAGTTATTCGTATGTAAGAAGCTACTCTTTGTCATCCTCTTCAAATTTCTCCTCAATTCTCATTAAATGCCCTGGCTCATACACTTCATGGATTTTGTGCAGTAATGCTCTTAATGCTGGCACTCGTTCACCTTTTGGTTTACGGTTATCTCTGTCTTCAAAGTAGGCATTTATAAATAATTGTTCATCTACTCCATCGTCTATCATTTTTTGGATTGCTTCACGTTCTTTTTGATAGCTTCCGTCGTCTGTTTTACTTTGAAGCCGCATACTTATCATCTCAGTAAATCCCTCGTTAAGCCAACTAAACCGACGGGATGGTTCAACTTCACCGTCCCATTGAAAATATTCACCTTTTGCATACTCATACTCATAGCCCAACCCAATATTACGAAACTGTATATCTTTTGATCCAAAAGAATCATCTGAGGAATATCTATGCTTCGCTTGTATTAACTCCCTGCCTGCAATGGTATGCACCATTTCATGGAAAAATACATTACGTTGATCTTCCTCATTCTCCATTGACGAATTAATGGTTAGAACCCATCTTCTCCAGCCACCCAAATATTCTTCGCCAGTACCTGTTAAATCAGTAAGTATCTTTTTAGTTTCGTCTACTCTCGTTGTGACTGTGCTTAAATCAAGAGGTAACCACTTGTTATCAATAGCTTTTTCGCAAGATACAATAAAATCAGCAGACCATGTCTCGAAGTTTTTTTCTGCTTTTTCTCGTTTTTCTTTCATTTTATTAACATATAGCTCTACTACCTTCACCAAAATCTCATTGGGCATTTCATCAATACTAATACGCAACTTACCATCAGCATCCTTATGCATGTACTTACACATCACAAAATCACCCTGACCTATAGCTTCTATGGAAAAATCTATAAACATCCCTCTAATAGTTAAACTTCTCAAGTCATCTTTACTCAATAATTCTTTAATGTCTTCTTTCAAAAACTCAACCCTCTCATCTTTCGTTCGTTCTATCGACTCAATATTCCAGTTCAAATCAGAAGCCCTGCCGTCATGGATTGTTTGAAGAAGTGTTTTCTCCTCATTGTATGCTTCTAATGCAACTTCAGCAAAAATTCTATGCGCCTGATTTGCCCGGCCGTGCTCATACCTACGTTTATTTCTTACTATCTCGCTATCTTCCGGAACTTTCTCTATATATATTGATGGTCTCTCTTTCTCCATGCATCCATTTTAATTCTAATATTATTATTATACCATTATTTTGACTATAACTATCTATTTCCTGTTGTCAAATCATACAAACCATCTACACTATGGCTGGACACCAAATTGTCACCTATGAAGTACTTACGACCCATTCTCATCTTTGCTAAAGAGCAAGCCTTATCATGCATTTTCCCTGTAGCTATTTTTGCAACGCTTGCTCTTTCTAAAACAATCGATCTTCCTTTTTTATACCGATATGATTTTATCTTGCTTGTGTGTGTTCTTGTGCAAATTGCCATGCTCTACTTTAAATTTGAGACCATAGATGAACTTAAAGTAATTTGTCTGTTTCACATTATTGGGCTTGGTCTTGAGCTTTACAAAGTTCATATGGGATCTTGGGGCTACCCAGAAGACGCAGCGTTTAAAATTTGGAGGGTGCCACTCTATAGCGGATTTATGTATGCCAGTGTTGCAAGCTACATCTGCCAATCATGGAAACGACTCAAATTGCAGTTTAGTGGGTGGCCACAAAATGTAACAACCTATGCCCTCTCTTTTACCATTTACGGAAACTTTTTTACCAAACACTTCATTCCAGACGTTAGATGGTTTATTATTGCAGGCCTCTTTGTCTTTTTTGGGAAAACTAAAGTAGCCTTCACTCTAGACAAGAAAAAGTATCACATGCCGGTGATCTTAGCGTTTCTTTTGATTGGCTTTTTTATTTGGATCGCAGAAAATATCTCAACGTTTTTTGGTGCCTGGCAATACCCTGACCAAGCTCATGCCTGGCAGATGGTACACTTTGGTAAAATCAGTTCGTGGTTTTTACTCGTTATTATCAGTATTATTATTGTAGCTAATTTGAAGAAGATAAAATATCCTGCGCTTGTTAGAGAAAAGAAAGACAAATAGAAACGTAAATAGAGAGACTACTACTGTACTGGTGCTGAAGGATCGACAGCAGGATCTACGGGCAGTGACTGCGCACAACTATTAATTACTGGGGCACCATTAAATCTATCCTGCATCCAATCAACAACAGATGGCCCAGAAACTACAGCAACTTGCTTATGGCTTGTGTCGCCAAGCCAATTTACTGTAATGTTTTTATCTAATGCACACGCTTTTTGAATAAGCAAAGCAGAGGTGTTAGGTAAAACAACCGTATCACTCAAGCCCTGTGCAATATACAAAGGAACGTGTATTTCTGATATATCAGGCGTTTGTTCTTTGATTGCTTCATACCATACTGGATCATTTAGAGGGTCCGTTTGAAAAAACTTTTCTTTAAAAGCTGATTTTAATTCAAGTTCTCCCAGTTCATTAGCAACGCACCCAAAAGCGATTTTTTTATAGTCTCTTAGGCCTTGTTTACTCAGCACGGGTTCAAGCGGTAAATCTGGATAGATAAGTGGCCAAGAAACTGAGACGTCAGGCCCAATGGCCCAAGCTACCATTTTGTCATATTGCTGGGATAACAGAGCGCCCAGTTCAGCTGCTGGCGCAGCTGCTGCTGTCGCAATCAGTTCTAGTTCTGGGGCATACCCTTTGGCATACACGGCAGTAAATAATGCTGAGTGACCTCCTTGAGAATGACCCCACGCCACAAATTGATTACTAGCATTGGTTTTATCAAAATTGCGTGCTGCTCTCACAGAATTAATCACATCTCTTGATTCACTTTTCCCAACTAAATAGTAGGGGTCCCCTGGCACTCCAAGTCCCACATAATCAGTTGTCACAACCAGCCAACCTCTTTGCATCATTCCATTTAGCCAATTGTCCATGTCATTAAGCGGTGTCTCGCTCCGTGATGGCGTACATTCATTACCAAAACCAAGCGTTCCATGCGCCCAAGCAACTATCTTACGGCCTTCCTCTGGCGCTTCTGTGTCCGGAATAAATATCATCCCGGATGATACTGCGGGCGTATCGTCTGGCAGCTCACTCACATATAACATTCTATACGCTGTTCCCCCTCCAGGAACAGTAATGTCCATTTTCTCAGTTTTTAAAAGCGTGCCAGGAACTTCTGATGAAATGGGATCTGGTATTTTATAAAAATCCTGTATGGAAGCTTGATGTTGTTTGGCTTTGTAGTTTGGCTGCACTATTTTTACAAAATAGACGATTCCCACTGCTGCTAATAGAATCACGACTATAATGAGCATTATGATTTTACTTTTTTTATTTTTCATAGTGATTATTCAAAAAATTTAATTTTGTTTTTTAAAAGGTTAGTACGTTTGTATTATTGTACCAAAAAAATACAAAAAGGGCGATTAAATGCCTTATTTATCAATAATTCTTGACAAAAATCGCCAGTCAGTATATACTAAAATGCTCATTTTACTCACATTCAAAGGAGGAAGTCTTGGAACAAGAATCCAAACTTGCCACAATTGCAGAATTTATTTTGGCTGAGCGAGGTCTCCCAATGGGTGACAGCCTTGTTGAAAAAATTACTGCAGCTCCAAAAGAGCCGGATGAATTACTCTACTTTAAGTTTATTAAAGATATAATTGAACTGACGGCCAAAGAAATTTTTAAACTGAATCATGCCAATGAAGAACCAACTCAAGAGGAACTGGACGCTACTGCCGCACGTCTCGTGCAGAAGCACGGACTTTCTCGGTTCTTATCACCTGAGTTAAAAGATACTTACACCGATTTACTTACTATCGAATATCTTAATGAGGCTGTTGGCCTAATTGATTTTCTTCTAAAACCCATTGCCCATGGCTTTACTATTCCTGGAACATGGACATTAGCACTGGGAAACCCATTGTTTTTTGAAATTGCACTTAAGGGAAGTGAGATTGGAAAAAGCAAGCCTGTTCCGGACAAATTGATATGGCAGTTTTTGCAGGAAACTTCAGAAGCAGTTCTTTTTGACGAAGAACTACTCAATTCACCATTTTCAGATTCGCTGTTCAAAATGCTAGAACAAACAGAGCATAATCGCCCTGAGTTGCTTAAACGATTCTTTGATCGACATTGGAACGTTATGAATTGGTACGAGGATCGTGCCTGCCCGGAAGATTAATTCTGAGTATTACTAAAATTTAAGAGAGCATGTCTTTTACGCCTGTTCTCTTTTTTGTTTGGGTAAATCACAAACCCTTACCTCCTGCTTGGGGGGATTTATTATTTGCTCAGTGCACACTCTGTTTTTATTTTATTTAGCTCTACCAAACACCTGACCTAGTTTGTATAATTTATCAATCTCGCTTACCTTGATGTCGATGTCGTCCCGTTCAAACAGCATTATCATATCGGAACCGCCAAACAGGAAATTGCCAAATTCATCACCCTTATTCAGATAATCGCCTTCGTCAACACTGAAATTACAGGATGAAATAACATCCATACCAATTGGTAAGCAAGCGACCAGACCCACAGGCGAATCCATGACCAATAAGCCACGTTCCTGCGAAAACTGGTAATCGGTGCCGTCGGTAGCTCCCAAATGTCCCTGCTCGTCTATGAGAACGTTGGCAAAGACGTCTCCGGAAAGTACCTTTTTTTCTAAAATGGTTCCTCGTACCGGTGTATGGTATCTATGATACGTCAAAACCGTCAAATAGCTATGAGTGAATATGCCGTTTTTGAATCTGTCCGCATATTTACTATGGTTTAACAATGTATCGATAGAATAGGTGTTGCCTTTGGATACGGTAATTTCGTTTGTTTCGCTAATTTTCCAAGAACCTTTATATACGCTATCTGCCGGAACAGTGATTACTGTATCATCAGCCATGTTTTTGTGGATTTCGTTCGGGTCTTCCTTTGGATTCTGGGCAAGACCTGTAGCGGAGTTCTCGTAAGCTAATGTTTTAGTGCCAATAGGACGTTTGCCGGGTTTTATGTGTCTGCAAAAAAACGTATTAAAATTATTAAAGCCCCCCGGTGGAACCACGAAATTTTCAATTACGAATCCTTTGTCATCAATAAAAGATTGCAGGTCATTAGCTGACTGAGGGCTATTCAAGAAAGCACCGTACTGCTGAGTGAATAGTATCATCCAGTTTTTAAAGTCGGCAAAATTTGCATCCTTTTGAAATTTATTGCCCCTTTGACTGATAATATAATAGAGTCCGTGGAATAGGTCACTAAATGTTGCATCAGCAGGTGTGGTAACCAGCAGTTTATCTAGGTATTCATAGAAATCGTCAAGATTAGAAATAGGAGTTTCTTGATATGGAGGCGTCCAGTTTGCTTCTGTAATACATTTTTCGAGCTCAATTTTATACGCCTCAGTTGTATCAATCATGTCTTTTAGCCGAGATACAATACTTGATGTGACAATACTTTTCATTTTACTCATTTTTTTTCTTTATTTCTTAACTATCTTACTTTGATTAAAACCCAACATAGAAATTATGTCACATTTAAAAGAATTTATCAAAAAGTCTCGCTTGAGGATATTGATTATTTATTATAGATATTTCTTCACTCAATTTTATTTTCCTGAATCCCTTTTTCATTGATTTTCGCTTAACAAGAAAAGGGCTGCTTACATTCTTTGTTTTCTCGTATTTTTTTGCTATAACAGGTATTATAGGTACAGGTGTCATTAACACTCAAGCATAATTTTTTAAATAAAATAAGAATGGAAAGAGGATATAGACCAAAATCAAAAGAACATCTACAGGCTCAGGTCGAAGCTTTTGCTGACAAAGGTGTTGAAGAGTATTCATTTGAACAAGATGATCTTTTTAAATACTCTGCCGAACTTGCAAAAATAAAGGATTTTAATAATTTACCGAAGGATTTGCCAGATGAACTTTTGCAGTTACTAGAAAAAAATCGTCAACCATATGTTGACTTTATCCGAAAAGAAAAAAGAGAAGAAATTGAATACAGAAAAGAAAATGCAGAAATGTATAATAAAACTTTTAGCTTAGCAATAAGAAAACTAAAGGATACACTTGCTTCTAATCCTGACTTCATGAATCTTCCAGAATATTTAGGATCAGGCAGCAACGGAGATGCTTTTAAAATAGAAATTGATGGCAATGAATATGTAGCAAAATTTCCACGCTTCATCATGCAACACAATTTAGAATTAAAGCCACTGCTTCGTGCGCAAGGAATTGACCATACAGCTCAACTTAGTGCATACTCATTTGAAGATGGGGTTATTATTATGGAGCTATTGCCAGGTAAAGATCCTTCAAACTTTACTAAGGAGGAAATGCCTAGTTATCCAGATGAGCACATTACTCAGCTAATTCAAACTATTCAAGAATTAGATTCCAAAGGTGTTACTATTGATTCTAGGCCTTCTAATTTTTTGTATGATGATGATGCGGGATTTAGCGTATTAGACTTTGATCACAAAAGTAAAGAAGGGTATAACCTGGCACGTCAGATAATGAGTTTGGGGTTAATTTTGAGTGCAAGAAAGTGGCCCCGTTTGGATTTTAGAGCAGATAATTACCAGGAGAAATTAATTGAAAGAAAGCTTGAAGAAGACACGTTAATGGTTCCAGCTGTACTTAAACTGTTAACAACTTTAAAAGAAAAATTTCCTAAAATCCTAGCACAGTATCATGAAAATCGTAAGGCAGAAGAGGATAATTTGCAAACAAGTCCTATACTTGACAGAAGATATATTCAGGTAGACCACCCTGATATTGCTCCTTATTTAAAGAAGCTTGAAGAATTTGGACTTTAGAATATATTCAGTTAAAAAAATAAAATGTTAAGTCCACAGCCTTATATCAAAAAATAGCTTAAATAAGCTATTTTTTTCGGACAGAAGCTGCTAATCCTTGCTTCACAAACAGCTTCTAATAATTTTAAACTTAAGCTCTCAATATATTTTAAATTCTTTAACCAAAAAATTCTTTGAATATATTCTGCATCTTAGAAGAAAGCAAACCTAGGTGTGTGCAATTACATTTTCTCCGGCACTCCTTCCAGTACAAAAACAAGCCTGAAGATTATACCCACCGGTCGGCCCGTCAAGATCCAAGACTTCACCTGCAAAACTTAGATTATCAACGATCTTTGATCTCATGGTTTTTGGATCAATTTCACGAAGTGAAACTCCGCCTGAAGTCACAATTGCCTTCTCAAAACCAACTAGCCTACCTACAGTCAGGGTAAACTCTTTTAACAAGAGTAATAATTTCTTCCTCTCTTCTTTTGTAATTGAATTCACTTTTTTTTCTGGGTTGATCTCTGACTGTGAAATGAAAATTGGAATTATTCTTTGCGGCAATAAACCGTCTAATATATTTTTAACCATTTTGTTTTGGCCTTTTTTGAAGTCTTCTTGGATCCATAAATCAAGTTGCGGTAAATTCAGGGCTGGTTTGAAATCAATTTTTATAACAATCTTCCCGATTTTTTGTGCTAAAGCCTGCCCAATGGTTCTACTGAGATCAAGGATGATTGGTCCGCTTAAACCATTTCCTGTAAAAAGAGCTTCACCAAATCGTGAATCTATTTTTTTGTTGTTTTGGAAAACACTCACCTCTACATTTTTTAAAGCCAAACCTTCAAGGTCTGGAATGAATCTTTCTTCTAAAATTATCGGGGTTAGGGCCGGCATTAAGGGGGTGATAGTGTGCCCAAGTTTTTTTGCAAAATCATAACCATCACCGCTTGAACCACTCCCAGGATATGATTTACCTCCAGTTGCGATAATAAAATGATCTGCAACTACTGTCTCTCCATTTACAAAAACAATTTCTTCGATCCGATTTTCTTTTTTAACAATCTCTTTTACCGACATGTCGGTTTTTATTTCTACCTTTGATTTTTTTAAACATTCAATCAAGGCAGAAAGAACGTCTGCTCCCAAATCACTTTCTGGAAAAACCCGGCCTCCTCTCTCAACCTTTGTCTTAACTCCTTGATTTTCAAAAAATTCAACAACTGCATTATTATCAAATCGAAAATATGAGGAAAACAGAAACCGTCCGTTTTTACCAAATTTATCGATTACCTTTCTCCTTTCAAGCTCGCTATTGGTTAAATTGCAACGACCATTACCAGTCATTAAGAGCTTCACTCCAAGCCGATCATTTTTTTCAACCAAAAGAACACGAGCACCAAGCTCGCCTGCTCTTAGAGCAGCCATCATCCCTGATGGGCCTCCGCCGATTACTACAAGATCGTATTTCATATCTTGAAGTATAGTCTTAAAGTATAATTCTATAAAGCGAGAATAGTCAGTTGGCAATAAAAAAGTGCTCGATTTCTTGAGTACTTTTTAATAAAAATATATATTAAGCTCCTTACAGCAAAAATTCTATACCATTTTCTTGAAATATTTTTCTTTTTACCTTTATAGTGATTAATGCTATAGCACGTATTTATTGTAATTTAAATATGACTACTGATAACTAAAAATTAGATTGGCTCCGGGGGTCGGATTCGAACCGACGACCAACTGGTTACATGTTCTCCACCTTTTTCAAGGCGGCACGGACTATCTCATCACCCCACTTTCATGGGGGACGAGGCGCTTCCCCTCTTCTCCAGTTTAACCTTTTACAGTTAAACCGTGCAAAAGAGAGTACTCCTATATAAAGGATAGTCTCTGAACCTTCCCAACATTCCCAAGGAATATTCGGCTCGGCTGCGGGTTACCGTACTCCCACTGGAGCGTAGGATCCCCGAAACTAGCTCAAAGCTAGCGTCTCTATATAAACAATGTATATAGAGCAATTCACCTCGTTTCTTCGACCATCGTTACCGATGGAAGCTGCGTCTAATTCATCACAGCCAGCTGCTCTACCACTGAGCTACCCCGGATTAATACCCTGAATCGATTCTGATCTGGTTCAGGGAAATGTAAGGAGCTATCAAGTATTCAAAAACCCTTGAAAAATTTAAGACACAAAAATGCGTGTCTTAAATTGTTTCTCTTCAGTTACTCTTGCACTATAGTCAGTGTATGTTTTTTTTATTAACTGCTCAAGACTTTTTTTAATAATCCTGCAGTTTTCTTACCAGTTCGTGATTTCTGATCTTTTCAAGTGCCTTAGCCTCGATTTGTCTAATACGCTCACGCGTCACCCCAAACTCTCTTCCTACTTCCTCAAGCGTATGACCAATTCCATCCGTTAGTCCAAAACGCATCTCTAGAATTTTTTGTTCACGTGGGGTTAAGTGTTGAATAACATCCTTTACATGATCTCTCAGCAGTTCAAGGGAGGCAGCTTTATCTGGAGGAATCGTCTTAATATCCTCAATAAAGTCACCAAGCGTACTGTCGTCTTCATCCTCACCAACCGATGTCTCTAGTGAGATAGTGTCTTGAGAGATTTTAATAATATGACGCGCTTTATCAACGGGAATACCCATTTCAGCAGCGATTTCCTCAGGCAACGGTTCACGGCCCAAGTCCTGTACAAGGCGCCTTTCAACTTGAGTAAACTTGTTAATTGTCTCAACCATATGCACCGGAATACGAATCGTTCTAGATTGATCCGCAAGCGCACGGGTGATTGCCTGTCTAATCCACCACGTTGCGTATGTTGAAAACTTGTATCCTTTTCTATAATCAAACTTCTCTACCGCTCTAAAAAGACCTAAATTTCCCTCTTGAATCAAATCAAGTAGCGTTAGGTTTCTCCCGGTATACTTTTTGGCAATACTTACCACCAATCGCAAATTTGCCTCAATAAGCTTCCTGAATGCTTCTTTATCACCTTTATCTTTTCTTTTAGCAAGGGAGACTTCTTCGTCTGCTTTTAATAGATCAACCTTGCCAATTTCCCGAAGATACATCTGGATTGAGTCAGCGGATAACAGTGAAAGATCAATTGCCTTTTGGTCATCAACGACCGGTTCTTCTCCATCAATACTAAAATCAATAAGTGCTATCGGCTCTCTAATCTCAACACCATATCTAAAGATTCTGACAAGTAGATCGTCAAGCTCTTCTAAATGCTCCTCTGGATAGGGAATTGCAGAGAGAATTTCTTCCTCGGTGACAAACCCCTGCACCTGTCCTTTTTTAACCACATATGAAAGCCGATCTTCGTCAACCTTTTGAATATCTTCTTTAGTAATCTTCTTTTTTTCTTTTTTTACCTCCTCGTTTGCTTCTCTCTTCTTTTGAAGAGCTGCTTTTCCTTGCTTCTTTTTGGCAACCTTTTTTACGCCCTTTTTTGCAGGCTTTTTCTTGCTACTAGACGTTTTTTTTTCACGTGCCATATAAATATCTCGTTAATACTATTTAGAGATTAATTATACTGTAACAACTCTTGTGCTACCTGTTTAAACAATTCGTTGAGTGCCTCAATATCTTCAGATGAGCCAGATTCCTCTGCCTGTTCCATTTTTGTAGCTATGGAATCAAGTCTTTTTTGCAAACTTGCTTTCCTTAGTCTCTGAACGTTATTTGCTAAAAAGGGAACTCCCCCCTCAGCCGCATGAACTTTCTTAAACTCAGGAACTTGAAGCTCGAGTTGCATGCTTAACTCTTCAATACGAACACTCTGGCGCTCTTTAGCGTCTTCTGTATGTTTAGCAGTATACACCTCTTTTTCCCTTGATGCAAGTGCGGTATCCTCTTCTTTTAAGAATTCATCGAGCAACTCTCTATCCACCTTGTCACGTAAGTCAGGAAACCGAATAATCATTGCTAGCGCCTGTTCTGCCACTTCTCGCATGGTGTCTTTTTGAATGCTTTGCTGCTTGGCCTTAATTCTTTGCTTTTCCCCGGAACCTGCACGAGGTGTTTTAATCCCTTGGAGTGCATCAAACACTATTTTTTCAGCAACATTTAGCTTCTTTGCGAGCAACCCTACAAAATGACTTTGCTCAACTTTATTTTGCACTTCAGAAAGAAGCGGGATAAGCTCACTGAAAATTTCTTTTTTTCTATCTACATCGCCTGAATCATAATGAACAAAAGATTTGTTCATATAGTATTCAATAACGTTCTTTGCTTCTTTGATTGCTCTGAGCCATTTTTCCTTGCCAATTCTTATTAACTCATCTGGATCTTTACCGTCTGGAAGTGAGACAATTTTGACCGTGAGGCCTTCTCTGAGTGCCAAGTCGACACCCCGCCTTGTTGCCTGCTGGCCTGCGCTGTCCATATCAAAACATAAATATACATTTTGAGTAAACCGTTTGATAAGCCTAATTTGCTCTATAGTAAGTGCCGTTCCAGAAGAGGCAACCACATTTGTTACCCCCGCCTGATGCGAAGCAATTACATCAGTGTAGCCTTCTACTAGTACTATAAAATCCTTTTCACGTGTCTCACCCTTCGCAAGATCAAACCCATATAAAACGGTACTCTTGTGATAAAGCGACGTCTCGGGACTGTTTAAATACTTTGGTGCTTTTGTATCTTTGGTAAGGATTCTTCCACCATACCCAACTACATACCCATGGACATCTGAGATAGGAAACATGAGCCTCTGTCTAAACCTATCATAAAACGTTTTGTCTTGTTTCTCTACTGAGAGTCCAGCGCGTAAAATTTCACCTTTAGTGTACCCTTTTTTTTGTAAGAAATCGGAGAGAAAGGTATATGAGTCAGGTGAGTACCCTAGGTCAAATAGGTCAATACTCTCTTTTGAGATTCCCCTTTCCTTAAGATACCTCCGTGCCACTTCCCCGCTTTTACTTTGGGCGAGTGCCTTTTTAAAAAAGAGAGTTGTTAAATCCATTAATGCCCTACTTCTATTTTGCGCTTTATATACTTTTGGATCTTGTTTTTTTATCGTAACGCCCGCTCTGTCTGCAAGAATCTTCAGTGCTTCTTTAAAATCGACTCCTTCTGCTTCTTCAATAAACGTAAAAATGTCACCCCCTTTTGAGCAACCAAAACAATGCCAGATCTGTTTTTCTGGCGATACAAAAAACGACGGTGTGTCCTCGCCATGAAACGGACAGCACGCCTTAAAGTTAGTCCCGGCCTTTTGAAGTTCAACGTAATCTGAGATTAAGTCAGCAACGTCGACTCTACTTTTAATATCTTGGGTTGGTGAATCCATACAGTAGTTGTTCGATTTCATTGTAACGCACCTATGGATTGAAGCAATCCCATAGCTACATACTATAATCAAAGCAAATAGCAGTCTTCTCGTATATCATAATTGTTAAATTCAGTATCTTCTTTTGAGTCCGGTTTCACCTGAGTTAAACTTTGACGAAGTACATTATACAGGTAATCAAACAGTACGGGACGATTTGTTCCTGCCCCTCCCGAATGATCGTCAATAACAATGGCGAGTTTTCGTCCTCCTTTCTCAGCGATTGGTACGAGGAACTTTTTAAGATTATCAACAAAATCTTGTACATTAAGTTGATTAATAACAGTTTCTTGAGGATTTAAGCCTCGAATAACTAGAAGTGGGCCACTATCTTTACTTTGGGTTTCAAATAGAAGACAAGAGCCGGCAATCCTTTCAAACCGGGGATGATCTGGATTTTGGACCATCGTTAGAGAGACAAGGTTGGGAAATTCTTTAAGAATACTAGCATACTTTGAAGCCCAACACGCATCACCGGTGTAACCGGAGAACTCAGTCAGTAGGTCTCTTGAGAGAACAAACATCATAGGCATAGTTCCCTTTGTCTCTTGATTTTGAAAACGAGCCATCTCTTGCATGAGAGCTTTGAGGTTTAAAAGACTACCAAATGACTTTGCTGCGTTCTTGTCGGTAAAAAACTTTTTGAGTGTTTCTTTGTTAGTAATATGGTCAATAAAATTGAGAACGTAACTCAGTTGATCTAACGTTGGATTCTCTTCATCAAACTCTGAAATATTCTTTTGTTGTTCCCTAGGGTTAAGATAAAAGCCAAAGTAAAACATTATTTCACGAAGCTCCTCATCAAACTCCCCCTTAAAAGCAGAAAGAACTTCAAAAACTTCCTGTGGAGATTTGAGGAGTTCAAGTGAGATAGCATGTAACCTTTCAATTTGTCCCTTGAGATTTTCTTTTCCTACGGGATTTTCTTCGGTATCTACCTCTTCTTGAAGACGTTTTAGAAGCACTGCTCTTTTTTCATCAATAAAGCTTAAAAGCTCATTTAAAGCACCCGGGTCTTCAATAAGACAACGAGCTTCTTTAATCGATCGCAAGAGAGTGCCATAGCGTAAGACAAAGTCCTCTGAAAATGTAAACTCGGCTTGTTTTTCTTTGTTAACCTTAGCAACAATGACTTTCTTACTTGATTTGTATTCAGGAGGCAAAGGAGCTAGTTCTTTTTCTTTTTGTAGATCTAAATATATTTTAATGACCTGTCTAAAACTCTCGTCATCATGGTTACCCCACTCGGCTACCCTAAAACGAAGAAAAGCTTGGATCTGGACTTCGAGGATCTTTAATTCCAAGATTAGCTCTGGATTAATATTCCCTTCTAACAGTTCATTTTGAAACCGACGTAATTTGTTGCGAAGTTCATTGATTCCAGCTTCTTGAGCATGTTTCACGCCAAGTGCTTTTGCTTCCTCCGGTATTTCACCTGCAAGAAGAGCCGCGTACGCTTCATAGATATCAAGAGTCACCATGCCGCCAAAGTCTTTAGCAGCCTTTGTAAAGATCTTATCCGGAAATCGTTCATTGACTTTTTGAGCATGAGTAAAAAAATGTATTTCAATCATTTTTTTCAAAAGTACAAGGGCCGTTTCCCGATCAATATCTTTGAATTTTTCTAGATTCTCAGCAACTGACCATCCAAAACCACACTTAACCAATTTTAAAACAACATCTTTATCAAGCCCAGAGTACTCTTGAATATTTCTACCAACTGCCCACCCCGCATCAGCTTCAATTAATGCTAGAGCAACTTCTCTATCGAGCCCCGTAAACTTCTTCAAATTATTGCCAACCGACTTCCCATACCCCACGTCAATCAATTTTAGAGCAACAGTTTTATCAAGGCCAGAAAAGTCTTCCAAGCATATATCAACTAAATATCCCTGCTTAACTTCAAACAATTTAAGAGCGATTGCATTAAAATCAAGACCGGTGAATTCCTTAAGATGATGAGCAACTGACGAGGCCTCGCCCGCTGTAATCATCTGAATAACAAATTCTTGATGATTGAGATCAGGAAATTTTTCTATACTTTTTGGAATTAGCCACCCCCGATTTATCTCAATCAGTTTTTGGGCAACATTATTATCAAGTTTGGCAAATCCCTCAATATTTTGGGCAACTTCTCTTGCTTCGCCAGCGTCAATCATCTTTTGAGCAATCCAATTGTGCTTTGCAGGATCAGCCTTAACAAGAACCGATTCAAGCCCTTCTTCTTCAATCGTAGTTAAAAGAGCTTCTCTTTCTTTTATTTCTTGTTCTTCATCAGCTAACTCCTCATGGGACAATCCTTGATATTCCTCTATACTCATTTTTTCTTACAGTTAGAAACTTCATTGCTTTTATTGTACATGAGATTTGAAAGGTTTTCTATTTCTTCCCATCATTTTGAAACTACATGCCAGTAAAATAACTTGACAAATCACCGATTATATTATACAATTAACTTGTATTACCTAACATTTAGGGAGGAATCATGGCAGAGCTTTTTCATACAATTTACGTTCCAAAGGATATCACCCCTGACACCTTAATTGCAGTATTTTTGCTTAAGGAGTTTGGTGACACTATATTTCCCGGTATCCATCAGGCACGGATTGATCGTATATCTGAACTCAAAAAAGGTGAAACAAGTAAAAGCCTAGAGCATATTGGCATTGTCCCCCTTGGCTTTGACGACGCTCGATTTACCAGCAACAAAATTAAAACGTTAACCGAGCAAATCGCCAAATACCTTGACCTTCAAGATGAAAATGCTGTCACAGAACTCACAAACACTGCAAAAAACAAATCGGGAGAAGAGTACGAAAGCTTTTACTCAATTCTCCAAAATCTTATAGACGAGTATCAGGAAAACTCAAACAAAGCGTTTAAAGCCGCACATCCGGTTATACGTGCTCATTTTAATTCCTTAAGACAGGAGCTTGAGCCGATTCCAACCGAATACATGCAGAAGCTAAACGAAGGCAAAGTCCATGCGTTTATCACCAAGCAAAAGGACAAAGAACTTCGGGTTATTGTTATTGAGTCAAGTCACCCTGAAATGGCTCCATTCCTCCATAATCACAAAGAAATAGAGGCAGACATTGTTGGGCAAAAATTTGATGGAGGCCATATTAACATCACCACAAAACATCGGCTCAAAGTTGATTTAGGTGATGTGGCCGCTATTGTGCGTATTGAGGATATTAGAAAAAAGAAGGTCCCCTTTGATAATATCAACTGGAATGATATTAGAGAGCCCGGTCGCCTTGAATACATGGAAGAGTGGCTGTATGATCCTGAAGAAGGAACTATTTTAAATACCAAAGCACCCGGCATAGAGCGAAGCGGTGCATCGCAGATTGATGCAAAAGAGCTTAAGATGGCACTGCTCAATGGTTTAGATTTTGATCGATTTGATTCAAAGTGTCCCCCGGTTGGTTGTAAAGGGAAAAAATGTAAGTTCTATTTTTACAACCTTATGCGGTGTCGGAAAAGACGTCTTAATGTTGATATTGATCAAAAAATGCTTGATATGCAAAAAACGGTTAAAGTGCTTGATAGAGATTCTATAGTTAAAATGAAGAAGGAAGAGCGTCCTGCGCGTTTCGAGAAAGACAAGAAAAATGAAGATGTTGAAGACTTCTTAGGTCATAAAAAAGAAAAAGCTGAAAATCCTGGGCAAAAAGGAAAAGATAACAAGGAAGATAATGAGTAATTTTAAAAGCCCCGGACAAATTCAATATGCAACAATCGACAAATACCGCGAGCGCGATCCGTCTTTGGTGTGGCGCGGCAAAGAACCTAATGAGGAAGACTTGCTCAATGCCATTGGTATTGCGTATCTTCCTAAAAATCGTGTGCAGGGTTTTATTAAGCTTTCACCACATGACTTTATTGTTGAAGAGATCCGTCCAAACGGTAAGATTGTTACGATCGAGCCAGAAAAGATTGAAGAAGTTGTACCACCTAAAAAAGGTGAAACGACACTGTATTGTGACCTGGTAAAAATGAACACTGTTCAAACAGAGGCAACGGGCACTATTGCAGAAAAGCTGGGCATACCTGCAAAAAATGTAACTTTCCCCGGTATCAAAGATAAAGCGGCGATTACTTCGCAGCGTATTGGTATTCAACACGCACCAATTGACGCAGCTACAGATCCCCACCTTAAAGATGTGTATCTTAAAAACTTTAAATGGGGCACGGGGAAATTTTATCCCGGAAATTTGTGGGGAAATCGCTTTACGATTTTTGTAAGAACTCCCATACAACCCGACCAAGATTTTATTTTAAACAGTCTTGCGCATATTCAAATGCGTGGATGTTATAACTTCTTTCATCTGCAGCGTTTTGGAAACTTAAGACTTGTTGCCCATAAAGTGGGTATTCAGATCCTCAAAGGGAATTTTGATAAAGCTGTTCTTACCATGCTTGCCCACAAGACGCCTTACGAGATGCGTCTTATTCAAAAAAAGCGTGACCAAGCACTCAAAGACTTTCCCAATATGGAAAAGATAGAGAAGAGTTATGCAGAGCTCCCTATCTCCTTTAGAATGGAACTTAAATATATACGGTATCTTATTAAAAATCCTGGTGACTATATTGGCGCGCTTAAAACAGAACCTAAAAATACCCAGCTTTCTGTACAAGCATATGCCAGTTACCTCTTTAATCTGTACATTACGACAAACGCCAGACAGAGAAAACGCGTTCCGCAAGAATTGCCACTGTTTCCATCTTCTCGCAGAGAAGATGAGCAATATTACGGCTACTGGCTCAGAAAACATGGACTTAAAAACTTTCTCCCCAACTTACAGAAATTCCCCGGGTACTTCTCACCAAAAACACATTACCGTGCAACTAGAATCAAACCTAAGATCCATCAAGCAGGGATTGTTCCTGAAGGTGCTATTATTTCGTTTGAACTACCGACCGGTTCGTATGCAACAACCTTCTTGAACAACTTTTTTGTTCTCTTCTCTGAAGACGGTGTTCCTAGATGGGTGAGACGTGAACAGTACGACATTAAAGCAACCATTGGTATCGGCAGCGTGCTTGACGCCATAGAAGAGCTCAAAAAATACGAGAGAGAAATCCCTCCAGAAGTAAAGGAAAAACAAGAGAAAGAAGAAAAGGAGAAAGAAAAAGAAAAGGAAGCCACAGAAGATCCGCTCGTAGAAAGGATTATAGATCAAACACAACCCGTTGAAGAAGAACCAAAAGAAAAGATAGAAGAGCCGCAAAAAGAATCAAAACCAAAGAAAACAAAAAAGAAAAAATAATACGATTCGCGTAGGGGCACCCCTCGTGGGTGCCCTTTTTTTTATCAACGGCTTTGTCAAACTTTTTTGTCAAACCGTTTGATCAAACGGTTTGATGGATGGGCACCCACAAGGGGCGCCCCTACGTATACATGGGGGAATTGTTATCAACATTTGTCCCCACCTTTTTTTTCTGCTACGATTGAATCGAACTAAAAAAACATAATAAAATATCATGGATAAATGTGAAAAATGCACCATGCCGCTTGAAGATGATTCACGGTGCATATGCAATACAAACACCTGCTTCCATTGTTGCAGCTGCGAGCCTAAATGCAGTTGTGGATGTGCGGAAAAGCGAGATGAGAAGTAGGGATTGCGTCTCTTTAGCATCTTTAATCAAGTCGGTGACAAAATGTCGCCGACTTTCCTTTTTTACATATCATGTCAGCTATATAAAAACCAGATCAGATGTACGAAAATATCGTACATCTGAAATACTATGAACCCATGACAAATTGTCACGGGTTCATGACATTTTTAGACTTCAGTTGTACGATTATTTCGTACAACTGATTTTTTCATTTAACCTTACGTTGGTTACATTTTGTAACCAACGTAATTCTACTAAAACCATCTAAAAAAACAGTTATCGACAAAACGTCGATAACTGCTCATACCTCCCGACTGAAGTAAATTGCATGTTGTGTTATGTTTTGTTCTTTATCTGAGCTTTACCATAACAACTTCCTTAATCTTCTGAGCCATCTCAAACGCTTCGCGCGCTTCATCAAAGGAAAATTCTTGAACATCACCGGGATATCTTGTGTCGATATAGTAATCGTTTAATAATATCGCGTCTTCGGTAAGCTCACTAAAAGTAGGGTCAACTTCTATACATAGTTCAAGCAATCTATCAAGATGATGAATTTTTTGAAAACCCTCCTTTGAATAAACTAGAAATGCTTTAAAATATTTCTCTGCCATCTGTTGGGATAAAAAACAAGCAGTACTAGGCGCACCACTTTCATCTTTTAAAATTGCTTTAATGGAACGTTCATCGTCTTTGGCACGGTTTACCCACTCTAAAGCATTGAGTTCATTTTTTTGATTCATAGAGTGTTTTCCCTTTTTGTATTATCTCTTGAACAAAAAAATCATTCGCACCTCTTTTTTGTACTTCGTCTGGTGTATACACCAATAAATCCAAAGCCATCCCTGGAGGAAACAGCTTGGCTCGAAGCTCCCGTTGCCGCATCCTTCTTGGTTTTTTGGTGTCTTTCACAATAAAAAAGTCAACATCACTGTCAGGGGAAGGTTTTCCCCACGCAAAAGAACCAAAGAGTATAATCTTTTCCGGGGCGTATTCTTTTACGATTTTTTTGGTAATGTCTCGGATTTTACCTTCCGCTTCACTTTTGCTCATACTTCATGTGTTAATTCCCGCTTCTTTAATCCTACTGTAGCATAAAAACAAATAACATACTAGAATTTTTGGTTGTAGTTCTGGCTAGTTTTTAAGTATTCTTAGAAATCTTCTCATACACCCTCAGAGATACATCATAATACTCACTTAATCTATCATACAGTGCCTTAGCCATGTCTTCCGAGTACGTATGCACAGAGAAATTTCTATCTTTTGCCATCTTTAAGCATGCTTCAGTATCTTCATCACTAATACTAAGAATGGTCCGTGCTTCTCTAATACATGACTTTGGTGACACGCATTCAATATCTTCTTGTTCTTTAAGGTAGAGTTTTACGACTTTCCACAGAAGTTCAAAGGTAAATTCAAAGCGCTGGATAGACGCATCTCGAGTAATATCAGAATATTTTGTATCGAGTGCTTCTTTCCATGAATCTAGTGCCTGTTTAAAATCATCTCTTTTTTCATTTAGGTGAGCCATAGTATATCTCCCTTTAATACTTTTTCTTTAAAATCACTTTCAACGGTACCAAAATCAATCACATCAAACAAGTAAGGCAACTCTGACTCTTCTAAATCATTAGTAATTGCAACCATTAGTTCCCGGTCTATTTTTTCCTTACTAACGATTCCTATATCAACGTCACTAAAATGATCTTCCATTACCGATGAACCGAATACAAAAACTTTAGCCTCTTTTGGAAGATTTTTTGTTACAATTTCTTTTATACGATTTTGATATATTTCTTTGATCACGCCTGTATTATAGCACAAAGTATAAGAGATTCTAGAGTGCCTGCTCCAGTCAGAGACTGGAGCCAACGGAGCGCTAAAATTTAACTATATGTTAATTTAGCGTAGTGCTACATATTTTACAATTCAACACGTAATTAACACACTATCCAAAACGGACATTTCTATTTCCCGCTTACAAAATATATCGAATCTCTTGACAAACGTCGTAAAATAATATACAATGGTATTGTATAAAATCATTAAATAATATACAATGGCAATAGATAAAAATACGTTGCGTCAAGTGATTACAGACCAAAAAACTTATTTTGACATGCAGACGGATTATATTAAAAGAGCTATTGATAACACATTCATACAAAGCAAAAAAATCTCCGTCATTACCGGTGTTAGGCGATGTGGGAAGTCAACGCTACTAAAACAAATTGCTTCCGCATATTCCGGCTATTATTATCTGAATTTTGAAGATGATCGGCTTATTACCTTTACTCACGAAGATTTTAATACCCTTCTTGAAACGTTTTTTGAAATGTATGGAGATCACAAGGTGTTCTTCTTTGATGAAATTCAGAATGTTTTTGGGTGGGAAAAATTTGTCCGAAGATTGTTCAATGAAGGATATAAAGTGTTTGTTACCGGAAGCAATGCTAAATTATTAAGTTCGGAACTTGCTACCGCTCTAACAGGAAGACATTTATCCATCAAATTGTATCCGTTTACCTTCATGGAATTTTTGACTTCCAAAAACGTTACCATGCCTAAATATCCAACCACGCGTGAAAAAAGTAAAATCAACAGGCATCTCAAGGAATACATAACGCTTGGTGGATTTCCGGAAATAGTAAAGAGTAAAAATAAGGAAGAACTACGACAACTATACCAGGACATTCTTATTAACGACCTTATTGTCAGATTTAAAATAAAAGACGTTCGCGCATTTAAAGAATTGTCGCTCTATTTGCTTTCGAATACAGCAACCCCCATGAGCTTTAATAATCTTAAACACATCCTAGGCTTTAAAAGTGTCAGTACTGTTAAAAACTATATAGACCATTTAGAAGAATCCTATATTAATTATAGCATATACAAGTATGATTACTCACTTAAAAAACAAATAATCAATGACAGAAAGATATATGGTGTCGATACGGGACTTGTAAACATCGTTTCTTTTGGTTTTTCCAAAAACAAAGGACGGCTTATAGAAAATGTTGTTTTTTTAGAGCTTAAAAACAGAAAGAAAGATATATATTATCACAAAAATACTCATGAATGTGACTTTGTGATAAAAAAAGGAACGCATATTTTAGAAGCATTACAGGTTACAGACTCCATATACAATAAAAAAACACGAGAACGAGAAATAAACGGTCTTTTAGAGGCAATCCAAACATATGGATTATCTAGAGGGACCATTGTTGTTTTTGATGGAACGGAAAAAACAGAAAAAATCAATGGTAAAAAAATAATGTTTATTCCTCTGTGGAAGTGGCTTGTTGAAGAAAAATAAAAGAACACTGATGTTGTTTCTATCCACAAACAAAGCTTACACAACCAGTGCTGCCAAGCAACTGTTTCAGTATTGTTGATTAATCCGTTGGCTCCAGTCTCCGACTGGAGCCTGCATGTTTTGATGATGTTAGTATCCACTGCATTAGCTTACAAGCACATACTGCCAAACAGCGATTCTCTATCTTTGGTCATCACATCATAAAAGCTCCAGTCGGAGACTGGAGCCAACGGAGTCACACTGTCCCTCCCCCTTTACCAAGGGGGAGGTTAGGAGGGGGTGTCTGTACTTTGCTTTAGCCTTATGCTTATTCCCTATTTTTAGAAATAAGCCTAAAACCAAAAGAAGCCAGGAAAGTGTATGTTCGAGTCTCTCACCTTCAGGGGGTGAGCGACTAGAAACTACTGTTCCTGGCTTGTGTTTCGGGTTACTACACATTTTACACTTCACTCCCGGAGGAGGATAGGTGCGGTTTCACATCAGCCATCAGCCTTGCCCTTGGTCGCCTTCTTCGCCGGTGCCTTTTTGGGGGCAGCGGCTTTTTTCTGGCTGGCGGCACGGCGTTGCTTCGGCGTTTTCGGCTTCGGCTCAGTGGGGATGATTTTGGCAGGGGGTTCGGGTTTGGGGGAGGTGGGGGTCTCGGCGACGGGTGCGGCAACAGCTACCTCGGGCATGTGGCGGAACTTGAGAGCGAGTGGCGCGGGATCACGGTCTTTACCAGAAACGATCATATTGATCGTAACGTGTCCGAAAGACTCGTTCTTTGCCGTAGCGTAGATATTCTCAAACGCCGCGCACCCAACCTTACCCATAGCATCCGCAAGCGCCACAACCTCATTCAGGCGAGCCGTGGTGAGATCTTCATACTCCGCTTGTCGCAAACCGATGATTTGCGCAAGATTCGTAAGAAAGTACTCCACGCGCGTCTGGTTCTTCGCCCTGCCACCACGAGTCTCACCGTTGCGCTGCTTTTTGACTTTTACCGCAACGAGCTTGAAACCCATGCTCTTGAACTGGTCCAGGAGAGTGGGGATGCTTTCGTTGGTGATGGGCGACAGCATTCCGAGCTTACGCCCGGTATCACGACCATCGAGACCAACTTCTCGCTTCTCCAGACCCATGGCCGCTCCGATGCCCTGTGCGGACCGCAAGTCACCGCGTCCCACGCCTTCAACCACTGGCAACTCGATGTTCATGTCACCAGGGACATAGAGAGCCACGGAAATGGCGAAGGGGGGATGCAGAACCTCGTCCAGCTCAGGAACCTTGACCGGACGTGTCGGAGCACCACCCAGGGTCAAGCCACCCAAGTTACCCGGATTGAAACCCTGGCTGCGGGGGCGGGTGCGAGACTCGAGGCTGCGGTTGTTCATCCCTTCCTGCAACCGAGAATCACGATCACGAACTTCTTGACGACGGGCTTCCAGTTCTTTTGCGGAAATTTGTTGCCTTTTCATCGTAAGTAACTCCTTTGTACTGTAGAAAAAAGAAAAGTGTTGCGGAGGTACGGGAACATCTGAATGATGTAAAACTAATTATATTCCCGACTCCTTATACGGGGCAATGTGAATGCTGCTCGTTAAGAGAAGCACACAGTGATTGCCTCCTAAAAGGAGACGAGAATACAAATGAGTAGTAGAGACAACGTTATAAGTTGTCTACTAGTAACCCAAAACAATTTGTGAATGTACGGGAGGATCAGGGCGGCGGGGCTTTCGCCCTTACCGCTCGGGCAGGCACGAGGCCAGCCCCTACGTCTCTATCAATTTTTCAGTGTGTGCATTATAGCACAGGTGTGAAAATTTGTCAAGAGATTTCTTCAAAACCTGTTCGGATGTCTGTGGTGTATTGTTTGTCCGTGCGGACAATCCCCTCGTAGGGGCACGCCGCGGCGTGCCCCTACGAGGGGTGCCACGTGTATCACCGCAAACATTCGAACGCGTTTTGTTGTATTGTCGAGATGGGTTTGAAACCGTTTCAACAAACCCGTCTTTATATTTGTAAGGTTCCCTCGTTTCTTCTCTATCGTAACGGCTCACAAGTATAGCATAAGTGTATGATTTTGTCAATGGTTTTTTGGGCTGACCCGCCTGCACTTCCAATAACCCTCATACCATATACCTCCCTTCCACTGTAAGGATAATCTCAGAGTGTATCTTTTCTAGGTAGTATCTGACAATACTGAGTTGCATGTGCTTTCTCTGAATGTGGTGTTTCTTTTGACTGTTCTTGTGTTGCTGCTCTACCGTTTCCAAATGCCACAGAAACCACAGACCCAGCATGACAAACCAGAGAGTTACTGCA
>JAHISJ010000016.1 GCA_018818205.1 Patescibacteria group bacterium
AAAGAAACACCACATTCAGAGAAAGCACATGCAACTCAGTATTGTCAGATACTACCTAGAAAAGATACACTCTGAGATTATCCTTACAGTGGAAGGGAGGTATATGGTATGAGGGTTATTGGAAGTGCAGGCGGGTCAGGCCCCTACGGGGTTGACAAAACAAACAAATACCTCTAGAATACAAGGCCAGTTACGTAGAGACGCAAGATTTTGCGTCTCTACGTAACGTTTTGCATTTTTTCACAACAAAAGGAGGAATCTGTTGGAAAAAACAGTAGGCCAAAAGGGCCAAGATCATTTTGTGACCGGCGGCGTAGCCCCCGGTTCTTCAAAGATTTCTGGTGTAGACCATTTTATGACCGGCGGCGCATTGCCAACTGGTCAAATGATTCCAAAGGGAACGATTCTTTGTGGAAAATATGAAATTTTAAGACTTCTTGGTGAAGGCTCATTTTCTAGTGTGTATGAAGCAGTTTCTGGGGAAAAATTGACTCGACTTGTGTGGGCTATTAAAGTTTTTAACCAAGGTGATCCTGCTCAAATTAAGGCTGAGTACGATATTCAAAAAGCAATCAATCCAAATGGATGCCCAGAATTGGCGTACGCAGTATGCATTGACGAAGATCCAGAACATGGACCATGTATTCTTATGAATTATGTTCATGGGTTGTCTCTTGAGGAAGTTGTTGCCCAAGACTTACATTTCAAGTGGTCAGATGAATGGGAGCGACTCATTTATGACGTTTTTTTTGGACTGGAGCTTATTCATAAAAGAAAAGCACTTCATAGAGACTTAAAGCCCCGACACATAATGTTCAGAGAAGCTGGCCCTCCACGAAATCATCTGTTTACTATCCTTGACTTTGGCATTGCGCAAGAAATGCGAGCACAATTTGCAACACAGGTTCAGGCAGGCGCCGGAACACCCTTTTTTATGGCTCCAGAAGTGTTGCGCGGTGATCGCGTTAGTATTTCTTCTGATATTTACTCACTTGCGGCAACGTTTTACTATTTGTTTGTTGGCGAACCGCCAATAGGAATAATCGGTCCAGATGATTTTTTGAGGTCACGTGACCGTTTTAAAGTAGTATTCGACGTTAAAGAACTTGCAGCGTTGATTTGCAGAAACCTTGCACGTGTTCCGTCTAAACGAATGCAAACAGTTGTTGAATTCAGAGAAGCACTTCTCTCTTGCATGACGCATATGTCGCAGACACAGAAAAACTTTGAAGGATATGCCACGACGCTCAAATCGAGACCAAATGAACTTGCTTCTGACGGAGAACTTGCGTTTAGATTTGAGTGTGCTCAGGAGCTTTCTGGTAATGACGCTTACAAACACTTGGTGCAACAAGATCCTGAACTGCAAGCGATTGTGGATTACGTGCTTTCTGAGAAGGAATTTACTACAAGGAGTAGCACTCATACGGATTTTGAAAAGCGAAAACGCAAGATATTGATGGAGGAGTGTGATCCTGAGAATCCAGTTCCCTGGAGTCTCAGGATGGGGAATGCAATGGATATTGTGAGACGCCCGCTCTTTAAAACGGTTACTGGAAAGCAGCGGAAAATTTTGCTTAGAATGTTTCATGCTCAGTGGAGCCCAGATCTTACTGAGGACATTGAGCGTATGACCGCCGAAGAGATTGATGCTTCTGAAGAGCCATTTGAACTCACAGAAGAGCTGGCGGATGAGTTGACGGGAGTATTGAGTGGAATGTGTTCTGACACTCTCCCGGTTGCATCCGATAAACTTGGCGATGATCAGAAAGAGAGTGGGTTCGCGAGAGCCTTAAAAAGGACTTATCGATTTTCCAGAGAAGAGGAAGTTGCGCTACTTAAAAGAAAGCCAAAGCTTTCTAATGCTCAGACAGCACTTCCAGAAATTTCTGAAGTTCTTGAGAGGGACCTTTTAAAAAGAGAAAGTTCAACGGAACAGACAGACGATCGGCCGGTCTATGTGCCGAGCCAAGAAGATGAATTTGATTCTGAGCAGAAAATTACTCCAGACATTTTTTCTCCAGATAATCCTTTGTCTACAAAAGAAAAGGTTCGTGCCTACTCAGAAGCTAAAATTGTTGAGATTACTCCAAGGCCAAAAAAGAAGGAGATTGTAGAGTCTAAGTTCAGTCTCCGTACAGTATTGTTTATTTGTGGAATACAGTTTCTTATTTTAATGGGCGCCCTTGTTATCAAGAGTCCAGAAATGGTTATAATTGGTGTACTTATGGGTGTTCCACTTTCACTTGTTGCTGATTTTGCAAAGGGTAGTCTTAAACATACCCCAAAGCCAAAATTCATTTACTTTACAACATACACCTATACAGCAATTTATATTGAATTTATGGGAGTGTTTTTTGCGATTGTATGGATTATTGTAAAAATTCTGACTTCTTAAAGACATGACATGAAAAAAATTTAGTTAGGCACCGTGATTCTCACTGTGCCTTTTTTGTTTTGTTTGAGAGATCTAACAAAGTTATGCACAAAGTAACCCTTGAAATTTTGGTTAAGACCTGCTACAATGGAAGCTCCAAGAAATGGAAGAGAAAGAAATTTAGAAAAATAATTACAAAAATCGAGAAACGATAACAAAAGGACATCGGGGAAAAAAATATGCAAAAGAATAGTTGGCGATATGCCAGACTCTTTTTTTTAGCGCTCATTTCGCTCACAATTGGATTTTTTACTGTAAAAATCGCTCAAGCAGCGGTATATACTGAACCTATTTCATCTGATGCAAGAACGGGCTATGATCTTTCTGTGTCAGAAAAGAAAGACGGTGCACCACATGCGTTGTACGTGGACAAAAAGTCAAACACATTGTTCAGTGCGTATTTGCATGATGGTGCATGGGTTAAAACTACACTCGACACAGGAGTCAGTGGAGTAACATCACAAGTGTATGAGGTGCGGTATGATATCTCTGGCAACTTGGTAAAAGATCACTTGGTGATTAGTTACATTAAGGCTGGATCAGTGTACAGCATGATCTCTAAAGACGATGGCAAGACATTTGAACATCTTACCGAAGTAGCAAATGGAAGCAACGGTGAACCAGTCTTTGATCAAAAACTGGTCTATGACTCAGCACATCAAAGAGTATACGTAGTATTTACTAAGCTTGATATCAATACCGGAAAGAAGAAGCTTATGTGGCGCTATGGTGTTATTGTAAACGATACCGTTGCATGGCAAAGCTTTGATGTTGAGACTACGAGTAATGTGAGTTCGTTTACTGCGGCGTACCGTGAAGCAAGTGGTACGGTAGGACTTGCGTATTACACAGATGAGTCAAGAACGCTGCATCATTCAGAGAATATTGAAACACGGGCAGATAACTACGAAAACGTATTTGCGTTTAAACCGGCAGGTGATAGTGCGGGCATGAATGCCGCTCTTGCATATAAAAGCGATGGTTCACCCTTTATTGCATCTCAGTACAAAGAGTTTTCTGGAAACACTTCACTCAGACTCGCTTATAAAAAAGCAGCAAGTTGGAACTATGAAGACATAGATCCAAGTGTTTCCAGTGGTTCATACGATAGAGGATATAACAATACTTTGATTGTTGATGAAAAGTCAGGTGAAGAACGAATTGTTACCTTTAGCAAAGATCAAAAAGAAGCAAAGCGTATTACACGTATTCAAGGGACGTATTCAGAAGAGAAATTGTTTAATACACTCGCAGCATCAACTGAGCTTGCGTATGTATACAGTCCGTCGCTGCAGAGTGATCATATAGTGTTTCAAGACACCAGAAACTCACTGTCTGATCAGTTTGCATCGTATCTGTACATTGATGAAGTGCAACCAGAGATAGTTATTGATGGTGCGCCAGATGAGTCATCCTGGTATAACGGTACAGACAACACTCCTGGCATTGCAGTTTCCGGTACAGACAATATTGCCGATGGTATCAAAAATACTATCTGGGTGAATGGTGAAAAAAAGGTAGAAGTTTTTGCACCCGAGAAGGCAGCAATTGATGAATCTGCATTTGTTGATGGTGACAATACGGTTAAATGCGCGGTAACGGATAAAGCGGGGAATGAGACATCAAAGACGTTTACTGTCCATTTTGATTCAAAAAACCCAGAGATTTCTGCAAGTGTTGATCCCGCTCAAAGTGATGGAGATGATGGCTATTATCGATTTATAAATCCAACCATTACTATTACTGCAACTGATGAGCACTCCGGCATTGCTAAGACGTATTACAAAGTTGGCACAGAAAACGCTTTTGAGTCAGTAGCAAGTGACTCGGTTGAGCTGAGTACGTTTAATCCAGGGAGTGTTTTAATTTCATTTTACAGCGAGGACCGTGTAGGTAATGTATCTGAAGTAAAATCTATTGAGATTAAACTTGATCCGCAGGAGCCACTCCTTGATGTGAACACTGACGAGAGAACACTTAAACTTAAGTGTGAAGACTCAATTTCTGGTTGTGGAAACATTTATTATTCACTAGATGGCAAAGATCCGGAAGAAAACAAAGTGATCTATTCGCTGCCAACAGAGCTTTCTGGAAATACAACCATTAAGGCGGTGGCGTACGACAAAGCAGGAAATAAGACCTATCAAGAAGTAGCGTATTCAGCACCACCGGAACCGGCACAAACACCAGTGACTTCAACTATTCCGGGTACTATTCCAAATACTTCAGGAACCAATTCGACACAAAATGGTACGGGAAGTAATGGTTCAGGTGGAACAGATGGGGCAACAAATACAGGCAGTACCGACACTTCTTCTGATGAAATACTCCCTGGCGGCAAAGGTGGCTATCGCTGTGGGGTCCAAAACAAGCTTCCCAAACAAAAGATTGAGGAACTTGCGTACTCATTAAATAGAGAACTTAAAGGGGCGACAACAACTCTTGGCGCTGCAGGCATTACTGCAAATAACTGGGAAGAGTACGTTGAACTCTATGCCTACTGTAAGTACCCAATAGATGCGCTTCTTAAGAATCACTTCTTTGAAGACGTCATTGATCAAGAGACGCATTGGACTGTTTATAGAAATACCAAGCAGTATAAAAAGAATATCTTTAGGACCATTCCAAATGAAAAGGAAGTAATCGGTAAGGAATATCTCTCATACTATGCGCAGCATAGGTTGGAACTTTCTAAAGAAAAAGAGGCAGCAAAGGACCTTCGTGCAGAGCTTGAGGCAAAGTATGATATGAACAAGCTCAAGATTAACGCACACAACTGGGCAAAGGTGGTTAATGGCTACTTGTACGGTGGCTACTCAGTTGATGATGTAGCACGAGTGATCAGATACTCTGGAAAGGTTGTACATCCGTGGATGCCTCATTCATTATTTAAGCAAGCAGCAGATTATAAGAAATACAGTAGTATGCCAGCAGAGTAAGAAAAAGAAAAACAAAAAGGAGATGTGTGATCTTCTGTAAAACAAAAACACACGGACGCATTTAAGTAAACCCTACACCATGTGGTGTAGGGCTCGGGGAGAGGGAATATTAACCCTCATATATATTTTACAAAAATGCGCTTGATACGTAAATAGTTTTGTACTATACTAGTTAGGTATACCTAACTTTTCTCTATGAGAAGTAGAAACCAAGAGGATTATCTGCGGGCAATATATTGTCTGTACGAGGAAAAAAAGACGGGAGTTAAGTCGTCTGATATTAGCAAGTATCTTGAGGTATCTCGAGCATCTGTTTCTGAGATGTTAAAAAAATTATCAGGGAAACAACTTGTTATTTGTGAGCCCTATTCCCTCGTAATCCTCACTAAAAAAGGATACGATGAATCGTTGGAATTGACCTATAAACACCGTATTATTGAGGTGTTTTTGGAAGATGTGCTTAAATGTCCCGATGATACCATTCATGAAGAGGCGCATGCGCTAGAGCACGCGTTTAGTCTTGATGCAGTGAAGCGTTTAGAGAAACTGCTCAAGAATCCCGTTATCTGCCCTGACGGGAAGCATATACCTAAATTTAAGTAAGCATGGGAAAGTCACTTATTACATTTAATGTTGGTGAGACGGTGAGCATACGTTGCGTTAGGTGTGGACGTAATTTTACAAAGAGACTTTCTGATCTTGGTCTTTTTGATGGTGCGTTAGTAACCATACTCAAAAATGATTCGTTTGGTCCGATAATACTCAAGGTGCTTGGCTCTAAAATCGCACTTGGGCGTGGCGAGGCAGAGAAAATATATGGTGAGACGAAATAACGTGCTAGTTGGTCTTGCCGGAAACCCAAATGTGGGCAAGACAACGCTCTTTAATGCACTAACAGGCTCAAAACAACACGTTGGCAATTGGCCAGGGAAAACAGTAGAAAAAAAGGAGGGTACATTTACCTACGGTGATGTACAATGCGTGCTTGTTGATTTGCCAGGAACGTATAGTTTAACCGCGTATACCGAAGAAGAGGCAGTGACCTCTGATTTTATTTTGGACGAAAACCCAGACGTGATCATTCACATTGTTGATGCGGGGAATCTTGAGAGAAATCTTTTTATTACCGTACAGCTTTTGGAGCTTGGTGCACCGGTAGTTCTTGCATTAAACATGGTAAGTCAGGCGCAAAGCGAGGGAATCACTATTAATCAAAAGCTACTTTCTGAGCTGCTTAATATTCCGGTTGTAATGATTGACGCTAAGAGACAAGGTGGTTTTAAAAAGCTTTTAGACGAGACAAATACTGTTGCAAAACTTCACAAAAAGCCTGACTTAAAACTTACGTATGGTAGAGAGGTAAATAGAACCCTAAAAAGAATAAAAGACTTTCTTATTGACCACGATACGTTTACTGAGCAGGAGCAAGAGTGGCTAGCGATTAAACTGCTTGAAGATGATGTGCGCTCTAAAAAAATCATCAGACAAAAGGACTATGCACGAGATCTTGAACGACTAGTGAGAGAAAACGTTGTACAGCTTGAAAATATATATGGAAAAGATATTCATGCGTTGCTTGCGAGTACACGTTTTGCGTTTATTAGAGGACTTACAAGAGAGGTAGTCCATGAGCGGAAAGATAAAAACGTAAGCTTTTCTGATACCGTCGATAGGTATTTAACAAACAAGTTTTTAGGGGTTCCGCTCTTTTTGGGAGTCATTTTTTTGATTTTTGAGGCGACGTTTTATCTTTCAAACCCAATTATCCGGTTCTTTGAATCGACTATTGCTTTTTTTGGGCATTCTTTGGCGCTCGTGCTAGTAAAATATGGAGCACCTGCTTGGGTTGAGTCGTTACTAATTGATGGGGTGGTTGGTGGCGTCGGTAGTATTGTTGCATTTGTTCCCATTATTGGCGTGCTTTTTTTCTTTATGGCATTTCTTGAAGATTCAGGGTACATGGCACGGGTAGCGTACGTTATGGATAAATTCATGCACGCATTTGGGCTTCACGGAAAAGCGTTTATCCCCTTTGTCCTTGGTTTTGGCTGCAATGTACCCGGGATTATGGCGACACGGACACTGCAAACTAAGAAGGATAGACTCCTTACCATGCTGGTAATTCCTTTTGTTACCTGTGGTGCGAGACTTCCCGTCTATATGCTTTTTGTCGGGGTGTTTTTCCCTGAGCATAGGGGGGTGGTTATTTTTTCTATCTATCTCACGAGTATTATCATTTCAATGCTCTCCGGCTTAGTGTTAAAGAAAATACTCGGGAATAGCTTGGCATCTCCCTTTGTCATTGAACTTCCTCGTTATAGAGTACCGAGCATTAAAGGGATGCTTATACATGCATGGGAGCGGGTATGGATTTTTATAAAAAAAGCAGGAACGATTATCTTGGTTTTTTCTATGATTATCTGGTTTTTGGCATCATTTCCGTTTGGTGTGGAATACGGATCAGAACAGAGCTTGGTTGGGGCTATTGGAAAAACGGTGGCTCCCTTGCTTGCGCCTTTGGGGTTTGGCCACTGGCGAGCTGCAGTGGCACTTATGTTTGGGTTTGTGGCAAAAGAGGTGATTGTGAGTACATTTGGTACACTGTACGGAATTGATATGACCGTAGTAAGTAATTCTGTTACATCAATTGCACATTCATTTCAGACAGATTTTACACCGCTTTCTGCGTATTCATTTATGCTTTTTGTTCTTTTGTATGTGCCATGTATTGCTGTTGTTGCAGTGATAAAGCGTGAGACCCACTCATACAAATGGCCGTTGTTTCTTATTGTCTACACTACTGCTATTGCATGGAGTGTCAGTTTTATGGTGTTTCAAATAGGATCTTTACTTGGATTTTAGGTAAAAAGACTTTTTTCGTTTTTTCACCAGTTGTCCACGGAAGAATCTTGACAACGGTAGGCATTTTGGTTTACTATAGAGTATCTAGCACTCGAGGTTCGAGAGTGCTAACTCATGAACCAAGAGAGGCTTCGGTTCATGGCAAGCCCATTATTGGGGCACAAGTATTTAATAATAAGTAAGGAATAAAGCAATGGCGAATTTAAAACCGCTTGCAGATAAGGTGATATTAAAGCCTATCAAAGAGGATGAAGTAACTAAGTCAGGAATCGTTCTTCCTGATACGGTAGATAAAGAAAAGCCAGAGAAGGCCGAAGTTATTGCAGTTGGTCCGGGAAAAACACTTTCAAATGGTCAAAAAAGTGACATGTCGGTTCAAGTTGGTGACAAAGTTATGTTTACCAAATATGGCCCAACAGAAGTTAAGGTAGATGATCAAGAATTGTTAGTCGCTGGCATTGATGATATTTTGGCGATTATTGAGTAGAGTCGCAAAATCTTGCGACTATATAAAACAGGTAGAAATATATTAATTAATGTAGCAAAATTATGGCAAAACAGATTAAATTTGACGAGAAGGCACGAATGTCAGTAAAGAAGGGTGTCGACAAACTTGCTAACACCGTCAAAGTAACGATTGGTCCAAAAGGACGAAACGTTGTGTTAGATAGAGGTTTTGGAAGTCCAACTATCACCAACGATGGTGTGACGATTGCAAAAGAGATTGAGCTTGAGGATAAATTTGAGAACGTTGGAGCATCGCTCGTTCAGGAAGTTGCGTCAAAGACAAATGACAAGGCCGGTGATGGTACTACAACCGCAACAATCCTTGCGCAAGCAATGGTTACCGAGGGTCTCAAAAACGTTGCTGCCGGTGCAAACCCAATGGTTATTAAAAAGGGTATTGAAAAAGGCGTTGCCGCAGTTACCGCAAAGATCAAAGAGATCTCAAAACCGGTAGTAAATCAGGAAGAGATTGCTCAAGTGGCAACTATTTCTGCACAAGATGCAAACGTGGGTGCAATCATTGCGGAAGCAATGGAAAAGGTTGGGAAAGACGGCGTTATTACCGTAGAAGAGTCACAATCGTTTGGCATTGAAAAAGAGGTTGTGGAAGGAATGCAGTTTGATAAGGGGTATGTTTCTCCGTATATGGTTACCGATGCTGAGAAAATGGAAGCATCATATGACGACCCTTACATTCTTATTACCGACAAAAAGATCTCAGCGTTAAACGACATTTTACCACTTCTTGAAAAGCTTGGTCAGTCTGGTAAAAAAGACATCGTCATTATTGCTGAAGACATTGAAGGTGAAGCACTCGCAACGTTTGTCGTAAATAAACTGAGAGGAACGTTTAACGTTCTTGGAATCAAAGCTCCTGGCTTTGGCGACAGAAGAAAAGAAATGCTCTCCGACATTGCAGAGCTTACCGGTGGTCAGGTTATTTCAGAAGACGTTGGTCTAAAACTTGAAAACACTGAGATCGAGATGCTTGGTCAGGCGAGACGTGTTGTTGCAAGCAAGGAGAACACCACGATTGTTGAAGGAAAAGGTGATGAGCAAGCAATCAAGAATAGAGTAGAACAGGTTAAAAAAGAGATTGAAGCTTCTGATAGTGATTTTGATAAAGAGAAGCTTCAAGAACGACTTGCTAAACTTGCCGGCGGCGTTGCCGTTATTAAAGTAGGTGCAGCAACAGAAACTGAGCAAAAGGAAAAACAACACAGAGTAGAAGATGCACTGGAAGCCACCAAAGCAGCGGTTGAAGAAGGAATTGTTGTTGGTGGTGGTGTTGCATTAATCAGAGCACTTGAAGGTTTTGCATCAGTTGAGACAGTAAGTCATGATGAAAAAACCGGTCTTGATATTTTAAAAAAGGCACTTGAAGAACCACTCAGACAAATCGCGACAAACGCGGGTAAAGAAGGATCAGTGGTTGTCGAGGAAGTCAAAAAGCGTCAAGGAAACGAAGGATACAACGCTGCAACTGACGTGTATGAAGATTTAGTGGCAAGTGGAATCGTTGATCCCGCAAAGGTAACGAGAAGCGCGCTCGTAAACGCCGCGTCCATTGCCGCAATGATGCTTACGACCGAGGCAGTAGTCACCGACCTTCCTCAAAAGGAAGACGCAGGCATGGCAGCGGCAGGTGCCGGTGGCGGTATGCCGGGCGGAATGCCAGGTGGTATGCCGGGGATGATGTAAGAGTATTTTGGGAAAGAGAAAAGCCGTCCTTCGCGGGGCGGCTTTTTATTTTTCTCAGTTTAGTCATCAAATAGAATTACTTCCAAATCACCACAACAAGCAATAATCGCTTTTTTACCGTTGGGCAAAAATCTGTCGGTTGCCTTAAAAACTCGAGTACAAGCATTAATATGCTCGAGCCTTACAGGGATAATAAAGTCTGATAACATAACAAAATAGGGGAGTTTCAAAAGGGTGCGTGACGTTTTGATGCCAATCCGGCGTAATGCTTTCTCGTCCTTTTCTTGAAACGTAAAAACATCTTCGTGAGTTAGCTCAGATATTTTCTTAATCATCGTAACGACTTGCTTTATCATACGCATTCACAAGGAACGTTTTGTCGTGCATTCGTTTTGCAAGTTCAAGACACACGGCAATCCCCGCGCGCGTGCTTCTACCGAATTCTAAGCCGGAAAGAAAGCCAGCATCCCATGAGGGCAATTTAACAGGCATGATTTCCCCGGTTACCAGCAAGTATTTTGCGTTCATTATTCTGTCAGTTACCAAAAATGAATCAGTAACAAGCCCTTCTGCAACTGCCGAGTCAATATGAGGGAAATCAATACCATTGTAACTGGTTCCACGTAACTTGTGTTTGGGTAAATAACCTGGATCAATGCTAAAAATACTTCGGTATCTTCCTGGATACAACCTCTCAAACATAACCGCAGACTGAACTGACTCAAACGTAACAATATGTACTGGATTATTAAGAAGTCCTTGTTCCTTGAGCCACCTGACCGGCCCTAAAATGCTAGATCCATTGCCAACGGCAGGGACGTAATAATCAATACCGGACATATCAATTTCAGAAACAATTCTTGCCATAGCTTTGAGTGTGACCGGATTTTCTGAAAAACCCGGACCTCCTTTTTTTCTTTTACCCATTGAATGATTGAGAAAGAAAATATCGGGGTGGTTTGGTAGAAAGCTACGTAAAAACGTTGGGAACCCATTAACATAATCTGCTTCTGGAGTAAACTCAACCTTTTTTGCGTTGTGTTTAAGTTGATTAATAACAACGGCGTCGATTCCTTTTGGGACGACAATGTGACAATGATAACCTAAAAAGTTTCCAATCATCACAAAAGAAATGGCTGCTGTGCCGGAAGAGGTTTCAAGGACAGTGTCTCCAGGAGTAATCAGGCCTTGTTCTTCAAAATGTTTAAAAAGCGCTAAATAGACATAGTCATAATGACTGCCAAAAGGGTTTTGGCATACGGCATTAAGTAAGATGGTGCAATTATTTGGTACCTGTCCTTCATAAGGAATGAGAGGCACGTTTCCAATTCTTTTCTCTAACGCACGGTACTTAAGCTGTCTTAGTTCGTTCATTTCCCAGTGTCCTCCTTTTCCAAAGTGTGCTCTTTAGAATAGCCAAAAAAGGGGGTATAGTCAACACAAAACCTTTACAAATTATAACTTACGTGTTATTATATATTGCCAGTCATAGACTGACCTTGCGATCGTTTACTATAGAAGGAGGACGTTTTGAGAATTTCTTTTAAACTAATTTTTGTTATTGTGCTGTGTGTATTTGCTGCATCTTGCGGCAAAAAACGTAGGAATTATTGCTCAAGCTCAAATGAGTGCTCAACTGGGATGATCTGCAAAAACGGCGATTGCCAGTATTGCACAGAAGACTCAGATTGTGGTGAAGGTAAATCATGTGTTGATGATGCTTGCCAAGACGTTGAACGTTGTAAAAACGGCACCTGCTCTGGTGGCAAAATATGCGTTGGTGAGTTTTGTGTACATTGCAATCGTCACTCGGATTGTCCATTGGATAAAGCATGCGTTAAGGGGCTTTGTGAAATAGTAAAATGCAAAGATCAAACAGATTGTTTGAATGGGCAAGTGTGTGTTAAAGGGGAATGCACAGTGCCAAAACCTGAATGCAAAGACTCAAGAGATTGCAAGGCAGATCAGGCTTGTCACGATAAAAAGTGTGTTGATTCCACTAAATGTACGTGTACTTCTGACAGTGAATGCAGAGGTTACATTTGCGATTGCGATTGCAGAAAATGCGAAAGCGATTTAGAATGTGGTCAAGACAAGTTTTGTGGCGAGCGTGGTATTTGTCACGTAGATTGGACGCAGTGCGAAGGTTGTGGTGTTATTTACAAAGATGCCAAAGGCCAGCGTGTCTGTGATCGCTGTGGATGCATGCCTTCTGGTGCAGAGTGTGACAAAGATTGTATGTGCTATTCTGGGGTTTGTGTTTTTGACAGTGAGCAAGGCAAGAAAGTTTGTTCTCATTGTCGAAACAATAAGGAATGCGGCACAGAAGACTATCACTATTGCAGTTCTAGCGCAACATGCAGAATTGATGAACGACGGGTTATTCCCTAGATAGTAGTTGGCTAAAATTATTGATATTCAAAAAAAAGGTAAAAGGGCTCTAGGTAGAAACCTACGAGCCTTTTTTGTTTCAAAAAAAGTCCACCTTGTCCCATTGATATCTTTTCTGTATAATACACTTGTTTACAGAGTAATTTAAAACATAAAAAAAATATGAAGGGAGGTGAGTAGCATGGCAGAAGGAATGCAATCACATACGCCAGACCCAAAGGATCTTGAGGAAAACAAAGGTATCACGTTCCTCAGTTACATTGGAATCTTGTGTCTTATTCCTCTTCTTGCAAAAAAGGAGAGTAAATATGCACAATTTCATGCAAAGCAGGGTCTTGTCCTCTTTGGATTTGAAGTATTATCTTCAATCTTAGTTCCAGTTTTTGGTCTTGGCTTTATTATTTGGCTCATTGCGATTATCTTTGCGATCATTGGTCTTATCAATGTCTCAAAGGGTGAAATGAAATCGTTACCACTCATTGGTTCTATTGGTGAAAAAATCAATCTCTAGTTTGTGTATAGTGTATACATTCTTAAGAATCGAGCACCTGGAAATACATTTCCGTGCTCTTCTTAAGGATGTTTCTGTATATACAAAAACATCTACAAGCAACATAACAAAAAGAAAATGAGGCAGACAAAAATTGTATGCACCCTTGGGCCTTCATCGGAAAGCAACAGTATGGTAAGGCGAATGATACAGGCGGGCATGAACGTTGCGAGGCTCAACTTTTCTCACGGGACGTTTACAAGTCACAAACGTCTTATGCAGACAATAAAAAAAGAGGCAAAGGAGCTGGGCAAGACCGTTGCGATACTTCAAGATTTGCAAGGACCTAAGATCAGAATAGGTGATCTGCCGGAAGAAGGTATAGAGGTAGGGGCAAAAGAGGAAGTTATTTTGCATCCCATAGATAAGCCATGTATTCCAACAAAAAAGAAAAAATGTCTTCCTGTGGGATACAGTGATTTGTATTGTCTCGTAAAAAAAGGTGATCGCATATTTATAGACGATGGACTTTATGAAATAGAAGTAACCAAAGTAAGTGGTAAAATCATTTACACGCGTGTCGTAAATGGGGGAACAATAACGGGCCATAAGGGGATCAATCTTCCTGATGCTACTAAAGTAGTGTCATCTTTGACGGATAAAGATAAAAATGATCTGGAATTTGGGATAAAAAGTAATGTTGATTTTGTCGCGCTTTCTTTTGTTCAAACGGCAGAAGATATAAAGGAATTAAAGAAACTCATAGTAAAGCATGAAAAGAAGCATGGAACAAATCGAAAAACAGGTACGAAAATTATCGCAAAAATAGAAAAGAGGCAGGCGATAGAAAACATCGATGCGATTTTGGAAGAAACGGACGGAATTATGGTTGCACGGGGAGATTTAGGGATAGAAACGCCGCTTCAAGATGTGCCGCTACTTCAAAAAGAGATTATAGAAAAATGCTTAAACGCGTCAAAACCGGTAATAACCGCAACGCAGATGTTAAACTCCATGATAGAAAACCCTCGGCCAACTCGAGCGGAGGTGAGCGATGTTGCCAATGCGGTTATTGATCATACTGACGCTGTTATGCTCTCTGCTGAAAGCGCGAGTGGCAGGTATCCGGTTGAATCAGTACAAACAATGAAAACTATTATCCAAGACACTGAAGAATCACCGTATGATGATTTGTCACTCAATAGTCTAAATAGAACCAATTTGCCGATTGATGTTGCGGTGAGTAATAGCGCGGTGAGACTTGCAAAAAATGCATCGGCACATGCGATTTTAATTGCAACGCTCTCCGGGCATACGGCTCGTATTGTCTCAAGCTACAGACCGGAGCTTCCCATTATTGTAACCGCTCACGATGACAAAGTAATTCGTCAGCTTATGCTCAGTTGGGGGATTGTGCCGCAAAGAATCCCGTATTGCAAATCAGTTGATGAACTTATTGACAAAGCGGTAAAAGAAGCACTTAAAACAAAACGAGTTAAAAAGAATGAACGACTCATTATTATTGGTGGTCAGCCGGTTGGTAAATCGGGGAATGTGAACTTGATTAAGGTGCATGAGGTAGAAGAATGAGGAAGTATCAATTTCTATTAAATGATAATGTTTACAGAAGGAATGTTGATGAGAGGTTCCTCCCCCTTTACTAAGGGGGAGGTTAGGAGGGGGTGTCTTTCCTTAGCAAAATAATACAAACAATATCAAATGCAAAAAAAAGAAAAAAACATTCTCTGGCTGAGTGAAGTTGTCAACAAAGACGTTCTCCTTGTTGGTGGTAAGAACGCATCAATGGGAGAGATGTATCAAAAGCTTACCAAAAAAGGAATCACTATCCCAAACGCGTTTGCGGTTACCGCACGAGCGTATAGAACATTTATTGAACATGCGGGGATTAAAGAGAAGATGGAAGAGGCACTGCAAGGGCTGGACACGCATGACATGGATAATCTTTCTACCAGGGGAAGGGCGGTACGAAACTTAATTTTAGAAAGCGACTTTCCTAAAAAGCTTGAAGTAGAGATTATTAAAGCATACGATGTACTTTCAAAAGAGTACAAAAAACGGTCTGTTGATGTGGCAGTACGTTCAAGCGCAACCGCAGAAGATTTACCGGACGCCTCGTTTGCAGGTCAGCAAGAAACGTATCTTAATATTACCGGACAGTATCAGCTGCTACAGTCGGTAAAAAAATGCATGGCGTCACTTTTTACCAATCGTGCTATCTCATATAGAGTGGACAAAGGATTTGATCACTTCTCTGTAGAACTTTCTGTGCTGATACAAAAAATGGTTCGAAGTGATGTTGGGGCAAGCGGCGTGCTCTTTACGATTGATACCGAGTCGGGATTTGAAAATGCAATTGTAATTAATGCGGGGTATGGGCTTGGTGAAAATATCGTGAAAGGAGTCATAAATCCTGACACTTATTACGTCTTTAAGCCAACTCTGTGCGATGGGTATAGGGCAAAAGCGAGGAAAAACAAGTTTGACTATAGGCCCATTCTTTCTAAATCTATCGGCACCAAAGAGCTCAGGATGGTGTACAGTCCTGAGGGGACTAGTCCTACTAAAAATGAAAAGGTTCCCAAGGATGAACAAGAAAAGTGTTCACTAACTGACGACGAGATTTTGCAGCTTTCATATTGGGCATGTTTGATTGAGAAGCACTACAAACGGCCAATGGATATTGAGTGGGCGAAAGATGGCAAAGAAGACGCACTGTATATTGTGCAGGCGAGACCGGAAACAGTTCATACACAGACAGAAGAAGGAATGCTCACCGAGTACTCTCTTTCTAAAAAAGGATCGGTTCTTGTGTCAGGTGAGAGCATTGGCTCAAAGATTGGACAAGGTAGAGTGCGGGTGATTGAGGACGTGTCTAAGATCCATACCTTTAAAGAAGGCGAGGTTTTGGTTACAGAAATCACCGACCCAGACTGGGAGCCAATTATGAAGATTGCGGCAGCTATTGTAACCAATAGTGGAGGAAGAACCTCACATGCGGCGATTGTTTCTCGTGAACTGGGGACGCCGTGTATTGTCGGAACGGGAAACGCGACATCTATTCTTAAAAATGGTCAGGAAATAACGGTATCGTGTGCCGAGGGGATGGAAGGAATGGTTTTTGCAGGGATGCTCCCCTACAAAGAAACAAAAATCGATTTAAAGAAAATCCCTAAAACCAAAACTGACATCATGATGAACGTGGGGACGCCGGACAAAGCGTTTGATTTTGCGATGCTTCCTCATGACGGGGTAGGGCTTGCGCGTATTGAGCATATTCTCATTAATTCGGTTAAAGTGCATCCAAATGCGTTGATTTACTATAGTGGCATACAGGAGGAATCGGTTAAAAATGAAATTGACGAAATAACAAAAGGCTTTAAAAACAAAGAAGAGTTTTTTGTAGAAAAGCTAGCCGAGGGAGTTGCCATGATTGCCGCTGCGTTTTATCCTGAGGATGTCATTGTACGGCTTACCGATTTAAAGACCAACGAGTACTCGACTATGGTTGGGGGAAAGGATTTTGAACCACATGAAGAAAACCCTATGCTTGGGTGGCGTGGCGCGTCGCGCTATTATAGTGATGAGTATAAAAAGGCATTTGAGCTTGAATGTAAGGCAATAAAAAAGGTGCGCGATGGCATGGGACTGTATAACCTTAAAGTGATGGTGCCGTTTTGCAGGACTCCCGAGGAAGGAAAAAAAGTAATTGATCTACTTGCGCAAAATGGACTAAAAAGAAAACGAGTAGGTACGCGCAAAGGAGCAAAAGACTTAGATATTTATGTTATGTGTGAGATCCCGTCTAATGTAGTGCTCGCTAAAGAGTTTGCAAAGATATTTGATGGGTTTTCTATTGGGAGTAATGACTTAACACAGTTGACGTTGGGTCTCGACAGAGATTCTAGCCTCGTGTCTCACCTGTTTGATGAACGAAACGAAGCGGTAAAGAGCCTTATTGCTGAGGTCATTAAGACAGCACATGCATGTAAGAGAAAGATTGGTATTTGCGGACAGGGGCCATCTGACTTCCCTGACTTTGCAGCGTTTCTGGTTGAGGCGGGGATTGATAGTATGTCGCTTACACCGGATACGGTTATAAAAACACGGATTGCGGTTGCTAAAAAAGAAGGAGAGCTTAGAAAAAAATGATTTTACATTTGATTTTTGAAGGGAGGTGATTGTTATGGAACAAGAAACGATTAAAACACCAGATGCAAAAGATGTAGAGGAAAACCAAGGACTTTCTTACCTAAGCTACATCAGTATTTTCTTTTTGATTCCACTTCTTGCAAAAAAGGATAGTCCTTTTGCACAGTTCCATGCAAAACAGGGGATGACACTGGTGATTATGGTTATCGCAGTATTTATTGGGATCATGATTGTTGGGTTTGTTCCCTTCATTGGTCCGATTATTAGTTTTCTTACCTGGTTTGCAACAATTATTTTTGCGATTGTTTGTGTGATAATGGGGTTGGTAAACGTCTCAAAAGGTGTGATGAAGCCGCTTCCGCTTATTGGACAGTTTGCGGAGAAGATTAAGTTTTAGTGAATACAGTCAGTACGTTATCGCTACAGGAACATGTGTTTGTGTTTAATAATTTTGCTATGTCATGTAGTAATCGATTTATAGTGCTAAGCTGTGCACGCTCAGGGTCAACCTACTTAATGAGCTTGCTCCAAAGTAATCCTGCTATAAAGATGCAAGGAGAACTTTTTAATTTGAGCGTTCTCTCAAGTATACTACTTGACTTAACAGTTTCTGATCCAAAAAAATACGTTGAAGATTCATTGTCTTCTGAAGACCAATATGTTACATCCTGTGGATTTAAACTTTTTTATGGACATGCTACACTCCAAAATTTTCTTGGGGATGTGAGTGCTTTACGATTTAAGGACGAAGCGCATCCAAATTTAGTTAAGAAAATGCAAAATCAAAGCGAATATTTATTGAAGCGGTATTCAAAAAAGGACCTTAAGAAAGCGAGTAAGACTTTAAGGAAGTATCTAAAAAGGAACACGGAATTTAAAATAGTACATTTGATGCGTCGAAATAAATTAAAAAGACTTTTGTCGCTCAAAAAAGCATATGTTACCGATGTATGGGACTCATCACAAAAAACGCCAGAATTCTACAACAAGACTATTCGACTTTCATACGATGAATGTGTTCAAGATTTTAAGAAGACCAAGCAGTATCAAAAAAAGTATAGATCATTTTTTAGCAAACATGAACAACTTGATATATACTACGAAGATCTAGCCAAAGATGTTGAAAATGTTATGGATACTATTCAAAAATTCATTGGAGTTCAGCCAGTCACTTTACGTTCAGATCTAAAAAAACAAGGATCGATGCCATTAAGCAAGGCCATAGAGAATTATGACGAGCTAAAAGCTCAGTTCGAGGGAAGACCTGAAAATGTCTATTTTGAGGATTGATAAGTCGAAAAACTCTTTATTAGTAGGTGAGAAAGTGGTAGAGTTTTTTTAGTTCTACGGATATTTTGAACGTACGTGTACATTTAGTGTCATTCCGGACAGCCATTCTTATGGCTGAGCCGGAATCTCGTTTCTATTCTCCTGTAAACTGTGAGATCCCGGATAATCATTCAGAAATGATTTCGGGGATGACAAATCTGTTGTGGGGAGAAGGAACAACATGGAAGCCTGCGCGGATCCCGAAGGCTTTGCGAAGGGACTCACGAAAGCAGGGATGTTGTTTAGGAAACGGAGGGGTCCCCATTAAATTCTGATTTCATGGGGAAGAGGAGAAACATTCCGGAAGCTGGAGTGGGCTCCGAAGGCTTTGTGAAGGAGCACACGGAAGCTGGAAGAATGTTTAGACGAGGAGAGGTCGCATAGTGGTCTAGTGCGCACGCTTGGAAAGCGTGTATCCCTTTACCGGGATCGAGGGTTCGAATCCCTCCCTCTCCGCCACGCTATGTCTAAAGATATTTAGCAATGCAGAAAAGATCAATCTGTGGTCTATTAAAAACATGACATACAAAAAGAAAACCTGGATAGAAAAACTTGAAGATGAAGACAAAAAGAAAAAGTATCCAAAGTTTTTAACATTTGACCCTACATTTCCATGTGGCCCTGCACTTACTAAAATGGGTGCGAAGAAGGGAGATAAAGTTGTAATTACCCTCCCAACGGAAGTCGATGAGATTATGAAAAAGGTGCCAAAGGGAAAGGTGATTACGTTAAAAGAGATTAGTAGGAAGCTTGCCAAAAAGCATAACGTTGATTATTGTTGTACGTTGACTGGTGGATTTTTTGTAACAACTGCGGCAAACGCGGCAAAAGAATATGAAAAGAAGGGCAAGAAGAGAATCACTCCGTATTGGCGCACACTCAAAATGAACGGATATTTGAACGAAAAATATCCCGGAGGACTTGAAGCACACAGGAAGCTTTTGGAAAAGGAAGGGTTTAATATAGTAAAAAAAGGCAAGAACAAGTATTTTGTTCAAGACTTTGAGAAGTATTTGGTGACGTGAGAAAAAATCCTATTAGCTTCCATGTCTTTTAAGTAGGTTACTTAGAATGAAAAAGGCTTTCGGTCGTGGTTTATGCACCACACATGGCGGAAAGCCTTTTTTGTATCTATTGGTAGTATTTCATTCTAATTTTTTTACAGTGGACTTTTAATTTTTTTTAAACTTGGATTTGTAACTCTTGTATATCGCTCTGTCGTTTTAATATTAGATATGTCCAAGTAAAACTTGAACATATCTAATATCAACACCATTTTCTAGGAGGTGAGTGGCAAAGCTATGACGCAGCGAATGAAACGGCGCGTCTTTTTTGATACCTGATTTTTTGAGAGCGTTTTTGAAGATTTTTTGAATCGTTCTGGTGTGTAATTTTCCACCTCTTTCACTTTCAAAAAGAACATCATTTTTATCTTTACATGCCATGCATTGTTTAAGACGAGAGAGTATTTTTTCTGAAATAATGGAGATTCTGTCTTTATTACCTTTTGCTTCATTTATGCGTATTACTTGTTCGTCTAAATCAATATCTTTGATTTTAATATTTTTAACTTCGCTAACTCTAAGGCCCGCACTATAGGCTAGAGCAAGAATAAGTGTATGTTTATGGTTATTGCTTGAATCAATAATCTTTCTTATTTCTTTTTTTGAAAAAACCACGGGAAGCTTCTTGGATTTTTTAGCATGTTGAATGGTGATTCTTTCTTTTACCTTTAGCACCTCGTGAAAAAAGAATTTTATGGCGTTAAGGTTTTGACTTATTGTTTGAGAAGAAAGTCCTTTTCTCTGTATTGTTTCCAAGTATGCTCTTACCGCTTCAATTTTATGTATACTTGGATTTCTGTTAACAAACTCAAGGTATTGTTTAATGCATCGCAAATAATTTTTTCTAGTTGATGGACTATAGTTTCTAATTCTAAGCTCGTTTTCTGTTTTAATAAGGTATTGTTGGATCATATGTTTTTTGGTTACAATAAAAAAAGCGGCACTAGTGTCCTTGAAGGACATTTTCTCCGCTTGCCTGTATAGTATCAATACGTCGGGTATATTACAAGTGTTGGTAGTGTATCGGTAAAGAGTTCGGGTATACGCTAGTTGTGTGAAATTGAAAATCAATGTTCTTTGAGCAATGCTATTTTCCTAGATCCTCAATTTCGATCGCATTTTTTGTATAGTCTCTGTTAATCTTGCTTCTACCTGGTTTTGCTGGTCCATCATATTGATCGAAGGGGTAGATTGTCATAGCACCTTTGAACATCAAAGGATCAAGAATCCATTTCTTCCCTCCAAGCTCAAAATAATCAGGTCCAATAATACCAGCACCAGAAGTGTAAGAAATTATCATTTTTTCATCTTCAGCTTTAAGCTCATAATCAGCGTATACAAAAGGTATTTGAGGCCCTCTTGTTACCTTATATCTTCCTAAATAAGTAATTGTGAAATCAGGTAAATTAAAAGAATCAGATTCTTGAAAATCAAGTCTCTCGCTATAATTTTTTTGCATATTTGTTACTATTACTTTGAAGATTTCTACTTATAGTATAGCACAATCACTAAAAATCTATATCTTTACAGCTTATTTTTATATCTCTCAATGTAAGTTCTGTAACTTCACACAACAAAGAATATCAGAAATTCATTCCGCTGCGCTCCATGAACTTCTGATATTCTTGAACGTTATACGCCATTTTGGACTTGCCTAGTGCAAATAACAACGAATTTATAAAAGTTTTTTTCTAAAGTTATGGCGAAAATAAAAGTTTTAATCGAAGGATACGCAAAGCCGCTTGATAAAGGATGGAAGGCTAGTTGTACCACTTGTCTGATTACCACTAACGACAAAAAAATCATAACTGATCCCGGCTGTAATCGTGTAAAATTACTTGAGGCTTTAGCAGCAGAAGATTTAAATATAGGTGATATTGATTATGTTTTTTTGTCGCATCGACATCCAGATCATATTTTGCTTGCTGGTCTTTTTGAGAATGCAAAGTACGTCACTTTTGATGGAAATATGATGTACAATAAAGATGTTCTGTTAGAGTTTGATAAACATTGTCTTGGTTCTGATATTGAAATTGTTGCTACCCCAGGTCATGTCAATGAACATCTTTCTCTTATCGTTGATACATCTGAAGGTAAAGTTGCAATAGCCGGTGACGTAATTTGGTGGCTAGACAGCGAGGAACAAAACTTTGATTTGCATCAAAAAGACCATAATCAAGCAGTTGATTTAAATATGGACACTCTAGTAGAAAGCCGGAAAAAACTTTTAAAAATGGCGGACTATATAATTCCTGGTCATGGAAAAAGATTTAAGGTGGATAAATGAGGACGGCAAGTCCAAAATAGCAAGTATAACAGCTTGTATGCGGTTCAGTAAAAATGACTCTTTTGAATTTTAATGGAATGTCATTTTTACTGCACCCACATTTTGCACCTCTAAATATACTCGACTGAAAGTCTTCAAATAATAGGACGAAACTGCTAAAATCAAAGCATGTACCAATAAAACCGGTGCAAAACGTCGCATACAAATAAACGTTATGCGAAATCAAATTGCTTAAATGACTATTAGAAAGTTCAAAAAATCAGATACTACTGAATTGTCGAAGTTGATGATCGACACAGTATTAGAATCTAACATCAAGGACTATACAAAAGAGGCTGTTAATCATCTGTGCGAAGAATACACATCCGAGAAAATCCTTATAGATTCTAAGAAAATGTCTATCTTTTTAGCAGTCGAAGAATCCAAATTATTAGGCACTATCGCCCTTGATGATGATTTGATACTTAGAATGTTTGTTCTTCCGAAGTATCAGGGCAAAAAAATTGGTAAAAAGCTTGTTCACCATATTGAAGATATTGCTAGAAAAAGGGCTATCGAAAAATTGAAGTTGCGTGCAAGTATAACCGCGTATGGTTTTTATAAGAAACATGGTTACAAAAAGATCAAGGAAACCGACATAAAAGGCATTGGTAAAATAATTTGGATGGAAAAAGATTTAAGCATTTGAAAAGAGACTTCACATAACAATGAGTAACAGAAATTTATCTTCGCTTCGCTACGATAAACTTCTGTTACTCTCAAACGTTAGCTGAAATTAATTTTGGATACTATATAATCAATATATGAATAAAAAAACTTGTTCCTTTTGCGGTTTTGATGACAAAGCAGTCACTGTATATGAAGACGAAGTGTGCTTTGCAATAGTGAGTGAGAATCCCATTAACAAGCATCATGTTTTGGTCATCCCTAAAAAGCATTATGAATCTTTTATAGAGCTTCCGGATAAATTAGCCGTGCATATCTTTCTAGTTGCCAAAAAACTTTCCAAGGCGGTAAGAGAAGCATGCAATCCAGATGCTATAACTCATTTATTTGACGATGATGTCTCAAAAAGTGGTTACAACATGGTTCCACATTACAAATTTCATATTATTCCAAGGTTTAAGAAAGATATGCACATGATTGACTGGGGGCAACTAAGAACTGATCAAAACTATGATGATTGTTGTAAGTACGCAAAAGGCATTAAGGATAAATTAAGATAATCTATCCAAAATTAACAACACCTAACAGCGTGTATGCGGTTCCGTTCGTCGTCATACCTCCTACTCATATTACCGCTTCGCGATATTATACAGTCAGCAAACATCGCATACGTAGACGTTATGTGATATAACAAAATTTAATGCAATCATCTATCTATAGAGTTTATGGCCACCATAGAAACCGGTAAACAATTTCAGAAAATCGTTGAAGAAATAAAAAAGGATCAAAATGTCTTAGCTTTTTGGATTGATGGAGCGAGAGGAAAAGGAATGGAAACAGAAAACTCTGATTATGACGCGAGAATGATTGTAAAAGACAATGTTGTTAATCAGTATAAAGAGAAATATGGAAGCAAGAAGAATCCTGAAATTGAAATCAGCATAATGACATTTGATGAATTAAAAGAGCATGCAAAATACGGCTCGGAAATGTCCTGGGATAGATATAATTTTGCCCACCTTAAGGTGATGTTTGATCGAACCGGTGAAATTCAAGTAATAATTGATTCTAAGTCTATGTTATCTAAAAAAGACCAAGACTTGATTATTAAAGATGTTTTAGGTGCTTTTATTAATCAAGTTTATCGTTTAGAAAAAAATGCAAGAGATGGTAATTTGATAGCCGCAAAATTTGATGCGATCGAGGCAATTCCGTTCCTTCTTGAAGCCATATTTGCACTTGAAGGCAATGTGAGACCTTATAATAAATATTTGGTGTGGGAATTAGATAACTATCCTCTCGAAAAATTCCCTTGGAAGAGAGGTGAGCTAGTTTCGAATCTAACCTCAGTTATTGATGGAGGTCAATTACACAAGTTGCTTGATATTTTGCTTACTATTAGACCGATATTTAAAGACGAAGGATATTCAGAAGAATTTGATGAGTGGAAAGGCTACTATAAAGTTGGAGAATAGTCGATTCAGTGATCTCAGTATATCGCTCGCGGAGATATTAAATTTTGTTACATCACATAACAAAGGCTATCAGAAATTCACTTCACTTTGCTCCGTGAACTTCTGATAGACACGAACGCACTAGTGTCGCGTTTAGATAATTTTTTTGTCTTTAATACTATCTTAAACATATCTGCTAGGGAAAAAAGAAAATTTGAGTTAGTATTTGTATAAGCAATTAATAATAAAACATATGAGAAGCATTTTATTGTCTTTAGCCTTAGGTGCAGCAGCTGGTATAATTGATGTTATTCCAATGATAATTCAGAAATTAGACAAATATGCATGCATATCTGCTTTTGTTCAATGGATCATAATTGGATTCATAGTTACACACATAAAAATTCCAGGTGTTGAGGGTTGGTCTAAAGGCACAATCATTGCTGTTTTAATGGCACTACCAATAATTATAATTGTAATGAAAACTGACCTAAAATCAGTACCTATTATTTTAATAACGTCAGCAATTCTTGGCGGATTAGTGGGATTTTTTAGCGATAAAATTTAGTGTTTCTTGCAAGGCTAAAATTAAACTTTCTCCATGTCTTCCAGCAGGGAGAAAGTTTAAAATAGTTAAGAATAAGCCAAAAGCTCGAATAGTTTTTCATAATGACAAATGGGTTGAAAGCGGTACACTTATAATGGAGTTATTAAGGGCTAACCCGTGAGTCACAGTTCAAACTTCGTCTAGCAGTGGCTATCCGAAATTGAAACTTCAGATAATGCGCAAACATTATGTGCAATTTATTCGATCAATAAACATTTAATAATGAAAACGAGAGTAATAGTAAGTGCGGTAATTGAAGATGGTCATAAACTTCTCTTTGCCAAGAAAAAAGAAAATGTTGGCCCATATCCAAATACTTGGCATCTAATTGGTGGAGGCATTGAGGAGGAAGAATCGTTAGAGGAGAGTATCAAAAGAGAAGTTCGAGAGGAAGCTAACATTGAAATTGAAATTATCGAAAGTGTAGGCTTTGATGATGATTTTGAACCTGATAAAAAAGGTGAGTTGACTCACTACATTTTTCTTGTTTACAAAGCTAAGTATATTTCTGGTGAAGCAAAAGCTGATGACGATGTAGTCGAACTGAGGTGGTTTTCAAAGAAGACTCTACCTGTGAAAATGTTTAATAGACCATCATTGAAGCTTTTTAAAAGAATGGGTTATATCTCATAGTCACGAAAACGGCATATAACTCTGAGTATGCGACACCCCATTTTGCTATCGCTTCATGGGACGTCGCATGCTCAGAAACGTTAAGTGAAGTAAGCCTGGCTAACGCTAATAAAATGACAAACATGTCCAGTTCATGGATTGATAATAGAATGCCTAGCAGTGCCCCAGCATAATAGCGAGTACTTACTGCTGGATGGTGAAAAAAGAGACCTCGGTGATTTTGATATAAACTGTGTTGAGAAAAATTGTGACATCCAGAAACAAACTGTAGAGTAGTATTTGATTCTAGGAAATTACAAAAACTTGACTTAATACATAAATACGTTAAACTCTAGCTAAGTTTAAAGTTATATTTGTATGAAATACAGAAGACAATCTACATCAATGTCTATGCGGATGATAATGCTTTGCCTCGGGCTGAGTTAATCTTTGTGTAGTCAATTAACGCATGGCAACACAAATCAGCCCGAGGGGCTGATTTTTTTGTTATGCGTTAATTTATTTCTCATTTTTAGATCAGTATGAAAACAATTGCAAAACAATACGAAGAAATACTTAAGCGCCCAACACGTGGAATAGTTCACTTCAACGATGTGTTCTCCAAACGTGATGTTGATTTTGACGCAGAATTAACAGCAATTACACGTAATCTCGGTAATTTTTCAGATGTAACTTTCCCAATCGGTCAAGATCATAAGCTGGCAGATTATGGAGTAAATTTGTTGCATGATCTTATCGCAGAACAAAATAGAATAATAAATAGTATTCGAGATAGAGTCGGGAAAATGATACTCCAAAATTTTACAGAGAAGGTTGTTCTTTCGGTTGTGAATTGTGCTCCGCGAAATAGTAAGACAACAGCGAATGGGAGAAATGGTGAAGATTTTCACTTAGCAATTACCGACAATGGACTTGAAATTTACGCCGTTCCTCTTGCGATATTACAAGCGCTTGAAACACGCGATAAAATACTTGCTCTGTATCGTATTCCGAATGAGAAATTAAAGGTAACTGACGGTCTTCATGAGCAATTTCGTTCTTCTATCATTGCCACAACGAGGTATTTTCCAGAAATCTTGGAACCAATTTTTGAATATCAAGATAGAAATAGCTTGATAAACGCAAAATTATTAGGAAAACATCCTGATGTAATCCCAAAACAAAAAAAATTGGCAGAATTTGCATTTGCTGATACATTCGGAAATGTTCGTATTTCTGTTAAGGACACAGAAATATTTAAAAGTTATTTTGGAAGTGGTAATATTGGAGATGTAGTAAAAATGAGAGTTGGAAAATCAAAATCTGTTGATGCTTATTACACAACCTCTTTAAAAGAAATCCCAGATGGTGAATTGGGTATTTATCAAAATGTAGCAGATAATGATAATTCTAAGGCCAGTTATTGGGAAATTGTGAAGAAGTGGTCTGTTGGTACACTTTGGAGAGCGGAACAATCTTTAGAAGAATTAAACCCGAATTTTAGGAATGAAGAAATTGTGGTTACTGAGAAGCAGTAGGAAAAAATGGATATTCAGGTAAAAATATTCATAATTAAAAACCATTTATGACAAGATACATAATCGTTTGCCTATTCAGTGGGGTTTTGTTCGGTATAATCGATGGCATTATTAACGCAAACCCATTTGCAAAAAAGCTATTTGAAGTGTATAAGCCGCTAGCAAAAAAATCTGTTAACGTTCCTGTTGGAGTATTTATTGACCTGTTTTATGGTTTCGCAATGGGGGCAATCTTTTTGCTTACCTATTCTTCTCTTCCCGGTGAAAGCGGGCTAACAAAAGGCATAGTCTTTGCTTTGATAGTATGGTTTCTAAGAGTTGTGATGAACGTTGCGTCGACATGGATGACACTAGATGTTCCGAAGAAAACCTTATTCTATGTTTTAACAACCGGATTAATTGAAATGGTAATAATCGGAATTGTATATGGGATTTTTTTAAAACCAATTATGTGAATGAATCGGTGAATACATCATACAATAAAGTCTATCAGAAATTCATTCCACTTGGTTATCTCAAACATTAATAATGATTGTAATTTTCCGCAAAATCTAATAAAATAGAAACAGTTTTAAAATTTCTTTTTCGAATAGAAAATGAATAAAAACAAAAAGAAAGCGCTGTCCATATTCTCATTAATGATCATGAACATTGCGCTTATTGCTTCTCTGAGGGGATTGCCCACAATGGCTGAAGAGGGTCTTGCAATAGTCTTCTTCCTTATATTTGCAGCTATTGTTTTTCTAATTCCCGTTTCTTTGGTTTCAGCCGAGTTAGCCACAGGCTGGCCCAAAGAAGGCGGTATTTACGCGTGGGTAAAAGAAGCTCTGGGTGAACGCTGGGGTTTTACGGTCATATGGACAGAATGGCTGCAAAATATGGTATTTTATCCCACGGCTCTTGCAGCGACAGCCGGAATAGTAGCCTATGGATTCAGTCCAGCCTTGGCAGAAAATAAATTGTATACGCTACTGGTTGTTGTTGCGGTTTATTGGGGTGCTACCTTTATTAATTTGCGCGGACTAAAATTATCAACGATTTTTACCAATGTTGGTATCATTGCTGGTTTGGCGGTACCTGGTTCTATTCTCATTATTGCGGGTATGTATTGGGTCTTTTCCGGCCAGCCCTTAGCCATTCCTCCTACTTTCAGTAATTTCATTCCCGATCTTTCCAATGTCAAGACACTCGTTTTTTTGACCGGGGTATTTTTGTTTTTTTCCGGGATGGAGGTATCGGCCGTACATGCACAGGAGGTCAAAAATCCTAAAAAGGATTATCCAAAGGCAATTTTCATGTCTGCCATAATAATCGTTTCGTTATTTATTCTTGGTTCTCTGACCATCGCCTTTATTATTCCGCAAAAGGAAATCAGCCTGACTGCTGGCATCATGGAAGCGTTCGATAAAATATTTAGTACTTTAGGGATCCACTGGTTTGTCCCTGTGCTGGGTGTACTAGTTGCCATTGGGTTGGTCGCTTCAATCCTGGCTTGGATAGCTGGCCCTTCGACAGGTATATTAGTTGCAGCCAAGAATGGCAATCTCCCGCCCTTTTTCCGCAAAACCAATAAAAATAACGTGCAGATCAATATCCTTTTGATTCAGGGAGCAGTTGTTACCCTGATCTCCCTGGTTATTCTGCTTATGCCTACTGTTTCTTCCTCATTCTGGGTCCTAACTGTTCTTGCTGCCCAGCTGTATTTGTTGGTGTATGTCATGATGTTCATTTCCGCCATTGTTTTGAAATATAAAAAACCGAAAGTAGACAGACCGTATGCGGTACCAGGTGGCAAGCTTGGCATGTGGATCACCGCTGGCATTGGCACAGTGGCAGCAATTTTCGCCTTAGCTTTAGGGTTTTTCCCACCAGGTCAGCTTAAAACAGGAGACATCTTCCTTTTTGAAGGCTTTCTTATATTCGGACTAGTCATTGTAATCGGTCTGCCCCAGCTGATTTACACCTTTAGGAAAGAATCTTGGATAAAAAAAGAAAAAACAATAGAAATCAATAAATAATAGAATATATGTCCAAACCTACAAAAAAAATGCTCACAGTTTTCTCCTTGGTCATGGTCAACATTTCCCTGATCGCGGCTCTGAGAGGATTACCAACTATGGCCGAATATGGCTTTAGTATTATTTTCTTTCTGATTCTTGCAGTAGTCATATTTTTAATCCCGGTTGCTCTGATTTCCGCAGAGCTTGCCACAGGGTGGCCGGAAAGCGGTGCAATTTATGTATGGGTAAAAGAAGCGCTTGGTGAGCGCTGGGGCTTTGTCGCTATTTGGACGCAATGGATACAGAATGTTGTTTTTTACCCTACCGCCCTTGCAGCCATCGCCGCCACAGCTGCATTTTTATATAAACCAGAATTGGCAACTAATCCATTATTTACCATAGTCATTATTTTTGTAGTGTATTGGGGAGCCACTTTTATAAATTTCCGTGGATTAAAAATTTCCACCATTTTTACTAATGTTGGCACTGTCCTCGGTGTTCTTGTGCCGGGTGTATTATTGATGGTTTGTGCTGCTATCTGGTTAGCTACCGGCCATTCCTCCGCGATCGAATTTAGTTGGGCTAGCTTTGTGCCAAATATGAGCAATCTCTCAAATATAGTGTTTTTAACGGGCGTGTTCCTATTTTTTGCTGGCATGGAAGTATCTGCTGTTCATGTCAAAGAAGTAGGGAACCCCAAAAAAGATTATCCAAAAGCCATCTTTATTTCATCAGTTATTATTGTTGCTATTTTCGCCCTAGGTTCTCTTGCTATCGCTATTATTACTCCCGCAAATGAAATCAGCCTAACAGCCGGTATTATGCAAACGTTCATGTCTGTTTTTAAAAGTTTGAATGTGTTGTGGTTAGTGCCGGTAATCGCCATAGTCGCCATACCAGGGATGATCGCTCAAATATTAAACTGGATTGCCGGTCCATCAAAGGCCCTTCTTGTTACCGCGAAAGATGGTTGCTTGCCGCCGTTTTTTCAGCATATAAATAAGCACGGTATGCAAACGCATATTTTTATTACTCAGGGAGTAGTTGTCTCAATTATCTCTCTTGTTTTTGTAATACTGCCCTCCGTTTCTAGCTCGTTCTGGATATTAACCGCGCTTGCCGCTCAAATGTATTTGATCGTGTATCTATTTATGTTTGTCTCAGCCATTGTTTTAAAATATAAAAGAGCGGATGTGAAAAGAGCATATACGGTTCCCGGAGGAAAAATCGGTATGTGGATTGTTGGCGGAGTTGGTATTGCGGCTGCTCTGTTTGCCTTTTTCCTTGGCTATGTCCCCCCGGCTGAACTGGAAACGGGTAGCATTTTCTTTTATGTCGGCTTCCTTGTAGTGAGTCTCTTGATTCTTGTCGGCGCTCCGCTTCTTATTTATGCTTTGAGAAAACCTAGTTGGGCAAAAAAAGTTGAATTAAAAGAAAAATAGTAAATAGATACAACAGAATATTTCTATGAAAAACAAAAAAAAAGTAGTAAAAACACTAACATTGTCGGTTTTTGGTTTGGCTATGATGAATGTGGCTGCGATTATGAGCTTGAGGGGCCTGCCCATGATGGCAGAAGAAGGTCTATCCCTTATCTTTTTTGTGGCTTTTGCAGCTATCTTCTTTTTATTGCCAGTTTCTTTAATATCAGCCGAGCTTGCTTCGGCTTTTTCTACTGGAAAAGGTGGAGTTTACCTTTGGGCAAAAGAAGCATTTGGTAATCGTTTTGGTTTTATTACCATATATCTTCAATGGATCCAGAATGTTATTTGGTTTCCTACGGTCCTAGCGTTTTGTGCTGGAAGTCTGTCCTATGTGATGGTTTTATTCTGGGATCCAAATCAAGTGAGCATGCTTTCTCAAAATAATTATTTCATCGTCATAGTAATCCTAGTGGTATATTGGCTGGCTACCTTCAATTCATTTAGAGGAATAAAAGCGGCCAGTAAATTGAGCACGATTGGTGTAATAGCAGGTACTTTGGTTCCGGGTATTTTTATTATCATATTAGGTGCAATATGGGCTCTTACTGGCCATGATCTGGGATTTATGCATGTTCCCGGTGGAGGACAAGCTCGTCTTCTTCCTGATTTTTCAAACTTTTCTAGCTTGGCATTTTTAGCTGGAATAGTCCTTTTATATGCTGGCATGGAAGTTGGTGCGGTACATGTTAAAGATTTAAAAAACCCTCAAAAAGAATTTCCAAAAGCAATTTTTGTATCAATGGCAATTATCATTGTGATCTTTTCTCTGGGGTCTCTGGCCGTTGCTTCAGTGTTATCTCCAAATGAGATCAATCTTAATTCCGGGCTCATGCAGGCCTTTCATGACATGATAGTAAAATTAGTCCCAGCAGGATTTGTAAACCCAATTATTGCAGTATTGGGCTTTCTTACGGCCTTAGGTGTTGTGGGTGGAGTTGCTGCCTGGATAGCAGGTCCTTCAAAGGGCTTGCTCGCAACAGCCAGCGAAGGAGACTTGCCTCCATTTTTGGCTAAGATGAACAAAAATAATATCCAAACAAATATCCTATGGATTCAGGGTGGGATAGTGACTTTACTGGCTTTATTGTTTATCCTTATTCCAAATGCAAGCGTTGTGTTTACACTTCTTACCGCCATTACTGCCATTCTTTATTTAACCATGTATTTGTTGCTTTATATCACTGCAATCAAGCTTCGTTATAGCCACCCGGATTTAAAAAGACCTTACAGAGTGCCAGGCGGAAATTTTGGAATGATAACAATCTGTTCTACCGGTATACTTGCAGTTTTGTTTGCCCTGGTGCTTGGATTTTTCCCTCCTTCACAATTGCATTTAAAAAGTCCGGCCACGTATGTAGTATACGTGGTAATTGGGGTTATCGTTTTCTTAGCTATTCCATTTATAATCAGTGCGCTTAAAAAGCCAAGCTGGGTTAAAAAACCAGATTCTAATAAATAAAAAAAATGTCAATGATCGATATTACTCCGCCGAGTCTTAATAATAATCCTCAGCAGGATATTATTGTGACAAATCTACAACCTTTACTCACTTTTTTTAATAGTAAAGGCGGTGCTGGAAAGCTCAACTATGATATTCATCTTGATACTTCTCCAAGATTCAACACTAAAAATACAATCAAGTATAATCAAGTTAAACAAACAAACGATTTAGTCAGCAGTAAATTAATTGAAGAAAAAAATAAACTTAAAGATAACAAACACTATTTCTGGCGTGTTCGGGCAACAGATGAAAAAAGTAATAAAAGTGAGTGGGCGGAATCCAGGTTTTTTGTGGATACAAAATCAGATGACAAATTCATGGACATGACCCGTGTCCCAATCAAGAAAGTAGAGGCCTCTTCTGGCTTTAATGTAAAAAATATTATTGATTATGACGATCCGGGCGAAGGCAGCTTCTGGCAATCCACTCCGCCTGGCGATCTTGTTCATTGGGTCAAATTTGACCTCGGTAGAGCTAAAACTATCTCTCGTGTCTGGATGCTCTCCAACTTATCTGGTCCGGACAATTGGCTTAAGGACTTTGTCTGGCAAAAATCTTCTGACGGTAAGCATTGGTCTGTCGTGGCTGGAACGGACGTGAAAAAGAACGATACGTACCGCAATATTTTGGACTTTAAACCAACCAAGGCGCGCTATTTCCGTTTAATGATCAAGGACTGGCATGGCTATGCTCCACAATTGAACGAGGTCATTCTCTATTCGCCGGGTGTGCCTAAAGCGCCAAAACCTCCAACGGGCAAGTATGTGTTGGTTGTCGGTAATCAGCACAACGGCTTTACTTTTTCTGAGCTTGCTCGCCATATAGAGCATACTGGATTGAGACTTAAAACCATGACCGTTCCTCGCTATGAAGTCTCTCTTGATATGCTAAATAAACTACAAAATAAACCCGTTGCCATTGTGCTTTCCGGAAACAACGCTGACTACCCAAACCAACCCATGTTCGAATATAATGGCGAATTCGAAATCATCCGCGAATCAAATATCCCTATTTTGGGAATCTGTTGCGGCCATCAGATGCTCTGTGCCGCGTATGGTCAGACCTATATTGGCTCAATGGGCTGGTCAGATATTTCCTCTTTGCGCCTTGAAGACCGTCTGCCTCTTTCTCACATAAAAATCAGAAAAAAGAATGACCCTATATTCAAAGGTATTCCGGACAACTTCACCGCTCCGGAAGTGCATGGCTGGGCCGTATTGCACGTGCCAGACATGTACGAGGTTATTGCCGACTCCGGCTATGTCCAGGCTATTAGGCACAAATCAAAATTGATCTACGGCAAACAGTTTCATGCGGAGATCAAAGCTTCTTACAATCAAGGGGTACCCTTTATTAAAAACTTTCTCAAGCTAGCACTGGCCTTTTAGCTTCATTCTTCTTTGAACAGTGTCTCAAGTGCTGTATAAAATCTATATCTAGGGCGAATAATAAGGAAGTATGGAAATCAAACTTGCCAAAAAAGGTGATAATAAAAACGTATCCGACCTCTTCAAGGCATTGGATATTGAAGCTTATACTTCATCCGATATCGAAAAAATCAACTGAGTATGGCTATAGTAGTAATAAACGGTGCTTCTCTAAACGGCGTTGACTTTTTTTGGTTAAGAGCGTACTCTTGAATGTTATAAAAAAATAGATTATTATCTAGGCTATGAAGTATTATCTTGAAGCATTTAAAAAGTACGCCGTTTTTACTGGACGAGCAGATAGAAAGCAATATTGGTATTTTGTGCTTTTTGATGCCTTAATGAGTTACGCGTTGGCGTTTGTTGACGTTGGTATTTCTTTGGTCTTAGGTATTGGATTGGAAAATGGTTTTACTATATTGAGACCCCTTTACTTCCTTGTTTCCTTGATTCCTGGCATAGCTGTTGGTGTAAGACGAATGCATGATGTTAATAAAAGTGGCTGGTATCTACTAATTCCCGTTTATAACTTTATCCTAGCTTGCACAGATGGCACGCCAGGAAAAAATGACTATGGGGATGATCCAAAAGAAAGAGTAGCAGAAAATAAGCCACAAGACCCTGAGGCACAGTGGAATTGTCCAGATTGCAATGGAACAAATCATAATACAACATTTGTCTGTTCACATTGCGGATATAAGTTACAATAAGATAGTAGGTACTCACTACGGAGTGGCTTGGTTTAAGTTATTAACACGGTTATAAAAATATGACCAGACTTACTCAGGAGCAAAAAAAGAAAATCATAGCAGAGAAGAAAAGCTATTTTTATGCAGCACTAATAGTTTTTTTATTGTGCATACCAACAGCACTATTTTTATACATAATTTTTTATAGAATTGGACTTGGATTACAAGGCGTTTCAGAGGAGCAAGAGTTTATCATATATTTATCACCGATTTTTCCAGTAGTACTTGGGTTTATTTTTGCGTTTCTTATTGCAGGGTATGGGTATGTTAGTGCGCAGAAAAAGATTTCAACATATGAGAAAGGGATAGAAGTCATTGGTAAAGTAACCCATCTTTCTTCAAAAAAAGAACCATTAATTCCGTTTTCTCGTGGTATTAAGAGTGTAGTCAAGAATCGGGTATATTATACGTTTCAAGACAATGAAGGTAAAACACATAAAAAATGCTCCGAAGTTTCAGCAGAAAAATTTCGGGAGCTAGAAGAAGGAGAGTCTGTTACCATTTTGTACCTTAAGCAAAATGGAACAGTAGATGTATGTGTTAGAGAAATACTGTGCTAGACAAGTTTTCTGTTGAGATGAATAGCACAAGATAAAAGAAAGCAGATATGCATTACCAAAAACCACCTTATTTCTTTTAGGTGGTTTTTGTATCTTCTAAATTAGGGGCAAATAAAACTTCTCTTTCCAATAAGTAACCTTACGCCTTATTCTCTGATCCTAGAACGTATTTGACCTTATGAACGTAGAGCTCTCGTAGCGCTTCACGTGCGGGACCAAGGTACTTCCTTGGGTCAAATTCTTCCGGGTGCTCATTAAATACCTTGCGTATTGTCGCAGTCATGGCAAGTCGTCCGTCTGAATCAATATTGATTTTACATACTGCTGACTCAGCAGCTTTTTTTAGCTGTTCTTCTGGAATACCGACAGCATCTTTTAAGTCACCACCATTTTCATTGATGATTTTGACAAGATTCTGAGGCACGGAAGAAGAACCGTGGAGGACAATAGGAAAATCAGGAAGCTCTTTTTCAATAGCTTCTAAAATATCAAATCTGAGTGGCGGCGGGACCAATATGCCTTCCTCGTTTCTTTTACATTGTTTGGGAGTAAATTTATTTGCTCCATGTGAAGTGCCAATTGAAATAGCGAGCGAATCAACACCAGTCTTTTTGGTAAAATCAACGACTTCTTCAGGCTGGGTGTATACTGACTTTTCTGCACTGACGTCATCTTCTATTCCAGAAAGGACTCCAAGTTCTCCCTCAACGCTCACATCATGTTCATGGGCATACGCAACTACTTTTTTGGTGAGCTCAACGTTATCGTCGTATGGAAGATGAGATCCATCAATCATGACAGAAGAAAACCCAGTATCAATACAGCTTTTACATAAATCAAAACTGTCACCATGATCAAGATGGAGTGTAATGGGAATACCACTACCGTTCGTTAGCTCTTTTGCATACTGCACAGCACCGTGAGCCATATACTTGAGCAATGTTTGATTGGCATATTCCCTAGCTCCTTTTGATACCTGTAAAATAACGGGAGACTCAGTATCCGTGCATGCCATAATAATAGCTTGAAGCTGCTCCATATTGTTAAAGTTGAACCCAGGGACCGCATAGTCTTCCTTAAGAGCTCGAGAAAGCATTTCTTTAGTATTTACCAGTCCAAGGTCTTTGTAGTGTGTAGGCATGAGTATTTTTGTTAGTATAAATCTTTTTTTCATCATAGCTAACTATTTACGTTTCGACAAACGACTACATCCGGATAACGTGTTTGAGCCATTACAATTTGACCAAAATACATACTCTGTATACAATTGAAGTAGAGGTTTTTTATAAACAGTCACAAAAGTAAAATAAAAAAATGAAAAAAGGTGTGATCAGTAAAATTGTCTATGTGTTTCTCGGTGCAATAGTGGTTCTTGCACTAGCATCGGTTGCTTTAAATAGTGCTGGCCAAAAAGAAGAGGTGCAGATGAGTGTATCTGAAAACACCATAGGGAGTGACACAAAGGAAGATATCCTCAATGTATTATGGCTCTCAAAAGATGATGCATTACCGGAAGCAGTCCAGAAAAAGATGACTGAAAAACAAAACACTCCAGAGGGAATGGGGGAGGATATGGCTACAATGATAGAGGAGGTGGGAGCAAACCACGTGCCGCTCGTTTTGAAGTATCCAAAGAGGTATGATCAACTAAAAAGCACGGCTGAAAAAGGAATGAGCCCAAAGCAATCGTATAATCTTCCAGGATTTATGGGTCAGGATTACTTTAAGGGGTATGCAGATATGGACAGCATTAAGGAGCTCACGTTTCCAAAAGACCACAGTGCGCATGAAGATTTTCAATTTGGATGGTACTTTTTCTCAGGAAACTATATGGATGCAAACAACAATCCTGTTGATGTCGTAGTTATCTTTTTTAGAAGGGCGCTGTATCCACCGGATATTGCTAAGGAAATGGGGCTTACAGAAATAGAAAATCAAGCTGTTGAAACAGTAGTAGGGGTTAGCCTAGGAGATAAAAACATTCATATTACCGGAAGTGAACCAGTCATCTCTGGAGCGTCAGGGCTGGTTACCTTAAATGCAAACCCACTGCTTGCTCAAGTAGGTAATAATAAAGCAGAGAGTCTTAAGGAAGATGAACTGTTTCCCATGAAGCTTGAGGTACAAGATCCAGAAAAGGACTTAAAAATAGATCTCACGTTAGAGAAGGGAAATCCGGTATTACTTCAAGGAGATAACGGAAAAGCACCATCTATATTTGGCCTTGGCAGTTGGTACTACTCTATTCCAAATATTGAGTCAAAAGGTACAGTCTCATATGGTGATGACACACGTGAACTTACGGGAAAAATGTGGATGGATAATCAATGGATGGCGGGAATTTCACCTCCGGGATATCCGAACACTATTTTTATTCAAGCACTATCCAATGTATCAAATGGGTACAAAGGAGAAGCGCCAAAGTCGTGGGGATGGGATTGGTCGGATGTACAGTTTGATGATAATACCGAGGTGACGTTTGCGAGTATGCATTCTACTCTCACAAAAGACCTAAAAAATAAAGGAGAAAATCCTCCGGAAAATGTGACCAGAGAAACATCAGGTAAGTACGTTCATGAAGACGGGACGTACGAAAATATTGATGGTACTATCACTATTACTAAGTGGATGAAAAGTTCAAAGTCTGAGGCCTGGTATCCCAATGGATGGGACGTTGAATTTCCGGGAAAGAATATCACGTTTACTATGACACCAACGGTTGATAATCAATTTTTATATTCTGCAAGTGGAGAAATTCGTGAAGGAGGCGTAGAAGCAGAAGGAACTAAAGATGGGAAGAATATTCATGGGTTTGGTTTTGGTGAGGCAGTAGGATATTCTGGGCAAGACTATTACTTTCAGGAAAGCTTTAAGTTGCTTGGCATAGAGGACACGCCAGAAAATCGTGATCTCTTTACTGCAAAGCCACCGGGGGCATGGCTTGTTGTTCAAAGTATTGCCGTTCTTACTTCTCCTTTTGCGCTTATTATTTTGATGATTATGATTGTTGTTCACATGGTCAGAAAAAGAAAATCGAGGGCATAAGTGTGCATCTTTGTAGATTATTATCCTATGAACAAAAGGGATAAAGGATTATACTTGTAAGTGGAGTATTCAAAAGCATAACTAATTACTATCTATGGGAAAAAAAGTTAAAGAAATTGCAGAAGGTCTTCTTGGGAAGGCAGACATCATTATTGATGGGAACAATCCGTGGGATATACGGGTTAAAAACGATCGTTTTTATGAACGTGTTATGGCTGAGGGCAATCTTGGTCTTGGAGAGTCATATATGGATGGATGGTGGGAATCAGATGCAATCGATGAAATGATCACCCGAATTTTAAATGCAAGGCTTGATAAAGAAGTAAAAGTATCAGCGCGCATGGCATACGAGTACGCAAAGGCGAGAGTGGTAAATATGCAAGGCAAGACGCGTGCTTTTGAAATTGGGAAAAGACATTATGATATTGGGAACGATTTGTACGCAGCGATGCTTGATAGCCGCATGGTATACACGTGCGCGTATTGGAATGAGGCTCAGACACTCAATGAAGCACAAGAGGCAAAGCTCGATTTAGTGTGTAGGAAGATTGGTTTAAAAGCAGGTGATTCCGTTTTGGATATTGGATGTGGTTGGGGAGGCTTTGCGCAATACGCAGCGGAAAAGTATGGTGCACACGTTGTTGGCATTACCGTTTCAAAGGAACAAGCAGCTCTGGCTAGAAAAAGAGTAGAAGGACTTCCTGTAGAAATTCGGCTGCAAGACTACCGTGATGTAGATGAGCAGTTTGATCATATTATTTCGCTAGGGATGATTGAACACGTAGGGTATAAAAACTATAGGACCTATATGGAGATAGTAAGTAAGTGTCTTAAAGATGGTGGATTCTTCTTAATACAAACAATTGGAGGGCTTAGGTCGGTAACGGCTACTGACGCATGGATCGAAAAATATATTTTTCCAAACTCTATGCTGCCATCAGTAAAACAGATCGCGGAGTCTATTGAGAAACTATTTGTGCTAGAAGATTTGCACAACTTTGGTGCCGATTATGACAAAACACTCATGGCGTGGTATAAAAATTTCAATGATGGATGGGGCAGCTTCAAACAAAACTACAGCGAGCAGTTTTATCGTATGTGGAAGTACTATCTTTTAAGTTGCGCTGGAACATTTAGATCCCGGTCAAACCAATTGTGGCAGCTTGTGCTATCTAAAAATGGCGTACCGGGTGGATACACGGCAGTGCGGTAAAAAAATAAAAATGAAGCATTTTGAATGCAGCCAGAATATTCAGTGAATACCAAGCAAATAGATTCTCAACATAAACACTATTTCACATTGGTTGATTTTCTTGAAGAATGGATAATCAATCATTTGGAGGGTTAGATAAAAAAGATACTAATTGTTTTAACGATCATGGATTATATGAACAGTTTTACTATAAAGGCTCTCATTTTTTCTAGTGTTGCTCTGCTTATCTTTGTAGGATGTACAAATCCTTTTCAAAAAAACGAGGGTGAACAAGTACAACAAAAGGAAGAGGAAAAAGTAGTTGAAGTTGACAATGAGCAAGAAGCGCGTGATGCTCTGGTGAATTTTTTCAATCAAGCTCACGAGGGCTATTATGAAGAAGCGTGGGAGCGGTTTGATCCTGACAAGAAAGATTATGAGCTTATGGAATCTATGAGTGCGCCGGAGGAGCGTAGTGACAAAGTTAGGGTTCTTCAGAACTTTTGTGAAAAACTTGAGACGTGCCTTGAGGTGCGGATTGTAAACAGTAGAAAAGTATCAAGCGACGAATATATATTTGATATTCAGTTTATAAATGATGATGGAAGTATATACGTACTTGGTCCATGTTGTGCCGAGACTGAAGAAACAATGCCTTCAGAAGATCAATTTGCGTATCAAGTAAAAAAGAAGGATGGCCAGTTTAAGGTCATATCAACTCCATTGTATCATCCATAGCATATAAAACTGATTTTTGACCCTATCTCAACATGAGTACATTCAAAAGAGATCCGCTAAAACCACTTCTCGAATGCACAAATGATGCAGTACTGTTTTTTGTTAAGAGAGATGTGTTAGGAGAGAAAAGAAAAAGTGTTAAGGCCCTTTATGATCTCCCTGACCCAAAGAAAATTTTACGAAGGCAAAAGAGAAATGGTAGGTGGAAGTACCCTGCTGCTAAGAAAGATATTAGAACTCAGCATAATTATGATTTTCTTGAGACGCACCGACAGCTTCGTTTTTTGGTTGAACGGTACGGATTCAACAAAAAGCATGATGCTATTAAAAAAGCTGCACAGTTTATTTTTTCTTTTCAAACGTCGGAGGGTGATTTTAGGGGGATTTACGGAACACAACATTCGCCAAATTTTACCGCCGCAGTAACGGAACTGTTGATTAAAGCAGGATATCAAAACGATCAACATATTGAGAAAGTTATGAAGTGGCTTATTGATTATAGGCTTAATGATGGTGGGTGGGCTATTGCTCTGAGAACCAGAGGGGACAGTAGTCTTGAAGCAATAATGAATCCAAAAGCAAAGACGATTGAGCTTGATAAAACTAAAACCTTCTCACATTTGATTACCGGAATGGTCCTTAGAGCATTTGCGGCACATCCACGGTATAGAAAATCTGTCGAGGCACATAAAGCAGGTATTCTCTTAAAGTCACGATTTTTTAAAAAAGATGTGTATACTGATAGAAAATCTGAACAATACTGGACAAAAATTCAGTTTCCCTATTTATGGACCGATATACTTTCATCGCTTTACGTTCTGGAGCGATGTGGGTTTTCAAAGGATGACCCAGACATTCAGAAAGTACTGCAGTGGTTTGTAGATAATCAACAAAAAAGCGGTTTATGGAAGGCAGCATACAAAACACGCAAAGATGCTGATGCAGATTTCTGGGTAACTATGGAGGCAAGCCGTGTGTTTAAACGGTGGGGTGTCATGGCTTAAAGAGGCGAGAAACAAAAGGAATATGACTCAAAACACAAAACAATTCGAAAAGAGCGTTTTAGTTCTTGGGGGTACGGGGTTTATTGGCTATCATGCAGTATTAGAATTCTTGAAAAAAGGATATGCAATTACGATTCTCTCTCTTCCGCCACTACCAAAGAAGGGATTGTTTCCACCCGAAGTTTCTATACGGTTAGCAGATCTAAACACACTATCTGACGAAGCGGTGGTCGAGCTTATGCAGGGGCATAGTGCAGCACTATTTGCAGCTGGTGCGGATGATCGCATTACCCCAAAAAAACCAGCGTATGATTTTTTCTATAAGGCAAACGTTGAGTCATCGGTACGTTTTTTTAAGCTTGCGAAGAAAGCTGGAATAACGAGAGGAGTTATCTTGAGTTCATACTTTTTATTTTTTGATAGAACGTGGCCTGAGCTTAAACTGTCAGCGCATCATCCATATATCCGGAGTAGAAAAGAGCAGGCTAAAGAAGCAATCGCTTTTTCTAAGCCTGAACTTGATCTTATGATTTTAGAACTTCCCTATATTTTTGGATCGATGCCAGGAAGAAAACCACTCTGGTGCCCACTTATTACATACATACAATCATTTCCTGTTTTACTCTATCCAAAAGGTGGAACTAATATGATAACTGTAGAACACGTTGCAGAAGCCATAGTTGGTGCAGTCGAGTATGGAAAGGGTGGTGAGCACTATACGATTGGTGACAAGAATATGTCGTGGAAAGCGTTTCTTAAGAAACTCTCACGGTGTCTTGGTAAGGAAAAAAGAGTAGTGTCGCTTCCCAATTTTTTAGTAACGATAGCTACGGTTCTTTTGAAGCTAAAACACAAGCTTCAAGGACGAGAAGGTGGTCTTGATCCTGTTGCCTTTACCAAAGTACAAACTGCCCAGACATTTTTTGATCCAGATAGTTCTCGTAGCGTATTACGATACGGAAGTGGAGGGCTCGATGATGCGTTTAAGAAAACAGTTGAGGCGTGTGTGAAAAAAGAATAAGTCATATGTATACTGTTATGGAAAAATAGACTGATTTGGTGTATAGTTAAGAAAACCTTTTTATTGATATGAAAAAACTAATACAAATAGCCTCTCGGTATCCGCTTCTTGCAGTCATTCCTTTTTTTATTGTGTGGTGTCTTGGCATTACATTAATTGCTGCATCTTTTCAAAAAGAAGAAAATTATAGTCATGTGTTACGACTTGAGATTGCTCAAAAGTACGGAAAGCCAGAGCTGACTCTTTTTGACATGACTGACATAACGCAGTTTGACTGGGAAGAATTTTGTATATTCACCAGGCATACACAATATGAAGAGATAGAAGAAACATTGGGATTTGTATGGCCGGAATTACAGAAAAAGAACATAGATATGAATGATGATGTAACACTCCTTGTGTTTGTCGATGGAAGTGATGTGGTTGAGTATTATGTCTTCCCGAAGATATATGGTGACTTTGACGATTCGCTCAATAAGCAATGTGTTACCCCTGAAGATGCTGTTTTTGAGGTTCAAGAACTTCCTGAACATGATCTTGTGGTCACAAAGTTTGGAAAAGAGCCAAACGTATCCATGAATGCATTAAAAACCATTAATTCATTAATACAGGCACTATGGCGTGGAAGAAGCCTTCTTGGCAACTAAATGAAACATTTTATAGTGTGCTTTTGTAAAAAATAAGGATCAACCCTATGACCAAAAATGTGAAAAAAGGTATTATTATGCTAACATCCGGGCTTGGCGTCGTTGTGTTGCTTGTTGGGCTCTTTACTAACCTGTATGGGTTTCTTCCGGGTCTCATTGGTGCAATAGCTATCTGGATTGTTTCTGCGGCTCTTTCTACAATGCTTGGTGTTAAGAATGAAAAGAAGTAAGGAAGAGGATTAAGAGAAAGGGTAAACCGTCTTCTAGACGGTTTTTTTGTAGAATAAATATTTGAAATTCAAATCATTTTTAAGGTATACTTAAACAAAGTAATGTAACAGGTGATGTATGAAAATAATGATTATCGGGAGTATGGCATTTTCAAAAGAGATGCTTTCTGCAAAAGAGGAGCTTACAGACAAAGGATTTACTGTCTGGATACCGGACGATGCTCAAGTCCATGTAGATAATCCAGACCTTGCAGATGATTTTAAAGAAAACTTCAAACACGCAACTGAGACAGACATTATGTGGAAGTGTTTTGACAAGGTAGCAAAGAGTGATGCGGTGCTTGCACTCAATTATCCAAAGAACAATACCGAAGGCTACATTGGAACGTCAACCAGAATGGAAATTGCTCTTGCTTATTATTTTAAAAAGCACCTTTTTTTGCTTAACAACTTTCCGTCCGAAGAAGAGTGCAGATGGGCACATGAAATTAAAATAATGAACCCAACAGTTCTTGATGGTTCTTTCGAGAAACTTGTATCACTATTAAACTCATGACTAAGGATAAGCAGCTTAAAAAAACACAGGAGTATGTAAGAAAGACCATGCACGGATGTGCGTCGTGTCACGACTTTTGGCATGTTTACCGAGTTCGTAAGATCGCGCTAAACATAGGAAAAGAAGAAGAAGCTGATTTGTATAGTGTAGAACTTGCAGCGCTTCTTCACGACATTGCGGATCACAAGTTTTATAATGGTGATATGAGCGTAGGCCCTAAAAAGGCACGTGCGTTTCTAGAGAGTATAGATGTGGATGAGAAGGATGTTGATCATATGTGTGACATAATTGCTGGTCTTTCGTTTAAGGGTTCAGGGACTGAGTCTCCCATGAAAACGCTTGAAGGAAAGGTAGTACAAGATGCAGACAGACTTGATGCAATTGGAGCAACCGGTATCGCACGGACGTTTGCGTATGGAGGCTATAAAGGGAGAGAGATATATAATCCGAACACTAAGCCAGAAATGCATACTAATTTTGAGGAGTATAGCAAATCAGAAGGCTCAACCATAAATCACTTTCATGAGAAACTTCTCTTGCTAAAGGATAGAATGAATACTAATACAGGGAAAGAAATGGCAGAGAAGAGGCATGCATTTTTGGAGGAGTATCTACATCAGTTTTACTTAGAGCAAAAGGAAAACGAGTTATAATATACCACTATGGGAATCGTTGTAGAATTTAATCCAGACTTAGCCCTACGAAATATAACTGAATGCAAAGAGGGTAGAAGAAGAAAGGAAGAATGTATTCCAGAAAATCTAGAAAAAGGGTATACGTATTCCTTTCTAAAGAAAGATCAACGGAACTACTGGCTTTTTGGCGAGATTCCGCTTATTGAAACTAAGGGAAACCAAATACTTTCTAGGCCAAAAGCAAACATTCAAATTCTAGAAGCAACACATTTTGTAGAAAATGGTGAGATGTACACAAGAGGGACGTACACAGTAATAGAGGTGTTTAATGATGATGAAATCCACTTTGAATGTTTTGACAAAATAGGGGTACGAGATTAACAAAAAGATAATGATAAAAACAGTATCAGTGGTGGTGGAAAATGAAGTGGGAAAAATCCTCGCGCTTAAACGGAGTGCTCACAAAAAATGGTACCCGGGAAGATGGGACATCATCTCTGGGAAAATAGTAGATAATGAGAGTCCTTCAGAGTGTTTTTTCCGTGAGATTAAAGAGGAAATAGGGGGAACTGAGTTTATATCTGTCAGTGAGAAAGAGCCATATGTGTACCAAGAGGGTAGACATATATGGCACGTATATCCATTTTTAGCTGTAGTAAAAAACAATACTACCTTTGTACTCAATAAAGAGCATAGTGAATATCAGTGGGTGACTGTCCAAGAGTTGCTACAAAGAGAGTGTGCAAGTCCACTTACCTATGAACTGAACAAAATATATGTTCAATAAAAAAAATAGCGTTTCATCCTTATTTGACTTTCTTGCTCAAGTAGAAAAGTTAAAAAGTACACTCAGGTATTCTAAGACTACTTCTGGCAGAAAGGAGTCTACAGCAGAACATTCATGGCGTCTTGCCCTTATGACTTTTATGATAGCTGAAGAAAAGGAACTTGCTATTGATGTACTCCATGCAGTGAAGATTGTATTGGTGCACGATATTGCAGAGGCAGTTATCGGAGACATGGATGCAATCAAGATTGCTGAAGGGAAGATATCTAAGAAAGAAAAAGAAAAGCAGGAAAAAGAGGCTATGATAGCACTTACGCGCATACTACCAAAAACTCAAAGGGAAGAAGTGTATACTCTTTGGGAAGAGTATGAAAACGCACTCACCGATGAAGCAAAGTACGTTAAAGCACTCGACAAAATTGAAACACTTACGCAGTTAGTTGAATCAGGGTATAAGACGTATGACAAGCCTGAATTTATAGCAAACTATGCTGACAAAGCGGTGAGTGCATACCCCGCTCTTACTGATTTATTGCGGGAGATTAAGGTAAGACTTAAAGAGGAATTTATACAAGGTGATATAGAATGGAAACAAGAGTACGGTAAGATAAAGAGGTAAAGGTGATTAGAAAAATAGCTAATGCTCTACCCATTTTGTGTAAGAAAAAAAATGGGTGTCAAACCAATTTAGAAATGTCCTACTTTCTCCAAAATAGAAATGTCCTACCCGGAAATTAATTAAGTACTGTTTTTAGACTTTCTTCTTCGCTTTGTGAACATGTAGTGTTGCTTTCCTCCAGGGGTGATTTATGGGAGGTTTCCACGTCGTCTTAGTTCGTGTGAGCGCGGTGACTTCTTTAAGATGTACTTTCTTTGGACGACCGGGAAGTGTGGTAAATATGAGATTCTTTCCTCTGAGAGAAATGGATACGTGACCGTTTGGT
>JAHISJ010000017.1 GCA_018818205.1 Patescibacteria group bacterium
ATGCTCATTTTGCGTGCCTGAGAATCAAAGGAGATTGTGCACTGATATGACTGATTTTGACAGATACCCTCTGTGCATGAATTTTGACAGGTATATTGCGGTACCCACTTTGAGCCATCGGACATGCAGAGCTGTACTTCTGTTTTATTGATGCAGCGTCTGATGCTTGGAGTGCATGTCTGTGCACTAGATGGATCAGGTTTGCATGTCCACGGACCACAGCCATGAGAACAGGATTTCTTTGTCCATGTCTGACCATCAGTACTACAGGTCAGTTGTGTTTTTGTATCCACGCAAAGCACTTGTTTTGGCTTGCATGGTATTTTGTAAAAACACCTACCCTTGTCACACCGCTTAATACACAATTGATCTATATAACGACTTCCGTCAGGTGAGCAGACTTGCTCAGTAGTACTATCTTTACACAAGTACGTCCACGGTTTACAGAAATTACACTTATTGTTTGAACAGCCATTGCTGCAAGGTGTTTTAATCCACTGCTTACCATCAGACGAGCACGTAATTTGTGTTGATGTATCTTTACAGACTTTTTGACCAGGCTTACATGGAAGCTTAAACATACATCTACCTGTATCACACCGATGCACACACTGCTGATCAATGTAACGCTTACCATCCGTTGAGCACACTTGTTCAGTAGTAATGCTTTTACAGCGATACATAAATGGCCAGCAAAACCGGCACTGATTGTGAGAGCAACCGTTTTTACACCGTGTCTGGCTCCAGTAACTACCATTATATGCGCAGGTCAGAAGTACTCCCGTGTCTTTGCAGACTTGTTGATTTGGCTTGCACGGAACTTGGAAGACACAGTGTCCATTCATACAACGGTGAATGCACTGCTTTTCATAGTAGCTCTTACCATTTGGTGCGCAGCGTTGCTCGGTATACCTGTCTTTGCACCGCGTTGAGCCAAGTTTACAGAAATTACATTGATTTTGGAAGCAGCCGTTTGGACAATGCTTTGCAGGAAGCCACTGACCACTGCTTGAACAGGACCGCTGATGCCATTTGTCTGCACAGATGATTTGTCGAGGCACACAGTGAGTACCAGACGGAACCGATCCACCGGGACCACCCATGCCACCAGCAGAATTACCGCAGCCAGAAACAGGCTTCCCGCCAAGATCAAATATCATTTGTGCACCTTCAGTGAATTCGTAGTAGTCTATGACAATGTGATACTTGCCAGCGGAGAGACAGACTTCGGGCCTAAACTCAGCTACTTGGTTACGCCAGGAATCTACAATTTTATAACTTTTATTTGTTTCATGAATCCTATAATCACGACCAGGATAACCAACAATATCAACCCCTTTGTCTGCGCGGTCAGCACTTCGTTTATTAATTTCATCTTTTCTCTTCACCATCCTAAGATAGACTCTAACACCATCATCTGCTTTCGCATAAAAACGATGCAAGCCATCTTGCATGATAATGTATCGCTCCCAACGAACTCTGAAAAAATCATTGGGTAGAACGCCCGGATGAGGACTGCTATGTCCCCAATAGTGGAAATTAATGACAACATCATTACGAGCAAAAAATATATTGACATTGTCCCACATACATCCAATGTTTCTCGGATCACACTTCCCGTAAGTTCCTTTAAAGTCTTTTTTAAGTTCTAATTGCAATTTTCTGCCGACCTCACGTGCCTTATTATTGTCACAGGTACTTGAACCAAATAAATTCCACATAAGCGTAGTTGGTACTAGTACATACAGACAAACCTTATTGTTTTCACAGTCTTCAAAGCCTGTAGTCCATGCCTCAGAAGGCCCATGGGTTCCAGCATTTTCATTAATATCAGCATACCTTGTATGCGCAAGAAAATAGTGAAGACCATTATTATACTCTTCCCAAGTTACTTCATATACAAGCTTTCTATGTCTGCAAAAAGTCCCCTTAGTGGTATTAACTAACCGATATCTCCTTCCGTTATATTCATCACTACAGATATCTTGCCCTCCACAATCCAGACTTTGCGATTTTTCTCCAAACTCCGGAGAAATGTTTTTGTCAGATACTTTTACTGAACAAGCAATTACAAGAGAAAAAGTAGCAATCAAGGCTAAAATAATTAGACGTACATACGTTGTTCTTTTCACGCGTATCCGCTCCTGTCATGTTGGTCACATCCACCATTAAAATTCCAGAAAATGAATCTAGTTTTCTTATCTCCCCCTTATGTTAAGGTTCATAATTCTATCTATTTCGTAAACGTAAACTGGTTAGCCACCTTTAGAAAATGTGCGATTCGCTCCTCAACATCATCAGAATAATCCTCAATATAAAAAGGAAGTCCTTCAATACTGCCTATTGAGAAAGATAGCATAACAATATTATTCGTCTCATGGTTTTGAATAAAGAGAACTTCATTGTACACTTCTTGTTCATGCCAATCAACAATATCAGAAGAATACCGAATTACTTCTTCACCCACTTCAGAAGTAAATTCGGTACGTTTAAAATTTGGGGCAAAAAAGAATGCATCGCTCTCTGACGCCTCAGCAAACCAGTCATCAGGATGTTGATCGGTCTGAAGAAAACTAATATCTACATTACTTGAACTAAAATCATGCTTTCGTAAAATGAGTCCACCTTGAACACTTGTTATACGATCAAATGTAGTACCAACAATGTCCTGCGGTTCAAAGATATCATCATAGAATGTTGAGTCGTATTTTAGTGAATATCCATGTTTATCATCATGATATGTCTCCCACCCAGACATATCAAGTAAGTCCATTTTCTCTTTAATGCGTTTTTCATAGACTGTTTCATTCATTTGTAAAGATAAAGATTTTTCTGTTTCTTTTTGAACTGTACATCCTCCAACCATCAATATAAGGATAGAAATGAGGGCTATTTTTTTTAATTTCATAAAATTTTTTCCATTTTTGTTCATCAATATTTTCTTACTCCATAAAAGTAAAAGTATTAACCGCTTTCAAGAAATGTGCAACAAGAGCCTCAGCAACGTTAACATCTCCTTCATTAAAAGTAGTACGCTTTGGACTTGGCATCAATTTAAGAGTCAACAATACAGTTTCTTGAGATTCTTGTTTTTGAATAAATAATACCTCGAAATATCCACCGGTCTCTTCCAAGTTAGTAATATCAGTTGAATAATGAATTACATCTATGGAAGCCTCAGAAATAAATTCAGATCGTTTAAATCCAGGAATGTAATCAAATTTAGCAGTTTTTGACACTTCGGCAAACCAGTCGTCAGGCTGTTGTTCAGTTTGAAGAAAACCAATATCAAATGAATTCCATAATGTTCGCCCATACGTTTTTCTTAAGAAAAGCCATCCCTGCATATGTGTCTCTGTGTTAAAGGCAGTTGCATAGGTATAATGGTCATGGTGCTCTTTAGCAGAATCTGAAACAGAATCCCAAACTGCCGGATCGTATTTTAATGAATATCCATATTCCTCATTCATATGAATCTTCCATCCGGATATATCAAGCATGTCCATTTTCTCTTGAATACGTTCATCAAAAGTGAGCTTATGAACTTGAATATCTTGGTGATCATTTGCCTTGTTCTGAGTTGAGCATCCTCCCACGAACAATAGAAGACTAAGAAGGAGTGGTATGATTTTAAACTTCATATGATTATTGCTCGTTTTTAAACAATGAAAGCATACTTAGTATAACAATACTAAAAACGTAATACAAAGTAATACTTCTCAAGTCTATACAAAAGTAAACTCACTAGCAATCCCTAGCACCTGCACTATAACATCACCTATTTTATCTTGCTCTGCTTCACTAAAACCTTCATATCCATGCGGTGTATCATTTCCTTTTTGAAGATTAGTTGCACTGATGTAAAAATATGCAACATTTTCTTCTCCTTCAATTTCAGTAAATATATATTCGTAGTACCAGTTTTCTTTAGACCGGTCTTCAAGATCTAATTGGTATCGTGTAATTTTTTTTATCGCTATTGTCAATTAACACATCCTTCTTAAG
>JAHISJ010000018.1 GCA_018818205.1 Patescibacteria group bacterium
ATGCTCATTTTGCGTGCCTGAGAATCAAAGGAGATTGTGCACTGATATGACTGATTTTGACAGATACCCTCTGTGCATGAATTTTGACAGGTATATTGCGGTACCCACTTTGAGCCATCGGACATGCAGAGCTGTACTTCTATTTTATTGATGCAGCGTCTGATGCTTGGAATGCATGTCTGTGCACTAGATGGATCAGGTTTGCATGTCCACGGACCACAGCCATGAGGACAGGATTTCTTTGTCCATGTCTGACCATCAGTACTACAGGTCAATTGTGTGTCTGCACTCATACACAACACTTGTTTTGATTTACACGGCACTTTGTAAATACACCTGCCTTTGTCACAGCGATAAATACAGCACTGATCTACATACGTGGTGCCATCAGAAGAACATACCTGCTCTGTAGCCATGTCTTTACACCGGTATATCCAAGGTTTACAGAAATTACATTGATTGTGCGAGCAACCGTTTTTGCAGGATGTTTTAATCCAGCTTTTACCATCAGACGAGCACGTAATTTGTGTGGAGGTGTCTTTACAGACTCTCTGTCCGGATTTGCACGGAAGCTTGAACATGCATCTACCGCCATCGCAGCGATGTACACAGGACTGATCTATATACTGCTTACCATTAGATGAGCAGACTTGCTCAGTGGTACTATTTTTACACCGATACGTCCAAGGCCAACAGAAGCGACATTGGTTGTGTGAACAGCCGTTTGTGCAGCGTGTTTGGATCCAGTAGTTGCCGTCAGAAGAACAGGTCAGAAGTACTCCCGTATCTTTGCAGACTTGTTGATTGGGTTTGCACGGAACTTGGAAGACACAGTGATTGTTCATACAACGATGAATGCACTGCTTTTCTGTGTAGCTTTTTCCATCTGGAGCACAGCGCTGCTCGGTTGTGATGTCCTTGCAGCGAGTAGAGCCAAGTGTGCAGAAGTTGCATTGGTTTTGGAAGCAGCCGTTTGGACAATGCTTTGGTGCAAGCCAGAAGCCACTATTTGAACAGGACCGCTGATGCCATTTGTCTGTACAGATGATTTGTCGGGGTATGCAGTGAGTACCCGGTGGTGCTGATCCACCTGTACCACCACCGGAATTACCGCAGTAAGGGGAAACACGGCTGTTAAGTTTAAATACCATTTGTGCCCCTTCAGTGTTCTCATAGTAGTCTATGACAATATGATACTTGCCGGTAGAGAGGCAGACTTCGGGTCTGAATTCGGCTACTTGGTTGCGCCAGGCGTTAATTATTCCATAAGTCTTACCGATATCTGAAATTTTCTCACCTATACCAGAATACTCTTCTGCAAGACTAGAATCTGCTCTTTTATCTGTTATTTCCTCACGAACAGTTGTAACTTTTCTAAGTAATACGCGCAACCCATCATCTGCCTTTGCATAAAACCGATACAAGCCTTCTTGCATATAAATATATCTATCCCAGCGAACTCTGAAGTAGTTGTCAGGTACTATACCCGGATGAGGACTACTGTGCCCCCAATAGTAAAAGTTGATCATTAAATCGTTACGGCCAATTAACCGGCTTGCACTTTTCCATTCACAACCAGGGTCCCACCAAGAACACTTAGAGTATATTCCTCGATAGTCACTTTTGCGTTCTAGCTGTAATTGAACAGCTAAAGAACGTGCGCTATTTTCTGAGCAATACTGATTCCCAAATAAAGACATCATTATACTTGATGGAACCGTAACTACTATACATGGCATTCCAAAGCAACCGTTAGAGCCATAACTCCATCCTGTATCCCAGGCTTCAGTCGGGCCATTGGAATGTGCCAAGGCCGTTAGAAAAGAATATTTGGTATGTACTAAAAAGTAGTGCAGACCATTGTCATAACCATCCTTTCCCCAAGGTATGCTAAAAAATATTTTTCTATGCCTACAAACTCCTTGTTCATTTACATGGCTTGTAGAAACATATCTATACCTCCTGCCATTATACTCATCAGTACAGACATATCGCCCACAATCAAGTGTTTGTCTTTTAACTGCTAAGTCAGGATTGACCGCTTTCTCAGTAAATCCAGCGTCACAACTACTTACAAAAATCAGCATTCCAAAAATAAAAAAATGATATAGACAGTGTACTTCTTTCACTTTCATGCTCCTCCTTTTTTTCGAGTTTCTACCTACATCATACGTAAAACTAGTTTTTCAAAATCCTCCTAATTAAAAGACCACACTATAAATAGGTAAGATATTTACCTATTTAAAAAATGAACTTCCTCAGCAATTTTAAGCATTTGTGCAATAACATCACCTATTTTATCTTGTACAGCTTTGTCAAACCCTTCATATCCAAGTGCTGTGTCATTTCCTTTTTGAAGATTGGCTGCAGTGACATAAAAATAAACCACATTCTCTTTATCCTCATTCTCAATAAATATGTATTCATAGTACCAGTTTTCTTTAGACCAATCTTCAAGATCTAATTGATATCGTGTAATTTTTTTATCGCTATTGTCAATTAACACATCCTTCTTAAGTTTTTCCAACTTTTCATTATGTATTAAAGTCAAAGTATTATCAACAGTACCCTTTTTTAGTTCTGCACCATGAGTAACTGTCATTTCTACTTCGTCAAATTTTTTTCTAAGCTCTAGATTGTCCAATTTTTCTTCTGATAAAAAGGCTAGTTGACCCCAAAAGCTAGAACTATATTTAAATTCATACTCATACCCATTCTCTTCATCTTGATACGTCTCCCACTCTGACGTATCTATTGTTTCCATTTTCTCTTGAATGCGTTTTTTGAAGATAGTCTCTTTGCGTTGTTTATCCAATGATTCATTTGTGGCACTTGGTAACGAGCAACCTCCAAGAAACAATGCAAGACTAAAAAAAACTACAGCGATTTTAAATTTCATGGAATTGCTATTATCGTTTGAATTTATTATACTCTACTATTCCATAAAAACAAAAGTATTAGCTGTCCTCAAAAACTGAGCAAGATGCTCTTCAGAATAAACAGTATTTTCTTTATCATCAGAATCATTAATAGTAAACAAAAAAATAAATGTTTTGTCTTTTTTCACATTTTGAATAAGATGTATTTCAAAGTACGTTACTGCCCCCTCAAGATCTGGAACATCTAAAAAATAACGAATCACTTGAATATTATTATGGATGTAAAACACAGAACGTTTAAAGTCTTCTGCAAAAGAAAAAGTGTCATTCTTTAATGCATCTACAAACCAGTCGTCAGGATCCTGCTCTGTTTGTAACAGCTCTATTTTGTACGGAATACCAACGGGAGCCCTTGAATGCATTTCTCCCATTTTTTTTGTTGTCTCATCAAAAGCAGTAATCATAGTATCATCATTTTTTATCGTCCAAAAGCCAGAATGATATTTAAACTCATACCCATGGTCATCATCTCTATACGTTTCCCAATTTACTATATGGATTGCTTCCTTTTTCTTTTGAATACGTTTTTCAAAGGCAGCTTTTTTGTGTTCATTACTTATTGGCTCAAAGCTAAAACTATTAACTACTTTTAACACATGAGCAGAAAAATCTTCACAAAGATCAGGATTGTTTAGTACTTTATGATAAAGCTCATCGTGCAATTCAAGTTTAACAAGAGCAACCTTTTGCGTCTTTGAATCGTGGATAAAGAATATACGGTAATAATAATTCACTTCATGCCAATCAACAATATCATACAAATACTGAATCACCTCATAGCCCTTCTCCGTAGTATATTTAGAACGTTTAAATCCTGGAGCGGTAGAATATTGTTCTTTTGCATAGTTAGGAAACCACACATCTGGGTATACTTTGGATTCTAGGATGCCAACGCTAAAAGATTGTCCAATATCTTTTTGCAAAGATAGTCCACCCAGAACTGCCGTGTCTTGATCAAGCGAATAATCAGTCTCTGACATATTCTGTCGATTCTCTACGAGCCACCAATACTCTGGATCAAACTGCAGAGAATAGCCCCGCTCACTATGATATGTCTCCCAATTAGATGTATCAATTGTCTTTGTCTTTTCTTGAATACGTCTTTCAAAAGCGGTTTCTTTTCTTTGTTCAGCAATAGGCTCACGATTAAAGTTTTGATGGAAGTAAGAAACAGGAATCAAGATAATTATGCAAAGAGATAAAATGATTATTAATTTCATATGGTCATATTATCGCGTAACAAAATTACGTTCAGTGTATCAGTAGAAAGAACCCTTTACAACCACAAAAAGCGAGTGGCACAGACACCACCCGTAGAATTCATTTTCTTTAAACATGTGCACTCACTCCAGTGTAACCTCCTCAGCAATTTTAAGCACTTGTGCAATAACATCACCTATTTTATCTTGTTCCGCTTCACTAAAACCTTCATATCCATGCGGTGTATCATTTCCTTTTTGAAGATTGGTTGCACTGATGTAAAAATATGCAACATTTTCTTCCCCTTCAATTTCAGTAAATATATATTCGTAGTACCAGTTTTCTTTAGACCGGTCTTCAAGATCTAATTGGTATCGTGTAATTTTTTTTATCGCTATTGTCAATTAACACATCCTTCTTAAGTTTTTCCAACTTTTCTTTATGTACTAAAGTCAAAGTATTATCAAGAGTACCCTTTTTTAGTTCTGCACCATGAGTAACTGTCATTTCTACTTCGTCAAATTTTTTTCTAAGCTCTAGATTGTCCAATTTTTCTTCTGATAAAAAGGCTAGTTGACCCCAAAAACTAGGACTATATTTAAATTCATACTCATATTCCTCGTCCCTATACGTCTCCCACCCAGATGTATCAATCGCTTCCATCTTCTCTTGAATACGCCTTTCAAAGACGGCTTCTTTTCTTTGTTCAGCAATAG
>JAHISJ010000019.1 GCA_018818205.1 Patescibacteria group bacterium
AACAATAGCTACAATTCCTCAAGGACACACATATGTGTACCCCAGAGGCACTAACAACTCTTGGCCCTACAAAATCCCCAGATCATGCTTATTTTCTGGTTCTATTGAGTGGATTGAGCGTTCTCAAGGTGGAGCTATACGTATAAAATGAACAACACATTTTCTCTCATATTTTGGGAGCAGTATGGTTACAAATATGTAGCTGTACTTTTTTTGTGCTGGTTTAACTCGGCGCATCTGGCATCTCGTCAAGACGCACCAGATTAAACCCTCTCCCTTGAATCATAGAAATAATAGTATCAAGTGCTCTGGCGGTAGGTGTAGATTGTGTATGAATTAAAATGATTGAGCCATCTCTTAGTCCCGCAAGTGAATGCGTAGTAATAGAACCGACGCTTGCGCCGCCTCTCGAGTCATACGAATCAGCAGTCCAGCCGTAGTAGCGATATCCAAGGCTGCTTACTACACTATCGGTTCTTCCGTCGTGACTTCCGTAAGGGTATCTAAAATAGGGTTTAGTTTCTTTTCCGGTAATTGACTTGGCAATATCGTTTGAGTAGGTAAGCTCATGCACGATTTGACCGTTTGGCATTCGGGTAAAAAATCCATGTGTATAGCTATGATTCGCAAGAAGATGGCCATCACTTACTATTTTCTTCATGAGGTCCGGCCTTCCTTGCATGACTCTTCCTATGATAAAAAAAGTAGCCTTTACGTTCCGTCTGTTTAAGGTGTCTATCATTGATTCAAAAGAGCCACCCTTTGAATAGCCATCATCAATGGTTAACGCGACACAGTTTTTTTGGCATTTCTCCCGGCTTATTTTTATTGGACTGGGCGAAGCAATAATTTCTGCCTTTTTATCACCATTAATATCCGCGGCTTCTACAAGCACGCCTCCCGAGTAGTCTTTATCAAAAGCAACAGCTTGTAAGCCAATCCATTTACCACTTCCGTCAAATACTCTGATTTGCGAGGATCCACCTGCTCCTGCGCCGGTGATGATTTCTGCCTTTCCGTTTCCGGAAACATCTGCAGCAGCAACGTGGGCTCCACCTTTAAAACCAGCAGGAAACGCAAGAAAATTTGCGTGTATTGTTTTTTGCTCATTTACTGCATATGCTTTTACCCAGGCCTGTTCTTGGCTTAATTGACTAACAATAAGGTCATCTTTATCATCTCCGTCTATGTCTCCAGAAGCGACAGATATTCCTCCTCTAAAGTTTTTATGAAATGCAAATGTCTGCCAAATTACACTTCCTTTTTCGTTAAAAATCCGTACTTGTGGGCCACCACCGGGGCCTGTTCCTGTTATTATCTCATCTTTACCGTCCCCGTTAACATCACCACTTGCTACCAAAATCCCTCCTCTAAAATTTTTATTATAGGCAAAGAATTGCAAAATAGGTTCGTTTTTGTTATTAAATACGCGAACTTGAGGTCCTCCTTTTGGACCAGCCGCAGTAATAGTTTCGTTTACTCCATCTCCATTAATATCTCCTGAAGCAACAGACACGCCACCACGGAATTTTTTATCAAAGGCAAAGAAATCGTTTCCTTTTGATTTTCCCTTGGTATCAAAAAAACGAACCTGTGGTCCGCCGTTTACGCCTGCTCCGGAAATAACAGTGTTATCAGATGCCGCTGTGTATGCACCGCCCTTAAAGCTTGACGCATACGCATCAAATTCAGTTATTGTATTTTTGAGGGACGAATCAAACACTTTTATTCGTGGTTGCATGGTATTTTCTGCAAAAGATATACTTGGGATAAGAAGTGCTATCAGACTTATGATTATGTACTTTTTCATCTGATTTTTATATTTTGCTTTGTCTTTGACCTCATTATAACATATTTTTGAAAGTCGTATGTACCTAGATTGCCAATATAGGTAATTTTCGTTACTATGTATATATTAATCACTAATAAAAGCAGTATGCCAGAACGTGGTACAGGAGATCCTCGCAAGCGAGGAAACGGTTCGACTTCACAAGACGAGCTTGAACGAGCAGAGCGTGCTGTAAAACAGCGCGATGTAGTACCAATACCTGCATCAAGTCTTGAGGTTGGTCGAGACCCATATGGAGAAGATGTTCAGAGAATGTTTAATGAAATCATTGAAGAAATGCATAGAGAAGGCGTTGATGTATTTCTTGATGATCTTTTAGGTGTCAATGAGAAAGAAGTTGAGGCTGCTGAGGCAGCAGAAATTCAAGCTGATTTTGAGGAGTCCTCATCTGAGTTAGATCCTTTTGCAGAACTAGACCCAGAACTTTTAGCAACTCTAGGTATTTCTCCAGTCAGTGAAGAAGGGACTGAACCAGACAGAGAAGTTGATGCAGCCATGGAAGGGGTGCGTTTAGAATCTGAACCTACAGAGCTAGAGCCTCCAGGTGTTGAAAAACGTGTTCAAGAAGCGCATCAAGGAGTTGTTTTGCAAGAACAAAAGAAGCTTGATGAAGAATTTGTCCACAGTCATTTTCCTGAGCGATTTGGAGAAGTGACTATTTCTGATGCTTCACGAGATGCTGCTCAGCGCATTGCTCTTGCTAAAAAAGGAAGAATTCCAACTAGAAAACCCTCAGGTAGGCGAAGGAAGCCAGCATTGCCTCTTTCGCTCCAGTGGACTGATGTAAATGAGTCTCAGATCTTTCAGCATTTTTTAAATGCTAAGGCTGAGCCAAGAAAGCACCTGACCGATTTTGCTGAGGAGCTTTCAGAGTTTCTTGGCACTGATCAAGAATTTAAGAATGACAAAAAACGGTTAAAACATCTTAAGCGGGCACTGACAGCACTTAAGGAAAAACTTACAACGGTTACATCTGCTCTGGAGAGAAGCTATCGTTTTCTTGACAGTAAGGGTATTTCACCTCTTTTTACCGAGGAATTTGAGGAAACACGGTTTGCTGATAGAGAACAACAGATTATTGATCGGGTTATTCAAGAACAGGGGAGTGATACGGGCCTAGGCCATGTCCCCGGTGCTATTCCTGCTGAGGTAAAGGCTCAGGAGCATGAAAAGTTGCGGAGGGAAATTTTAGAAAAGTATACTACAGTGGAGGAGCGTGAAACTGGCGTGAAACACATCAAAGATTCTGCCTCACGGATTAGAATCGAAGAAGGGCAAGCTGATCTTGAAAGTAGTGAAGAGGGCGCTGCAAAGGTTCGTATGTCCATTCTTATGAAGGGTACACTTAAGGGCAAGGGCCTTACTAGGCTTGAGACCTTCTTACACTATAGCAATGAATTATTTGAGGCAGCTGATGGTAAACCCCCAATGAAGGCGTCAGTTGCAGTTGTTGATTCATATATTCCTCCTTTTCTCAGGATGGGTGGAAATTTGAATACGGCAAGAAAACGTGTTAGAGCAAGTATGAATCGAAATCAAGAGGATTATCAGCAGGTGTATGATTTGTTTTCAGAAAAAAAGCAAGAGAACTACCAGGCATTTGAACTACTTATTTTACTTGCTGATCTGTCTAATCAATCGAGAGAGTTCGAAGGTATGACTTCCGTTGAAGAGAATAGAGCTGAGCTTAGTAAGCGGATTAGACGTTTTTCAGGTGAAGCTGATCGAGTATCTGATCCTGCAGTTCGTGAAGTTGCAGATCAAATTCTTAACGTTTGTAATGATGCCAGGCAAGAGTCTATGGATACTTCTTCATATGAGACATTGAACAATGCAGTATCAACCTTGCAAGAAATGTATTCCAGAGGAGATGAAAGTTTTATTGAGACGGAATTGGTACCAGCATTAAAGCGAAGTCCTGAATATATGAAGGCACGTGCAGAATTTCTTGCTGCAAAAGAAGTGTATGAGGCAAAAAAGGCAGAAGGAACATTGGATGATGACGACATGCAGCATTATTATGATACCGATAGAGCAGTTTCTGTGATATATTTTGCACTATTAGAGAATTTGCCTACGTCGCAGGCTGCGCTTGCATCACTTCGTGAAAGCGGCAAGTATAAGAAGCTTGAGAGTAAGATGAATAAGCTAACAAACGAGGGTAAAGAATCTGAGGCATACCAAGTGAGACAAGAGCTCCTTGAAATGTATGAAAATGTTGGTGTTCATGAAAAATTATCTAGAGTTGTTGATATTGCGCAGGATTTAAGTGACTCACTCAAAAAAGAACTTTTCTTTGAATCACTAATAAAAACACTTGAGATGGTAGCAAATCTTGATACTGATGATACAAATGTTTCTGAGGTGCTTACTTTATGTGGGAAAAAATTGCACGAAATAAATGAGTCAGAACTCGCCAGGCTTGATAGGGTTGAGGAACGACTTGAAGAAGGAGAAGTGTTACCGGTAACCCCAGAGCTTTCTGTAGCATATTTACGTTCTGCAAAAAGTGCCAATAAGATTGGTAGCTACATATTTACTCAAGAGGAGCTCAAGAGACGGTATATGGATATGATGCAGTCAGTTGAAGATGCAATTGAAGAAACAGAGACTGTCATAGACCGTGCATAAAATTAAAAATTGAAGCGATCAAAAGAGGGACCGCGATGAAAATCGAAAGTCCCTTTTATGTTGCCTTCTGCTGTGCAGAGGCGTAAATTGTTTGTTCAGTGAGCTGCAGATGTGCTTGTTGCCATGAACCCAACATCAGCTTCTCGGTTACCGAAGTAACGAGTTGCTTCAATTGAAGCGTGATGGTGGTTTCACTGCAAGTAGAATTGAAGCGGTCAACTTCAGTAATGACACGCTCATTTCCGTTCTTTCCTTTGAAGACGGATACAATTCCTGTAAGCATCAACTGTTTCTTGAACCATTCAATCGCGAAGGGGATGGAGATTTTAAGCTCGATGCAGGATCGTGTTACGACCTGCCCCCTCTTCTCGATTTGCGTGGTTTTCAGTTGCTCTTTCACGAACAGTTTGTAAAGAATTCCTACAATGATATGACGAAATTTCGTCATAAGAGTCGATTCAGTTTTCATCAGATGATCCCTCCAGATCTATTTAAATCGTCAAGGTACACTTTTTTCCTTCTACCTATATTATTATACTGTCAAGGAAATGTGTCAAGGGGGATTGTGATTTTTTACGAGATATGACCGTTTGAATGTTCGGTTTTCTCCTTTGTTTGTATGGATTCTATGGTTTTTTTACTATATATATGATTTAATAAAGTGCTCAAATGTGTTACGAACGTTGTCGAGGAGGACTATGAAAAAAAAGGCAAAAAAAGTGGTGCAGCATCTTATGCTGCACATTCTTAAACACAATTACTTTCTTTTTACTGTTGAAAAGAGAGGTGGACAATTTTACTCGAACTGTATGTTCGATGAAATAGCATCAACGAAACCCGACGTGCAACGGCTTGGTGAGAATGCTAAAGATATGTTTGTGTGGGAAGATCATAAGGAAGAGGTTGTGGCAAAAACTGTGGAGCAGCTTGTCAAAGGAATTTTACAAATTAGGCTTACTCGAGAGAAAAAGATATTTGGCCATACTTCTACTATTGATAACGTTGTTCAGTGTAAGCAACCCAGTGCTTCTATACTAGACACTACATCGGAGGGAGAATCACAGGATTTTGAAGGATTGACAGATGAAGAAAATAGGAAATTTAAAAGGGAATGGGAGAAGTGGCGCGACGTATTTTGGGATGAGTTGAGCATTGAAGATGTTGATGTATCACCAGGATTGACGGTGTCGACAGACAAATATGAACAATAGATTATAAAAGGCTTGGGAAGACAATCCTAGGCCTTATTTTGTTTGTGTTTCACTTTTCAAATAAGCTATCATCTTAGAGACAAAAACATTTTCATTGTACTGTGCTATATGTTTTTGTAGTTTTTGCTGCAATCGAGCTACATCGTCTTTGTTTAGGGAAAGTAAATTCTCAAGCATAGTTTCAGCATCATCTAAATCATCAAACAAAAGGCTATTATCTCTAACAACTTCCTTATGGCCTCCAGAGTTATGACAAAGCGGCACACACGCACTCGCAATGCCCTCGACTACAGCAATGCCAAAGTGTTCATCTTGAGTTGCGGAGATAAAATAGAGAGATTCGGCAAGTGTGTCTTTTACTTCTTTGCGACTGGCATTGGTAATAAAATGAACATTTTCTAAGCCATGTTCATTTTTGTATGATCTAAGCGTACTATAATATGCTTTATCATCGTTTATACCAATAATATAGAATGATATTATTTCCTTTTCTTGCTCATTTTTAAGCCTTTTTGCCAATTTTAGAACAAAAAGTTGATTTTTTTCAGGACTTATTCTACCAAGACAGATAACCTGACTTTTTTTCTGTACATTAGCGTTAAATGCATGTATATCCACCGGGGGATAGATTATTGGGACCTCTATTCCTGTTTTTTCTTTAATCTCAGCTTGAATGTAGTGAGACTGTGTTACATTAATTATTCCCGGAGCAATCTTTTTAAACTTCTTAATGCCAAGAGAAGTAAGGAACGTGTAGAAATTGTATTGCAGCTTTCTATAAAAAGACCTATCAAGAACGCGTTTATCTTCAATAACATATATATATTTGAGATACTTCTTTGAGTTTCTTAAGACCGGTGGCTTGTTGGTGAAGTCGTATACAAAATCGTAGTTATCTAGTTTGTTTTTTAGTGGGTGGGGGAGTAGAATTTCGGCTAGAGTGCGTAAAAGTATGTTTCTTGGACGAGAAAATGGCTTCCACGTATACTGGATTTTTTTACCAAAGTAGTGTAGCATTTCCTCATCAGTTGTATTTTCTTCTGAGAAGATGTCAGGAACAATCCCTACTTTGTTTAAGCCTTCAGTAAGGGTAATGAGGTCTTTTTCACCTCCACCAAACTGCCGGAGGTTTCTAATTATTAGTGCTACTTTTGCATGCATACTACTTCCGTCATTTTTGTAACGTATAACGCGATGCCATGGCTTCGCGAGTGTTTTGATTCTCTAAAAAATCAAACACGTACTGACTTTGATATCTATGTGGTTGATAACGGATCAACGGATGAAACTGTCTCAGTCATTGAGAAAGAGTACGATCACGTTGTTTTAGAAAAATCAAAAGTAAATTTAGGTTTTGGAAAGGGGAATAACGTGTCTATTAAGAAAGCTCTTGGGAACGGTGCGGAGATTATTATATTACTGAATCAAGACACTGTTGTACAGGAAAATTTTGTTGAAGAATGTGTAAAGGCAGTTATGGATCCTGCGGTTGGACTTGCAAGTCCTAAAATACTCTACAAAGAGAACAATAAGATTTGGTGGACAGGCTCAAAGCTTTTTAGAGGTAAGGATTTGCTTTTTAGACCGCAGTTTCAAATTGCTACTCATATTGCAAAAAAAGAGGATGATACTGGTCAATTTGATACAGATACGGAAACTGATTATATTCCCGGTACCGCACTGGTTACTAGAAAAGATGTACTTGAGAAGATTGGACTTTTTGACGAAGACTTCTTTATGTATAGCGAAGACGTTGATTTGAGTCTCAGGGCAAAAGAAGCAGGATATACACTCAAATATTTCCCCTCAACAACCGTGTATCATGATACACCATTTACCAAGAAAAAGGAGAAATTCTCTTTTCGGCGGCTCTGGTTTAAATACTCGAACTACTTTAGAGGAGTAAAGCGTGTGGTAGACAAACACTTTACTACAAAGGAAAAGATTATCTGGTATGCAAAGCTTCCGTTTACGCTTCTGTTGACGCTTATTTATGAAGTAGTGTAGTAAGCAGTGCTCTGTATTCGACTATTTCTTGCTCCGTCAAATTTTCTTTAATAACAAGCTTGTTTGGATCTTTCACTTTTAGAAGTAGTAGACTATTTGACACCTCCTCAGTTGTTCTTGGCGGGGTGTTTTTTTGACTCTCTCGTATAACCTTAAGATCCATGTCTGACCCCGAAGTTTTAATGTATCCAAGGATTTGCGTACTGGGCTTAAGCGTTTTATAGTTCCATTTTGTCTCTTCTATGAAATCCATATTTAATACATCGTAAAATGGATATTTAAAAGGGGAACTTGTTAGCACGTAGATATTTTTGTAATCTTTGAGATATGGTTTTAGCGATTCAATACGTTTTTGGTCGTGATAGTGCTTAATATGCATAAGATCAGTAGTATCCGTTTCCCAGTTTGGATATTTTTCAGTAAGTGCAGGAAGTTCTTCTGCAAAAAAATGATCAGGGTATACACTCAAGTTTGGAATGACGTTTACATCATACAGAAAGTGCATAGCATAACTCCATTTCTGCCAATCCCATCCTGGTTCCATGAGGAGCAAATCATCATCTGAAAATTCTTTAGAAAAAGAAGAAAGTGTATTAGACATCCCTTTATTATCAACAAAAGCCAAAACGGGGAGAGCAATGACTATATTGAGAGTTAATACACCAACAAAGACAAGAACTTTCTTTTCTGGAATGAGCTTCATCTTCATGAACGAGTATGTCGCGAGAATAATGATGTAAGGGATAAAGACTGCTAAAAATCGTCTCATGAACCAGGGTTGGTCTGGAGCAATGTTGGATTCAACAAGAAAGATAAATGAGGGAAGCGCAAAAAGGGTTAAATAAAATTGCTTTTTCCCATATATTTTTCTGAAAAGTCCACTAAATACGAGCAGAATAAAAATGAAGAAAAAATATAAAATGAGAATTTCGAGTGAAAATTGAATGCGGTAAAAAGACCAGGTAAGTCTGCCTCTAATGAGCGAATAGATGAAATATGTTTCAACACCCGTGAGTATTATTACTATCGCATACAAAAGTAATCGTTGCCTTTGTTTCTTGTAGTCGTATCTATCACTACTTTTAACAAAGAGGTATAAGCCAAGAATACCAATTCCAAGAAGTACAATAATAATAAGAAAGAGTGTTGAGAAAGAGCTTAAAGCGCCTTGATACGTTTTAATTTGTGAGAACAGGTATTCTGCATTAAACTTTTTAAGATATACTCCAAGAAGTACAACCACATAGAGTGGCAGGAGAAGGAGTAAGATGTGTCTTTTTTGAAGGAGCCGGTCTTTCTTACTTCTAGGGAGGGTAAAGTAAATTATTGCACTGACCAGCATATAGACGCCAAAGTATATCAGCCCTTCTCCACGAGTAACGAGTAGTAAACTTGCCGGTAGGAATGAGAGGAAGTACCAGACTGTTTTTCTTGTTTTAAGAAAATTAAAAAAGTACCAGAGTGTAATCCAAAATAATGCAAAAAACAGCATTTCTGAATTGAGGCGTTTACTAAACCAAAAAGCAACATAAAATGTGCCAAACCATGATACAGCTATAAGTCCTGCGACACTGTTTTTAAATGACTTGGCAATGTAATATATGGCAATAAGACCAAAAAAGAGGAGCATGCCATTAATCAAATAGAGGCCGGTCATACCAAAAGCAATGTAGCCACTTCCTAGTGCAGTGATGTAATTTGGTAGAAATTGTGGTGTGAAGTGATTTTGGTCAATAATCTGAAATCCACTGTAGAGCCCTGCAAATTGATCGGTAAATTCAAGAGAATGATACTTGGTAAGCTGAATTGCGGAGACTAAATGTACCATTTCATCGCGGCCACGAGTGATGTCATGATGGAAATAAAATGCCAGAAAACAAAAGAGTAGAATAATGAGGATAGCAATAATATCTTTTGCAGAAAACCAGATTTTTGCTTTGTTTAAAAAGAAATTTTTAACACAAAAAACAAGTACGATTACAATAAGTGCATACCCTACATATTTAAAGTTCTCAGCGGTAAAAATGCCAAAAATAGAGAAAGTTAAAGCAATACAAAGCAGGAATGAAAAGACTAAAGCGATTTTTTGGAGGAGTGATTCGAGTGTCATGAGGTAGTTATTTTTTCTAGTAAGCTTTCATACTGTTTGGCTACTTTGTCCCACGTACAATAATAATTTGTAAAAGTATATGCAGATTTAGAAAGTGTACGAAGTACAAGGTCGTCATCTAGGAGACTAGTGATTGTTCTAAGAAAGTCAGTTTTGCTTTTCTCAGATATCAGTACTCCCATTTCAGTTTTTACGGCATCAGTTGTTCCTTGTATGTTTGAAGCGACAACAGGTGTGCCGTGAGACGCTGCTTCAAGTGCAACAATGCCAAATCCCTCTGGATCATTATTGACGGTGATATTAGGCATGATGAACAAATCAGCTTCTGTGTAGAGCTTTGTTCGCTCCATATCAGACACTGAATCTACCAAAAAGACATTCTCCAGCTTTTTTTGCTGGATTGCGTTTATTATATCAGACTTCTCTGGTCCATTTCCAACAATAATATACACTATATTTTGTGGAAGGGCTTCTGCCACGTTTTTTACAAACCATAAAAATCCTTTTCTTTTGACCAGTCGTCCGAGAGATACGATTACTTTTTTATTTTCTAGAGACCTATTGATCAGTTTTTCAAGAAATATTCTTGGTTTTGGAAAAATAAAGGGCTGCATATTTTTGACGATGCCGTTTGGGATAACAGAGATTTTATCACTAGGTATACTGCTTTTTTCAGCAAGTGCTTTTGTGTATGTGCTTACCGCTACGATGCTATCAGCGTGCTTGAGCGAGTTTACATTTAATGTTTGGTGAAGCTTGGAAGGGTGAGTTATATCAAGTCCATGTATAGCAATAGCTGTCGGTTTTTTTGTGAGCTTCTTAATGATTTTTGCCATAAAACCAAAGACTGCATCCCCATACAAAATAGTATCGTACTTATGTGCGTTAATAAGCGTTTTTGTAAATGCGTAGGTCAAAAACCATATCAAATGTGCGTTTGGTTTTTTTAGTGCGATAAGCTTCTTTTTTGTTTTGAGGTGCTTAAAAAGTTCGTATGAAAAGGTCTCCATTCCTCCCTTCTCAGGCGGATATTTTCGCGTAACAAAAAGCACACTCATTAGTCTCTGTTAGGTGAAGAAAATTCGTTCTTTTTCTCTCGATACAGCGTTTCTTCAAGTATTTTTCTGTTCCATCCAATTGCCGATGAAATAAGTGCAAGAACTGCAATTTGGAAGCCAATAATCATGAGCGCTGAGGCCAAAATGAGAGATTGAATGTGGCCTTCACCGCCCATAGTAATATAATAGTAGAAAAATCTAAGGACCACAATGAGCCCGAGAAGGAATATGGACCCACCAATAAAGAGCATGACTCTAAGCGGCTTATAAATCGTGAGAATTCTTAAAATAACAATCAGTGACTTAAAGATATGAACGGGGACGTTGTTAATGAGTCTTGAGGGACGTTCTACGTTTCTTGCAGGAATATCAATGCAGGCAAGGGCTATACCATGATCATATGCTTGAATGAGCGTTTCGTGTGCGTAGGTATGATCGGAAAGGACATTTATTTTAAGTGCCGCATCTCTTGAGTATGCTCTAAAACCTGAGGATGCGTCCACTTTAAGGGGGATACGTGCAATTTTTCTGACAAAAAAACTTCCAAGCGTATTTCCGAGTTTTTTTGAAAAGGGCATATCTGTAAGCTCCCAAATATTTCTGTTTCCCACAACAATCTCGGCTTTTTTCTTTAGAATCGGCTCAATAAGTTTAGGGATTTGTGTTTGGTCATAGTGGTTGTCAGCATCGGTGTTTACAATGATATCCGCATCTCGCTTGAGTGCTTCTTCAATAGCTCGTTTAAACGTACGGGCGAGCCCCTTGTTTTGAGGCTGAGAAATGACCCAGTCTGCACCTGCTTTTTTAGAAACGGATACGGTATTGTCTTTTGAGCCATCATCAAGAATAAGGATCTTTACGTCCGTAATACCTTCTATTGACCGCGGGATTTCTTTAATCACTTCCGCTATTGTTTGCTCTTCATTTAGAGCCGGAATGATTACGACGAGTCGCATATGTCTTGAGATAATGAGGTAACTGTTTTACGTAGAATACCTCTTTTTTGGTAAAAAATTTGAACAGAATAAGAATGAGTACAAAGAGTGTTAGAGATACACATTGTATCATAAGATCAATGGGAAGCAAGGAGCTTTTGAAAAGTAAATGGACACTGAGGGCTAATGCAGCGGCAAAGAATGCTATGACGAGTCGCTTCTTTTCATACACAAATGCGTAGTATTTTTGGACCAGCGCTACTGTCAAAATTCCCATAAAGAGGAACGAGATAAACGTGGTTATGGCTGCTCCTATCATACCATAGGGTGGGACAAGGAGGTAGTTTAGAATAATGTTCAACAGAGCAGGAAAAACAATGAGGATAGGGTAGAGGTGCGAGCGTTCCTTAAGATGCAAGCCCACCACCACAATGTAGTGAATGCCAAGAAATACGTATGAGAGTGTCACTGGGAGGACAATAATAGATGCGCCCTCGTACGCGTTTGTCGCAATAATGCGTATGATATGTGTACTGAAAAAGGTGAAGGTAAGTGCAATAAACAGTGCAATCGTTACAAAGTAGGTGAGTACTCGTCCATACATTTTTCTTGCGTCGGGCTTATCTGCAAGCGAAAAGGAAACAGTTGGCCAGGCTAGCTGGAACGGCGTAACAAGCATAATAGCCATGGCAATGCCAAATTTGTACGCAAGTGAATACACACCCACCTCTGCAAATCCATGATAGTGATTAATAAAATATCGGTCGATAAGGTCCATAACCCAAAGTGCAAGACTTGCTGGGATAATAGCAAGACCAAATACCAATAGTTTTTTAAATAGTTTCTTTGAAAAAGTAAACGAAACATTTTTGAAAAAGGTGGGGAGAAGCAAAAGAAGCGTGATGCTGTTTGCAAGAAGTAGACCAGTCAAAATGCCCTCTATGCCTTTTTTAAAGACTAAAACAAGCGTAACGTTGAGTCCTAAAATAAGAAGAAAGCGTATAATGTAGATTACCGTGTATTTAATCGACTGTTCATTTGACCGGAGCATAGAAAATCCCAGATTTCCAATAATCAATGCTAAAGCAGAGGCAAAAATAATATAGAGGTACGTTGTTTTTCCAAAGTTAAATACTGATGCAATAGGATCTACAAAAAGAGAGAGTATAAGGAGTAGTGTGGTTGCAAAGATAAGTACAAAAAATACTGCAGTTCCCGCAAGCTTTTTCTTTTCTTTTTCCTTATTTATGTCTCGCTCAGCTGTTTTTATATACGCAGACGCAAATCCCAAAGAAAGGACACTCACCAAGATAAGAGAAATGGTGTTTAAGAGCTCGTACTGTCCGTAATCGGCAACAGAGAGTGTTTTTGTGTAAACAGGGATCAAAAGAAGACCCGCAATTCCTTGAATTCCGGAGCCAATGGCGTAGATAAACGAGTGTTTAGTAAGTCGTTTTAAGCCCTCAATCATATACTTCACGGTAGCAGAAAATGGGGGACTCGGCAATGATGTGGGAAATCGCGTAGTTTGTTGACAAAAGGTAAGATAAATAGTATAATTATCTGCTTTTTATAAAAACTTTTGGAGGAAGTATGAAAAAAATACAGTGGATTGTTCCGCTCCTATTTTTGTGTAATTGCATTCAGCATTCAGTGGTTGAAGTGAAAGTTAAAAAAAGTGTACCTATTGTTTCTAAAAGGAAACTGGTACGTACAAAAAAGGTGCAAAAGCCTTTGAATGTTCGTTTTTATACTGATACAAAAAAGTGTCAGAAAGTTGGCAATTTTGAGCAATGTTTTACCAAATTATCATCGTATTGTGCAAGCGGCTATAGAGCTACGTTTATCTTACAAAGTAAGCATGTGATGTTTGCTTGTTACGATTGCTGTCCTTCAGACTTACTGGTACTTAGAAAGTCATTAACACTTCAAGAAAAAGCGTATAGTTGTGTGTCACGTTTCTTAGGGGTTATATCTAGAAATCATGGAAGAGATGTGATGATCAACTTACAACCGGGGAATAGTATCAAACAAGTTGGTGTTGAAAATAAGAAGGGTATTCCTTTGAGAGGGCGGCCTATGGTTATTTACCGACTATACCATCTTAAAAAACCCATAAAGATTAAGAAAGGTAAGTGTCAAACAGCGCCTATGCATGTTCGGGTCAATTATGCGACAGCACCGGGGTTTATAGGTTGGCTGTGTTATGGCAAAAAACGTGTTACCGATACAGATCAAGTGTTTATGGACCTTCATGAGATGGGACACTCGCTTATTGGTATTTCTATGATTAAAGATCTTCCTAGATGGTTTGAGGAAGGACTGGTAATCCAAATGTCTAACCGAATGAAATGTCATAATTATAGAGGTGATACCTCTGACGGTTCGAATAAATGGGTTTTACAGTTAAAGAAAGTTTGGAAGCTTCTTAAGAAACGGAAGAAAATTCCCAAGAAGTGGCGTACACTCTTGGGAAAAAAGGATAATCATTTTGTTGGTAGTCTCTTTTTTGCCGCGTTAGAAGTTGAATTTGGTTGCACACTTGAATGTGCGCGCAAAATTTGGCGTGGGCTTTATAATGAGTATTTTGTGAAGCGCTACATTAAGCTTGATAATCGTAAAATTCGTGAAATTGTTGAGCGCGTTGTTAAAAATAAAGGGCGTGTTCGCAAGATCTTTAGGAGGTTAGGATTATGAAAAGTACTGTGTGGCTAAAAGCAGCACTTCTGTTTTTTATTATTGCGCATGTCGATTCTGTCTATGCACGTTCACGTAAAATTGTGCTGGTACAGCGTAGTGTGGATAGTACTTGTAGGGGCGTTCAGAGAAGATTTGAGAGTGAGTTCAAAAAATCGTTTCGATCACACACTATTAACGTTGTTCGGTTTTCTTCGCTTTACAGGATTTCTGGCAATAACAGTAGTATGTTTGTTGCTCGGATGAATCGCCAGTATCGAAAGGGTTTTAGATTTGTTGTTGAAGCAGATTGTCGTGATGAACAAATGGATTCAGTTGTTGCACATAACGTATTGTTTGTTCGAGTGCATAAAATGAATCAACTCGGCGCACTTTCTGTGTTGTTTGCTGGAATCGGTTTTTTGCGAGTGCCTAGTGAAGATGATTTGCACTTCTTTAAGAAGAAATACAATTTATCGTTTCACCATTCTTCTCGTATTCCAGATTTCTTGAAATATCTTAAGCATTATTTTAGAACTGGCAAGAATCTAAAAGTTCAGAGAATTACTGGTTCACAAAAGCATTCCGTATCACAGAAAAAATATAGAGTGACGACCAAGATTTTAAAGAAGAACATTGTTAAACGTCTTCCCTTTGGCTTAGATGTAGCATTTGTTATGTATACGCCACTTGTAGGGATTTCTACTGCGATAGGTCTTCTTTTGGGCGGTCTTAATCTAAGGTTGTTTGTGAGAGACGAATGGTTTGTAGAATTTGGTGCTCTTTTTGGGAAGTCAATCAGTGACTACTATAGTTATGGGTGCGATATTGGTGCAGGCTATCGTTTTGTATTATTTAGAACTATAAGTGATGCTGAGATTGCCGTTTCGCCAGTGCTTAATTACCGAGGCTTTTTTGTAACAAAGTCAGGGCCTGGCATGTTGTATACCATGCACCATATTTTTGCAGCAGCTGAGATTGCTTTGGAGGTTGGTTCTAATCTACGCTTAAAAGTATTTTTTTCTCTGGGGATTGGTCCGGGATTTTACTTAAGAAGGACGTTGTATGGAGGCTTCTCTACATTGGTATTAGGAAAGATTGGGCTAAGTCTGTATTTCTAACAAAAAATTATTTGGTCTACTCTATTTTGTGGTAGGCCTTTTTTGTTCGCAAAAGATGATGGATCTATTATTATCTAGAATATGCCTTGACTCCCTATGTTTTTTTGCTACTATCTACATCAGTGATTATTTAGCATTCCTTAATTTTTTGACCATTTGGTCTCAATAAAACTAGACACGGAATGCTAAATTATCAAAAGAGTGAGTGGAATAAGTGCTGCAGAAAGGATTGGCTTTGTGTTAGAACGAAAGCCTCAAAAATCATCGTTTTGAACGAGCAGCACGTGGGGTTTGTTTTTGGGAGAAGTAAGGCAAATGTTTTTTCAAACTGCAAAAACAATGCTTAACAGGGAGAACACCACCCACCAGCTTCATGAATGTCGTGAGAATACACGAGAAGAAAGGCATTAAGGCAAAAGACATAGACATTCACTGAAGCTGTAAATAAAGGTCGCCTGACCACGACCAACTTGTGCCGTCCTGGCATACAAATCACTCTTTTGATGAATATCATTTGCCCGAGACACCTAGTGTTTTGGGCTTTTTTTTATGCAAATAAAAAACCTACTACATTTGCAAGAATCATCAGTGATCTCAGGTGTGGTAGGGGTAATTATTAATGATAATATCTGAGCTTGTACAAAACTGATATTTCTTTATCCGTTAACGCTCTGCTTAAATAAATAATGCTTCTGTATCGAGCTTTCATGTGGTTGTCAGTGTATACCCCAGTTTTTGGATCCCAAGAAATATACATATAAGAAGATAGTGGGGCTGGGCTACATTTGATGTTTATTGCAGTGCCATCAAGTGTACCTTCAACATAAAATTTAATCATTGGGGTTGCTTTGTCATATACATAGGCAAAATGTATATGTTTGTTAACCTGAAACAACGTCGGTGCGCTGCTGTCCGTCCCCTGGCCACAAGATCCAACGTACTTTTTTGACCGGTGACTAAGGTTTAACGAAGTTCCAGGTGATCGAATAATGAATGATGCTCCGCTTGTGGGTACGCTTGTTACGTATGCAAAGACTATAATTGTAAAGGATTCTACGCTTGTCGTTTGAAGGGGAGAAATGTTGGTAATAACCGCGTATCCTTTGGTAGAAGTATCGAAATATGCTCTAGATAAATATGTTTTAACTACACCACCATTTTTAATAATAGCGTGTTTTCCTTTTCCAGAAATGTCCGGAATTTTCGTGGTGTCCTTTTGATCTGGGATCAAAAGAAATTCTAGCGCGGAGCAGTTAGCTTCATCTGTTTGACCATCACAATTATCATCGATTATGTTCCCACAGATTTCAACACCATAGCTGCCACAGCATTTTCCATAGATACACATCTGAGAGCCTTTGCAGACGTTTCCACAGCTTCCACAGTTATTCTTATCTTGCTGCAAATCAAAGTCTTCATCTGTTTGACCGTCGCAATCATTGTCTTTCCCATCGCATGTTTCAGTTTTGGGGTAGGTTATCTGAAGGCAGGCCAGAGTTCTATTAACACATGTGAAGGCTGCATCAGAGCAGATACCTGGAGTTCCGGTTTTGCAAGGTTTTCCAATTAATGGGCTAAACTTTTCACATGGGCCATCATCTTCAGGCTTGGGAAGTATCTCCTGCGAGGGTTCTTTTTCCGGTAATTGCGTTTCTTCTGAAATGGTCTTTCTTTCTGAATACTCTGAATGCTCAATCTCAATTTCTTTGGGAATTTCCTCTGGAAGTACGCTTGCATCATGTAAGTCAGAAACATGTTCATCTTTGAGTTTCTCGTGCTTCTCATGAGAATATTCAGTGATTTTTTCAGGCTTTGTGTTTTCTTCATTCAAGACTTCTTGAGAAGTCTCTTGTGTAATTAAACGAACACAAGAATTGTCTTTGGTACAATACTGAAATAGGGGGCAGTCGTCATGATAAACACACTCAGGTTTTTTAGGAGGATCTGCACAATTGAGCGTAAGAAGAAAAAGTAGAGTACTGACGTACAAAAAAACAGTTTTTTTCATGTCTCCCTCCAATTTGAGAGTAAAAGAATAACAGAGTTCGTAAGGTGATTTATATTATGGGACGTTTTACCAAAAAAATCAAGAGTATTGATTATTTAAAATGTCATAAAAATAGAAAAGCCTCTATCGTTCTTGACACAGGGCTTATATAAAGTTATATTAAAGAGCTTCTTTTACACATTCTGGAGGGATTTATGAAATATTGTTTTATCACCACACTATTTTTTCTACACACTTTTGGGTTTGCTTTTGCAAAGAGTAACCCTACATCTAAGAGGGCATTTTCTGCTATCCCGCTTACTATTTTGCAGTTTAACGGATCACATAAGTGTCCAATTGTTCATGAGGAGGCATTAGTACAAATTTTGAACGTATATGCATATTTTCATCCTGATTTTAAGCGAGGTAAACACGCTGTTAAATTGCGTTTCAAAAGTGCTAAAAGTCGCTATAAACAAGAAAAAGCTCGACTAAAAGAGCTACTTTCTAAAAAGGATCGTGCATTTATTCGTGAGACAAAAAAACTTGAGAAACGTTGGACAGATAAAGGGCAAGAGCAGCAATACCAGAAGCTCGAGCAAGCGCATATGCGCTTTTATATTGCCTATCCAAAAATGTTCAACAAAAATGTAGAGCAGCTTGAGCGTGCAACTTTTGCAAGGAGACTGGCGCTTCTGAGAATCGGACTCAAAGTTATGAAGAATTCCGTTGTTGTACTAAAAGACTGGGAAAACTCTGCAGATTATATGCGCAATAAATTACGTGAACACGCAAAAAAGGGTATGCGCTATTTTTACTTGATGCATTGTGCACCATCTGCGTCGACGCACATTCTAACGATGTATTTTGCAGAAATGATTGGGACGGACATGTGGCGACCACTTACTCCCAAGCGAGCATTTTACTTTGGATCACAGGTAATCTTAAAAAGTGATCCTACCTTTTATGAGAAAAAACGTTGGTTGGTACACATAGTTAATAAAGGAGACATTCTAGCAATAATGTCTACGAGATCCTTAAAACTTAAAAATGTCTCAAAAAAGACCAGGAGTGATAGGAACGACGGAAATTTTGCTCATTTTAGGGATGCGTACTGGAGAAAGTATCGTGTACAACTTATGTCTACGCTGTTAATACCACTTTTTGCTGACCGTACAGCGGCATTTGCAAAAAATGGTAAGAAAAAGCCATTACGCTTTGCCGCAGACTCGAGGCCGCTTTCTGGGCTTTTAAGAGAGAAATCGAATGGATACTGGTCACTGCATGCAGAATCGACATTACTTGGTGATATTCTTTCTCCTAAATATACCTTTGCTATTCATGGAGGGCTCGGGCTGTATCTCACATTAAATACCTCTTTTAGTTTAAGTGTAGGCGTTGGCTTTGGGGATGGATTTGGAAGAAAAGGGCTGAGAGTTATCTCATATATTGGTACGTATAGCTTTTTAGGGCAATTGTCGTTTTTTGAGTTCAATTTTCACACACGTTTTTATGTGTCATTGAGACTAAGCACAGGGAAAATTAGAGAGACCATGTATGCACTTGTGGTAGGGCCAAGGCTTAGTATTGATCCTGCTTTGCTTTTTAAAAGGCGAAGTAGGATGCGTGTGCGTCTTATGAGTCTGATTGGACCTGCTCTTAGACGTAAAACGAGTACATTAGATGCTGGATTTCTTTTTGTTGCGCTTGCTGGGTTAAGCTGGCAGTTTTAAAAGGAGAGAAAATAATGAAAAGAGCATTTGTACCTCTTATTATTGGCTTAGCTGTTTATTTCTTGTCAAGTTTCCTGTATATTGTCGTTGAAGTTGATCGAGAGTTTCTGAAAAAAAATAATGTTATGTGGTGTTTGGATACTTTTTGCAGTTCTATTTATGATTGTGAATAAAACTTTGTGCGAATGGGTGATCTTAATCTAGGTCACCCATTTTTGATACCAAAAAAAGAGCTGTGTGTACTATAAAAAATCTTGTTATATTTTCACGCTTGACTATATAGAAAAAAGATGGTACATTATGGAGCTTTTTTGAAAATAACAGGAGGGATTATGAGATACACTTTTTTTCTTAGCATCATCATCTGTATTTTTTGTTTCAATTCAAGCAATTCCTTTGCGAAAAAGAACATTGTTGGGATTATGTATTTTGTGCACAAAAGTATTCGTAAGGAACCCGATATCTGTAGAGGTCTTATTGATCGATTTGTGAAAACCGTTAAAACAAGATTGCCATTTCATACTATTAAATTGGTGCGGTCGTGGGAGATTGGAACGAGTGTTTTAAAGCACATTAGAGATTTAAATCTGCAGGGAATGAAATACTTCTTCACCGTTAAATGCAGTGTTATATGTAATTCACGCGCACTTACTGTTTCTCTTAATGTGGTACCAAGGCCATGTTGGATAGAGGTCACCCTTGGTAGTAGAACGTGGAAATGCAAGATTGAGTATAAAACAACCACTGCTGCATATTATTTTGGTGACAAGCACGGGATTCAAGGTGGACTTAAAGCAAAAAAATCTACTTACAACTATTTTGGTGTAAAAGTAAGAAAGATGGCTTTAGAGCAGTATCACAAGTTGAGAAACGTGTATGCCAGTCGGTACAACTTGCCACTCTATCCGCCAGAGCAACTTTCACGAGACATTGGTTATATGGCGGATTTAATTACGGGAAGACGAGACTCATACGATCTTATCTTGACGCGACATATGAGCAAATGTGGCATGTCACTTCTTGCGGTTGGTTTTGCTGACACGCTTAAATTACAGTCGTATCACTCGCTTTCTGGAATGCTTGAGGTATATTATATTCTGGACAGAAACGTTACATTACGATTTTCTTTTGGAGTAGGCGAGGGGCTTAAAAATAGGGGAGTCAGGACGCAGTTTTTTGCGGGTGTTTCATACTTAATTTTTGAGCGGTGGCGCAGCGGCTTTCAGCTTAATGTTGGCCTTTTGTATACTGGTCAACTTGCGTTTTCCCAAACCAAAGTTAGGTTTCATTTGCATGGTGTTCTTGTGGGGCTTGAAGCGTCTTTAGATCCTGCAGTACTTATTAATAGAGACAGTTCGTTTCGATTATCACTTAGAACAATTATTGGACCTGGTGTACGTATCGGTAGCACAGGAATGCCGTATTTTGCATTGCCAGCGAGTGCATTGTTTGGTCTATCATATCAGTTTTAACTCACAGTACCGTGTACTTGTGAGTTTTTTGTTTTTCGCAGAAAAAGTAGCATTCTATCGTATTCTTGTAGTAAGTATTTCATATCTGTTTTAATGTGATAAAATTACCATAGAGATTAACACTAGTGATTTTCTATGAACATACTCATATTTAACATGAGTTCGTATTCTGAGTGGACAAAAAAAGACATTCCCAATAGGAATCGTCATGTGCTTTTTGAATTGCTAAAAAGACCCGATGTAGAAAAAATTGTATCAGTCGATTTTATGCCGTTTACAAAAAAGAGAGCACTCCGCATGTATATGGAGGATTTTTTCCATGGTGATGGTGAGGTGATTTCAAAAACTGCCTTTGATGTCTTGAGGAAGGTAAACAAGAAGCTCTATATCTATACTTCGGTAAGATCCGCACTTTTTAGTGAAGATGCCTTTTATGCTCATTTAAAGAAAAGGCTTGAGAAGATTGATATGAATACCTTTGTTTTGTGGTCATATTTTCCGTATTATGTGGGTTATTTTGACTACTTTTCTTCCGCACAAAAAAAGGTCTTTGATACGGTTGATGATTGGAGTAAACATCCAAATTTTTCTGAAAAAAAAGAACAGCTTGAAGCAAATTATAAAACCATAGATAAAAAAGCAGACGTGGTATTTACGGTGTCTGAAAAACTTAAAGATATCTATCCAAGCAACAATAATGTTCATTGGATACCAAATGGGGTTGATTTTGATCATTTCCAAAAGAAAATAGACAAAGAAGACGAGGTAATAAAAAGACTTAAAGAGATTAAAGAACCACGGGTAGCGTATGTTGGTATTATTCAAAAGCGAGTTGATTTTGAGTTGGTTGCTCGCGTTGCAAGGATGAACCCACGTGTCTCTTTTGTGTTCTTTGGCCCTCTTTGGCCAGATGCAGAGGATGAAAAAGTGCGGAGTTTAGACAATGTGCATTTGCTTGGTCCGGTGAGATACGGTATGTTGCCAAAAGCGCTCAGTTTATGTAGTGTAGGCATGATTCCTCACGTGGTAGATGCGTTTACTGACACTATGAATCCGTTAAAGATGTACGATTATTTAGCAACTGGTCTTCCTGTGGTAACTACTTCAGTTGCAGGAGTAGGGAAGTATAGTGATGTAGTAACGGAAGCTACAAGCACTGAGGCGTTTAGTAGTGCAGTGCAACATGCGATTTTGTATTCTAAAAATGAACATATGCAAGACAAGAGACGAGAAGTAGCAAAAAAATGTTCGTGGAATCGTACGGTCAATGCTATGATGTCAGTAATTAAAGACACTTAAATTCTATGGATCTCTCAGTTTTGATAGTCAATTGGAATACCAAAGATCTTCTTAAGGAATCGCTTGAGAGTATTTTTGCGTATACCAGAGAAATCGATTTTGAAGTTATTGTTTTTGATAATGGCTCTACCGATGGCAGTATAGAAATGGTAAAATCTGAATTTCCTGATGTGGTTTTGATTGAAAGTCCAGAGAATAAGGGGTTTGTTGTAGGAAATTTAGAGGGGTATAAAAAGAGCACCGGGAAATATGTAGTGATGTTTAATAGTGATGCGTATTTAAAAAGTGATGCTTTTTCTACAATGGTGAGCTATTTGGAAAAGCATAGTAATGTAGGTATCCTTGGTCCTAAGCTCTTGTATCCAAATGGTGATTTGCAGGAATCATGCAGACGATTTCCTGATTTTACATCGCAAGCTATGATTTTGCTTAAACTTCATAATCTTTTCCCACATTTTGGGCCTATTTCTCGCTATTATATGCGTAATTTCTCGTATGACAAGACGAGTGAAGTCGATCAAGTAATGGGAGCGTGTCTTGTAACTAGACGATCTATTATTGAGGACATTGGTTTTTTAGATGATACATTTTGGGCATGGTTTGAGGAAGTTGATTATTGTAAGAGAGTGAAGGATAGGGGATATATAAACATTTTCTATCCGGGGATAGCGGTGTATCATCATAAAGGGCAGAGCTTTAAAAATCTTACAAAACGACAGCGTCTTTTTAATACGAGTATGCGGTATTATTTTAAGAAACATAAACCGTACATACAGTATTTGGGGATCACAGCGCTCTGGCCTGTAAGCATGATACTTTCATACCTTACTCAGCTTATAGTCTACGTGTTTCCGGTCAAAAAAGATAAAAATCTATAAATTATGTTTACATCTGAGGTTAAAAAAATTGGTCTCCTGGTATTGCTGGGCTTCGGACTCTACCTTCTTTCTTTTGTTGGGTATCTGTCCCCCGTATTAAATAGCGTGTTTTTTTGGGTGATACTTTTTGTTGCGGCATTTTTTACGGTCAAAAAACTTGAGTATGGTGTTTTGTTTTTACTGTTTGAGCTTGCAATAGGGGTAAAAGGGTATTTGTTTTCTTTTAATCTCTTGGGGTTTGTTGTTTCTCTACGATTAGCACTCTTTGCGCTTGTTTTTCTGATTTGGCTCTACAGAGTGATTAAAGAAAAGAAGCCTATTAGATTTGCTCAGTCTAAACTGTTTCCAGTCTATGCGTTGTTTACACTCTATATAGTGGTTGGCATGATTTTGGGCCTTGCACACGGAAACTCACTTAAAAACGTCTTTTTTGATGTAAATGGATACTTCTATTTTGCGTTAGCGTTTCCGTTGTTTCAGGTATTTTATACAAAGAAGGCATATAAAAAACTCATCAGCGTGCTTATTGCAGGAGGGATAACTATTAGCCTTTTTTCACTTTTTGTTGCGCTTGAATTTACGTTTTTACATCAGGATTCACGACCTGATCTTGCTGAAGCGGTATCTACTGAGCTTACGCTTGAAGATGCAGACGATGAGGAAATGAGGGAAAAACTCTCACATTCTGTTACCGCAAAAGACGAACTTAAAGAAAGTTTTGGTCTGTCTCGCAATTTTGAAAATCAAAAACCACCCATTTACCGGTGGACACAAGATGTGAGTATCGCAGAAATATCGTATCTTGCGGGGCCGTTTTTTAGAGTGTTTTCACCGGGACAGATATACTCACTTGCGCTCTTTATCATTGCACTTTTTTTCTTATTCCATACATTCTTAAGTAAAAGCAAAAAAGAGGTGCTTCTAAAGTTACCACGGTGGTTTTTAATTGGAGCGCTTGCTCTTTCCGGTGTTGTGGTAATTTTAGGCTTTTCGCGTAGCCTTTGGCTTGGCATGCTTGCAGCAATTATTTACGGACTTTTTTCTGTACCGTTTAAGAAGGCAATGAAGATTGTATTTTGTGGTGTCGTGGTGCTTATTATTGCGGTGCTATTGCTTGTTTTCTTAGCACCGAGTGCCTATTCGCTTATTGAAGGAAGAGTTACCAGTATTATCAATCCATCTCAAGAGTCATCAGGGTCAAATAGAATCAATGTGCTTGGACCTGCGCTTGATCAAATTTGGGAAAATCCTTTGTTTGGAACTGGCTACGGCACTACCATTGAATATGAAAGTGTTGTGCCTGAGAAATACGGTACGCTCAGAGTGTTTGCCTTTGAATGGGCATACCTTGATACTATTATCGAGATTGGCGTGGTTGGCTTGTTTTTATACTTTGTACTTTTATTTTCAGTTATCACGCGACTCGGGTATAGGGGGTATGTGTTTTATCAGGCACTGCTTTTTGCGCTTCTTGTTGCAAACATTACCACACCGTACTTGAACCATCCTTTAGGGATAGGACTAGTTCTTATTGGTATGGTGCTCGCAGAACGTAAAGCGATTCATAAGAAAAGTAAATGAGGCCACTAGTAAGCGTTATTATTGTTACGTTTAATAGTGAGCGGTACCTACCGCATCTTTTTAAATCGATTAAAAATCAGACATGGTATGAGAAGTGTGAAGTGATTGTTATAGATAATGATTCTAAAGACGGAACGAAAAAGATAGTGCACAATGAGCACTGCAGTGTCATTGAAAATAATGATAACGCAGGATTTGCAAAAGCGAACAATCAAGGCATAGAACGTGTAATGGGGGACTATATCTTTTGCCTAAACCACGATGTTATTTTGGAAGAAGACTATATAGAAAACCTAGTTACTTTTTTGGAAGAACACAAAAAAGCTGGAGCAGTATCAGGTACGGTTAAAAAATGGGATTTTGCAAATAGAAAAAAGACAGAGAAAATAGATACGCTTGGCTTTAAGATGTATAAAAATCATAAAGTTGTCGATATTACAGAAAAACCGGATGGGGACCTTCCTTCATATGATGTGTTTGGTGTTTCTGCTGCTGTGGTAATGTACCGTAAATCATGTTTAGATACTCTTCGGGATATTTCTGGTCACTACTTTGATGATGATTTGGTAAGTTATAAGGAAGATGTGGATATAGCGTATCGTATCTTGCATGCGGGATACACGTCGAGTATTGTGCGAGATGCCGTGGCGTATCATGATAGGTGGGAGACGGGGAGTGGGCAATCAAGCGTTAAGCAAAAAAGAGAAGCTCGTAAATCAAAACCCGTTTTTATTAATCAGCTCAGTTATCGAAATCATTTGATAGTTCTTTTTAAGAATGAGTTTTGGTCAAATCTCCTTATTTATTCAGTATTCATTCTTTTTTTTGAATTGCAGAAGTTTGTATATTTTCTTTTGTTTGAGCCAAAAACGGTGCTTGGGCTGGGGCAGTTTATTAAGGCAATTCCTTTGACTCGTGCAAAAAGACGTGCTATTTTTAATAAGACGACCATTTCTAAGCAAGATATTAGAAAGTGGTATTAGTGGTAGTAAACCCATAAAGGGTTTACCTTTATTTAATGTACTATGAGCGAGCAGACACTAGAAAAATCAGGTGAAAAGACGGATATGACGCTATCTATCATTATTGTTCATTACAAAACGCCGTCGCTACTGAGGCAATGTATCAGAAGCATCAGAAAGCATGAACCGTCCTTTAAGTACGAGATTATTGTTGTAGACAATAACTCGATGGACGAAACTGCTCAGATGATTGAGGAAGATTTTCCTTCCATCACCATGATTGCTAATAAAGAGAATCTTGGGTTTCCAAAGGCGGTCAATCAGGGTATTCGTGTGTCAAAAGGCAGGTACGTATTGCTTCTAAATCCAGATATTACTGCACTTCCGGGAGTACTTGAGAATATGATTACATACATGACCAAGCATCCTGATATTGGTATGCTTGGTCCAAAGCTCCAAAATCCAAATGGTTCACTACAGCTTTCTTGTTTTGATTCATATCCAAACGTACGACTCATTATTTATAGACGAACGTTTCTTGGAAACTTTAAGCGTCCTCAAAAGCAGATCAGAAAGTTTACCTTGGCAGATTGGGATCATGGCTCAAAGCGAGAAGTGGCGTGGATTTTAGGGTCAACAATGCTTGCGAGACGTGAGGCGATTGATGATGTTGGCCTCATGGATGAACGGTTTTTTATGTATATGGAGGACGTGGATTGGTGTAGACGTTTTTGGAATAAGGGGTGGAAAGTACTGTACTATCCGGATTTTCATATGATTCACTACTATGCACGTGCATCGGCATCCAGTCCTAATGTTTTTTTTGCTTTTTTCAATAAACAAACACGCATTCATATTGTGAGTGCGATAAAATTCATCTTAAAATATGCAAAACAAAATGAATCGAAGGACAAACAAACTAAAACCTAATTTAGCAAAACCTGAACCTATGCAGCCTACAAAGAAACCAAAGAAAAAAAAGCGATTTCCAAAGTGGCTAAAAATTACACTCCTAGTGCTTGTTGCGCTTGTTTTAATACTAGGTGTTCTTGCTGGTTTAAGCGTCAATCCAGCAAAGTCTGCGTATGCGTCTGCTCTTTCCGGTAAAGAAAAAATTCAGAAGGTACCTGAGCTTTTGGAAGAGCAAAAATTTGATGAAGCCGCTGAACTAATAGAAAGTGCAAAAAAGGATTTTGAAGAAAGCAACGAGAGTTTTAAGAAACTCTCATGGGTGAAAGTTATTCCGTATGCTCGTAGACAGTATGTTGCTGCAGATCATTTGTTTAAAGGGGCTATGCAGATTACAAGCTCAGTTGAAACAGCAATTTCTGTTGCTCAAAATATCATGGATCCACTTGGTGAGAATGGGGAGGTGACAAGCTTTAAAGGGATGAGTCCAGAGCAGAAAGGCGAGATCTTAAAGCAACTTAAGCAAAGTGCGCCTGAACTTGAGAGAAGTCTCAGTCAGTTTGAATTAGCAGAGGTAGAATTTTCACAAATACCTGAAGATGGTGTTGTCACGCAAATTTCTGAGGCACGGGATTTAATTGGAGAGAGTTTGCCCGACGCAAAAAAATATCTTAAAGATATCGTGGTTATCTCAAAATTATTTCCGGCGCTTGCGGGATATCCAAATGAACAGACCTATTTATTACTATTCCAAAATAATACTGAGCTTAGACCTTCCGGTGGTTTCCTTGGAAGTTATGGCATAGTAAAGGTTAAAGATGCTGAAATGCTAGAGTTTACGACACATGATGTGTATGGTCTTGATCAAAAAGCAGATATTGAAGTTGATCCTCCGTGGCAAATCAAAAAACTTGCCGCACCGTTTAATAAGAGCTGGTACATGCGGGATGCAAACTGGTCGCCGGACTTTGCTGAGTCTTCAAAGGAAGTTATGAATTTTTATGCGTTGGAGGGTGGTACAGAAACGTTTGACGGTGTTGTAGGTATTACCCCTGATTTTATTTCATTCTTACTTGAAATTACCGGACCAACACAGATTCCTGGGTATCCGTATACTTTTACAAAGGACAATGTTACTGAGCAGCTAGAGTTTCACGTCGAGAAGAATTTTGTAGACAAAGGTATTGATTTTCATGAAAGAAAAGATATTATTAGTGATTTGGCAGCGGTGCTTCTTGGAAAAGTTATGACATTACCTCGAGAAAAGTGGATGACTATGGCTGATGTTGTACAACGTTCGCTTATGGAGAAGCACTTGGTAATGTACATGGAGAATCCTGATATTCAAAAGTTCTTGGTTGATAAGAATTGGGCTGGCACAGTGCAAGATGTCCCCGGTGATTACATGATGGTTGTTGACTCAAATATGGCGAGTCTTAAAACTGATGAATTCATTGAGCGGCAATACGAATATACGCTTGATGCAACGGGGGATAAGCCACGCGTTGAAGCACATTTGACGTACAAAAATACAGCGCCCGGATTTACCTGGAAAACAACGCGGTACAGAAACTGGAATAGGATTTACGTTCCAGAGGGGAGTGAATTCTTAGGTGTAGAGGGCAATGAAAAGAGTGGAGAATACTATATTGATCCAGCTAATCCGTATGAAGTGACTCAAGAACTTGGAAAAACATCATTTGGTACTTTTGTAACTATTGAACCGGGGGAACAGCGTGAGTTAACGTATTCATATGATGTTCCTGTAACTATCTTTGGGGACGATAACGAGTATACACTTTACTTCCAAAAGCAGATAGGGCAAAAGAAGCCAAAAATTAGGGCGAATCTTACATTCAAAAAGCCTATTGCATCCTTTGAGCCTGCAGAGTATGGTACACTTGTTTCAGATAATGTGGTTGAGTTTAACGCTGATTTACAGATAGATAGAGAATTTAAAGTGACCTTTAAATAATGTATTCAAAAAGCTATCAAAAGTGGTTTCGTGTTTATCTTGTCATTCTCTTTGTCCTTGTTAGTTTTCTTGCCGGGCTTTTTTATGGACGGAGCAATAGTGTTGCACAAAATGTTGAAGAGCAGCAGGCTGAGACGAACGTAAAGCATAAATACACGGACAGGGTAGATGAAGTCGACTTTGACTTGTTTTGGGAGCTTTGGGACTTAATTAGTAAAAAGCATATTAACGGCACGGTTGATTATCAGAAGCTCTATTACGGTGCAATCAAAGGTATGGTTGACTCACTTGAGGATCCGTACACGGTGTTTATGGATCCCGAGGAAACTAAGGAGTTTAGAGATGAGGTTTTAAATGGGCATTTTGATGGTATTGGTGCTGAGCTTACCGTGCGAGACAAGATGCTTACGATAGTTTCTGTACTCAGAGATACTCCTGCAGAGAACGCGGGTGTACGGGAAGATGATATTGTGCTCAAAATTGATGACCAGGATGTATCAAAAATGTCTTTGTATGAGGCGGTAAAGAATATTCGTGGTAAAAAGGGTGAAACGGTAACCTTAACTATAGTAAGAGAAGGTGAAGAAGAAGCGCTTGAGATTCCTATAGTACGCGATACCATTCAAGTGGATAGTGTTGATTCCCGCATTATTGAGACTGAAGAAGGAAAAACTGTTCTTTATATTGAGATCTCTACCTTTTCTGAGACGACTTCAGAAGAATTTTCTGAAGCAGTAAAGGTAAATCTTTCAAAAAATCCAGATGCGATTATTCTAGACATGAGAAATAACACTGGAGGGCTGCTTGATGAAGCAGTGACCGTTTCTGGAGAGTTCTTTGACAAAGGCTCTGTTGTGGCAATAGAAGAATTTAGCGATGGAAGAAAAGAAGAATACAAAACGCTTCAGTCTCCACGACTAGACACTATTCCTGTGTATGTGCTTGTAAATGATAATTCAGCTAGTGCAGCGGAGATTGTTGCAGGGGCGCTAAGGGACAATAGCGGATCATTGTTAATTGGAAAACAGACATTTGGGAAAGGTACTGTTCAAGAGCTTATTAATACTTCAGGTGATTCAAGTTTAAGAATAAGTGTTGCGAAGTGGCTGACACCAAAGGGTATTGATATAAATAAAGAAGGACTGGCTGTAGATGTTGATATTGATCGAACCAGAGAGGAGTATGAACAAGAATTGGATCCACAGTTAGATAAGGCTATTGAATTAATTAATGAGCATGAGTAAAAAAAATGCTGAGCGTTCTTTTGTAGCTATTGATGCGTTTAAACTCATTTTTGATTCTTCTGTTCCCTTAAAATACAAACTTATTCCTCTATTTGCTGCACTGTATCTAGTGTTTCCATTGGATTTTTTGACCGATCTAGTTCCTATTTTTGGATATGCAGATGATGTTGGTGTAGCTATCGCAGGGATGACGCTTTTTACTGAGCTTGCAAGGAGAAGTAAGAACTCATGAAGCGTAGAACACGACTCATTGTACATGGCGCTGTTCAAGGTGTCTTTTTTAGGGAAAATACGGTTAAGTATGCAACGATGCACGGAATAACTGGAACGGTTAGAAATTGTGATGATGCTACAGTGGAGATTATTGCCGAAGGTGATGAGAACGCACTTGATAAGCTTACTAAGTGGAGTAGAGAGGGACCATCTGGAGCTCAAGTAAGCGCAGTAGATGTGGATGTTAGTGACTATACAGATGAGTTCAAATCGTTTACAATAATTAGATAGGTTTATCGATTAATGAAAAGAGTTATGAATGTCATATTACAAGATACTGTCCAAGGGTTAGGGAAAAAAGGAGACATAGCTCGTGTGTCTGATGGATACGCGCGGAACTTTTTAGTGCCAAAGGGCCTTGCAGTTCCTGCTGACACAGAGGCTTTGGAAAAAAGAGAGATGCTTCTTGAAAAGAGGCAGAGCGAAGGAAAGGAAAAGAAGGAGCAATTACAAAAATACATTGAGCACATTGAGGGTAAAACTTTTTCGCATACTGTCAAAGCAGACGAGACTGGTGCACTCTTTGGTTCAATCAGAGAAAAGGATATCGCCGAGATTATGGGAAAAGATATCGGCGAAGTGATTGATGCTCGCTATATTGCTATTAAGGAACCAGTAAAGAAGCTTGGTGATCATACGTTCCATTTTAAATTAGATAAGGATACGCAGGCAAAAGCGACATTGCATATTGAAAAAGAATAGAAAAATACGAAATAAATTTTTGGCATGAAATCAATAAAAACACGTTATATATTTGTTACAGGAGGTGTTATCTCTAGCTTAGGGAAGGGGATAACATCGGCTTCTTTAGGTATGCTTCTTAAGAGTAAGGGGTATAGTGTGGTGAACATGAAGTCAGAAATGTACGTTAATATTGATGCAGGCACTATTAGACCAACTGAGCATGGTGAAGTGTTTGTAACAAATGATGGGATAGAAACCGATCAAGATATTGGGACATATGAGCGATTTTTAAATAAAAGTTTGACGCGTGCACAATTTATAACAACCGGTCAGATTTACCAAGAAGTAATTAAGCGTGAGCGTAACTTTGAGTATGAGGGCGAAGATGTTGAGGTGGTGCCGCATGTTCCAGAAGAGATTATCAGAAGGGTGAAAGAAGCAGGGAAGCAGGCAAAAGCCGAGATCGTTATTATTGAACTTGGCGGCACGGTAGGGGAGTACCAAGGAGTCCTCTTTTTAGAGGCAGCACGTATGATGGAGCAGGCTTTGGGGCGTGATCATGTTATTCATGTGCATGTATCGTATCTTCCTATACCAAAGTCAGTAGGGGAAATGAAGACAAAGCCAGTACAGTATTCGGTGAGAACGCTTAATTCTCATGGTATTGTTCCTCATTTTATTGTTGGTCGTTCAGAGCGCGAGTTGGACAAAAAACGCAAAGAAAAGATTAAGCAGTTCTGTGGAGTTGAGTTTGATCATGTAATATCAAACCCCGATTGTGACAGTATTTATCTCGTACCTGAGGTATTAGAAAAACAGAAGTTTGCAGAGATTGTGCTCAAAGATATGGGCCTTAAACCACGAAAGACCGGTATTAAGAAGTGGGAATCAATGGTTAATGATATTATGACCACGAGTGATGAAGTTAATATTGCTATTGTAGGAAAATACTTTAAAACAGGGGACTATGCTTTAGAGGATTCATATGTGTCAGTAATTGAAGCAATAAAGCATGGTGCATGGGGGAATAATGTTAAAGCAAATATTCATTGGGTAAATAGTGAGAAATTCGAAAAAGATGCAAAGACACTCAATACTTTGTTGGAGATGGATGGGGTTATTGTTCCTGGTGGGTATGGTAAAAGAGGTCTTGAAGGAAAAATTAAAGCAGTTCGTTTTGTAAGAGAACATGATATTCCGTATTTTGGCCTTTGCCTTGGTCTTCAGATGGCTGTAATAGAGTTTGCACGTCATGTTTGTGGTCTGAAGACTGCTAATACTGTTGAGGCTCAGCCAAATACCAAGTATCCAGTTATTGAGCCAATGGAGGAGCAGAAGAAGCTCCTTGAGAAGAAGCAATATGGTGGCACTAATAGACTTGGAGCGTATGAGTGTGCGGTAAAGAAGAATACTATTTCTAGCAAGGCCTATGGTAAGAATATGGTTTCTGAGAGACATCGCCACAGGTATGAGGTCAGTAATGACTACAGAGACATTCTCTCTAAGCATGGATTAGTTTTTGCAGGTGTTAATCCAAAGCTTGATCTTGTTGAAATTATTGAAAATCCGTCGCATCCATGGTTTGTGGGAACACAGTTTCATCCAGAGTTTCAATCGAGACCTCTTGCTCCACATCCGTTGTTTAAAAGTTTTATTAAGGCATGCAAGGAGCGTAGGAAGAAAATATAGGTATTTGTTTTTAGAAAATAAAAAAACACTTAGATACTACTAGTCTAGGTGTTTTTTTGTGGTGTTACACTACGCGTACGTATTTTGCACGAATAACATTACCGTCGTATTTGGTTACTCGCTTGTCGTGAAATTCAACGGTACCTTCTTTAAGTGCAAAAAGAGAGTCGTCTTTTGCTCTTTTTACATTTTCACCAGCTCTAAATTTGGTGCCACGCTGCTTAATAATGATTGCACCAGCTTTTGCTTTAGCACCGCCTGCAATTTTAACGCCAAGATATTTTGGATTACTATCACGACCTAGTTGTGTGGAACCACCGGCTTTACGATGTGCCATAGTTGCTTGTTAGCTCTAAATAGGATATGAGTATTATAAGCTATTTATTGTTATGTTGTCAATGGTCTTAGGTAACTGACCCGCCTGCACTTCCAATAACCCTCATACCATATACCTCCCTTCCACTGTAAGGATAATCTCAGAGTGTATCTTTTCCAGGTAGTATCTGACAATACTGAGTTGCATGTGCTTTCTCTGAATGTGGTGTTTCTTTTGACTGTTCTTGTGTTGCTGCTCTACCGTTTCCAAATGCCACAGAAACCACAGACCCAGCATGACAAACCAGAGAGTTACTGCA